>CAZSXM010000033.1:0-52278 GCA_964610435.1 uncultured Pirellulales bacterium | reverse complement strand
TTCGATCCTACAAAAAGGGCCCGATTATTCTACCCACAAACGTGCAGTGCACCCCTGGAGCGCTGGAGCCGGCGGAGCAACCGGGCACCGGAGCAAGGGAGCAAGGCAGCCGTTGAAATCGAACCGCACAGTATGCTATATATAACGCTCGGCGTGCGGGAGCACACCCTGACGGGCCTTCCGTGGGTTTGCGGCAAATCACGCAGGCAGGAGCGCACATGAAACGACATCGACTTCTGATCGTTGGCCTTGCGACGGTGATCCTCTTGATAACCGCATCGCTGTTCGGGGCCTGGCAGATCTGGCGGATTGTGCATGGCCCACCCCGTCTGCCGGGCCCGGTGGAGACGATTCCACAGGCCGTCTCGAGCCCGCCTCCGCTCCGCGAGGGTCATGCCGACTGGCTCCGCTGGCGCGGGCCAGATGGCGACGGCAAGAGCCCCGTCACGGGGATCCGAACGGACTGGACCGGCGGCCTGACGAAACTGTGGGAGGTGAGTTTTCTGTGCCAGGGAAGTCGTACCGCTGCATGGTCGGCGCCGGTCGTACAGGGAAATCGCCTTGTCGTTCCGGGCCGAGACAGCAGGAACGATCTGGTCTTCTGCCTGGACTCCGACAGCGGCGAGCTGATCTGGTCCGGCTCGTATCCGGCCAGGACCGGGACCAGCCATGGTCCGGGCCCACGGGCAACGCCCGCCATCGACGGCGACCGCGTCTATACGTTCGGGCGAGGCGGCGACCTCGCCTGCTGGCAACTCCTCGACGGCGCCCTCCTCTGGCGACGGAACGTCCACGACGTGGGAGGCGAGGAGCCGCGATGGGGTCACTCCGCTTCGCCTCTCGTGCATGAGGACAAGGTACTCGTGCAGGGAGGAGGCCAAGTCCTCGTGATCGCCTACGACAAAATGACCGGGGACGTCACCTGGACGTCGATGGAAGGCACCGCCGGCTACGCGGCCCTGGCCCTCATGGAGATGGATGGCACCGCTGGACTGCTCGTCTTCCACGGCACGGGTCTGGCCTGTCTCGACCCATCCGACGGAACGGTGCGGTGGACGGTACCGTGGGAGACCAATTACGATGTCAACGCAACGACACCGGCCGTGGCGGACGGAATCGTCTTCATCACATCCGGCTACCGGGTCGGCGGCCAGGCGATCCAGGTGCAGAAGGACCGTGCAGAACCGCTCTGGCGGAGCCGAGCCATTGCGTCACACCACTCCGACCCGATCATTATCGACGGCTTCCTCTACGGCTACTCCGGCCAGAGCAACCAGAATGCCGGCCACTTCAAATGCGTCGATCTGCGGAGCGGTCAAGAGCAGTGGAGCACCCGCGAGATCGGTTGGGGCACCGCCATGTACGTTGACGGCCATTTGCTCTGCATGGACATCGAAGGCAATCTGTTCCTGGTCGAGCCCGACCCCGGCGCGTTCCGGCTGGTCACACAACTCACGGGTGCCCTCGGAGAGGTCACACAGCCGGCCTGGACCATTCCAGTGGTCGCCAACGGCAAGGTCTATCTCCGCTACATGCAACGTCTGGTCTGCTACGACCTGATGCCACAGTGACCTCTCGGGGCCGACGTCTCATTCATCTCGGCCCCCGACGCTGCGACCGGACAGGTCGGACAAGAACGATCGGGCCGGCGCGCCATCCTGGTCACACGCACCAACTGGAGCGCGTGCCGCAATCCGTTCCAGCAGTTCAGAAGGACAAACACGGCGAGAATGCCGAGCCAAATCGACCGCGCCCAGAGGGCCAGCACAAGAAGACCTGCGACGCCGATCAGGCCGATCACCGTCGCGACGACCAGGCTCCAGGCCCGCCCGATCACAAACCACAGCAGCGATCGCAGGATCTGGCCGCCGTCAAGCGGATAGATCGGAAGAAGGTTGAAGGCCAACAGGGCAATGTTGATGACCCAGAGTGTCTGTGCCAGCCGCACGGCATTCGGCGCGCCTTCGGCCAGACCACCGGCGCCCATGAGCTTCACGAGCAGATAGAACACTGGAACGAGGACCACGTTCACAAGGGGGCCGGCGGCAATGCTCCAGAGCGTGGGGCCGGGCCGCTGCGGCGGGGCCACATAGGCAACCCCTCCCAAAGGCCACAGGACGATGCGATCGGCGCGGCCTCCGACCTGCCGGCATGCCAGTGAATGGCCGAACTCGTGGAGCAGGACCAGGCCGAACAGCGCCAGGTACTCCAGGACGTTCCACGTCATCGACGGGTAGTGTCCCGCCCGCATGCTGATCATGTAGTACGCCACGAGAAACCACGACCAGTGCAGGTACAACGCGATGCCTGCCAGGCGGAACAGCCGAATCGATCCCTGATTCGTCGGGGTCATACCTCTCCTTCAATGCGTTGGATGTGAGTCTCAGACGTATTCGCTGAAGGCGGCCGACATGATCCGCTCTTTGGACCAGTCGTCTCGCGAAAACGTCCCGGCCACGCGACCGGCTGAGAGTACCATAATCCGATGTGAGATCGCCATCAGTTCCTTCAGGTCGGACGAGACAAAGAGGATCGCCTTGCCCTGCTGGGCCAGAGCAGCCAACATGCGGTAGATCTCGAATTTGGCTCCGACGTCAATCCCGCGCGTCGGCTCGTCGAAGATCAGGATGTCGCAGTCACGGTGGAGCCATTTGGCGATCACCACCTTCTGCTGATTGCCGCCGCTAAGCTGCCCAACCATCTGTTCCGACGAAGAGCAGCGGATGTCCAGCGACTCGACGTACCGTTTCGCAACGGCCCTTTCGCGGCCGGCGTCCAGCCAGCCCAGCGTACTGACCCCCTTCAAATGGGCAATCGAGACATTGGCCCGAATGGGCAGAGACAGAAACAAGCCCTGCTCCTTGCGGTCTTCGGTCAGTAGCGCAACTCCCCGGCGCACGGCGTCGCAGGGCCGTCGGATCGGCGCCGGGTCGGCGCCGTCGTGGAGGTAAATGGCCCCGGCATCCAACGAATCGGCGCCAAAGATCAGCCGCATGGTCTCGGTCCGACCCGACCCCATCAGGCCCGCCACGCCGAGAATCTCGCCGCGATAGGCCTCGAAGGAAACGTCACGAACCTTCTGACCCGCCCGCAGATCTGCTGTGCGAAGGGCCAGAATCCCCCGCTGCCCCCCGGGCACCAGGGCATCGAGGTCCAGGTCGCGGCCCACCATCAGGCGGATAATGCCATCGGCGTCCAGCTCGGCCGCGGGGCGGGTGGCAACACCTTTGCCGTCCCGCAATACGGTGACGCGGTCGGCAATCCGAAGCACCTCTTCAATTCGATGCGAAATGTAGATGATCCCGACACCCTCGCCCGTGAGTCGGGCGATCTGGGCGAAGAGCAGTTCCACCTCGCTGTCGGTCAGTGAAGCAGTCGGCTCGTCGAGGGCCAGAACGCGACACTGCCTCGATAGTCCGGCGGCGATCTCGACCATCTGCTGGTGCCCAACGCCGAGTGACCCGACCGGCGTCGATGGATCGATCCTGGAAAGCCCCACTTGGTTCATCGCCTCGCCGGCCATCCGGTTCAAAGCCTTGTAGTGGATGAAACCGAACCGGCTGGGCAGTCGCTCGATGAAGATGTTTTCGGCGACGCTCAGGTTGGGGATCAGGTTCAGCTCCTGCATCACCATGCGCACACCCGCGGCCTCCGCCTGCCGCCTGCCGCCGGGACTGTACGGGCGGCCATCCAAACACATGGCACCCGCATCGGGCGTCTCGATCCCGGCGATGATTCGAGTCAGCGTACTCTTGCCCGCCCCGTTTTCCCCGACGAGGGCATGCACTTCCCCCATGCGGAGATCGACACAGACCTGCGACAGTGCCTGGACGCCGGGAAAGGCCTTGTCGATACCCGTAACGGTCAGTAGAGCGCCGTCTGTAGAGGAGTCCATCAGAGCATTTCGGCCGTGATGAGATCGACGGGAGTCTCTTTGTCACCCGGCGTCGCCTTGCCAGCCAGAAGGTCCAGAGCGTACTGAATCCCGTAGAGCGCCAGTTTGTCGGCGTGCTGATCCACCGTGCAGAGGATCCTGCCTTCCTTCAGCAGGCGTTGGACCGCCGCGATGTTGTCGAACCCCACCACGTAGACGTCGTCGGACTTGCCCGCGTCGCGCAGCGCCGCCACGGCACCCAGCGCCATGCTGTCATTGGCGCAGAGAATCGCCTTGAGGTCCGGGTGCTCGTTGATCAGAGCCGAGGCAATGGGCTGGGCCTTGTCCGTCTCCCAATACCCGGTCTGCGAGGCGACAATGTCCATGCTGTTGCCGATCATGGCGTCCTCGAATCCGGCCTTGCGCTGGATACCGTTGTAGGCGTTCGGAGCCCCCTCGATGATGGCGACCTTGTCCCCGGGGTTCAGCCTTGTCGCCAGGTATACGCCGGCCAGCCTGGCGCCCTTGCGATTGTCCGGACCCACGAACGGAATCCCAATCCTCTTGTCCCGGAGCACCTCGTTGTCGAACTTATTGTCGATGTTGACCACAACGATGCCGGCGTCCATCGCCCTCTTGCAGACCGCCACCAGGGCCTTCGAGTCGGCCGGCGCGATCACGATCGCGTCCACGCCCTGGGCCATCATCAGCTCGACGTACGCGATCTGCTGGGTGACGTCCGTCTCATCTTTGATGCCGCGGACTTCAAGGTTGTACTGCCCCTTGTGCTCGGCGTGGTGCGCCCGGGCCCCTTCCTCCATCGTCTTAAAGAACTCGTTGGCCAGCGACTTCATCACAAGAGCAACGGTGGGCCAGTCGTCCTTCTTGCGGCACCCGCCGACGGCCACGACCAAGACCATCAACGCAACGGCGAGCACCTTCACAGTCCATCGGTTCGCGTGACTCATGGCGTTCTCCTATCAGTCCAGTTTCGTCAAGGGGCGAAATGTATCCACTTCCTGCCTCGTCGGCATCGACGGCTGCGCCCCCATCCGCGTAGTGGATACTGCCGCGACACGGCCGGCGAACGCCGCCGCTTCGCGAAGGCACTGCCCCTGTGCCAGGCCGACCGCCAGGCTTCCGGCAAAGGCATCTCCCGCCGCCGTGGCATCCACCGCTCGAACCGGCACGGCGGGAATGAATTCGGCGGTGGTCCCATCGGCCAGCAGGAAGCCCTTGGCCCCCATCGTCACGATCACGGCGCCGACGCCCGACGACAGTAGCCGCTCGGCCGCCAGAGATGCAGAGACCTCGTCGCTCACCTCCATCCCAGTCAGGATTTGGGCCTCGGTTTGGTTGGGTGTGAGCACCGTCACGTGTCTGAGCAGGTCGGGCCGCAGCCTCTGCGCCGGTGCCGGGTCCAGAATGAACGGTACGCCCGCTTCGCCGGCCATCTGGGCCGCACACTCGATCGTCTCGACCGGAACCTCCAACTGCGCCACCACCGCACCGGCCGAATCGATCTCCCGTCGCGCCTGCACGACGTCATCGGGTGCGAGCCGGCTGTTGGCGCCGGGCGCGACCACAATCACGTTGTTGCCTGCCGAATCGACGGCGATCAGGGCCACGCCGGAGGCAAACCCCGGCGTCGACGACACATACTTCGTGTGAATCCCCTCTTTGTCAAGGTTGGTCAGCGAACGCTGGCCAAACAGGTCGTCGCCGAGCCGGGCAACGAGATAGACCTCAGCGCCGAGCTTGGCAGCAGCCACCGCCTGATTGGCGCCTTTGCCCCCGGCGACCATGACGAACTCACCGCCCAGCACCGTCTCGCCCAGTTGGGGAATCCGAGACGTCTTGACGACCAGATCCATGTTCGAACTGCCTACGACGACGATGTTCGCCTGTCCGCAAACGATGGTCTTGTCTCCTGTACCGGGCCGCATCGCACCGAATCCTGTCACGATGCGGTCTGTCTCGGTTTATGGTTTACAATTCCCAATCTGCAATCTACGATTGGGTTTGAGGTACGATGGTACGTCTCAGATGGGGAACAGTCAAATGCAAAGGTTCGGCTCATGGATGTGATTCCCGCGATCGACCTTCGGGACGGCAAGGTCGTCCGGCTGATTCAGGGACAATACGACAAGCAGATCACGTACCGGGACGACCCCGCCGAGCAGGCGCGGCAGTTCCACGCCGACGGCGCCCGATGGCTTCACGTCGTCGATCTCGACGGGGCCAAAGCGGGGCGACCGGTCAACACGGCCAGTATCGCGGCCATCGCCAAGCTCGACTTGCTCAAGATTGAGGTCGGTGGCGGCCTGCGCGACGAGGCCTCCATCGCCCAACTTCTGGATATGGGCGTGACCCGCGTGATCATCGGGACCAAGGCGGTCAGCGATTTCGATTGGTTTGCCCGGATGACCGAGAAGTTCGCCGGTCGGATCGTGCTGGGCCTCGATGCGCGAGGTACGATGGTCGCGACGCACGGCTGGCTCGAAGACAGCACGCAGACAACCCTGGAATTCGCGGCACGGGCCGACAAGCTGCCGCTTGCCGCCATCATTTACACCGACATCGCCAAAGACGGCATGCTGACCGGACCGAACATCGAGCGAACCCAGGCCCTGGCCGAAGCGATAGATACCCCGGTCGTCGCCTCCGGCGGCGTCAAGGACGTGGACGATATCCGCAAGCTCAACCCAATCGGCGTCGCCGGCGTCATCGTCGGCCGGAGCCTCTATGAGGGCACCCTCACGCTCCCCGACGCGCTGGTGGCCGCGAAGTAGTATGGACCGGGAGCGGCAGTCGCCGGCAAATCTCGCGTTGTCGCCGGTGGGCGTTTGTGGTAGAATCACGCGTGCCGTGGCAGCGCCCGTGTAGCGGGTGCTGGCCGACGGTGTTGGCAGGAAGGCGTATGCACGGATAGACCACAAATTCGGCTCATCGCGAAAGGGGGACACCTCATGGAACGACGCACATTTCTCAAGACCATCGGGACCGTGGCGGGCAGCTACGCCCTTGGAACCGGTCCGCTTTCGCAGGCACAGGGAGCCGGTTTGGCGACCAAGCGGCTGGGCTTGCCGCGACGGATTCTGGGCCGAACGGGTGCGCGGATTTCGGTCGTCGGTTTTCCCGGCCTGGCCCTGGCCAATTACGACCAGGAGCAGGGCACGGCCAGTCTGCACAGGGCGTTCGATCACGGTGTCAACTATTTCGATGTCGCTCCGGCCTATGGAAGGGATGGTGACGCCGAGATCAAGATGGGGATCGGTCTGCAGGGGATCGATCGCAGCCGCATCTTTCTGGCCTGCAAGACCAAGATGCGAGACAAGGACGGGGCGCGCGAGGAGTTGGAACGCTCGCTCAGGAGACTCAAGACCGACTACTTCGACCTGTATCAGATGCACGCGATCTTCACGGAAGAGGAAGTCAAGCAGGCGCTGGGGCCGGGCGGGGCCATCGAGACGTTCCTGAAGGCGAAAGAAGAAGGCAAGGTTCGACATTTCGGTTTCTCGGCCCACACCACAGTGGGGGCCTTGGCGGCCCTGAACGGGTTCGCGTTCGATGCGGTGATGTTCCCTCTGAGCTTCGTCGACTATTTCGAGACCGGGTTCGGCAAGGACGTGGTCGAATGCGCCAACGAGAAGGGCGCTGCGATCCTCGCCATCAAGGCGATGTCCAAGGGATCCTGGCCGCAAGGCGCCGAGCGGACGAGGAAGTGGTGGTATCGTACGACGGAGACGCAAAAGGAAGTGGACCTGGCTGTGCGTTTCTCGCTTTCGTTGCCGGGCGTGGTCTCGGCGATCCCGCCCTCGTGGCTCGACCTGCTGGATAAGGCCGTTGAAGCAGGACGCTCGCCCGGTCCCATCACCGAGGCCGAGCTACTGGAGTTGCGGACGATGGCCAAGGACTGCCAGCCCCTGTTTCGCGAGGAACAGCGCGTCGCAGACGGTCGTGTGCATCCGGACTGCCCCCATTACCCCGACTCTGTCAAGAGGTTTGCGTAGACATTCGCGCTGCGGCAATCTGTCGTAAGGCTTCACACGCCCCCCGGCGAGTCTGGACGGGCCGGATGGGGGGTCCTCGTGAAGCGATGGACACTCCGTAGGACCTCGTCGAGCATCGTGGCGCGGCAAATCGGAGGCTTTCTCAGGGAATCTACGCAATGAATTCTGGTCGCGCGCGTCTGTAGGAGTATAATGCCCTGTTAGATGAAGGGTCTACATGCGGCTGGTGACTTGGGAAGGAATTGACGGTGAGGCTCGTTCGCGTACTTGTCATTCTCGTGGTGGTTGTCCTGATTCTGGGCGCGATGGGAGGGGGTGGGTTCGCCTGGCTCAAGAATCGCGGCGCGGCGGCGAACAAGCCGGCGATCGTCCGAGTCGAAGAGGCCCGTCTCGGGGAGTTGATCGAAGTGGTCAGCGCCCCGGGAGAGATTGAGCCGAGGACGAAGGTGGAGATCAGCGCCAAGACGTCGGCCCGGATCGTCGAGTTGCCCCACAAGGAAGGCGACACGGTCACCAAGGGCGACCCGGACTCCAATCCGCCGATCTCCGCGTCGGTTCTGGTGCGGCTTGACTCGAAAGACCTGGAGAGCCGGCTGCGCTCGGCGCAGGCCAGCCGGGCCGCCCAGGCAGCGCAGATCGAAGTCGAACGGGCCAGAATCGCCAGTCAGCAGGCCTCGCTGATGGCCCAACAAACGGCCGTGGAGAAGGCCCGACAGGACTACGAACGCCAGTGTGCCCTGTTGCTGACCAACGACGTCAGCCAGGTGGCGTGCGACGACGCCCGGTTCAGGGTTGAGGAACTGGAGTCGCAACTTCAGAGCGCCCGGCACAGCCTGGAGGCGGCCCGCCTGAATCTCAGGGTGCTCGAACACAATCTCGAAGTCGCCGACGCCGGGATCGAGCAGGCCAAGGAGGCGCTGAGCCATACGACGATCGAGTCGCCCATCGATGGCGTCATCACGCGAATCAACGCCAAGGTGGGGGAAATGGTCGTTACGGGTATGATGAACAACCCCGGAACAAAGATCCTCGAGGTCGGCGACCTCTCCGAGATGCTGGTCGTTGCGCAGGTCGATGAGTCGGACGTCGGCAAGCTCCGGATCGGCCAGGCGGCCCAGGTGCATATCCAGGCTTGGCCGGACAAGGTCTTTCCCGGAGAGGTCCGCGCCATTGCCCTGAGTCAGAACATGGGCACCCAGGGCGCGAAATACTATGAAACCGAAATCCTGTTGATCGACCCGAGCGAGCAGATCTTCACCGGCATGACCGCGGACACGGACATTGAAGTGTCTGAGCACGAGAATGTCCTGGTGGTGCCGAGCCAGGCCGTGCTGGGTCGGGAGGTCGATACGTTGCCCATCGACATCCGCGATCAGCTCAGTGAGGACGAGAGGAGCAAGACCTATGCCACGGTCGTGTTTCGCTACATCGACGGCAAGGCGGTGATCACGCCCGTCCGGATCAGCGCCAGCAATGCCACGCACACCGTCATCGAATCCGGCATCACACCCGGCGAGAAGCTCGTGGTTGGACCCTTCAAGGAACTCGAGCGGCTCGCGCACGATCAGCCGATTCAGGATGAACGCGAGGCCGAGGCCGAAGAGGAAGCCAAGAAGAAGACGAAAGAGGCCCCTGCCAGTGACTCCAGCGATGCCAACGCCGCCCAATAAGATCGTCATTCGACTCGAGAACATCACGCGCGTCTACAAGGTGGGCGTGGAGCGCATCCGCGCCTTGGACGGCGTCAATTTGGCACTGCGGCAAAACGAGTACGTGGCCGTGATGGGGCCGTCGGGCTCGGGCAAGAGCACGCTGATGAACCTGTTGGGCTGCCTGGATCGTTGCACGAGCGGGATCTATGAGCTGGACGGCCATGACACCACGCGTCTCAGTGCCGGCGGCCTGGCGCACATCCGCAACACGCGGATCGGGTTCGTGTTCCAGTCGTTCGAGCTGATGGGGCGTTCCAGCGCGTTGAAGAACGTCGAGATGCCGCTGATCTACTCGCGCGACGGCTGGTGGTCGCGTCACAAGCGGGCCAAGCAGATGCTCGACCGCGTGGGGTTGGGAGACCGGGTCAGGCACCGGCCCAATCAGCTCTCCGGAGGAGAGAAGCAGCGCGTCGCCATCGCTCGGGCACTGGTTTGCAGCCCGAGCATTCTGTTGGCCGATGAGCCGACGGGCAATCTCGACAGCAAGACCAGCGAGGACATCCTGAGGCTCTTCGATCAACTGCACGCCGAGGGACAGACCATCGTGCTGGTGACGCACGAAGAAAGCGTCGCTCGTCACGCCAAGCGCGTGATTCGCATGGTGGACGGACGCATCTTCACCGATCTGTCCAGCGCCGACGACCAGGCGCGGCGGGCGGCCCTGGCCAACCGTTTCGGGGAGGTGTCGAAATGAGAGCCGTTCTTGGCATTCCGCTGGCCTTTCTCAAGCTGTTCTATCAGAGCGTCTATCTTGCGCTCAGCCAGATCTGGGCGAACAAGGCGCGCTCGGTGCTGACCACGACCGGGATCGTGATCGGCGTGGCGTCGGTCACCTCGGTGATCGCGGCCCTGACCGGTTTGAAGGCCAACGTACTGAGCAATTTCGAGTCGCTGGGGACCAACAAGATCTTCATCAGTCCGCGATGGCCCAGAGAAGGACGGTTCAAGAACGCCTCCTGGCGCGTGATCCGCTTCCAGCCTGAGATCTTTGAGGGGCTGCGGGATCGCTGTCCATCCATCGACGACTATACGTTGATGACCGAGCGAAATGAGACGGTTCACTTCGGCGTCCACAACATCGACAGCGCCCGCATCTATGGCATCAATCCATCCTGGCACCGGATCGAAAATCGCTCGGTGATTATGGGCAGGCCGTTCAGCCTGATGGACGAGGAGAACGGCTGGCAGGTGTGCCTGATCACGCCGAAGGTCCGCGACGAGTTACGGATGGACCGTGACTGTATCGGCAAGCGAATCGTGGTCGGGCGGCGCAGCTTCACCATCGTCGGCGTGGTGGAGCAGCGGGTGGAATCTTCGATGTTCGGCGGGATGGGATCCTCCGAGGAGGTGTTCATTCCCTTTTCCACCGCATGGAAGCTCTGGGGCCCTTGGACGGGGATCTACGCGATCGCCAGTTGCCGTCAGCCGGAACTATCGGTCGAGGCCCAGGCGGAGCTGCGATTCTTCTTGCGGCAGGCCCGTCGTCTGGGGCCGGGCGACCCGGACACGTTTCGTCTGGAGGTCATCGAGGAGTATCTCAAACAGTTCAACACCGTGGCCCAGACTACGACCGCCATCGCCGGCGGCGTCGTGGGCATCTCGCTGCTGGTCGGCGGAATCGGCATCATGAACATCATGCTCGTCTCCGTCTCGGAGCGGACGCGCGAAATCGGTCTGCGCAAAGCGGTCGGCGCGCGGCCTTCGGCGATTCTGTTCCAGTTTCTGGTCGAGTCGGTGGTGCTGTGCCTGTTCGGCGGGCTCATCGGCGCCGGCTTCGGCCAGGCGTTGACCGAACTGATCGCCAAGATCCCCAATGCCAGTCTGGACAAGGCGTATATTCCGCTGTGGGCGCTCGGTCTTTCGTTTGGCTTCGCCGCGGCTACCGGCGTGTTCTTCGGCATGTTCCCGGCCATCAAGGCCGCCCGTTTGGATCCCATTGAGGCACTCCGGCATGAGTAGCAAACGTTGTTCGAAATCGACCCGTCGTGTGATGGTTGCGGCCTTGGTTGTGGCCCTGCTGAGCGGCTGCGACGCCTATCTGCCCGGCCCCGGTTATTCGGACGTCAAGATCCCCCAGGAGAAGCTCCGGCAGATCGAGACGCTCGAACTCCAGAAATCGGACGAAGAGCCCCAGTCGTCCGATGCCGATCGTGATGAAGATTGGGACCCGCCGGCCGAGATGGAGCTGTCGCTCGAGCAATGCCGGGCCCTGGCCCTGACCAACAACCTCGCACTCAAGGCCAGGCTGATCGATCCGACTATCGCTGCTGAACGCCTCAGCGAAGAAGAAGCCAAATTCGAGTCTTCATTTCTTGGCGGTGTGAGCTTCGATCGATCTGAAGTGCCCGGAGGAACGCTCGTGGACGTGGGCGACGGCGTCTATGTCCCCACAGTCGATGCCGTCGAGACGGAGAGCGTGGTGACCAATCTGGGCGTTCAGGTCCCCCTGCGCACCGGCGGGAACGTAACATTCAACCTGGCGGACTCGCGAACTGAGAACCTCAGTATCGACGGTCCGTTCAACCCGTCCTACCGGAACCAGTTCGCGATCTCCGTCAGCCAGCCCCTCCTTCAGAACGCCGGCCGCTGGGCGAACACGCATTCCATTCGCGTTGCACGGTACAACTATCAGATGGCGGACGCCCGCACCAAGCTTGAGGTGATCGCCGTTCTGGCGGCGGTCGATCGGGTGTACTGGCGTCTCTACGCCGCACAGAAGGGGCTGGAAGTCCGCAAGCAGCAGTACGACCTGGCCGAGGCCCAGCTTGAACAAGTCCGGCGACTCGTTAATGCGGGTGAGCGATCTCAGGTGGAGGTCGTCCGCGCCGAGGCCGGCCTCGCCCAGCAACTCGAAGCCATCATCGTCGGCGAGAACAGTCTGCGCGAACGCGAGCGCGAGCTGAAGCGCGTCATCAATAGAGCGGGGCTCGACATAGCCGGACCGACCGTTCTCGTTCTCGCGACCGAACCCGATCCGATCCGGCACCGCCTGGAGCCAGCCGGCCTGGTCCAGATGGCGATGGAGACCCGGATGGAACTGCTGGAATTGCAGCTCCAGTTGCTCTCCGATGCGAGCAGCATCGACTACGCCCGCACTCAGGCCCTGCCGCTGGCCACCGTGGGCTATACCTATAACATCAGCGCCACCGAGGAGACGCGATCCGATTCGCTCGACATGCTCTTCGACACCGAGTTCACGAGCCATCGCCTGAACCTTCAGATGGTCGTTCCCATCGGCAACCATGCGGCCAAGAGCCGCATTCGCCAGGCGCTCTATCGGCGCCGCCAGCGAATGGCCACCCGCAACGACCGAGAGGTTCTGATCGAACTCGAAGTGCTCAACGCCGTCGATCAGGTCGAAGCCAACTGGCAGCGGATCTTAGCCGCCCGGCAGAACAGCATCCTGAACGGCCGTTTGTACGATGCCGAGAGACGCCAGTTTGAGCTTGGTCTGCGAACCAGTACCGATGTCCTGGACGCCCAGACCAAGTTCGCCAACGCCCAGAGCGCTGAGATCACTGCCCTGGCCGAATATCAGATCGCCTTGGTGGACTTGGCGTATGCCACAGGAACCGTGCTCGGCGCCTCGCGTATTCAGTGGGACCCCGTCGTTCCTGTGGCCGATGGGCGCTGACCGGTCGCCGGCGAACCTGCGCCTCCACCGGCCGAAATGTGAACTCAGATTGCGTGCGAGGCGATTCCGGCCAGGTTCGGGTACATCTTGAGAAGCCCCTCAGGGACGGGCTGCTTCTGCCCGGTGACGAGGGCCTTCAGTTCGAGGGCGTTGGCCAGTTCGGCCCCTCGGTAGTGGTTATTGGCGATCACGGTCAGCGACTCGAAGGCCTT
The DNA here is from genome assembly GCA_964610435.1 of uncultured Pirellulales bacterium. GTDB lineage: Bacteria > Planctomycetota > Phycisphaerae > Sedimentisphaerales > Anaerobacaceae > Anaerobaca. Next base: position 38,833 of record CAZSXM010000033.1, on the reverse strand, counting down.
GGCCAGTTCGTCGAGCCGCTGCTTGATCCCGGCCAGCTCGCGCTCGTTGTAGTAGTAGTTGTAGACCTCATCCCGTCCTGCCTTGCTGAACCACTTCTCGGCGTTCCTGCCGTGCATGCGCAAATAGCCCGACCGGCCGACCGTGCAGTGCGGCAACTTGAACGACTGTTTCGACGTGGGGTAATCCAGGTTGCACACCGTCACGCCGAGCCCCCCGAGAAAGTCCAGGGCCCCCTGGCTCTCCCACGATACGTGCCGCAACTCCACCACCAGGCTGAACGCTTCGTTGAACTGGCTGACGATGTCCGCCAGGTGCCGCCGAGCGGGCTCGCCGTCGGCGAAATCGTACCGGAATTGCACGAGAAGATGTCGCAGCTTCTTCGCCTCCAGGAACGGCTCGAACCCGCGATGAAACTGCTTGACGATCTCCGGATCGACCTTGCCTTCATGGGTGAAACTCCGGTGCAGCTTTGCCGTAAAGAAAAACTCCGGCTTCTGCGACGTCCGCTCCAGCCAGGACCGAACCGTTTTGGCGAACGGCGGCCGATAAAACGTGTTGTTGATCTCGATACAGTCCACGAACCCGCTGACATAGACCAGTTGATCGACCTTGGGATCGGTGTACACGATCCCCTGCCAGTCCGCATAGGACCAACCCGCAATCCCGATGGAAATCGGACAGACCATCATCGACCTACCGGACCTCCGTGCGGATGCAGCCGATCACCTTGCCGAGGACGCGAACCTCTTTGTCGAACTGCTTGATATATCTCGTTTTATAGCCGGCCCTCCGGTTGGCGGGTTTCAGGGCGATCCGGTTCTTCTGAACGAACACCCGCTTGACGGTGGCCTCGTCGTCGAGCAGCACAACGCCGATCTGCCCGTCCCCGATCTTCGAGCCGGATGCGACGACGACATAATCGCCGTCCATGATGCCCTCGTCGATCATGCTGTCGCCGGAGACCCGCAGAGCAAAGGTCTCCTTCGGGCGATGGAAGAGCTTCTCCAGGGTCATGTAGCCTTCGATGTTCGGCTCGGCCAGGATCGGCTCGCCAGCCGCGACCCGCCCGAGGATCGGCAGGCCTTCAGCGTCCGCTGTTTCGTCAAGATACGCCGGAGACAGACGAAGCCCCCGGTGGCCGCCCACGTCCACCAGATAGCCCTTTTTCCTGAGATAGCCCACGAGTTGATAGGCGGCATTCTGGGCCATCTTGAAATGGCCGGCAATCTCCCGCTGGCTCGGCGGGTGATTCTCCTGCAACCGAGCCGCAACGAACTCCAGAACCTTCCTTTGTCTTTCCGTCAATGGCTCCATGGCATGCACTCCAAACAAACCCAAATCGCAATCTATGGTTGTTTGACCATTATGTCAACCCAAAACTTCCGGCGATTGCGATTCTTTTCTTCGGCCGCCTGCCTTGCCCCCCTCCACGCCGAGCAGTATCTTCAGACAGACACCATCCGATGCCTTAAGGAGAATGGGACCATGGAGGTGAACGTAACAGGCCGAGTGCTGGAACTGATCGAAGGCGATATCACCGAGATGGACACCGATGCCATTGTCAACGCGGCCAACGCCCGCCTGATCCTGGGCGGGGGCGTTGCCGGCGCCATCGCCCGCAAGGGCGGCCCGGCCATCCAGGCGGAATGCGACCGCATCGGGGCCACCTTCGTCGGCGGCGCCGCGATCACCACAGCCGGGCGGCTCAAGGCAAGACATGTGATCCATGCCGTGGGCCCCCGCATGGGAGAGGGCCACGAGGACGAGAAGCTCGCCAACGCCACGCGGAACGCGCTGAAGATGGCCGACGAGAACGGCCTCAAGAGCATCGCGTTTCCCGCGATCAGCACCGGCATCTTCGGCTTCCCCATCCAACGCTGCGCCGAGATCATGCTGGCGACGACTGTGGACTACCTCAAGGGCCGGACCGGCCTGGAACGAGTCGTCTTCTGTCTGTACGACCGGAACGGTTTCGACGTGTTCGCCGGGCAACTCAAGCAGGAGACGACCTGATGAAGGCCATCGTCCTGCCGCGGATTGCCCCCATCGAGGAAGCGCCGCTGATCGAGACGGAACTGCCGACACCGGTTCCGAAAGACGACGAGGTCCTCGTGAAGGTCGCGGTCTGCGGCCTGTGCCACACGGACCTCGACGAGATCGAGGGTCGGCTCCCGCCGAGCGCGCTGCCCGTGGTCCTGGGCCATCAGGTCGTCGGAACCGCTGTCCAGCAGGGCCCGGCCGCGACCGTGCACGAGATCGGGGCGCGAGTCGGGGTCACATGGCTGTATTCCAGTTGCCAGGCCTGCTCGTTCTGCCGAAGCGGCCGGGAGAACCTCTGCGACCGGGCCCGATGGACCGGCAAGGACGCCAACGGCGGCTACGCCGAGTACATGGTCGTGCGGCAGGATTTCGCGCACCCCATCCCGCCGGCGTTCACGGACGCGCAGGCCGCCCCGCTGCTGTGCGCCGGCGTGATCGGCTATCGGGCGATCCGTCTGGCGAAAATCTCCGACGGCCAGACCATCGGCCTGTTCGGATTCGGCGCGTCGGCCCACATCGCGATCCAACTGCTGCGGCATCGGTTCCCCGGCAGCGACGTGTTCGTCTTCACACGAGGCGACGAACACAAAGCGTTGGCTCGAAGGCTTGGGGCCGCCTGGAGCGGCTCGGCGACCGATGAGCCGCCTGCACCGTTGGATCGGGCCATTGACTTCACCCCGGTCGGCGAGACCGTCCGGCAGGCCCTGGCCGTCCTGAACAAGGGCGGACGCCTGGTGATCAACGCCATCCGCAAGGTGACGCCCGTACCCGAACTGATCTACGACCGCCATCTCTGGGACGAGAAGGAGATCAAGAGCGTGGCCAACGTCACGCATGACGACGCCAGGGAGTTCCTGCCGCTGGCGGCCGCGATCCCGCTGTGCCCGACGGTCGAAGTTGTTGCCCCTGAAAGCGTCAACGAGACTCTGCTTCGGCTCAAGTGCGGAAAGATCCGGGCCGCCGCGGCGGTGTGCTTCTCAGCGACCGAACCATGAGACGCAATCCGATCGCTCTGAGTTTCTCTCGCACGTCCATCTCCAATGAGGCCGGCTACAGCGTGCCGTGTGGCGCCAGCGAGGCCTGTTCGGTGCCACCGTAAGCGCCCATGTTGATCCGCGTATTGACAGCAGCCCGCTCGCTCAGCGGGTCGCCCGCTTCGCACAGCGGCTCGTCACCCAGCGGCCGGCTCGGGTCCCCGGCGTCGATGCACGGACTGGTCGCATCGTCCCACGACCAGAGCCCCTGCGAGATATCCCAGGACCAGCCCTGGCTTTGGAGGTGGTAGTCGCCGGGCATCCAGAGCATATCGTCCAGCCACTGGCCGCGCGCGACAAACAAAGGATCGGCCTCGATATTGCCCTGGCCGGGCCAGCCACCCTCGACATTGGAGTAGCTCACCGTCGCTTCCTGCCGGGCGTCGAGATTCACGCCGTCGTTGAAGTAGACGATCGAGTTCACCAGGACCGGGGCAACGGAGGAGACGCCGTACCCAAGATTGTCGGCGATCGTGCAGTTCTCAAGGACCGGGTACCCGCTGTAGACCCCTCCGCTGCGGTTGCCGGCGATCACGCAGTTGCTGAACGTGCCGTAGTTGCGCTGGATCCGCCGCCCGCTGACGTCGGCCCACATCTCGACGCCGATGCGATTGGCCAGGATCTCGCAACGGCTGACGGCCGGCTCGCCGCCGCCCCAGACCTTGATCCCCGCCGAGGTGTTGCCGATCACGTCACAGCAATGGATCGTCGGGCTGGACCCATTACAGACGATGCCGTAGCTGCCGCCGGCAACGGTGAACCCCGTCAACACGCTGTCGGCGGTCTCGCCGTCGGCAAACGTCACAAGTGGTCCGCCTCCGCTCAGGACGGTCGTCGCCCGCACGGCCGGGTCGTCTGGAGCGACCGAGGTCAATGTGATGCTCTTTCCGGCGAAGCGGAGCTTCTCCTCGTACAGCCCCGGCTCGATGACGATCACGTCGCCGTCTTCGGCCGCAGTGATGGCATGTTGAATATAATCGTGACGAGTGCCCGACGTAGCGTTCTCGATCGGCCCGTCCTGCAGCGAATACGCAAAATCCAGACGAGCCCCGGAGATCTCGTAGTTGCGGGCCCACGTGATCGTCGAACCGCTGACCTCGGGGCCGCCACCCCACGGATAGTCCGGAAGCGAGAAGTGGACAACCCCATACTCTCTGGTCACGCAGCAAGTCCTGATGTTGCCGCTCCAGTTGTCGCCGTCCAGATAGACAATCGTCGAGCCGTCGATGCTCGCCTGCAACTGCCAGCCTCCACCAACCCAAACCTCAAACTCGCGCACGTTCTGGGGGTCCGAGATGTCGGCGCCGTAGATGTCGCCGATATCGTTGCGCTCATCGGTCCACACAACCAGGTTCCCGGAGACCGAGGGATCGTACTGCCGCTCGGGCGCCGTGCAAATCGCAAAGACCTTGATGTCGCTCAGATCGGAGATGTCGGCCCCGTAGATGTCGCCGTCGGCCTCCCAGACGACGAGATCGCCGCAGATGTCGACGAATCCTTCGTACGCCTCGGTGTAGTTGTCATAGGGGTATGGCATGCCCCGCCCGACCTCTTCGGCGATGGTGAAGTACACCGGATTGGCCCGGTCCGTGACGTCGGCGCCGCAGATATCGTACACCGCCTCGGCATAGCGTGTCTGGTTTGCCGTGTCCACGTCACGGTGCCGCAGCCAGACGACCTTGCTGCCGGAGATCGCGGGATAGCCGTAGGACTCTGTTTGCGTGCCCCGCCGAAGCGGGAAACTGTCACCTGTGGCCGCATCACCGAGATAGACACTGGTGCAGATGGGATTGTAGTACGACCCGGTGCTGCTGGTCCAGACGACGAGAGAACCGTCGATTTTGGGCTTGGTATTCACGGTTCCGGCCTTGAACGTGCGGAAGATGCCGGTTCGAGTATCCGCGCAGAAGACTTGCCATTCGGACGGATTGTAGTTCTCGTTGCCCACATAGGCCACGTGGGTCCCGGAGGCCGAGGGATAGAAGAAGTACCTTTCCGAATCCTGCGCGATCGTGAACGGCTCGGCGTTCACGGTGAACGGAGCGGCCTCCACCTTCACGACGTCCGGCTCGCTGTCGACGAAGCCGTCGTTGACGACCAGCTCGAAGCGGTAGACGCCGGCCTCCTGGCACAGGAAATAGGGCATCGCCGAATCCGCCAGAGGCAGATCGACCGGCGGGCCTTCGAGTTGCGTCCAGGTATAGGTCAGCTCATCCGGCGGGTCGGCATCATACGACCGGGAGCCGTCGAGGCGAATCAGGCCCGGCGCCGCCCACAGCTTGTCCGGACCGGCGTTCGCGACGGGCCGCTCGTTGCCCACCACCACCAGCACCGTATCGGGGCCGCTGGTGTACTGGCCGTCGGCGACGACCAGCGAAAACGTGTACCATCCTTCGGCCGGCGGCGTGAAGGCCGGTTGGGCCGCCGAAGCGTCGTCCAGCGTCACTTCGGCGCCCGACGTCTGGGTCCACGCAAACGACGTGGGCCCGTGCGGGTCTGAGAAGTAGCTGCCCGTCCCATCCAGCGTGACCGGTTCGGGGGCCAGGATGTGACGATCAGCGCCGGCGTGAGCCAGCGGCTTGACGTAGCCGATATACTCGTCGGCCCCGATGTCCACACGCATCGCATACACGCGCGGATCGCCGTCGATGTCCGTCTCGCCCGGACGCGGGACGAAATCCGGGTCGCCGGCGCTGATGCACGGAGAGCCGGCGTCGAGACGATACCGCGTGCTCCAGGAACTGACGAAGACCGGGTCCGAGGAGATGTTGCCGTTGCGCCCGGTCCACTCGGCCTGGCCTCCATAGATCGCCTCGTTCGTACGCAGGTCCCGCGTGACATAATCAACCGGAGTGTTGCCCCAGACGTTGTTGTAACGGATCACGTCGCCGCTCGCGTATGTCCAGAACAATCCGCCACCCGACTTGGCGCTGCAAACGATGTTGTTGGCCACCGTCAGACGCGTGTAGTCGTATCCGAACGACGCGTAGACGTTGCCGCCGAGGCCCGCTTCGGGCTCCAGATCGCAATCGTTGCCCACGATGGTGTTGTTCAGGAGCAAGCCGGCATCGATGTAGACGCCGCCGCCCTGGACAGACGAGTTGTTGTAGATCAGGTTGTTTGTCACCGTGGCCGAACCACTGGCGTAGATCCCACCGCCGGTTTCGGCTGCGTTGCCATAGATCACGTTCTGTGTGATGGTCGCCGAGCCACTGGCGTAGATCCCGCCCCCGCTGGACCACTCGTATCTGTAAGTGATATAGCGGGCCCCTCCGATATCCACCTCGATTTCCTCCCGCGAGTACGGAGCGACGTTTCTGGTGATCACATTGCGCGTGATGGTAGGGGAAGCCCCCATCGACAGAATGCCCGCGCCATAGGAGTAGCTGTACGTATCGCTGGAATACATCACCGTGCCGGCCCCCCCGGTGAGCGTGAAACCCGTCAGTACTGCCCGCGACGTTTCGCCCCCGCGGAAGGTCACCACGCTGCCCTCTCCCTGAGCATGGAGAATCGTGTATCCGACGACTCTGGGGTCGTTGGGGTCGGTGCTGGTCACGACGATGTTCTTGCCGTTGAAGTTGATCGTCTCGTAATAGAGACCGGGGGCGACAATCACGGTATCGCCGTGGTCGCTGGCGTCGATCGCCTGTTGAATGGACGGATACTCGCCGGGGACACGGCGGACGCTGGCGGCGGCCGAACAGCTCACCACACCCACGACAGCAAGGCTTGCAACAAGTAGGCGTCTCATGAATTGACCTTTCCCTCGCTCAACATATCTCACGATCTCACAAGGCCGACAGTAGGCGGGCTGTCACCTCCACACGGTTTAATCCCCATTCTACCAGGAAACGGGCGGCGTGGCAACTCCATCGGCCGGAATCGTCCTTCGAAGAACACCAAAGCCAGTCGTGGGATGGCCCTGCCCAACGGCCCGTTCGCCCCCGGCATATCCCCGGACGCACCACTCCACCCTATTTCTGACGCCGCCCGGCCGCATTTGTTACATCTTTTTCGTGTCTTCCGTCCCGATCCCACGGCCGCCGACGAGCCCGGTTGTATCGAGCCGCTTGCGATCTGGGTGAGGCTGAGGGCTCGGGGGGTTGACCCCGGCGGCCCGTCACAGTACTATGCCCCAGGCGGGTGTATGGCCGCACAGACCTGCCGGCCCGTCGCAATGAAGCAGCCAGCAGAAGGAGTGGTCGCGTGCCCCAGGAAGAGCAGGTATTGGTCGTGCAACGGCGCATCCTTGACGATGTGGGGACGTTTCACGGGTTGAATTTCGACGTTGAGCGGTATCTGGACGCCTTCTTTGCCCAAGGCAAGCCCCGCTTCATCGCCAGGCCGCAGGCGGAGAAGGACCCATCCCATAAACAGATCATCCCCTATGTGATTATGATCTGTGAGGACAAGTGCCTGACCTACGTCCGGGGCAAACGGGCCGGCGAGACCCGCCTCGTCGGGAACCGCTCCATCGGCATCGGAGGCCACATCAACCCAGTCGATGACGAAATCCCCCTGTTCAACACGGATTTTCGCGACGTCTACCAGGCCGCCGTGCAACGGGAGGTGGCCGAAGAGGTGTCCGTGGACACGAAGTACACAGATCGTGTGGTCGCCCTGCTCAACGACGACTCCAACGAGGTCGGCCAGGTCCATCTGGGTGTGGTCCACTGCTGGGTCCTCGATGCGCCGAACGTGACGAAACGCGAGCAGATGATCACGCAGATGGACTTCATGACCATCGAGCAGTTGCAGGCCGTGCGCGACACGATGGAGACCTGGTCGCAGTTGTGCCTCGATGGCCTGGGGCAGATGATGCACCAGATCGAATCCCGAATCTGAGCAAGCGGGTCAAAGAACCGAACCTACCCTATTCGAAAGGATCGACCATGGTCAGGTTGATGAATTGCGTGTTGCTCGTGGCCGTCCTGCTGGCGACCGGCGCCGAGGCCCAGGAATGGAAGCTGGTCTGGTCGGACGAGTTCAACGTCGCCGGCATGCCCGACCCGAACAAGTGGGACTACGAAGAAGGCTACATCCGCAACCGGGAGCTGCAATACTACACGAAGGCCCGGCCGGAGAACGCCCGCGTCGAGAACGGCTGCCTCGTTATCGAAACGCGGAAAGACCACTTCGAAGGCCGTCCTATCACCTCGGCCAGCCTGCACACGCGCTGGAAGGCCTCGTGGTGCTACGGCCGGATCGAGGTCCGCGCCAAGCTGCCCACCGGCAAGGGCATGTGGCCGGCGATCTGGATGCTCGGCGTCAATCGCGAGATCGGCTGGCCCGCCTGCGGTGAGATCGACATCATGGAAAACGTCGGGTTCGATCCGCTTACGATCCACGCCAACGTCCACACCAAGGCTTACAACCACGTTCTGGGCACCCAGAAGGGCAATCGCATCAAGGTAGAGGACCCGTCGAAGAACTTCCACGTCTACGCCATCGAGTGGTTCGAGGACCGCATCGACTTCTACTTCAACAAGACCAAGTACTTCACGTTCCGCAACGAGGGGACGGGCAACGACGTCTGGCCGTTCGACAAGCCGCACTATCTGATCCTCAACGCCGCCTACGGCGGTTCCTGGGGCGCCTCGCAAGGCACCGACGACAGCATTCTGCCCCAGAAGTACTACATCGACTACGTCCGCGTCTACCAAAGCAAGTGACGTCCGCCGCATCGATTTGACCGAAGGGAGAACGTATCGCATGAAGACCCTCCAACGCATCGGACTGCTCCTGGCAGCCCTCCTTCTGTCCACAGGTTGTGCATCCAATATGGAGATCATCGCCCATCGCGGGGCCTCGTATCTGGCCCCGGAGAACACCGTCGCCTCGGCGAAACTGGCCTGGGAATTGAACGCCGACGCCGTCGAGGTGGACGTCTATCTCAGTGCCGACGAGCAAGTTGTGGTCATCCACGACCGCACGACCAAGCGGACCGCCGGCGAGGATCTCGACGTCGCCACCAGCACCGCCGAGCAGCTGCGCCGTCTGGACGTCGGGAGTTTCAAGGATGCGGCCTACGCGGGCGAACGCATCCCCGTGCTTGAGGAGATCATCGAGACCATGCCTCGGGGCAAGCGGCTCTTCGTCGAGATCAAGTGCGGCCCCGAGATCCTTCCGGCGCTGGAGCGGATCATCGCAGAGAGCGGCAAGCGTTCGCAGATCGTCATCATCGGATTCGGCTTCGATACGGTCACAGCGTCCAAGCGGCTCATGCCGGACCTCCCCACCTACTGGCTGGTCGGCACGAAGAAGGACGAACAGACCGAGCAGTGGATTCCCCACAGCGGGACCCTCGCCGATCAGGCAGCCGCAGCCGGTCTGGACGGTCTGAACGTACACTGGGCGGGTGTTACAGAAGACTTTGCGAAAAGCGTCCGAACGGCCCGTCTGGGCCTGTACGTCTGGACGGTCAACGACTCGGCCGAAGCGGCCCGTCTGGCCAGGATCGGCATCGACGGCATCACAACCGACCGCCCCGGCTGGCTCCGCAGCGAACTTTCGGCATCCAAGCGTCCGTTCTGATCGGTTCGCATCCCGCCGGTGACGGTCAGGCCGTCAGGCCGGTCAGATCGACTTCGAGCGTTCGGTTTTCGCGGATCAGTTCATCCAGTGTGAGTTTGGTCCGGCGGCGCGCCGCCTCGCGGCCCAGGATCGTTGCCAGCGTCGCGTTGACGCTCGGTTCGACCGTCGGGTTGTCGCAGACGCCGGCGGTGACGTACTTGTGGAATGCGTCGATGTTCCGGATCGCACCGTTCGGATAGAGTTCCACCACGTCGCCGCCTCGCCAGCCGGCCCGGTTGCCGAGGATGCGGACCCGTGTGGTGTAGCCCGTCTCCAGGAAGCCGTCGCGACCCTGGGCAAAACAGTCGGAGCGAAACTCGAACCGATTCTTCAGGTGCTCGCCCCGATGGTTCAGGATGAGCCCGTCGGCAAACTCGTATGTGATCGAGTAGACGTCGTGCGAGTCGCCGTGCGGATCGCCCCGGCCGATGCGAGAGGCCCCCATCGCACTGACCGGCATCTGCCCGGCGATCCATAACGCCACGTCAATCGCGTGAATCCCCGCGTTGACCAGATAGCTGCCGCCCAGCGCCTCGTCATTGACCCAGATCAACTGCTGCAGGCGGCTCTCGATCGTCGCAGTCTTCGGCGGGTCGCTGAAGCTCTCGTCGTTGTACTCCGAGCTGAGCATCACAACAGGCCCAATGGCGCCGTCGCGCACACGCTGGACACCTTCGATGAAGAACGGATCGGTCCGCGTCTGGAAGTCCACGAGGAAGACCTGCTTGCTGGCGGTCGCCCTCTTCGCCAGCTCGGAGATCTTCATACAGCCGGGGACATCGCAGCCCAGAGGCTTGGCGATATAGACGTGCTGGCCCGCCTTGACCGCTGCCTCGACGTGCTCCGGGAAGCAGTACGGCGGCGTCTCCAGAAACACCGCGTCAATCCCGCTGGCGACGAGCTTCTCACAACAAGACAATCCAGAGAACCGCCTTGCGCCGGGCACGCCGAACCGCTCGCCCGCCGCTCCGACCACGGGCTCGAAGTAGTCTGCTACCGCCGCGACCTCATAACCGCCGTGTGCGGCCAGCATGCCGGCGATCATCGTGCCGCGCTGGCCAACGCCGACGATGCCTGCTTTGATGCGACGGTTGGCCGCCGTCCCCCGAACGGCGCTCGGCCCGACCAGCGAGAAGGAAAACGCCGCCGCACCGGCGCCGGCCATGAAGTCACGACGTCTGAGCTTGCCTGCCATAGTTACGTTCCCTTCAATTCCGATCGCCCCATAGGACTGTTGACACAGCCAGAGTCTACCCAGAGACCCGTCCCACGCCAAGGGCAATAGGTTTTGGCGTTGACTTTTGGTGGCGTTGGTCCGACGATAGCCCCACCGAATCGAAATCGTGGTTGTTAGCAGGAGAGTACCAATGTCGGAGCAGGCACTGACCGTTCTGGCCCGGGTCAAGGCCAGGGCAGAGAAGCTGCAACAAGTGGAAAAGACGCTGGCCGGCCTGATCGGCCCAACGCGACAGGAACCCGGCTGCGTCAGTTACACGCTGCACCAGTCGAACGACGATCCGTGCGTGTTCGTGTTCGTCGAGGTCTGGCGGAGCCAGGCCGACCTGGACGAGCACCTCCAGAAACCCTATCTGCAGGCGTTCGTCGCGGAGGCGGGCGAACTGCTGGCCGAGCCGCTGGACGTGACGTTGTGGCATGAGGTTCAGCCGTAGCAGCCGACATCGGTATGGGGGCGTGGCATGGAGTATTCGGTTGGACAAACCGGTCGCGTGATCGCCGCAAGGCTGTTCGAAGGCGAGGACCTGTACGAATCCATCGAGCAGATCGCAACGAAGGAACAGATTCGCTGTGCGGCTGTGCTGATCACCGGGGGCTTTCGCAAGGCGGACGTCGTCGTCGGACCCAAACAGGAAGAGCCGAAGATCGAAGCCGAGTTTCGCACATTCACTGGTCCGGGCGAGGCGTTTGGCGTCGGGACGATCTACTGCGACGACAAGGGCCCGAAGCTGCACCTGCACGCGGCGATGGGCCGGGGCGGGCAGAACCTCGTCGGCTGCCCGCGAGGTGGCGCGAAGACCTTCCTGATCCTGGAAGTGACGATCGTCGAGATCGTGGGAATCGAGGCGGGCCGCAAGCTCGATCCGGCCACGGGCTGGAACCTGCTGCGGGTGGGATGAGTGGACACAAAGTCCGCTACGGTGACAGAACGAACAAGACAACAGGAAGGACCCTGAAGGTGGACCAGTCAGCCTCAATTCCCGATCACATCGATGGACTGCCGAACCTGTGCGGGTCCGAGGACCGAATCGCCGAAACGATGAGCCGCAGCGGTCCGTTCTATCTGCTGGAAAGCGGGATCGACTTCGACCGCATCCAGAGCGCGTTTGCCATCGCGCTGCACATGCACCAGCCGCTGATCCCGGCCGGCGGCGACGACCTCCGGACGGCGCAGATCATCAGCAACCTCGAAGACATGATGAACCATCCGAACGTCGGAGACAACCACAACGCCTCTGTCTTCCGCTCGTGCTACGAGCGTATGGGCCGGTTCATCCCGCAGCTCGTCTCCGAAGGCAAGCGGCCCCGCGTCATGCTCGACTACTCCGGCTGCCTGCTGCACGGGCTGATCCGGATGGGCGCCACCGACGTGATTGACAGCCTTCGCACGATCACGTGTGATCGGGCCTATCGCCACTGCGTCGAATGGCTCGGATCCGCTTGGGGCCACGCCGTGGCGCCCTCGACCCCCGCGCAGGACTTCCGGCTGCACGTCCGCGCCTGGCAGCACTTCTTCGCCGCCCTGTTCGGATTCGATGCGCTGGCCCGCGTTCGCGGCTTCAGCCCGGCCGAGATGGCCCTGCCCAACCATCCCGACGTCTGCTACGAATTCGTCAGGACGCTCAAGGACTGCGGCTTTCACTGGGTCATGGTCCAGGAGCATACGGTCGAGCGGATCGAAGACGGCGGGCCGCTGCGGATGCCGCACGTACCACACCGACTGGTAGCCAGAAACTCCAGGGGACAGACGCTCAGCATCACCGCGATCGTCAAGACCCAGGGCAGCGACACCAAGCTCGTCGGCCAGATGCAGCCCTACTACGAGGCCAAGGGCCTGGGCCGGCGCGAACTGGCGGGCCAGCCGATCCCGCCGCTGGTCACGCAGATCGCCGACGGCGAGAACGGGGGCGTGATGATGAACGAGTTCCCGCCCAAGTTCTTCAACGTGATGGCCGAAGCATCGGACAGCGCGACCATCCCGGCCAACGTGACGGAGTACCTGGAATATCTCGACGGCGTCGGCATCGGCGAGGCGGACTTCCCCGCGATCCAGCCGGTCATGCAGAGGCGCCTCTGGGACCGGTTCGGCGACGGGGCCGGGCCGGACGCCCTCGACAAGGCCATCGCCGATCTCCGCAAGGAGGATGACCGCTTCCACATGGAAGGCGGAAGCTGGACCGGCAACATCTCATGGGTTCGCGGCTACGAGCACGTGCTCGGGCCCATGCAGAATGCCAGCGCCCTGTTCGCCGAAAAGGCGCTCGCTGCCGGCGTCCCGACGACCGAGACGCGATACCGCAACGCCCTCTACCACCTGCTGACGACGCAAACGAGCTGCTTCCGCTACTGGGGCGAGGGCACCTGGACCGACTACGGCCGCGAGCTGTGCCGCCGGACGGTCGAAATCCTCAACGCCGATTTCTGATCCTTCGCATCCGGACCTATCGTTGGCCTCCAAACCGCACCTCCGGCGCCCGACGATCCAGCCGCTCATACGTCGCCTCCAGAGCCTCGACGAATGCCTTTTCGGTCATGGACTCGACGTGCCCGTCCAGGAAAAGGACGTTGATCCTGTCGTCGCAGAACTCGGGATTCTCGTAGACCAGGACGTTGCCGGGCGACATCGTCATCGTCTGGCCGGCGATGTAGATGTAGCTCGGACCGTCGAAATCGTCCGGCTTGCGCGGCGACCGAAGAACGCTTGGGCTGGCCAGATAGGACTCGATGTCCTCCAACGCGTCGGCGAAACGACCGTCGCGGTCCTGAGCATGCATGAATAGGGCCAGACCCATCTGCTTCAGATCGTCCATGGTGCTGACTCTCCGGGCCGTCTGGCGGGCCCGGGCCAAGGCTGGCATGAGGACGCCCGCTGCCAGCGCCCCGCCGGCGGCACCTCGGAGGCTGACTTCGAGCCCCGTGCCGCGATAGTGTGAGTAGAACCCATCCGCGCGGGCGTAGCTGTACTCGCAAGCCGGTTGCATGTCCTTGACGATCGCGCCGAGGTTCGGCAGCATCACCGGCAGCTTGATGCCCGCCTTCATTGCCCCCATCGTCGCCAGGGGCCAGACCTGCTGAAGCTGCATCATCATCTGGGTGAATTGCGCCTGCGAATCGACGTAGCTCAGGCTCAGCAGATTCTTGGGCAGATCGGCGGTGGCTTTCTTGTAGCTGTCGCTATCGGCCAGCGAGCGCTTACCATCGCCCCTCGACGCAACCCGCTGGATGCCCATCGTACACAGCGCCGTGTTCGAGCCGATCACGGCCTGGTCGCCGACGACCGACCAGGTCGGCATCACCTGCGCAAAGGCCAACGCCGGACTGGCCCAGAGGTGGATCGTGCGGCCGTCCTCATCGGTCTGTGAGCCGACCTGAAGCATGCCCTCGGCCTTCTCACCGACGAAGGCCCCCAGCGTCGTCATCGTCTTCTCAAAGAGTGCCGGGTCGCTGAGCTTGAGCATCGCGACCGCGCCGCCCATCGGCGCTTCGGGCATCCTTCCGGCCGGCAGCGAATAGAATACCACCGGGCCGGCCAGGCTCTTGAGCAGGCCGTCGCGAAGGCGCATGCCCGCCTCAGACTCCAATTCCGCCAAGCCCTCCTGGACCTCGGGATAGCCCTCGTCGGGCGAGACGGCCTTGAGCGTCTTCATCACCGTGTCAAATATGTGTCCGAGGTCGACGTTCATGATCGTGGCGTTCACCGCCATTGCGTCTACCGTGCCCAACAGCGAGGCATCGACCGGCTTGAACGCGGCAAACAGACCGGTCCTCGGCTCGGGCAGTTCGGCAAACGAATGGGCGATCAAATCGCCGCCCGAGAACCCGACCCTCGCCACAACCGCGCCCAGCCTGCTGACGCCAAGTCCGTCGAGGGCGACCTTGACGGGGATCAGGTCGTCCTGGCCCCCCTCTCGCCAAGCGAAACTCTGGACGATCTGCCAAATCATCTGCCGGTCGAAGCACACCACCAGGGCATCGCCGTGGCCGGGGACCTTTTTGAGATGGTTGGTAGCCGCCGAACGGGGATTCGCCAGATACTTCGCAGCCACCCCCTGCGCATCGTTGATGCCGACGATCAGAGAGTTGCCCACCCAGCCCCAGTAGAGAGGGACCTCGTCGCTGTCCCTGGGCCCGCGCATCGTCAAGGAGCCGACCTCGACCTCGCCGATCTCATCTTCGCCGATCATCCCCTCGATTCGCGTCACCGCGGCCGCGAGTTCGGACCTGCGGTCCCCTGCGTCGAGGATGGCGAACAGGCTTGCCGGCGGCCCTTCGGCCGTCTCAGCCCGCGCGACGCCGATGACGATGGGACGCTTCAGGAGCAACTGGGCATATTCGAGCGCCATGTTGACCATCTGGGGCACTTGCGGCTGCTCTTCGCCTCGCGTGCCCATGGCCAGCAACTCGGTCTTGATCTGCGCGACAAAGCGCGCGACCTGCGGATCGCTGCCTATCCGGCCGAGAATGCTCCTGGCGCATTCGTCCTTCAACGCGTCGCCACCGCTTGTGGCGATGAAGCATACGGTCTCGTCGGGAAGCATCCGGGTCAGCTCCTCGACCGCCGAGCCCGCCGCCGACTGGGTCCGAACGAAGCCGGCCGCAACCAGCACTGCCACACAAACCCACAGAATCCGATTTTGCTCGATCATGGTCGTCTCCCTTCATGAAAGGACACCCCGGTCAGTTCTTCGCACAACGCCTCACGTCAAACACAGTCATCGATCATGGTCCGGGCGCGGCCGGCGCATGGCACAAGTCAGGCGCCGTTCTGCAACTCGCTCATATAACGCCGCAACAGGGCCGCGCGGGTGACCATGCCGACAAACGCATTGGGTTTCGAATTCTCGCACACCGGCAGGCTGTTGACTTCCGAATGGGAGAACAGCTCAAGGATCTTATCGAGCGTGTCATCCGCCGAGACGACCGGCACATCATGACGCGCCAACTCCTCGCCGATGATCAACGGAATCGCTTCCGGATGCACGAGCGTATTGCGCATGTCCTTTTCGCACAACAGGCCCTGATAGTCTCCCCGTTCATCCACCACAATGAAATCGGACACATCTTCGTCGGCGGTCTTGAGGATAATCTCCTGCAGCGGCATGACGCCCTCAACAATCACCGCACCGGGCTCCATGATGTCCCGCACGGTGAAACGACGCAGCATGGCCATCTTGGCGTGGAGGCCGAATTGAATGCCCTTGTGCTGGAGCCGCAACGTGGCCGCCGACTGAGCGCAGAACATCCGAGCGATCAGCATGGCCACCGTGCAGGAGAACATCACCGGCAACACGATCAGGTAATTGTGGGTGATCTCAAAGAGCATCACCATCGCC
Organism: uncultured Pirellulales bacterium; assembly: GCA_964610435.1. Taxonomy (GTDB): domain Bacteria; phylum Planctomycetota; class Phycisphaerae; order Sedimentisphaerales; family Anaerobacaceae; genus Anaerobaca. Next base: position 22,613 of record CAZSXM010000033.1, on the reverse strand, counting down.
GCCATGGGGGCGTGGGTCGTCGCCGCCAGGACGGATGCCATTCCCACCAGGCTGTACGTTGCGGGATTGACGCCGGCATACAGATCGAACCGCTGGACCAACAGTCCCAGAGCATACCCGGTTGTTGCGCCCATGAACAGCGCCGGCGCAAATACGCCCCCGGACGCCCCGCTGCCGAGCGTCAGCGAGGTCGCGACGATCTTCGCGAGAGTCAATACGACCAAGACACCGGCCGTCAGCTCGAAGGCGGCAAACCGTTCCTCCGATGCCGTGCCGATGCACAGACCGATGAATGCATATCCCTTGCCGAAGATGGTCGGTTCGGCCCGGATCGACCCGTGAAATGCGACAACGGTCATCAGCCCCAGCAGGCCCACGGCGGCGCCACCCAGCATCGGCTTGAACACGCCGGGCATTCGAAGCCGCTCGAAAACGTCCTCGGTCCTGTTCAGCAGACGGATGAACGCCACCGCCACCGCCGCACACAGAAACCCAAGAATGATGTAATTGCCCAGCTCATTCCAGTGGAATGTGTAGACCGTCAGATCGCCCAACGGGAAGATCGCCTGATCGGTCCCCAGCAGACTCGTTACCACAACACGACTCAGAACGGAGGCAATGAGAACCGGCGACAACGTCTTGAAATTGATGTCACGTAGAAAGACCTCCATCGCAAACAGCACCCCCGCGATCGGCGCATGAAAGATCGCCGCAATTCCGCCGGCGGCCCCGCAGGCGATCAGAACGGGAAACTGGTGTCGCACCACACGAAACAACCGTCCCGCCGAGGAGGCGATCGCCGCACCGATTTGAATGATCGGGCCTTCCGGTCCTGCCGAGCCGCCAGAGCCAATCGTCAGCGCCGCCGTGACAATGCGGGCCAGAGCCACGTGGAATTTGATCTTGCAGTTGCGGCGAACGATCGCATCCATGACCTCGGGCACGCCATGGCCGACCGCCTCACGGGAATAGAACCGAGCGATCAATCCGACGAGCAGGGCCCCGAGCGACGGCAGAAAGAACAGCAAGATATACCGCTCTCGATAGAGGCCCGGAGTCGAGGAGGATCCGTAACAGATCGCATCCACCCACTCAATCAGTTGATTGAACCCCACCGCCGCCAGTGCCGTCAGCACGCCGATCACACAGGCCAGCAGATAGAGCAGTAGTTCTTCGCGCCACGCAAACCCTTTGATGAACGATGCGATCGGCACTGTTTCTGTCAACGCATCCTGCCTGGCAGCGCTGCGGTTGTCCATTCCGGTAGTCCCTTGCGAACGGATACAGTGAATCGTGAGAATACCGGGCTACAGAATACCGTGATCGGGCATTCTTGGCAACCTGTCACCTCCAGGCTCGTTGGGCGTGAGGCGCCACCCAGAACCCAATCAAGGGTCGCAGAGGACCAGCTCCCACTGAAGGTGCGGATAGGTCTGACCTTCGCAGATCGCCCAGGTCCTGGTGAAATTCCAGTCGGTGAAGCTGGCCCTCTGCTTCATCTGCTCGTCGGTCAGGGGCATACCGAATCCGTCGTCCGGCCCGCCCACTGCAGGGGCCAGGAAGTAGCTCCCTGCGATCCGCGAGAACTGCAGGTCTCTGCCAACGAGGAGATCCGCGTATGGGCTGCCGGCAACATTGGTCAACTGCCCCGCAACATAGCATCCGGAGATGGTCCCGCTGTAGTTGAGGCCCACCAGCCCTCCGGCTCGCGCGTCGGGCGCCTCGGTCCAGACGCTCGCAGTGGCATAGCTATCGGCGACAATGCCCTGCCGGTTCGAGCCGGCGATGCCGCCGGCGACGAGGCTGTTCGAACTCGCAGTGACCGCCCCCGTTACGTAGCAGCCAACAATGGTGCCGGCGTTGGTGCCCGCCAATCCACCGGCGTTCCGGACGCCGTTCACAGCCACAATCGAGACGTTGTCCAGCCCCAAATCGTACACCCAGGCCCCGCTCTCGATGCGTCCAAACAGACCCAAATCGCCTGCCGGACCGCCCTCGACCGTCAGATTTGTGATGCGGCGACCGCTGCCGTTGAAGTACCCGCGCAACACCGGGATCGGGGCGCCGTTCCAGGTGATGTCGGCCAGATCGATATCCGCCGCCAGCCTGTACCAGGCATATCGGCTGTACCGCGCGACGGCGCCGAGGTCTTCGGCCGTTGCGATTCTGTAGGGATCCTGCGAAGTGCCCGCGCCTTCCAGCACGTGCCAATCATTCGGATCGTCGAAGGCAGCCAGTTGCGGATAACCCCCATCGTCCGGGATTCGCCAGGTGTCGGCTGTCCCATCCGAACGAAGACAGGCAAGGTCCCACCGCGCCATGCGGAAGGTCTCGACGTCGTGCATCTGCGCGGTGTCCAACCCTGCACCGGCGGCGCTTTCCACCGCCCCGCTGCTCTGGCGGTCCCAGAACGATTGCACGACCCGGATACGCGGGGCGCTCTCGACGTGGCCGACCAGACCACCCCGATCGTGGGGGTCGCCGGCTCGCATGAGACGACCCGTTGCATAACAGTTTGTGACATCGCCGGCCGTGCGGATCTGGCCGATCAACCCGCCGAGGAGACGACTGCCGGAGCCGCCCGCCACTTCACCTGTCGCATAGCTGTCGCCCACCGTGCCGCCGAGCAGCGAGCCGACCAGGCCGCCAAGGCTTTGACTGCCGTCGGCGGCATGGACGTCACCAGCCGCATAGCAGCCACTCACTTCGCCTCGCAGATGGCCGACGAGGCCGCCAAGATCGCGACAAGCAAGGCCCCCCGACACGCGGCCGCCGGCATGGCAGAAGACGATCCAGGCGCTGGAATCGGCGCCGCCGACAAGCCCTCCGACACTCCAACTCCCCTCGGAGGCTATGACGTGACCGCTGGCCCGGCTGTATTCGATGGAACCTCCAAGACACCCGCCCACGAGACCGCCCACGTCGAAGCTCTTCCGTCCGGCGCGGACGTCACCTGTCGCGCCGCTATTGACGATTCGTCCGCGATGCACACCGACCAGGCCGCCAAGCTGGAAGCCGCCGTTGCCGGCCGTCAGGGTGACCGCCGCATGACAATCGCTGATGCCGCCGCTGTTGGTCCCGATCAGGCCGCCGACCCAGTTGCCTTCATCGGCCACGTGGATCGAGCCGCCGGCGTGACAATTGACGACCGAGCCATTGCTGGAGCCGGCCAAGACCCCGATCCGCCCGGGTCCTTCGATCGAGACGTCTTCCAGGTGCAGATCGTAGACCCGTCCGGCCGAGCCGATGGCCCCGAACAGCCCCAGATACTGAAGCGTCTCAGTGCGGATCGCCAAGTTGCGAATCGTGTGACCTTCCCCGTAGAAGCGTCCGGTGAAGGACGGATAGGGCGCGGCATTGGGCTGCCCATCGTGAGCGATCACCGCGCCGTCGAATACCCTCCCACCGGGCAGGTTCGGATCCAGGTCGAGGTCGTTGACGAGGACGAAGTGCTTGTCGAGAAGATCGGCGTCGTCGCCGATGGAGAGCAGATGCCCGACGGTAGCGATCTGGTAGGGATCGGCCGCCTCGCCCGTGCCGCCGGCGGACTCCACAGCCGCTGCCGTCCAGGCGAGTGCCGCAACCAGAAGCGCAGCGCAGAAGCCTCTCGTCCATGCGTGCCGAGCCATCATCGATCCTCCAGGAACGTGTCGAGCGCCGGCTCAGAGCCCGGCCACCACTCGGACCACTCCAGGTCCTCGAAGTAGGCGGTAAAGGCTCCGTTGCGGTAGATCCCCCGATTGCCCGGACGAGGTCTGAGCGATTCGTTGCCGGGAACCTTACGATAAAACGCATGTCGGGCGAGGTTCTCGCCCTGGATGGCGGCAATCTCGAGCGTGGGACCGTAGATCTGCTTATCCTCCACCACGCGCTGCCAGGCGTGGACCAGTTCATGCGCCAGACTGATCAGCGGCGGAAACGTGTCCCAGGCCATCGGCGACCCGTAGGCGCGGGTAATGGTCGGGTTCCAGTAGACCGTGGCCGAGGGCTGATGGCAGAAGTTCTGCCCGGTGGTGAACTCAATATGCGGCGTCTTCCACGCTCTGGCGAACCGGTCGAAGACGAGAGGCCGACTCTCCACAGCCGCCACCGTGTCGCGCACGGCCGGGCACAGAACCATTAGCGCCTGAAGCGGCCAGAAGATCTCCTCATTGCCCTGACTCATCGCCCAGCCGACCTGCGTGGTCTTGCGGGCCGACAGACCCGGATCGTTACGGGCGTACTCGCACCAGGCGTCAATGTCCGTGAAGCCCCGCGTCCAAACGAGGGCGCCGTCCTCATCGAAACAGGCGTAGGTCAGCATCGGCGCCGCATCGCCATCCGACACGATACGAGGATCGTCCAGGTCCAGGAAATCGTACGAGAAGAGAACCACGTCGGCGTCGGGTATGAAGCTCTCGGCCCTCACGTGTCCCGTCGCGAACAGCACCGTGAGAGAAGCACCCCACAGGAACAGACCGACCAATCCGCGTGCCATGCCCTGCGTTCCTGGGGCAGTCCGACCTGCGTTGTACTGGTTCATCGGTACCTCCGACCGTGCATTCCGCCGGGAGCTGTTTCGATCAGCGCGTGAAGAAACCCTTCACTGACCATCATAGCAGATGAACAGCCCGATTGCCAGCCCCCCTGACGCCCGGCGTGTGCCGCTGCGATCAACCAAACGCGTCGCGCAGGAGCTTGAGACTCTTGGGGATGGCGGTCTGCCAGTCCTCGTGGCCCTCGAATTCGAGCGAGACGTAGCCGTTGAAGCCGTGCTTTCGCATGATCCGGGCGATACGTGGATAGTCCAGATCGAGCGTGTACCAAAGACCCCCACCGTAATAGGTCTTGGCCTGCATGAAGACCGTCTGCGGGGCGCACATCTCGAGCTTGTCATAGGGGTCTTCGAGGAAGTTGCCTGTGTCGAGCAGGACCTGGAGCCAGGGCGAGTCGATCGCGTTGACGATCCGCAGCAGTCCTTCGGGAGTCCGGGCCAGGCCCCAATGGTTCTCCAATCCGAGGATCACGCCACATTCCTCGGCCTTGGGCAGGCACTTCTCGATGCTGTCGATCACCCACTTGAAGCCCTCATCCTCGGTGTGGCCCGGCAGGACCGGCTCGATGCCGCGATTGGCCATCAGCTCGTCGAAGTTGCCGCTCGTGCCCCACCGCCCCGTGCCGATGCGGATAATCGGGATGCCGAGCTGATAGGCAATCTCGATCTGACTGATCGTCAGATCGACGTTCGCCTGCCGCCGGGCCTCGTCGGGCGTAACGAAGCCTTGGTGCGTGGACAGACAGCACAGATCCACGCCGTTGATCAAAGCGTGACGTTTGATCTTGTTCAGAGCATCTCTGCTCTGGTCATCCACCTGTCTGAGCAGGATGTCCACGCCGCTAAATCCCATTCGAGCGGCATGGTCGATGCACTCGACGATGGGCATCTGCATGCCCTTCCTGAATCGCCAGAACGAGTAGGTTGCGACGGCAATCGGATTGCCCCGTCCGTGATGATCGGCAGTCGACGCGGCCGACTGTCCCATCGCCCGATTCGATATCGCCGCACCCGCCAACGTCGCACCTACACCGGCCAGAAACGTCCTTCGATTCACTGCATCCATCGTACCCATCCTTTCTCATCGCCAGGAGCCGGAGTCTCAGATTTGGAGCGTGAAGTGAACGCACAACGGTGAATACTTTGCATCGTCCCTTCAAACTTCAAACTCATCACTTCAAACCCGCTATTTTACGTCAATTGTTGCGGCCGGACAAGTGACCCGGACCGGATTTTCGCCGCCACCTGCATAAGCCGAGGCAGTGCGTAGTCGAAGAATCGCCCGTAACTCTCGCAGAAATAGCTCTCGCGGCCGCGGTTGCTGGGGTCAAACGGGGCGCGGTCCTTCATGCAGCCGCCGCGACAAACCGCCAGGTGTCGGCAGATAAGGCACTTGTTGCAGAGGTTCTGCTTCTTGCGGGCGAACGCCTTCTTCTTTGCCGACGCAGCGAGTTCCTGGATGGGCGTCTCGACGATGTTGCCCAACTTCCATTGCGGCTCGACGAAGAAATCGCACGGGAAGACATCGCCGCTATGCTCGATGACGATGTACTGGCTGCACTGGCGGTCGAAGGTGCAGATCGTGTGCCGGCCCGCCATGCAATAGCTCAGCAGCGAGTCGAAATCGCGAATGCTGAGCTTCTCCGGTCCGACGGCCAGCCAGCGATCGAAGATGCGGCATAGAAACTCGCCGTACTGCTCCGGCGAGACGGAGAACGCCGCGATCTGCCCGGTCTGCGGATCGCCCTCGACGCACGGGATGAATTGCATATAGCGAACGCCCAGGTCGAGCAGGAAGTCGAAGATCTCATCGGGGTGTTCGGCGGTGAGATCGTTGATCAGCGTCAGCGTGTTGAACTCGACGTCATGTCGCTTGCAGCAGTCGATGGCCCGCATGACGCGGTCCCACGTGCCATGCCCGCCGAGGTCGAGCCGATAGCGGTCGTGCAATTCCCTGGGCCCGTCGATGCTGACGCCGACAAGGAACTTCGACTCGTGCAGAAATCGACCCCATTCGTCATGGTCGAGCAGAATGGCATTGGTCTGGAGCGAATTGCCCACCTCCTGGCCACGGACGCCGTACCTGGCCTGCCACTCGACGGCCTTGCGATAGAAGTCCAGACCCATCAGCGTCGGCTCGCCCCCCTGCCAGGCAAAGCCCGATATCGGAAAGCGCAGCTCCATGTAATCCTTGACGAGCGTGTGCAACACCTCGTCGCTCATCCGCTGACGGCCCTGCCCCACCTCCGGCGCGCGGCACTTGTAGAAGCAGTATTCGCAATCAACGTTACAGTCGGAACCCGATGGTTTGATCAGAAGCGTAAATGGCTGCATCACTCTATCTCTGTGGTGGTGGCATGGTCATTCCGACTCACCGACCTGCCGAAAGCGCGGGATCACTTCGGCGATGGAGATGCCCGAAAGGTCGCCGCTGAGCATGAAGGGGCGATGCCCCACGACAATCGACATCCGATTGGGAACCAGTTCGCTGTTGCGTCGTTGTGTCCAGTCACGAAAGCCCCACTGCACGAGGCTGGCGTCGTGGCCCAACTGCCGAACCAATACGGGCGTGTCGGGGTTCTCCGTTTGCAGGACGATCTGGCGGTCCCGGTCGTCGTCCGACCACAGCATCCAGAAGTCGCGGCCCGCTCGCGCAAAGCGCAATCCCTGCACGCGCTGATCGGGTGTCTCGATCCGGCCGGTGTACTGTCCTTTGCCGACGAGTTGCGAGATATCCGCCATCACATGGTACGCCGGCTTGGGCGTCAGGTCGGGCCGCACCAGGCCAAAGTTGTGTTCGTTATACTTCGGATCCCAGCCGTCGTCCTGGAAATCATACCACCACAACCCCTCGAACGACTCCGACGTGCGGGCCAGCAGATAGAGACGGGCCAGATACGACGCCGACAGTTCCGGCTCGGTGCCGCCCTTGGCCACGTGCGTCGGCCAGCCCATCTCGGTGACGTTGAACGGCACGTCCATATCACCGTTGTAGCGGCGGAGCATCTGCTGCACGCTCGTCATCCAGGCCGAGCAGGCCTCGGGCCCCCGTTGCGGAAACGGCTCGTTGTAGTTGTAGCTGTGGATCGAAATGGCGTCACAGTACTTCAGGGCGCCGAGTTTGACGATCTCTTCAAGCCAGCCCTTCTTGACGCCCCCGCTGGTCGGCGACCCGGCAATCACCGTGACATCGGGATCGACCGCCTTGATCCTGGGATAGACGGCCTTGAGCAGGTTGAAATAGCTCTCCGGTGTGCCGGGTTTGCGGTGGCGTTCGGGCAATCCGATGGGGATGTCCCATTCGTTCCAAATCTCGTACAGCCGTACATCCTTGCCAAAGTGGCGAACGACGAACTCACTATACCGGCAGAAGCCCTCGATCGCCTCGGGCGATTGCGGCCGATCGCCGTCGTCGTAGAAGCGGTTGCCGTAATCGAGGATGAGCAGGATATTGATCCGCCTCGCCGCGGCCTGACGGACGTAGGTGTCGAACGACTCGGGCATTTCGAGCCGGCCCTTCTCCCGCTCGATGGCCCCCCACGGAACTTCGTCGCGAATCGCACCGATGCCGGCGCTCTTGATGCTGTCGAGATTCCGTTCGACGATGCCCTTGCCCTGGCAGAAATGCGTGCAGACGCCCACCTGAAATCGCCACGGCTCGATGACCGGACCCGAAACCGCCTGCTGGGCCCGGCTCATGCAGCAGGTCCCCAACACGACCACCACACAGATCGACCTGGTGGGGAGGTTAGATCGTGCATTCATCGGCATCTCCTTCTGCGGGAGCATATCATCAGTAGGGACGAATCATCATTCGCCCGTACCCATTCATCATAGCAGGACAAAGCCAACATACAAGGGCCGACGCATGCGTCGTCCCTACAATGGCGTGCCGTCAGGACTTTCGATGGGGTCGTCGAAGCCATAGAAGCGGATTGCCGCCGGCGTGTCCTCCCACTCGGTCGGACGGCACTCGCGGGCGCCGGTGGTGAAGTAGATCAAGCGGATGTCCCTGGCTTTCAGCTCGTCCAGTATCTCCTGCGAGATCCCGGACTCCAGTCGCGGCTCGAAGAGGAAATTCTTCGGGCAAAGATGCGCCCCGCCGCCGACGCTCTGCGAGAAGAACCCGGTCAGGATGATGGGCTCGCGGGTGAGGCCCTCGATCCCCGTCCGCTCGATCTGAACCGAGGTCGGCGACGATGGGGCCCAGCTCCATCGCATGTAGAACTGGACGCAAATCGAGACGCCGGTATTGGGGTCGTCGAACTCGCACGTCTCGAGGCAATCCTGCTCGCCCGGCTCCCAGGGCCGGTACAGGGTGGCTTCTTCCGCAATCGTCACATCCGTCTCGCCTGTCGGCACGGGCCGGTCATACTCGACCTCGACCATCAGCCGCAGGTCGTCCATCGTGACGACCGGATCGGGCACCGCCGCCTGGAACGCTGGTGTGGTGCGGAGGCGAACCGTTCGCGGATTGCACGGGTCATCGAGCCGCCAACTGTCAATCAGGTTGTACCGGTCCCAATCCGTCTGAGGCGCCTCGTACTCGTGTCGGGCGTCGGGCAGCAGCGACATCAGCCCCGCGACCTCCTGGACCCGGCCATCGGCGACGTACTCGATTCTCACGTCGTCGTAGAGGCACCTTTGCAGCGCGCCTTCGTCGAGCCATGTGCTTGCGGGCGTCAGCGTCCATCGCGACTTGAGGCGGTGGTTGGTGAAGACATTGCTGCCCCGGCCCTGCAACGTGCGGTACTGTCTGGACAGGCCGAGCAGGAACGGCGTCACATATTCACCTGCGTCAGCCCGGGGGATCTCTCGAATCTGTTTGACGATGAGTCGGCCGTCGGGCGCGAGCTTCTTGAACTCCAGGTCGAGCACGGGACCGTCTGCCGGCTTGACCTGACAGTATCGCTCGGCCGCCATGACGACCAGCTCGTACAGGTGGACATAGTCGCCTTCCCATTCGAGCACGGTGTCGTCGCGAAGCGAAACCAGACTCGACCGCTGCACCACCCACGGCATGGGCCCCCAGGATGTGCCACTGACCTGCACGATCTCCGGCACCGCGTCGGCGGGCGGGTTCGTCACGGAGACCGCCCCCTTCTGGGAAACGATCTCAATGCCCCAATTCTCGTCCCAGCGGCGCTCCATCGTCACGACCCCGTTGGCCAGCTCGATCTCGTCGGGGAAGGAATGGTGCACGAGCAGCGCCATACCGACCTGCGATTCGTCGATTCCGTGCTTGAGCCGTTCGAGGAAAGCGTTGTCATTGTAGAAGCTGGCGAAGACCTTCCGAATGGCCCGAAAGACGCCGCGTTCCTTACTCTCGGTCGGATCGCACGCGCACGGGCCGGCCGCATCGCCGTCGAGATCGTCGGCCAGGCATCCGCTGAAACTGTCGTAGAGCCCCGCACCCGTGAACCGGTCGCTGTCCTCGACGTTGGTCGAGCTGCGAAAGCGGATCTTCTGCATCGGGTCGAATCCGAACTCGGTCAGCGCCCCCAAGACAATCGCCTCCAGCTCATCACCGAACGAAACAGCCCGAGAATCGGTGAACAGATCGCGAACCAGCGCCAGATCGCTCGAAAGCTGCTGCATGTTCGCAGGCGGATATTCGGTGTATTTCGACAGGCGCCGGGCAATCTCATCGCGAAGTGGCGTGCCGAACGTGGGCCGGTCGAGGAAGGCGTTCCACAAATCGAATGAGAAGGCCATCGCACGAGGGGAATTATCCGCGACCGCGCTGCGAAGGATCCCGAAGTTGGCCGCCTTGCCACCGAAGTGCGCGATATCGCCGGGCCCCAGGTTGCTGGTGTCCGCCCAGAACCGACCGTAGTGGACCGTCGGACGAATCTCGACGGGAGGCAACTGCTTCAACGCCAGCAGCGCTCCCTCGTGCTCGGCGCTCAGCGAGCCGGCATCGAGCAGCTTGAGCCGGCAGTCTGCGCCGAAGTCATCCCGTGTCACGCTCAGGTAGACGGTTCGCCCCACGAGACTCTGCGCCGAGGCAACATCAGACGCCAGAGCCAGATGGATGAACGGCACACCTTGCGAACGCGCCAGGATCGCCACGTGCGAATTGGGCGTCGCGGGCATCAGCGTTACGATCCCGGCGACCGACGGCACCTCAGCCGGGACCCCATCGGTCAAAAGGATGTCGTGGGACCTGAGTTCTCCTCGCGTGTAGGCCGTCTGAATATCCGAGCCCTCGACGAACCTCAACGTCCCCAGCGCCCAGCCCTGGGAGTAGCTTGCGTTGCCCTGGGTCCATCGCGCCGTCGAGCCAATAGGGACACCTTGCTCTTGAAACCAATGGCGATGCTGCTGAGCGACGGGATACTGCTCGTAGGTCGGGAAGTAGTACGCCGTAACATTCGGCTCGGCGATCACCGACGCCCGAACCACGCCGAACAGCCGGACAACCTCGTCGCGAGAGTACGCATCCTGACGCACGAGCTGAATCCCATATTCGTTCAGCGGCGGATCGGCCCACGGCGGCAGGATGACCGCCCCAAGAATCGCCCGTTGATTGTCCTCACGCAGCGTCACCGCATCGAACTGCGATATGCTCATGCGCACGAACGGATCGAGATGCTCGACGGCAAAGTCATAATGGTATTCATATCGACTCGAATCCTGGTAGTAGACCACGTTCGGCTCGAAGCCCTCCGTCGTAACGATCGTGAACTTGACATAGGCCGGCGAAGTCCAGCTTTGGAACGGATCGTCCGGAAACGCGATCTGGGTCTTCCAGGTCAACTCCGGATCACTCTGTCCGGCAAAGGCAACCGCCGAAACCACCAGCACACACAGGCACCGGCACATCGACACCACCTCGTTTCTTTCGACTGAACTCTTCTGCATCGCCTCCATGAGCACCGTCTCAACTCCACAATCCTATTGTATCCGAAACGCCCGGCGCATTCAATGCCCGGCCAGCCAGTCTCTGGCCCATTTTTCGGCTTGGTCTCTGGTGTGGAGGTGGTTCTCCAATTGGGCAATGTACAATTCCTCGGCTAATTGGCCCACCTGTGGACCCGGCCGGGCGCCCAGGCGGATCAGGTCGTGGCCGTCGAGAAGAGGCGTGGGGTGGACGTCGATGCCGCGAAGCGACTGCACCCGCCGGCGCAGCTTCGCCAGGGCCGCCAGCGCCGCTTTGTTGCCGGCGGCCTTCTGTGTGGCCCGCTCCAGTTCGTAGAGGTCCCGATAGTAGGGCTGGGCCAGCAGCTTCTTGAGCGACGATAGGGCCATCTCGTGATCCAGCAGACAGCCCCGATGGGTCAGAAGAAACCGCAGATGCCTGGTCTGGCTGCGGCTGAGCTTGAGGACACGGCACATGTCGAGCGCCATCTCGGCCGGACAACCGCAGAAGAAGGCCGCCAGCGCCAACGGGAAGTCCACCCGCTTGCGCAGCCGTTGCAGGGTTTGCACCGCACCGGTAGGGGCGAGGCATGCCTCGCCCCCCCTGTCGCTATGCAATCCGGGAAATACCTGTTCGGCCAGTCCGCTCGCCAGCAACATGGAGGCCCCGGCGCCGCGATTGGGATGAACCAGCATCGCCTCCAACTCCGTGGCGATCCGCTCGCCGCTGATTCTGCTGATCTTCTTGGCGTGGCGACCGATCGCAGCGGACGTCTTGGCTTCGATGGCAAAACCAAGTTGCGTCGAGAAGCGAATCGCGCGGAGCATCCGCAGGTAATCCTCGCCAAACCGCTCGTCGGGATCGCCGATGGTCCGCACGATCCGCCTCTCAAGGTCGCTCTGGCCGCCGACGTAGTCGATGACCTTCTCGTCGATCGGATCGTAGAACATGCCGTTGATCGTGAAATCTCGGCGGGCCGCGTCGCTGGCGGCGTCGGTAAATGCCACCCGGTCGGGATGACGGCCGTCCTGGTAGCCGGCCTCGCTGCGAAACGTCGCCACCTCCACCTGGGCGCGTCGAGCCAGAACGATGACCACGCCGAATTGGGCGCCGACCTTCAGCGTGCGGTCAAACAGGGCCATCACGTCCTCCGGGCGGGCGTCGGTCGCCACGTCGTAGTCCTTCGGCCGACGGCCCAGCAGCATGTCACGCACGCAACCGCCGGCCAGCAAGGCGCAGAAGCCCTTGCCGCGCAGCCGCTCGACGATCTGGATGGCCGCGCGCTTATTCGTCATCGCCCTGCACCTGATACAAGACAATCGACATGCTCCCCCAGTGCCGTCGGTCGATCGCGCAAAACGCTCCGCAGGCGTCCGGCGGCATCACGCCCTCTTCGGTCCGCACGACGACGACGCCCTTGTCGGCGACCTGGCCGGCCAGCACGTCGAACAACTTCGCCAACGGCGAGCCTTGGCCGGCCTCCCGGCTCAGCGCATAAGGCGGATCGACGAAGACCAGATCGTGCTTGAGACCGGCCGCGTCCGGCGGCGCGCCGCACCGAAAGGCATTGGCGCGGATCACGCGAGACTGCGCCACGAAGCCGGCGCGCGCGATGTTCTTCTCGAGACAAGCGGCGATCTTCGGGTCCTGCTCGACGAATGTCACGAACGCCGCCTCGCGGCTCAAGGCCTCCAGTCCGAGCGAACCGACGCCGCTGAACAGGTCGGCCACCCGCTGATCGGCGAGCAGGCCGTAGTTGTGCAGGATGTTGAACAGCGACTCCTTGACCCGGTCGGTGATCGGGCGGGTATCCTGCGTCCTGGGACACTGTAGGTGCATCCCCCGCTTTGTGCCGGCAATGATCCTCATTTCGTCCAGTCTATCGACCTGCGAAAACACCGTCCATCGCAAACTCCAACACCCCCTTTGCGGATGCCAGACAGGCCGCTACAATGACGGGCAAAACGTCCGGGCTTCGGGCGAGAAAGTGAGGACATCGAATGAACGAGAGTTGTTCGGCCGTTGCGACGGCGTGTTTGACCGTCTGTCTGACCGTGTTGACGTCGCCCGTCCTCGGGGCCCCCAGGCCCGAACACGGCCTTCGTTACGATAGTCCCGCGACGGTTTGGGACGAGGCGATGCCCCTGGGCAACGGGCTGCTCGGCGCGCTGGTTTGGGGTGACGGCGCGCCGCTGCGGATCTCGCTGGACCGGACCGACCTGTGGGACCTGCGGCCGGTCCCGGAGTTCCATACCGAGGAGTACTCCTATGCGACGATGCGGCAGTGGGTCCGCGAGGGTCGCCTCGGCGATCTGCACAGGCTCTACGACGATCCGTATGGCCATCCGGGCCCGACGAAGATTCCCGCCGGAAGAATCGAGCTGTCGCTCGACGCAACGTTCCAGAGCGCATCGTTGGACCTGGCCACGGCCGTCACCACGGCCAGGTTCACCGGCGGTCCCATCGCCGAGGTCTTTGTCCACGCCACCAAGCCGTTCGGCATGATTCGCCTGAGCGGCGCGGCGCCGAAGGAAGTGACATTGCTCGCGCCGCCGTTCTCCGGTGAGATCACCGAAGAGGCCGGGGCCGGCAAGATCAGCGCCGGCGACCTGGCCACCCTGCGCTACAAGGCTCCCGAGATTCACGAAGGCGACGGCTGGACCGGCTATGCCCAGGAAGGCTGGGGCGGGTTCCGTTTCGCCGTCGTGCTGATGTGGCGGCCGAACGACGGAGGCTGGCTGGGCGTCTGGTCGGTCGCGACCTCGAACGAGTCGTCCGATCCGCTCGCCCGGGCCCGGCGGACCTGCCTCCGGGCCATCGACCAGGGCTTTGGGAAGACGGTCGCGCAGCACGCCGCGTGGTGGCGGACCTACTGGGACGGCGCCTCGGTTCGCGTGCCAAACTCGATCATCGAACGCCAGTGGTATCTGGAGACGTACAAGTTCGGCGCCGCCGCCCGCGCCGAGACGCCGCCGATCACGCTGCAAGGCCCCTGGACCGCCGACAACCGCAAGATCCCGCCGTGGAAGGGAGACTATCACCACGATTTGAACACGGAGCTGTCGTACTGGCCGGCTTACAGCGGCAACCGACTCGACGGCGCCGCCGGCTTCGTCAAGTGGCTCTGGGACACCAAGCCCAACGCCGAGGCCTGGACGGAACGCTTCTTCGATCTGCCCGGCCTGAACGTGCCGATGACGGCCGATCTGAACCAGGAACAGATCGGCGGCTGGCACCAGTACACCCACTCAGCGACGACCGCCGCGTGGCTGGCCCACCACTTCTACCTCCACTGGCGGTACAGCATGGACCGCGACTTCCTGCGCGACCGGGCCTATCCCTGGCTCCGGGACGTCTCGGTCTTCCTGGAGGCAGTCACGGAGAAGGGGCCGGACGGCAAGCGGACGCTGCCGCTGAGTTCGTCGCCGGAGATCAATGACAACCGCCTCGACGCGTGGTTTCCCACGATCACGAACTACGATCTGGCGCTGATTCGCTGGAACCTCGAGACGACGGCCGAGTTGGCCGATGAGCTGGACCGCCCGCAGGAGGCCCGGCGCTGGCGCACCGTCCTGGCCGAGATGCCCGATCTGGCGCTGGACCCGAACGATCACAAGCTGCTCGTCGCCAAGGACTACCCCCTGCCCGGCTCGCACCGGCACTTCTCGCACCTGATGGCGATCCACCCGCTCGGCCTGATCCGCTGCGAGAACGGGCCGCGCGACCGCGCGATCATCCAGGCGTCGCTGGCCGATCTCGAAAGACACGGCTCGTCCTGGTGGACAGGGTACAGTTTCAGTTGGCTGGCCAGCCTGGCCGCCCGGGCCCGCGACGGCGAGAAGGCCGAGCGTGCCCTGGAGATCTTCTCGACCGCCTTCTGCCTGCGCAACAGCTTCCACTGCAACGGCGACCAGACGGACAAAGGCTATTCGAACTTCCGCTACCGGCCGTTCACGCTCGAAGGCAACTTTGCCGCCGCGGCCGGCTTGCAGGAGATGCTCCTGCAAAGCTACAGCGGCGCGATCCGCGTCTTCCCCGCCATCCCCGATACGTGGCGGGATGTGTCCTTCGACAAGCTCCGCGCCGAAGGCGCGTTCGTGGTCTCGGCCGAACGCCGGGCCGGCCGAGTTGCGTTCGTCGAAATCATCGCTGAAGTCGGCGGGTCATGCCGGATGGAGAACCCGTTCGGCGAGATGGACTACAACGTGCAAGGACTGGAACCGAGCGCGATCCACAGTGTGGGAGCCAATCTGATCTTCCAGCTTGCGGCCGGGCAAAGGATCCGCATCCACCGTATGGAACCGACAGGAGGAATATGACCTGTGCCCTTTGAGATCGTCGGGGTATGTTCCCACGAGCGCAATGATACAAGCGACGCATCACTTGACCAGCCGGGCGATGGGCTTGAATTGGGGGTGCTCGGCGGTCTTGAGCAGATCGAAGAGGACCATTTCCGTGCAGGCGACGGCCGCGCCCTCGGCGGCCAGGCGGGCCAGGGCGATCTGCTTGTTCTCGGCGATTCGGGACGAGACCGCGTCGGCGATGACGGTCACGTCGAAATCCAGGCGCAGCAGGTCCATCGCCGTCTGATAGATGCAGACGTGGCTCTCGATGCCACAGAGCAGGACCTGCCTGCGGCCCAGTGAGTCGAGTTGCCTGTTGAACGGCTCGTGGCCGGCACAACTGAAACTGGCCTTGTCGATCGGCTCGACGCCGCCGAGCAATTCGGCAATCTCCGGGACAGTGGGTCCGAGGGCCTGGGGCACCTGCTGGCACCAGAGAATGGGGATCTCCAGAATCCTGGCCGCCTGGATGAGGATGCGGGCGTTCTTGAAGAGGGTTTCTTTGTCGGCCATCAACTGGGCGAGCTTGCCCTGGATGTCGACGACGACGAGGCAGCACCGATCGATTTCGAGCATTCCATTGCCTTACGCTGTCGCGCGGCCGGAAGAAAGCGCCTCCATGCGCTACTTGCCGGTCACTGCGTGTTGAGGAGGACGATTGTCATGCTTGCCTGCACCCCATCTTGTGGCGGGGCGGGGATCGCCTTGATCGCCGGATCGTTCGAGGCCAATCGGGGCCTGGGAATCTCCGGCGTTGCGATCGTCGTGGTCGAGTCGTCTTGGAGTACCGAACGAATGTCTCGGCCCGGCATCGCCTGGGCAAAACTGTTCATGACGGCTGCGCGGCGGGCCACATGCACGCTGCTTTCGCTGTTGTCCTGGCCGACAATCTGTACGACCTGACGAACGGTCACCGGCTCGACGACGACCGCGTCGGCGAAGCGATCCGTATAGACTACCAACCGGGCTGAGTCGAAATTCTTCCAGATCGGTCCCAGATCGGCTATGACGCGATCGAGCCCTTCGCGGCCGCACTCGATTCGGTAAACCCTTCTGTCGGGCAGGACCTGCGACTCAGCGAATCCCGCCAGACCGTTGTCTTCAATGACCGCCTTGATGAATGCATCGGCCTGGGCCAGGGCCGTCGTCCGCAATTCCAGCCGCCCGGAGAATCCCTGTCCAGCCACAACGCTGGGCGTTGGGGCAACCTCGGCGAGATCGGGGATCACCCGCACCGGATGGATCGAGTCAGCCACAGGCCGGCCCGGGCCACCTGGTGAAACCGGCACCACAATCTGATACACGACCGCCCCAAGCCCCCCCATCAGGGCGATCATCGCAGCCGCTGCCACGAATCGACGAATCTTCAGGTGTCGGGCTCCCGCACCCGACCGGACGGACATCGAATGCTCCCCCAGTAGCGTCCGTCGTTCCAGCGACTGCTTGACTTGTTCGAGCATATCGACCGGCGCCGGCTCGGCCGGTAAAGCGTTGACCAGATTCTTGCAGTTCTGAAGCTGCCGCAGGCGCCGAGCCACCTCCGCGTCGCGGGCCACGAGGCGTTGCACCTCCGTCTGCTGACGGAGCGGCAGTTCGCCGTCAATGAAACTGCTGAGCAGTTCATCGATCTGTGGGTTTGCCTTCATTTCTGCATGGCCTCCAAAACCTCTCTCAGATGGCTCCTGGCACGGCTAAGCCGGCTCCGGACGGTCCCGAGCTCAATGTTCAGAACGTCCGCAATGTCGGCATAGTTCATGCCTTCGATATCGCGGAGCACCATCACCGCCCGCTGGGGCTCATCGAGCCTGAGCAGGGCCTGTTTCGCCAGGGCGCACAACTCCCGTCGCTGCGCCAAAACCGCCGGATCGGCGACGCTCTCGTCGCTCAGGAACTCTTTGAGCCCCTGCCGTCCCTGTCCGTCGGCCTCGTCTTCTTCCGTATCGAGAGAACGAGTCGTCATCTTGGCGCTTCTCTGGCAATAGTTCAGCGTCAGGTTGACGGCGATTCGAAATACCCAGGTGTAGAAGCTACTCTTGCCTTTGAACTTCTCAATGCTCTCAATGACTTTGACAAACGTCTCCTGGGTGAGTTCCGCCGCATCGTCGGAGTTGCCGGAGATTTTCAGAATCACGTTATAAATCCGGCCCTGGTACTTGAGAATCAGCCTCTCCATGGCCTCAAGATCGCCGGTCTGCGACCGCTGAACCAGCACGGAGTCATCGATGTTGATGCTTGCTGCACTCAAGGGCACTGTGTTCCTCTCTCATCTGAACGTTCTGAAGGGCAGGTTGCCCTGCCCCACACAATCCAGCCATTCAAGGGACGGCCATCATCGCAGATCGTGCATTTCGGGTCAATCGAATTCGAGCCGAATCAGGGGGTGCAACTGTCGGACTGGCGCCCCGCAGCCTTCCCGCGACGAATCAAGGGACGTGTCACGTTTTCGGACGTCTTGCCGGAAGACACTTGAAACAGCCAGTCTATCGCTCTGACCTGTCACTCCAACTGTGCCAACGGGCAAAGGGAGTCCGCATTCTCATGTGTTGACGGGGCTCACGGCAGGAAACAGAAGCGGCTCGACCGAAGGACGCGGCCGAGCCGATGCGCAACTCGAAACGGTGCTTGAGGTGGGTCAGGCTTCGATCTTGTCGATCTTCACCTGGAGATACTTCTGACGGTGCCCAACGCGGCACTTGCTGTTCTTCCGTCGGCGGAAATGCGTCACGTAGAGCTTCTGGCCCTTGACCACGGCGTCTTCGGCCGCCCCGCCAAACGACGCGATGACCTTGGCCCCCTCTACATAGGGGGCGCCGAGCCGGCTGTTCGGACCGTCACCAACGAAAAGGACGTTGTCCAGTTCGATCTGCGAGGCTTGCGGGTCGATATCCGTCAGCTCGATATTCAAGCGATCGCCCTCGGCGACCTTGTGTTGCTTTCCGCCCTGCTCGATGACTGCGTACATCTCGATCACTCCTGAGTCAAGGGTTGCTATCTTGGGAAAACCAGTATCTTATGCTCGACCGCCATTTTTGTAAAGACATTTCTGAGGGTTTTTCGTATTCTGTCGGCGGCAGACGGTGCCCGGACCGGAACGGATGCTTTTTCGGAGTGCCTTGATGAAACTGGCCATGCTCAACGACAGGATCGTCCCCGTCGAGTCTCTCGATCCGATCTACTTCGATCGGGGAATCTACTTCGGCGACGGGGTCTATGAGGTCCTGCGCAGCTACCACGGCAGGCTTTTCGCCCTGGACGACCATCTGGCCCGGTTCGCCCGGAGCCTGGCGGAGGTCCGCATCGCGAGCATCGACGTCGACCAGGTCCGTAACCGCATCGAGCGGGCCTTTCTGACCAGCGGCCTGACCGACGCCAAGATCTACTTCCATGTGACCCGGGGCTCGGCCCCCCGAAACCACGTCTGGAGCGCCGACCTGGAGCCGAATTTCTTCCTGACCGTCAGCGAGGTGCCCGACGACAGCCGCGACAAGGCCCAGGGAATTGCCGTCTCGACCCACCCCGACTGGAGGTGGAAACGCTGCGACATCAAGTCGCTGAACCTGCTGGCCAACGTCCTGGCCCGTCAGGATGCGGCCGAGAAGGGCTGCGAGGAGGCGATTCTCGTCGATGAGACAGGCCGAATCACCGAGGGCGCCGGTTCGGGCTTCTTCGCCATCCTGGGTCAGCGTCTCCATACCGCCCCTCTGGCGGCCAATATCCTGCCTTCCATCACGCGCAAATATGTCATCGAGGCGGCCCGAAACCTGGGCATGGCAGTCGTCGAACAATGCCTGACGCCCCAACAGGCCGCCGGAGCCGACGAGCTGCTTATCGTAGTGACCACCAAGGACATCGTCCCGGTGGTCAAATTCGACGACACGGTCATCGGCAACGGCAAGCCCGGCTCTCAGACCGCTGCCCTGATCGCGGAATTCCGCAAGTTCACCGTGTAAGGATCGACGCGAGTGAAGCGGGCCGGGACACAGTTCAACATCCCGGCCCGGGATGGTCGCTCCGCCGGATGCCAGGGGCTGCGGTGTCTACTTAGCGTGGTACTCGTCTCTCGTGATCTCGACGAACCCGCCGAAGTTGTCCAGGCGGACAACGTCACGCGAACCCACGTTGAGATAGAGCTCGAACGTCCTGCCTTCGACCAGTTCTGCGCCCCTGGCGCTGCTGAGCGACACGCCCTTTATATCCGGGATATCATTGCCGTCCAGGTCCACCGCTTTGACGTAGATGGAGAAGTTCCTGCCAAGGATGAAGTCCCCCACATCGGCGCTGTCGCCGGTGAGATCCTGTGTGATAGTAGCCGTGGTCTTCGTTTTCAGTGAATTGAGTGGGATCTTGTCGGCCCCGGTATAGTAAGCGATGGTTAGATCGTCAAAGGCGTAGGGCCTGCCTTCGAGAGGCTTGAGGGGAATGGTCTGCCCTACGAGATTTGTGCCGACATACTCGGAGATCTTCTCGTCCCATAGCCTCGCCTTTTCCTTCACCTGCAGGCGGAACGCTTCGCCCTTCTCGAGGTCTGTGGCCAGAAGCTGTCGAAGCTCCTGCTGCAATTGCTTCGCTTCTTCGATGCGCTCCCGCTCGAGCTGAGGCAGGTTCTTCACGTACGGATTGGGCGTGCCCAGACTGAGCGTTGGCTGCCCACCGGCGGCCTCAGGGCTTTGCGCCGTCTCGCCGGGGTCGTCTCCGTTGCCACACCCCGCACAGGACAACACCATACACGACAGGGCCGCAAACCAGAAGATCCGATAGATGGTGTTCATAGCAACGCCTCCTTTGTGGAAGAGAACCAGACCGATTGCGCCACAGGCGAACTCCGCTTGATGGCCACTCCGCGACTACACAGTCCAAGCATGCTAATGGCTGCGAGTCCCGACGTCAACAGACTTGCCGACCCCTTGCCGGAAACTTCGGAGCGTGGGATGGCCCTTCAGGCCGTCGATGCCGTCCTGAAGGCCTGATTCGTACATCTTTTTCGGTCTCGGGAGGGAAATTCGCTAAAGATTTCTGGTCTGCCATTCCGATAAACAGCAATGAACAAGACAGGGCGTTTTGGTACGAGAGAGCCATGTCGAATGAGCTTCCAACGGACCGAGGCAGGTGCTTGCGGGGAGTTGAGGCTCGCGACGCGTAAACGTTCCTATACAACTTCTCCCATTCTTGCAGCGGTAACAGATCTCCTGTTACCGCTCTGTTTTTCTGCCTTCAGTCCGGCCCACCTGCCGGCGAACCCCCGCCGTAGGCCCCTGGCCTCGACTGAGGAAGACACGGCGCATCAGAGCGTCTGCCACGTGGCCGTCCGGGCACTTTCGAAGACGGCGTCGATGACGCGCATATTCGCGACAGCATCCTCAAGAGGGGTGGGAACGTCAGTGTCGCTCAAGATGGCCTGCGAAAACAGATCGCCCTGCAGTGTATACTGGTTGCTCTTGACCAAACGGATCTGGACGAGTTCCGAGTCGTTCTGCCGGTAGATCGCGGTCCGTTTGTCGGGGGGCGGCGTGAACGGAACATCGAGTTCGACCCGGCCGGTCTCTCCACAGACCTGGACCCGCTGACAGGCACCGAGCTGGGTTGAGCAGGTGAAGGTTGCGGTCCCCGGTGTGAACTCCAGAATGCCGGAAGCCAGTCGGTCGATCTTGAACTCAGGGTCATACTCTGCGACACCGAGGACACGATTCGGCTCGGCGCCGAAGAGGAATCGTGACAACGAGATGCAATAGCAACCGATGTCGAGCATGCCCCCGCCGCCGAGTTCCGACTTGTTTCGGACGTCGTCCGGGTTGGCGTTGTGATACGAAAAGAACGACTGGATCGTCCGCAGCGGGCCGATCCGGCCTTCAGCAACGATCTTCTTCGTTTCGACCCACTGCGGGTGGAAGCGGTACATGAATGCTTCCATCACCTTGAGCTTCGGGTACCGACGGGCCGCCCCCAGCAGTTGTCCGGCCTGCGTGGCATCCAGTCCGATCGGCTTCTCGCAGAGAACGTGTTTGCCTGCTTCCAGCGCCTTGATCGACCACTCGACGTGCAGATGGTTGGGCAGTGGGATGTAGACGGCCTGAACGTCCGAGTCGGCCAACAGGGCCTCGTACGAGCCGTGGGCCTTGGGAATCCTCAGTTGCTCAGCGGCCTTCTGGGCCTTGCCGGCATCGCGCGACGCAATGGCGGCAATTCTGCTGTACTTGCCCCGCTGCATCGCCGGGATCACCTTCTGCAGGCCGATCCTGGCCGTACTCAGCACGCCCCACGAAACCGTGTCCATCCTTCGACTCCTTTCCGAACGATTCGGTTGACCGGCTCACATCTTTCCTACAAACCGTCGATCTTGGCCGCAAGGACAAAGTCGTTTTCGTGCAGGCCGCCGATCTTGTGCGTCCACAGCTCGATCCGGACCTTGCCGTAGCTCAAATACACATCCGGGTGATGGTCCTCGGCCTCGGCCAATTCCCCGACCTTGTTGACGAAGGCCAGAGCCTGGCGGAAATCGTCGAAGTCGAATTCCCGCATCAGATGGTGCTCGTCGACCGCGTTCCAGGCCGGATTCACCTGGCTGACATATTTGGCCAGTGCTTCGCCCTTGAGCGGCTCAATGTCGCCCCGGCATGGCCGGCATCTCTTCTCAACGAGAGTCGTCATCTTCGGTCTCCTTCCAGCGACGTAAGGTACGTACTGAACTCATCGCGGCGCTCCTCATTCGGAACGCTGCTTCTGTTTCTGTGATACGGGCTGGGTCTCGGGCCGGTGCCCCGAAGAAACCGGGTCCGAGCCGCTCCATTTGCTTGTATGCCGTGCAAGAATCCCCGCGAGAACAGGGTGCACTGCACGTTTGTAGGTAGATTCTAGGCGGCCATGGGGCGGTTCTGCC
>CAZSXM010000032.1:0-55305 GCA_964610435.1 uncultured Pirellulales bacterium | reverse complement strand
CGCTGAGGCCGAATTGGCCCGTCGAGCCCCATCCGCTGTGAACGGTCAGGCGGACAAAGCGGGCGGCCACGCCCTGCAGGTCGATCGCCGTGTTGGCGGTATAGGTGGTCCTGGCCGTGGCCTGGTTCAACGTTACATCGCCGAGGGCGATCCAGTCGGCACCGTCCTGCGAGCACTCGACGGCGACGTCCTTGATCCCGAAGCCCAGCAGCAGCTCAAACTCGACGTTGTAATTCCAGACGAGCATTTCGTGGAGCTTGTAGATGCGATCGAATTCGTATTGGATGTAGAGCGCCTCGTCGTCCGGCGCCTCGGCCAGCCACATGTCGGCACTGTTGGTGGAATGCCGATCTCCGTCGAGGCCGGCGCCGTCAAGGGTCCTTTCGGGGATCGAAACGCCGTCCGATATCCCGTTGCTGCTGGCGAGGACGTTGTCCACCGGGTAGGCAAGCGGCTCGGCGGTGAACGACCAGACGTTGCCCCTGAAGATCGTGTTGTCCGGGGCGGCGTTGACTTCATCGACTCGCCAGTAGTAGGTTCGGCCGAATTCCAGCAGGGCGGCGGGCTCGTAACTCGTGGCGGTCTGGCCCTGGCTGACCAGGACATCGCCCGGATGGGCCCGCGAGGCATCATTGACGTCGGCGAAGTCGGCACCGAAATAGACATCTCGCGTGACCGCTGTCTTGCCCGGCGTCCAACTCAGGACCACGTCGCGCGCGACATCATCCGCTTCATCGGCCGGGTAGGGATTTCCGGCCCTTACCACGGCAGCTGCGATGACGCCGTCGGCGTGTGGTCCGCCGAACTCGGCGATGTCCGAATCACTCAGTAACTGATCGACGAAATAGAAGCAGTTGATGTAACCGTCGTTGGTTTCGTTGTCGTTGTCCGTGAGCAGAAGCGTCTGCAGTGCCGCTCCGGCTGCATGCAACGCATGGCGGCCGTCCACCGCGCTGGAGAGATCCTGGGTGCCCACGTGCTCGCCGTCAACATACTTGGCCATCTTCTGAGTCACCAGATCCACGACCACGGCGATGCGATGCCACTGGTTCGAGTTGACCTTGCCGTGGTACTGGCCGTGGACGCCGATTCCACCGTCATTGCGGATGAACACCTCGCCGTCACTGGCGTTCGTGCCGTCCGCCTGATAGAGGCACGCAAATCCGACGGCGCCGACGTTCGGGTATAGCACGTCCCAGATCATCGTGTACTGGTTGACCATGCTTCCTCCTCCGCTCGGCTCGGATGCCGTATCGAACGAAAGCCCCTGCGACGGCGAAAACGCCGGAAACTGCATGACCGAAGCATCGCCGCCGGGCAGAGCGGGCAGCCCGAACGAGCTGGCTGTGCCGAAAAGGACGAGACCGGAACTCGCTCCGTAGTAGTCAAGCGTCCCAGCCCCAAGGGTGGCGCGCAAGTTGCCGGCGAAGTCGAACTGGGTTGCGTTCGCAAGGGCATTGCCTGGTACGGCCAAGCCCAGCGCCAGGAAAACACACCAAACCATACAAATCCGCTTCTCACACATGATGTTCCTCCTTCAGAAAGGGTTAGCCCCCCACATGCCGCAACAAGCCACCGTTTTCACCGCGTTCCGACCATGCGTCCGAGCGCATGGGTTCCTCGGTATTGTGAGCGTAGTATCGCGCGAACCACCTCCTTCCTCAAGCGGCTTCTGTCGGGCGCGACCGCAACAGTCCATGATACCAAGACGCCGACCGCAAATCCATTGCCCAGGGTCTTTCGTTCGGCGCCGGCCAGGTTAGCCGGGGAACGTTCAGATTGTGTGAGAGCGAGATTCATTCTGTATTAGATCTCCGGATAGGATACGTGGATTCCATCATCTTCTTGGTTCATCATGCGATTTCGGGATCGTGGGGACCCGAGGGTTGAAGACCGAGGCCACCGAGGTTGCATTTCGGTTATAACAGGGCGGCCACTGCGATCGGGTGGGCGGTGTCTCGTCGATGTCAAAGAGAACGAACGCGGACGCATGATGACCCTGTTTGAGGAGCAACGACGATGGGCAGGCGAGAGGAGCGCACCGTGCTCTATTTCGAGATCACCGACGGCATCGTCACGCGAGCCTGGCGAGAGCGGCAATAGACGGTCCATCCGTTCCCGGCGGCGGTGGCATCCCGCGTACACCGATCATCACAGCGGCAGGAATTGCCGGAGGAGGGACTCGAACCCTCACCCTGTTGCCAGGACGGGATTTTGAATCCCGCGCGTCTGCCAATTCCGCCACTCCGGCTCGGGCGTTCGGTGCAATAAGGGCGTCATCATACGGAATCGATTCACGGCCGTCAACAGCCATTTCTCTGCATCGGAGAAAACGCGCCCCGGTGCACCGGCCATTGCCCGAGTTCGGCCGAAGAGCTAAAATCACCACAGACAGTCTGTCGAACGGGGCCGATGCGGTGATTGGCTCCGGCGTCTATACAAAGTGAATCCGGAGTTGAGATCATGTCGCGATGGATATGGCGAACGGTGTCGTTCCTGGTCTTGGGGACGCTCGCCGCGTGCAACGCCGAGGCGAAGCGCCCGGCCAGTTGGGTGCGGACGGGATCGCTGGGATCTGTGCCCGCGCGGGTCTCGGACTATCTGCCGCTGTCCGATCAGAGCAACGAGGGCGGTTGGGTCCTGTATGAGCCGATGACGGACGAATTCGACGGGACGAGCCTCAATGCGGAGAAGTGGTGGCCTCGCAACCCGGGCTGGCTGGGCCGTCAGCCGGCGTATTTCTGGCCCGGCAACGTCACCGTCTCGGACGGCAAGCTGCACCTGGCGATGCGCCGTGAAGAAGTGCCCGAGATGCCCAAGGACAAAGGCTACCATACGTACACGTCGGCCGCCGTGCAGAGCAAGGGCCGCGTCAAGTACGGCTACTTCGAGGTCAAGGCCAGGCCGATGCGGTCGCACGGGTCCAGCTCCTTCTGGTTCTATCACAGCACGCCCGAAGAGTGGACGGAGATCGACGTCTTCGAGATCGGCGGCGGGGCGCCCGGCTTCGAGCGCAAATACAACATGAACGTGCACGTCTTCCGAATGCCCACCGAGAAGGAGCATTGGTCGAGTCACGGCGTATGGACCGCACCGAAGGACCTGGCCGATGACTATCATGTCTACGGTCTGGAATGGGGGCCCGACAAGATCAAGTGGTATTTCAACGGCGCGCTGGTCCGTTGGGTCGAGAACACGCATTGGCATCAGGCGCTGACGCTGAACTTCGACAGCGAGACGATGCCCGAATGGTTTGGCCTGCCCGACGACGACGATCTGCCTTCGACCTACAGCATCGAATACGTTCGGTCCTGGACGCGGCGGGCTGATGCGCCGTTGCCGGTAGGCGACGGGTACAAGCTCGTCTGGTCCGACGAGTTCGACGGTGAGTCGCTCGATCTGGCCAAATGGGATTATCGCGGCCTGGGCCCGCGCCGCGATGCGATCAACGTCAAGGAGACCGTCTCGCTGGACGGCAAGGGGCATCTCGTCCTGACCACGAAGCGCGTCGGCGACGCCTGGCACACGGCGATGATCGGCACGCAGGACAAGTTCGAGACGACCTTCGGCTATTTCGAGTGCCGCGTCCGCTTGCAGGAGCAGATCGGCCACTGGTCGGCCTTCTGGCTCCAGAGTCCCAGCCTGGGCGATCCGCTGGGCGACCCGGCGGCGGCGGGCACGGAGATCGACATCTTCGAATACCTGCGCAAGGACGGCGACCGCGTCCATCACAACCTGCACTGGGACGGTTATGGCGAGCACCACAAACGCGCCGGCACGACCGTCACGGTGCCCGGACTGGGCGAGGGCTGGCACACCTTCGGCCTGCTCTGGACCGAGGCCGAGTATGTCTTCTACGTCGACGGCCGGGAGACTTGGCGCAGCGACAAGGGCGTCTCGCATCGCGACCAGTACATCATCCTGAGCCTGGAGGTGGGCAAATGGGCCGGCGATATCGCGCAGGCGCAACTGCCCGACCATCTCTACGTCGACTACGTCCGCGTCTACCAGAAGGTCTGGTAGACCGTGCCCTCCTACGCGAAGCTGTGGCGGACGGGCTGCTTCTTCAGTTCCGCCAGGGTGGGCAGCAACTCGAACGAGCGGACGGGGTGGGCCTCGGTGAATCGGTCGATGGTGTGTTGAATCTGGGCCATCGTTCGGCCGTGCATCATGGCGAAGAGGTTGTAGGGCCAGCCTTCGAACACCTGTCGCTCGTAGCAGTGACTGACGGCGCCGGAGTGGGCGAGCCGGCGGCCGGCGTCGACGACGTGCTCGGGATCGACGTGCGCCGCGAACATGACGTTGGCGGTGAAGCCGAGCTTGTGGTGGTTGAGCACGCCGGCGATGCGGCGGATCACCCCGGCCTCGATCAGTTCGGCCAGCAGGGCGAACATCTCCGGCTCGGCCATACCCGCCGGCCGCACGGTATCGAATGGACGCGAGACGATGCCCAGACCGTCGCGCAGACCGGTGAGCAACTGCTTCTGCTCGTCGCGCAATGCAAGGGGTTCCGTCTGCGGCACGCGCTCGACGTCCCGCAGCAGCACGTCGTCGTCGCTCTCGGCGTCGAAACGCACGTCGAGCTTGAAGACGCGCGTCACCGGCAGGCTGTGAAACGCGATCTCGAAACGAGCCTGAAGATCGACCAGACTGATCCGAAGCTGCTCCGGCGATTCGGCCTGGAGGGTGAACCAGAGATTGAACCTGTGGTTGCGCAGGTAGTTGTGCGATACGCCGGGAAGGGCGTTGACCGCGGCTGTCACCGGCCGGACTTGCTCGTCGGGCACGTGGGCGGCCACGAGCGTGCTGGCCATGCCCAGCGCCCGCTGATTGAGCACGGCGCAGATACGCCGCAGCACGCCAGAGGCCTTCAATTGCCGCGCCTGCTCCAGAACCTCCGCTTCGCTGGACGCCAGGTCTGCCGCGATCTGGGCAAACGGCTGCGAAACGAGTGGCAGGCCCCTCTGAAGGCGATTGCACAGACGTTTCTCGAAATCGGTTAGCGAGACTATCATGGTTTGCCTCGCGGCTCGTACCAGCAGACCGGGTCTGCGGCGAGGTAGTCGCCCGTCATGGTGTAGGCACGGGCGCGGCAGCCGCCGCAGACCGTGACGTAGGCGCAGTGTCCGCACTCGCCCTTGTACGCCGGCAGATCGCGAATCTCATTGAGAAACGGCGAATGGTCCCAGATCGCCGCGAAGTCGTAGCCATTCTCGACGAGATTGCCCGCCGAGATGTCGAGGAAACCGCACGTCTGGACGTCGCCCCGATGGCTGATGAACCCGAAGCCGCGCCCGCCCATGCACCCGCTGATGTGCACCTTGGGCGTTTCGGCGTTCATCTCGCGAAAGAGCCGGGCGTATTGCGGCCCGCAGGTCACGCGCAGCTCGATGCCAAGCTCGGCCCGCAGTTGCAGCAGCTCGGCCAGCAGTTCGGCGTATTGGCTCGGTTCGAGAATCTCCTCGCTGATCTGCTCGCCCCGCCCGGTGGGGACGAGGATGAACGGATTGTAGCAGTAGGCCCCGAGCCGACGCGCCAGATCGGCGATGGCCGGCACCTCGTGCAGGTTGCTGCGAGTGATCGTCGTGTTGATCTGGAATCGGAGGCCGGCTCGCTGAGCGGTCTCGGCGGCCCGCAGGACCGTCTCGAACGCGCCTTCGGTCCGCCGGAAAGCGTCGTGCGTTTCGGCGGTCGCGCCGTCGAGCGAGAACGACAGCGCCATCAAGCCGGCCTCTTTCAACGTCGCCAGCGACGCGTCGTCGATGGCATAGCCGCACGTGGCCATCACCACGTGAAGCCCAAGATCCTGCCCATGCCGCACCAATTCGACGAGGTCGGCGCGTTCGGTGGGCTCGCCCCCGGTCATGATGACGACGCATTTGCCATAGGCCGCCACCGCGTCGAGGATCTTCTTCCACTGCTCCGTGCTCAATTCGTCGGCGACGGCGCCATCGGCATCGGCCCGACAGTGCCGACAATTGAACCGGCACCGCCGCGTCACCTCCAACGCCATCAATCGCGGCTTGTGATCTCGTGTGCGTTTCACCATGGAATACCACTCTATCGCGATCCCCACCGCGCGTCAATTGGGCCGCCAGCGCTCAGATCGCTAGTGTCTGTGGAGATTTCCCGGCATGGGGATGGTCGTTTGGGGTGACGTCGTCTGACGCGATCGGCGCGCGTTTGTAGTGACGCCGTGAGGCGTTATCCCCATTCCGTGGGAGGTATTGCCCTGACGGGCACACTACAAACGGCCACCGGCGGCTCTCTGTGCCCCAAGTGCCGTCGCCTGGAAATCTGCACAGACACGATCGCTACGGGTTGGGCACGACCGGGGCCGTGTTCTCCGGGCCGGTGATGCCGGGCGGCAGTTCGAGGATGTAGATGTTGCGAAAATGAATCTCGGCGCCCTCGGACTCCAGGCACAGATAGCCCTTCTTGACGGAGGAGTTGCGGATGCTGTTGACGAACTTGCCGTTGACCGCCAGCTTGACCGTGCCGTCGACGCAGACGACGTCGTAGACGTTCCACTCGCCCTTGCCCTTGCAGCGGTTCTCCAGCGAAATGCTGCGGTTGCCGCGCGGGTTGTCGGGCGTGGCCTCCAGACCGCCGGCGCCGAACAACTCGCCGTGGACGTATGCGATCGGCGGCAGCGAGCCGTCGGGGCGCTTGTTCTGGTTGACCCAGTCCAGCTCGAGCATCTGGACCTCCATGCCCTTGGGCAGCCGCTTGCCTTCGGGGACGGTGCCCTCGCTCCAGACGAAGACGCCGGAGTTGCCGCCGGCCTCCATGTGCCGCCACTCGATGTGCAGGATGAAGTTCTCGTACTGCCGGTCGCTGCGCATCACGCCGATGGGGTGCCCGCTGCAGACGAGCAGGCCGTCCCGCACGCTCCAGGTGTCCTCGGCGGTGTTGACGTTGACCCAGCCGGTCAGGTCCTTGCCGTTGAACAGCGACCGAAACTGCGGCAACACGAGGTCATCGGCCCGGGTTGTGGATGACATCAGCGTCGCGGCGCACAGCACAATCATCGCTTGCCTCTTCATGGTTCGATCTCCATTGGGGGTTTCTCGTTCGGGTTCTTCACCGTGCACGTGGACGGATCGTTCATTCAGACCACACGGTAGCAGAATCCGAACGAATCGCAAGGGGACGGATGGAAATGAAGAGGGGCTGCGCTTTCGGAAAGGCAGCCCCTCGATGTGACGGTCGACCACAGCAGTTCATCGGAGGATCGTTGTGGCGTCTTCGTTCACTCCAGCGGCCCGCGAATCTCGCCGGCCGGGAATCGCTCCGTATGGACGTTGACGTACGCCCGGCCTTCCTCGACTGTTGTCAGCAGGTCGGCGAGCGTCATTCCTGCCAGCGGCCCCACAAGATCGGCGGCCGTGATCTCGCCGGCGCTGAGCCGGCCGGTGAACGTGCCCGGGACCAGCTCGGCCGGCGGGGCCGCCGGATAGAGCCACACGACGGGCGGACCGTCGCCGCCGGGTTCTTCCGAGACATGGATATGCGCCATGGTGACGTTCTCAAGCGCCTGCACCTCAAGCTCGTACGACAATGTATCCTCGGCGCTCCACCTCAGAACGGTCAGCCCCGTCGCCGTCGAATCGGTGCCTTCACCGGCCCCGATCAGCACGGTGCCGATCGGGGGGTCGGCCTGTACCGCCTCCACCGCGCCGCGGATGGCGCCGGCAGGAAACTCGCTGGTGTGGACGTTCACATAAGCCCGGCCCTCGCGGATCGCGGTCAGCAAAGCGTCCATCGTCATCTCGGCGAGAGGACCGACGAGATCGGCGTCCATGATGTCGCCTTCGCTGAGCCGGCCGGAGAACTCGCCCTCGATCAGCTCGGCCGGCGGCGCCGACGGATAGAGCCAGGCGCCCACCGGACCGTCGTCGCCGGGTTCCTCCGAGACGTGGATATGCGCCTGGGTGACGTCCACGATGCCCTCTACGTCCAGTTCATACGAGATCACCGCCGCATCGGGATCGAGCGTGAAACGAGCCTGTCCGGTCGCCGTGACATCGGTGCCGGCGGGTTCAGTGGACAGCTCGGCAGTGAATTCGGTCGGCGCCGCGACGATCTTCAGAACCACCCCGGTCTCTCCGGTCGTTCCGCCGTCGGTGTTGCCCAGCAGATAGACCTCACCCTCGGCGTCCTGGCCGAACCCCTTGACGAACCACTCCAACGGATCGCCCACAGAAGCGACCTGGAGATACTGAATCCTACCAGTGAACAGGTCGGCCTCGAACAGACGACCGCTCGGCGTCGAGAAGCTCTGCGACCAATCCCCGAAGATGTACCGGCCCCACAGCTCTGAAATGCCCGTCCCATAGTAGGCGTAGCCTCCAATCACGGCGATTCCATCGTCGTGGTCGTACTGGGCCACCGGATCGATCAGTGTCGGATCGTCGAACGGCAGCCCGACCTCACCGGTTTCGGGATCGAACTCAAACGTGCCTTCCTTGAGATTCCAGCCGTAGTTGCCCCCTCTGTGGACGAAGTTGATCTCCTCGACGCGGCGCTGACCGACGTCGGCGACGATCAGGGCGCCGCTTCGCCGATCGAAGCTGAAGCGGTAGGGATTGCGAAGCCCGTAGGCATAGATCTCATCGACGCCGTCGGCGCCGACGAAGGGGTTGTCGGCCGGCACGCGATAGGCGCCGTTGCCGCTGTGCGCGTCGGGGCTGTCCGGGGTCCGGTCCGGGTCGAGCGGGTCGATGCGGACAATGCTGCCGAGGATGGTGTGGATGTTCTGTCCGTTGCCTTCGGGGCCATGACCGGGCCCGGTATCGTTGCCGCCGCCGCCGTCGCCCAGGGCGATGTAGAGGTAGCCATCCGGCCCGAATTCGATATGACCGCCGTTGTGATTGAATTGCGGCTGGTCGATTCGCAGGACCTCGCGAGAAACGGCCGGATCGACGGGCTGGCCGTAGGCCCCGGTTTGCCATTCGCGAATGACGCTCTGGTGGTCCATCTCCTCGGCAGGCAGATCCACTGTGAAGTCGGCCGGCCCGTGTAGCGGTTCACTGGTGTACGTGTAGAACAGGCCGGTTCCGGGGCTGTCTGTATCGTCGTAGCCCGGATGGAAGGCCAGCCCCAGAAGCCCGCGCTCGTCGAAGCCCGTCCGCAGCGGCACCAGCAGATCGCTGACGTCCAGGAATGGCGTCTCGTCCAACTGACCGTCGTCGATCGTGTAGATCTGGCCGGTCTGATCCACGACGTACAATCGCGTCGATACGCTCGGATCGGGCACCAGCACGACCGGCGCCGTTAAACCGGACGCCACCGGCTCCAGTGCGACCCGAACCGGCGACGGCGCGATACGCTCGGCAATGGGCAGGCCGGCGATTGTGAAATCACCACGCATCGTGGTCGGATGCGTCCGGCAGCGATAGCCCGGGTCGCGGCCGCCCTGGACCATAGCCTGGTAGAGGGCTTCGGTGAGCGTGAACGCAACGGTACCTTGGCCGTCGTCTTCCCACGCCACGTCAGGGTCGGACTCGAACGGACCCTCGACGGTCATGGACAAGAGCACGTTGTCCTCTGAGGCCGAACCGCCCTTGGCGATGATCTCGAATGGGTGAAACGAGTAATCGGTGACGGCAACTTGATACCGCCTGCCCAGCTCCAGTGGCAGAGTCGGGTTCTCGCTGCCCAGGGACGCAAATTCGATGTCCTCGGGCACGAAAGCGTCGAGCCGATACGATTGAATACCCACGTCCCCGAATGTCCAGGCGACGTGAATCTCTTGGGCCGGCGCCAGCGCTGGCGCCAATGCCGTGGCTGCCACGAACAGGCAGACTTTCCGCGCGATTCCAACTGCATTCATGAGATGTCTCCTTTACCCAAGGTTTTCCAACTGTTTGTAGGACAACAAGCCCGACAGAGAGTCAGGTCATATGATGCAAGAACTCAAGACATCGCATTTACGGACGGCGGGTCGGCGCGGCTGTCATCCGATTGCTTGATGCCGCCCAGGGAATTGCCCACGGGGGAATATACTGCGGAGCAGGCGGCGCCTCGTTGCGGAATGGTATCGCTACGGAGGCCGGACCGATCTATGGTTGTCTGCCGCGGCGCTCGAGCATCGCGCGGATGCCGGCCAGGGGCAGGGCCGCGCTGGCGAGGTAGTTCGGAAGCTGACGTGTGCAGCCGAAGACCCATTCGCAGGCGCCGCCGGCCTTGAAGTCGTTGACCATCTCGATCACGGTCCGGTCGGCCAGGTCCGGATCGACTCGATCGAGCGTGTAGACGAACCATCCGGTCGGTGTCGCCCAATAGGCGCCGTTCTGATACGTGTCCCGCTGGCTGACCGCCTTCTCCCAATAAACGCCGCCGGGCAGGTGACGAACCTGGCCGGCCTGGACGATCTCGGTGTAGCGATCGCGAAAATAGATCGCGACGGCCTTCGACTGCTCGGCGTCGGCGACACCGAGATAGGCGGCAAACGCCGAGCCCCAGATGTCGTGCTCGCGGCAGCACACCGTCGCCGCGCGGAACAGCCCGACCTGTCCATCCCAGAAGACCTTGCGAATGCTTTGCGTCACTCGCTCGCCCTCGGTCTTCCAGTCCCTCGCGTCGTCGTCCCCGGCGGCTTCCAGCAGGTCGGCGAGCTGACGGCACGCCTGGACGTACAGCAGCGAGCAGAACAGCACGTCGCCCTGTTTGCGAATCGTGTCGGTGAAGCCATAGGGACATCGCTCCTGCGGCTCGCCCGGCGCGATGTAAACCAGGCCGGTGGCGGGATTGCGCGGGACCGCATTCATCGTCCTGACGAGCGGTTCGACAATCTCGCGAACCAGTTGGACGTCGCGGGTCTTGCGGTACGTGTGCCAGGCGACCGCCACGGTGAACGGCGAGCCGTCGGCGACGGGATGGACGCCCATCGAGCCGAAGCCGGGCTTGTAGATCGGCGTGCCGTCGAACTTGATGCAGTCGACGCCCGCACCGTCGGGGTCCAGACTGCGCACGAAGAGCCGGCATGCGTCGGTTAGTTCCTTGTCGGAGTAGGAATCGACGGACCCTTCCAGGGTGTACTCATAGTCGCGCAGCCAGAACGCCTCGTAGCCGATCCCCACCTGAGGCGGAAACGCAGTCGTGCCGTCGGCCATCGTGCGCGCCGAGGCCCGGATGATGCGATGCGCCTCACCTTCGAGCCACGTCACGGCATCGGACAGCGTAGCGACCATATCGGGCGGATCGGCCTTCGCCTGCGGAACGGCGACGAGGACCAACAGGAGCATCATGTATCGTCGGAACATCGAATCGCCTCTCGCTTGTGTATTGTTCACTGCAACTTCTCGTAGGGCCACATCGCGATGCCCCCGTCCAGGACGCGGACGTCCTCGAAGCCCGACGCGCGGAGGATCAGCGCCGCTTCGTACCCGCGCAGTGAGATCTGGCCGAACGTCACGATTGGTTTGCCCTTCGGGATCTCTTCGATCCGTCCGCGCAGCGTCGCCAGCGGGATCAACGTCGCGCCGGGTAGACGCACCTGGTCGTGCTCGCCGGGCGTGCGGACGTCAAGGAACACGAAGTCCTTCTTATCCTGAAGCATCCGGTGCACTTCTTCGGCCGAGACGCCGACCATGTGACCGTCGAGCTTGTTGCGGGCGACGTTGGCGGCGGTGATCAGGTTGTCCATCGCCGGCGAGTAGGGCGGGGCGTACCCGAGATCGAGGCCCGCCACCTGATCGACCGTCATGCCGGCGGCAATGGCGGTGGCGGCCACGTCGATTCGCTTGTCTGCCGCGCCGGGCCCGACGGCCTGGACGCCGAGGAGGCGTCGCGTGTCGCGATCGACCACGAGCTTGAGCAGGAGCAGGCGCGCGGTGGACAGATAGTTGGCCCGGTCCGGCGCCGGCGCCAGTGCGATCGTCACCGTATAGCCCAGTTCCCTGGCGGCGCGCTCCGTCAGGCCGGTGCGGGCGACGCAGTAGTCGAAGACCTTGCAGATCGTGCTGCCGAGGATGCCGGGGAACGTGTCCTCGCCCCCGCACAGGTTGACGGCGGCGACGCGACCCTGCTTGTTGGCGGTCGAGCCCAGCGGGACATAAGCGGGGCGGCCGGTGAGGATGTCGGTGCATTCGACGCAATCGCCGGCCGCGTAGATGTCCGGGTCCGACGTGCGCATCTGCTCGTTGACCTTGATCCCGCCGGTCTCGCCGATCTCCAGACCGGCCGCGCGGGCCAGGGCGGTGTTCGGGCGGACGCCGATGCCCATGATGACCAGATCGGCCGCCAGGGTACCGCGATCCGTCACGACGCGATGCACCTTGCCGTCGCCTTCGAAGGCGCAGACCTTTGTGTTTGTCAGCACCTTGACGCCGTTGGATTCGAGATGCAACTCGACCAGCCGCGCCATTTCCGCATCAAGAATCCCCAGGGTCTGCGGCTGCATCTCGACGATGGTCACTCGGCAGCCGCTGCGGGCCAGGGCCTCGGTCGTCTCCATGCCGATCAGGCCGCCGCCGACGATGACCACGTCGCGCGCCCGCTCGCCAGAAAGACCAGTCTTGATCCCTTCGGCGTCCTGAACGCCGTGCAGACAGAAGATGTTGTCGAGGTCGTGGCCGGGAATCGACGGCCGGATGGGCGAAGCGCCCGTGGCGAGCACCAGCTTGTCGTACTCCAGGTCGAATTCCCTCCGGCTGCCAAGCTCCTTGACCCGGACGCTCCTGGCGGCGCGGTCGATTTTGGTGGCCTCGGTCCGGCTGAGGATGCGCACGTTCTTGACCTTCTGGAAGAACACCGCATCGCGCATCGCTCCCATCGGCGTGCTCATCAGCTCGGCATGGTTCTTGACCTGGCCCGAGATGTAGTAGGGCAGTCCGCAGCCGGCGTACGACAGGAACTGGCCTTTCTCCACGACCGTGACATTGGCGTGGGGCATCAGCCGAATCACCTTGGCCGCGACTTTGGGGCCTGCCGCCACGCCGCCGACGATCACCACCTTCATGGCGCCCGACTTGTCGCCGTCTGTGAGGCTGTCGATCTCGCTTGGGTCCGCCATTGGAAGCTGGGCGTCGAGCCGGGCGCCGCCGAGATCGGCCTTGCCGGCCTGGACGGTGCCCCCCAACGCCTCGACGACCGCTCTGACAAACGACAGCCCCAGCCCGACCCCGCCGCGCGTCGAGCTGCGCGCCGACGCGGTGCGATGGAACGGCTCGAAGACCTTTTCTCGCATGCCCTCCGGAATGCCGACGCCTGAATCGGCCACGCACAGATGGATGAGGCGGTTCGCCGGTTCGGCGGTCAGCGTCAGCCGGACCTGGCCATGCGACGGCGTATACTTGAACGCGTTGTCAATCAACGCGTCCAGCGCTTCGGTCAGGGCCGGCTCTGTGCCATGGACGTATACCGGCTCGTCCTCCGCCTGCACCACGAAGGTCAGCCCGTATTCGATGGCCTTCTCTTCATAGCGCGTCCGGGTGTTGCGGACGATGCCGGCCACATCCACGACGCCGTCGATATGCTCCTGGCGTCCGAGGGCCGAGACGATGGCCAGCATCCGGCGCACGGTGGCGACGCCCTCGTCGCATCGCAGATTTGCGCGCGCGATGAGGTCCTTCTGCTTGGGTGTCAGCGGCCCGGCCACTTCGGTGGCCAGCACGTCCAGAAGCGTGCTGATCGTGCTGATCGGGCTCTTGAGCTGGTGCGCGATCAGCGAAGCGAATTGCAGGATCTCCGACTGACCGGGTTTGTTGTCTGTGTCTTCTGCCATCGTGTCGGTTTGCCCCTATCGAGACGGTCTGCGTGCGGTCAGTACTCGATCGCGATCACGGAAGCGATGGCGTCGGGCGCCCGGCCGGGCAGTTGGATCGTTACACCGTCCGAAGCGGTTTGGGTCTTGAGCGCCGTGCGGCCGGCGTCGGCCAGCAAGTACACTTTCGTCACACGCTGCCCTTGGAGTGGGACTGACAGCTTGCCGTCGGTTGGCCACGTGAAGACGTGGGCGTAGAGCTTGCCGGGCTTCTTCGTGTAGCGGCCCCACGCGGGCTGCTCGAAGGGGCTGGCGGTCGTCGCGTAGATCGCCTCGCCGTTGACAGCCATCCACTTGCCGATCGCGCGCATCGAATCGATGCTCTGCCGGGGGATCGAGCCGTCGCCTTTGGGACCGATGTTGAGCAGGTAGTTGCCGCCTTTGGAGACGATGTCGACGAGGTTGCGGATCAGCGTCTCGTTCGATTTCCAGGCGTCGTCGTGTTCGGAGTAGCCCCAGGTGGTGTTCATCGTCATGCAGACCTCCCAATCGACGCCGGGGATGCCGGTCGAGGGGATGGTCTGCTCCGGCGTGGTGAAGTCACCCTGTTCCGGCCTCCACGTGCGCAGCCGGTCCACGGAGTCGTCGCGTTCGATATTCGGGATGTGATAGAGTCGGTTGTTCGAGATGATCCCCGGCTGCAACTGCCGGGCCATCGCCATCAGCTCATCCGACCGCCAGAACGGTCCCTCGTTGCCCTCCTTGGAGTAGTCCCACCAGATGACGTCGAGCGTGCCGTAGTTGGCAAACAACTCGCGCGCCTGCTGGTGCAGATAGTCCACATAGATGTCGTGGTTGCGTGGGCCGTTCGGCGAAGGCCGGCCGCGAAGCGGATGCGGCAACTGGTTTGCCTTGTCGTAGTCGTACTGCGGATGGTGCCAGTCGATGACCGAGTGGTAGTAGCCCACTTTCATGCCCTCGGCGCGGATCGCATCGGTGATCTCCTTGCACAGGTCGCGTCCGACCAGGTCGCGGGCATCGTAGGTGGTGTACTGCGAGTCGAACAGGCAGAACCCGTCGTGGTGCTTGGTCGTGAAGACCACGTAACGGCAGCCCGCCTCCTTGGCGAGTTTGGCCCACTCCTTGGCAAAGCCTTCGGCCGGACGGAACTTCGGCACGGCCTGATGGGCGTATTCCCACGTATCGGCGCGGACGCGCTGCTGGAGCCACTCCATCCCGCCTCGCGTGCCCACGGGTTTGTCGTTCCACGTCCCGGCCAGACCCGAATACAGGCCCCAGTGGACGAACATCCCGAACCGCGCCTCCCGCCACCATCGCATTCGAGCGTCCCGCTGCTCCTGAGTCTCGGCAACGGCTGTCGGGACAAACAGCGAACCGACCACTGCCAAGGCAATCGTCGCGACAAGACCGGCTGGGGGGGATGTCTTTCGTCTCATGGTGCTCTCCTTCGTTTCTCGTTTGGAACGGGACGTGCGTATCTATGACGACGACAGACTCGTCGCACTACGATGTCATTTTGTTTCCGGGTATCCGAAAGGGCAAGTGAAAACCGAACGGCGTTGTTCGGCGTTCGATTCCCGGTGCGACCTGCGTGCGGCCCCGTGAACGATCCAATGCAATGACGGCCTACCACCACATGCAGGGGTTCGCAAACAGGTTGTAGAACCAGCGGTGCTCCATCTCCTGGAATTGGCGCCAGGCGACGTGGCCGTCGAGGAAGAGGATATTCCCGCCGGCAGGTCTGGTGCCGCTTCGCAGGTGGTTGCTCCGGTCGTAGACGCCCCATCGGGTGAAGCAGCCCCCGGTGGCGCCGGTGAAGTCAGCGGTCTGGCGGTCCGGGCCGTCGCTGGCGGTCACATCGGCGATCAGCTCGACCTGTGCCGGAGGCGCCTTGTACTTCGTGGAGGTGGTGGTCCGGACCCACTGTTTCTTGGGTCCGTTGGGGCTCATCGGGTCGTCGGGTCGGCCGAGCTCCCAATCGAGGAACCAGTAGTAGCCCATGATGCGGTGGTAGTCCTTTCGGGTCGCCTCGGCGGTGGGCTCCGGCGCCAGGTAGCTTTCGGGCGTTCCGGCCGGGAGGTTCTCACCATAGCGCCAGTAGATGATGCTGTTGCGCTGGCTCCAGGACGGGCAGTAGAAGATGTCCCGGTCAAACGCGCCCGTCTTCAGGATGACGTCCGTCATCCAGTAGGAGACGTCGAACAGCCAGCGGTTGACGTTGTTGAGCGGCAGCTTGCCGTCGTGGTCATGGGCGTAGACGAACAGGCCCAGGCCCATGTTCTTCTCATTCTGACCGCAGACCATCCGGCGGCTCTGCTCGCGAACAACCCCGAGCGCCGGAAGCAGGATGCTCAGCAACAACGCGATGATGGCGATGACGACGAGAAGCTCGATCAGTGTGAAAGCCCTCTGTGCTCGCTTGCCCTCGAAATCACACATCATAGCAGTATCCCTTCCATTTCTCAGGACACCGATGTCACAGTTGCGACGGCCACCGACCTATAACATAGCACGCCACGCGCGAAAAGACAAGTGCAAAAACGACAAAACGCCGGTACGGTCTGCGGTTCGGGTGTTCTCAATCCAGGCGCTTGGCGTCGCGACGGGCGTTGTAGATACGCCCACCGGCGGCGAAGTACCGTTGGAGGACGGCCCGGGCTTCGGCGCGGCAGAGGTCTCGGACGACTTCGATCCCCCGGCGTTCGAGCTGGCCAACCCAGTCCGCCGGTTTGGCGCCCTCGTCGAAGCCGACGGCGCAGGCATCTTCACCCCGGGCGCCGCACAGGACGCGGCGCACGCCGGACCAAGGAATCGCGCCGAGGCACATGGCGCATGGCTCGGTGCTCGTGACGAGTTCGCAGACCCGACCGTCCGCACCGAGATCGTAGGATCCGACGGTTTGCTGGGCCAGCGCGATGGCAAGCATCTCTGCGTGGGCGATCGAGCAATTCAGGGGTTCAACCCGATTGACGCCTGGTGCGATGAGTCGTCCCGTCGATCCATCGAAGATCGCCGCCCCGAAGGGGCCGCCCGTTTGCACTTCGGTATTTCGCCGGGCCAGATCGATCACGAACCGCATTCTGGCTTCGGCAGTCTCGAAAGTCGACGGCTCTTCGACAATCCTCTCGCACAGCCAGTCAGGGCATCGCCAGACGTACTCGCTGGACCACTTCTTGTTCGGGATCATGCGATCTGCCTCTCCTTCTTCGGAATCATTCGCGCCAATCCGTGCGAAGGCACTCGGGACGTCACGAAGCACGCGAAGATGCCTGGCTGGGCGGCGCCGCGCCGGCATCCCGGGCATTGGGACGACGGAACGGGTCGATCTGAGTGGGCAGGGCAGGATATCCGCGCCAGCCTTGAGGCAAGCCCTGAACGATTCGCAGGACCAGGGCATCGTCCACATGGGCGTCCCAATTGCGCCGGACCAGAAGAGGCGCGCCGTCGACGAGGGCCAAGGGCTTCAACGCATCCCAGATCGCGCTGCCGACTGCGACAATGCAGACGTTGACGTTGGGTTCGACTCGTGTCGCGGGCCAGTTCGGCGATGCGCTTCGGCTGAGCAATTGGGCGGCTCTGTCCCCGACGGTGTTCAAACAGCGCGCCAGATCAGCCGAAGAGAGAGAGTTGACCCAGACTCTGACGACCTCTCCGGCGAAGAGGACGCCGAGATCGGGACTTGACCCCTGGGCGTCCTGAAGGTGCCGGATGACACATTGTGCCCACGCCTTCGGTTCGACCGTCAGGTCGCGAAGCGATTGGTCCATGCGAGACCGCAGGGTCTCCCGGAACGTCTGGGCCAGTTGGCGGTCCCAGTCGATTGCGATGAAGTCAAACAGGACCTCGTGTCCTTGCGTCGGATTGGGCATGCCGTGACGAAGCAGCGCCTGTTGCGGATTGAGGGTCAGGTGGTCGATCCACTGGATGATGGCGCCGACTCGGTGAATCATATCGTTGTTTGTGGCGGTGGCGGTGATGCCCCCGCGAAGCGGCTTGGGAACCTCGGGGATGCGTTCGATCAGGTGAACCCGTCCAACGTGTGGGCGCAGTCCCAGCACCGCGGCGGTACCGACGAGGACGACTCCTGCGGCGTAGCACGCCCATCTGAGCACGGCGTCGCCCCCAAAGGGGCTTGGCGCCCTTAGACAGAGGATCAGCCATGACGCTGCCAAGCAGAGCAGCCCAAAGGCGCGCCAGGTCCAGAATGGAGGACAGAGATGGTCGGGCGCATCGTGATGCTTGGCCTGATCGGGCCGGACCTGAACCGGCCCGGTCAGAATGACGCTGACGCCGACGACCGCCAGCAGCGCAGCGCCGGCCCGCAGGACCGTTGCGGCGCTCCATAGATCGGGCCACAGCGACCATGCCACGGCAATCGCGCCGAGGACGGCCATAGCGACCGCCAGGCAGCGCATCCAAAGCCGGGGGCGTTTTCGGTAGCAGACGACCGGAATCGACTCGTCGATCCGGCATCCTTCCGGAACCATCGTGCGGCTGTGCTCACTCCATCCGCTGGGCTGGGTCGCCAGGACGGCGGCCGCCAGAGACACCAGGACGCCGCCGAGGGCGAAAGCGCGATCCTGGACGAACAACCCGGCACCGAGGCACAGCAGTCCCACCATCAGAAAACCGAATCCGGTTCGCCAGGCCGCTTCCGTGGCAGGACGGCTCACCGCCACGCGGGGCCGAGGGTTCGCCGCGGGTGTGAACCGATCGACCCAACCGGCGTTTGGGTTGTCCAACCAGACTCTCATGGGTTGATACGTTCGCTGGTCTCGTTGCTGAAGGGCATCGGCCACGAGCTTGCGAATGCGCTGTCGGTCAAGAAGCTTCTGGCGGGTCAGCAACCGACGAAGTTTGGGTTCGAGGCACTCGAGAAGGTGGCACAGACTCACCAGAGCCGTGCGATCGCAGACGCGGGCGACGGCGTGACCGATCGCTTCGCAGACGGCCTTGTTGCGGGCGCCAGGTTCATCGGGCGTCGCGCCCGACTGCTCGGCATGCCCCTTCCGGGTCGGTGCCGGAGTCTGGTGTATGCGCTCGATTTGCTCCGCGAGTTTCTGCGCTTCTGCGTCAATTTGGCGGCGGCGTTCGTCCGACAGGATCTCCTCGTAGAGACCGGCGAGATCCTCGTGCACGAGCCGGTGTGTAGTCCGCGCGATTACCTCCGTTCGATCCAGGGCAATCGCTCGCAGCCCGAACGATCCGCAGACGTTCAGCACGTTCTCTTGCAGGTGGACGCGACGGCGTTCGCTCTGACGCAGAGGGCCGCGGCAGGTGATTCCGTGCTGGAGCAGGAATTCCGCACAGAATCGGTCCATCTGTTCGGGTCGTTCGAACCAGGTCCCGCCGGCGGTTCGCCCGTCGAGCAGGTACACCTTCTGGGCCAGCAGTTCGTCGTGAAGCCGGGCCGTGAGCCGGCTCCAGGATTCGAACCAGGTGCTGTCGAGTTCACAGCCGGACGTGGCCGTCCGCCCCGTCATCGCGACGACGGCCATGTCGTGAGCCGGCTCGGCCGTTTGAAGCAGTGCCATCATGCGCAAGGCTCGATCAATGGAATCGCCCTCCGACAGATCGACGAGGACGTAGGAACTCATCCGAATGCGACCGGGCCGGCTCGGGTCCGCAACGGGCTCGGCCGATTGCAGCGTCCGCACCAGTGAAGCGACCGTAGTCGAAAGGGCCTCATCGCCCCCGGGCATCTCCTGGCTTGATGGCGGTACGTCGAAATCCGACAGCCAGGTCCAGTGGCAAACCGACATGCGCCGGCCGTTCGCATCGACCGACAGCAGGCCGAAGGGGCCCTGGACGGGGACGGTCAACTCCTTGGCCACGCCGCAGAAGGCGGAGACGGTCCGCTCGGCCTGACGGCCCACGGTGACAAACAGAATCGGCACGGGGCCGATTCCCTTCGCCTGAGCGTGATGGTCTCTCACCGGCGTTCCCCAGCCTTCCATTGCCGTTGCGACGCGTTCAGAAACTCACGACATCCACGACGCTTGCGTCGTCCCGGAATCTTCTCACCTCCTCCCAACAGGCGCCGAGCACGTCCTTGGCAATTCTGCGCTCGCCTTCCGACAGGGTCGCCAAGGACTCCTCGACGTGTTGGATCACGTGTTCGAGCAGGGCCAACGCTCGGTTCAAGCCGTCCTGGACGGCGTCGCAGTCCGTCAGGGCGATCTCCTGGAGGATCAGATCGATCCTCGAATTGGTCCCGCCCTGCAACTCGGCCAGTTGCAGACTTGCCGAAGGATCGCTGAGCGAACGCAGTTGCTCGCGCAACCGCTGGTTGACGGTTTCGTTCATCCTGCGAAAGGCCCCGACCTTGGCGGCGCCGGCGTCATAAACACGTCTCTCGAGCAGTTGGTCCTGCTGGGCGGCCTGGCTGCGCCAATCGGCCAGGGCGCTCTGAAAAGCGGTATACCAGTTCTTGTCCAACCAGAGATCGGAAAACTCGAATCCCATCCGCCGGACGTATTCATCGGTGGCCGCCACATACTTGCTGTACCGGCTGATTGCTTCCAGGCAGAACCCGTAGCTCAGTCGCAGGAGTTGGAGCCACTCTCCCGTTTGTCGATTGCATGCCTCCGTGACGCCCGCTTCCCGCAAACTGACCTCCATGTTGTGCGTCAGAAGCGCCGGTACACAGGAGCCCGGAACCTGCTGCGCTACGGCGACCGACAGGGGTGGGGCGTGTTTTCGCGATTTGTCCAGATCGATCTTCGGTTCGGCCAGCCGCCAGATCTCGCAGATGTTCCGGTAGTATGGGTGGTCGTTGATCGTCTGGTTTGCCGACGGACTGCTCTTGAACAGGTCCCAGCTATGCCGTTCAACGTCATGAAGGAAGCGTTTCATTCCGTCCGAGAGTTTGGCCAGATTGCTGGCCAGTCGGTCTTCCACCGACCGAACCTCCGCCAGGTCGGTCTGGGGTGTTCGGATCGACAGAATACAGGCGAACAGAATCGGTTTGATCAGGCTCTGCCGGAAATCTCGTGACGCGACCTCATCCAGGGCGTCTTCGGTGTCGAGCGGCAGGCACAGCGGGGTCGAGAAGAAGTCCGCCTTGCGCTCCCTGTGGGCTGCGGACTCGGAAGCCGCGGCGCTGGTGTCCTCGCCGTTGCCGCCGACGTTCTCCGCCAGCGATTTGCGCTGCCAGGACAAGGCGATCACGGCGGCCAGCGACTGTTTTCTGATCTGAAAGACGCGCGCGGTCGTCTTGAGTGACTCGGTCAAGTCGGCGTGGAGCAACGCCTCCGCGACGACGGGCCACGAGCTGTCGATGATCTTGTCGATCACCGGCACGATATCGCTGGACGTCCACGACAGCGGGGGCACGCGCACTTGAAGCGTCTCCAAGGCGTTTCGGGCCTGGGCGAGAATGTTGGCAGTCACGGCGTTGATGTTGGGCGGCGCCGAGGCCTGCTTGCGGTCGAGAAGGCCCTCGACCGCTTCGGTCCAGGCATCCAGGCAGGCGCCGACGTGATTGAGTGGTTGCAAAGGCTCGGCGTTGAAGAAGTCCCGCTCGATCATCTCATCGGCCGCCGCGAGAAGAGCCTCGATCGGCTTGTGCGGGCAGACGAGTTTGTCTGCTTCCTCTTGCGCCAGAGGAATGAGCGACGTGGTCAGATAGCGGCGGAGACCGGCCAACACACTCGATACGATCTCCGGGGAGGTCCCCTTGCCTGGCGGTTCCCACGGGAAGGAGACGGTCGGCTGAACGAGTTCGCCGGCGGTGGGGGCGAATCCCG
Source organism: uncultured Pirellulales bacterium (assembly GCA_964610435.1). GTDB lineage: Bacteria > Planctomycetota > Phycisphaerae > Sedimentisphaerales > Anaerobacaceae > Anaerobaca. The sequence goes on along the minus strand of CAZSXM010000032.1, from coordinate 33,828 downwards.
CGTTTCCGGCGATCAGTCGCTGGACCTCGCGGCGATAGTGAGACCGTCCGGTGGCCTGGCCGGCGTTGAGGTTCTCCAACTCGGCCAGTACGCGGGACTGGATGTTGTGCGTTCTGTGACCGGGCACGCCGCACCAGAACCCGTAACTCGAAAAGCACTGACGATGGTTGTTCACCGGATCGCGCTGCGGCAGGATCTCGGCCAGCTTATTGTTCGCGTCGGAACGCACCTGCTGGCTCAAGGGCTCGACCGTCAGGGCACGAAGCGCCCGTGCGATGAGACGGACGAGGTGCCGGCGGTCGCCGCTGCCCATATCGACCTGGCCATTGAGCAAGTACAGGAAGTTGAACGGCCCGGTGTCCCGCCGGAAGCAGTCTTCTCCGCTGCGGTCGCTGCGGTATCGGATGCGGATGTCGGAACGGCGCTCGTCGCTGAGAAACTCGATCTGGTCCAGCGTCGCGCATGCGGTGGCCTCCAGCTTGGGCCGCAGCATCGGGTCCACGCGGAACGCGTCAGGCAAGAGCAGATGGCCGACGATCTCGGCCGGCTTCGGGAACGACTCGCGCGACCACCATCGCAGGTTGTATGCCATGTCGATGAGCATTCCCGCGCCGGTCCCGCCGCAAACGCTGCTGGCGATATGGACGACCGGGGCGCCGTCGGACGCCAGAACAAAGGGGCCGCCGTTCTCATCCAGAGGCTGCTGCGTGCTGGTGCGAAGGCTGCTGAATCGCGTTGCGGCCGCCTCGTGGATGATGCTCTCACGCAACTCGAAGAACACCAGGCGGCCCAGACGCGGGATGCCCTGGCAGCCGTAGTCGGCGAATGTGGCGTCCTCACGGAACCCGCGCATCCAGTCCAGATGTGGATGGAACTGCGGATAGCTGACGTTGTCTCGCACGACCTCGCCGACGTCGAGGTAGTGAAACAGATTGATGAAGTCCGAGGTGATTCCTTCGGGTGGCCCGCCGTCGTCGGAGGCGTCGGTGTCGAGCTTGAGGAACCGAATGAACGGCGGCACAGCGCCGAGCAGCTCTCGAATGTAGTGCTCCACCCACTGGCACACGAGGACCCCGGTGCCACCGAGCCCAACGATCAACGTCGGGCGGACGACGATCGGACTGTTACTGAGTCGCATGTTGTTTTTTCCTCAAGTCCTTCTGGACAATCCTGCGCTTGTTGCGCATTTACGCGCCGACTCCTGCTTTGGCCGGCGTCTCTTCGACCTGCAGCATGCTGTTTCGAACACGCACGCTGACGCGTATCGAACGGGTTGTACCGGCCATTTCGTAGCCCAGATCCAGGGCAATCGAGCGCGCCTGTCCCTTCCCGGGCAGTGTGATCGCACCGCTCTGGCTGGACCAGGCCCGGCCCTTTCTTGCGATCGGTCCCGTCCAGACGCAGAGGAGCCCTTTCTGCACGTGGTCGACACCGGTGCCGATATTCGGCGTGATCAGCGTCCAGGCCCATCGTCGGGGACACAGGGCTCGTCGCAGGATCACGCCGGCGACCACCGACGCCACAACGAGCGGCTTCAGACCGGTCGCCTTCGAACAGCTCTTCGCATGCGCTACGTGCAGGTCCACGTCGAGTCGCAGCGAGGTGGCGGCCAGCTCGATCGCCACGGGGCTGCGGAGCGATGCCGGCTCAACCGTAGCTACATTCTCTTCGAGTCGAAGATCAAGGTCAAGCGCGCTTGGGCGGGGCGCCAGCATTTTCAGGATGAACACGACCAGCAGAGTCGCGGCTACGACGGCAAGCACCCACCAACACCACGGCACGACCTGGGCCGTCACGACACTGACGATTGTGACGTCAGTCCATTCGGTGATGCGGGCTGTCTCGGGGGTCCCCGGTCTCTGGAACGTCGTCGAGGCCGCCACGGCGTAGCGTTGGGCAGCCGCCGGCCTCGGCCAGCCCCAGAGCCCTCGGCGGCCCAGCGCCGGGAGGAGCCGTACGGCGGCATCGTCGCCACCTTCTATGTGGAACACCCTTGTCGAAGCCCCCTTTGCCGGGGCTCGCCCTCGGGCCTTGAGTTCCTGCACGAGCCTCGGCGTGAGGTGCGTTCCGGCCGGTGAGCTGTCATCGCACGGCCATAGGTAGACGGTCGTTGTACCTCGGGTCCATTGGCCGGCCAACTCGGGTGCGGCCCGGAACGCCGGTCGGGCCCACAGTTCGGTCGATCCATCCAACTCGATACGCCCCTCGGCTGATGCGATTGCCGACCCGTGTGCGTGTCCGCTGAGTGTCACCCGTTCGAGAACGGGCGGAAGCACACGAACGTTGGGATGTTCCCACTGGACCAGCTCGTGACCGCGAGAGGACAGCCGGAATTGAACGTGTCCGTCCTGTGGACCTTCCAGGGGCGGCAGAAGCTCCGGGCTCTTGAGCGATAGGGACAGAGACTCCGATCCCTCGGGTCCGGCGGCATGTACGCTGCCGTCAAGCCAGACGGGGCGGCTGGAAGGCAAACGAAACTGGAAGACCATCGCAGAGACCTGCGGCGCATCGGCGGTCTCCTTCTGGATGGTCACTTGGTACTCGAACGGCCATTGGCGAACGTACGGCGTGATCCATGCGGGCGGGGCCACGACCGGAACGGTCTCGTGAGGATGAATCGCCAGCACGATGGGCGTCGTGAGACGGGCGTTGACTTGGCCGGACTGCGGGTCGTGGCCCACCATCTCTACGGCGTACTGGCCGTTGGCCGAGGCCTGGACCTCTTGCGTCAGAGGGCGACTGGCGGTCCACTCGCCCTCCGTGGAGAACGCCGTTGCCCAAGGCGCGTTCGGTGACGGACGCCGCAAGAGACGCAGGGTGACGCTGGGTGGCGCCCCCGTCCAGTGGATCGGCCACGCGGCGATCCGCAAACGCGTGGAAAGCTCTGTCGTCGCAGGGGTCAGACCGCCCGATTCGGCCGCCCACATCTGGGAGTCGAACAGCGAATCCTGCTGTGACGTCGTGACCCGCTCGACCCGCAGGGCCAGACGCGGTTCCCGTATGGCCAGGCGGCCGTGCGCGCGTTGGGTCGAGGGGGCGATCTGCTCTTTCGAAAACTCCACCGTCATCTCCACGGCGGCGCGCCCCGTGTTATGGGGGACGTACGGGGCATATCCACGGAGTTCGCATCGCGTGGCCCGGCCCTCTCGCACATCACTGGGAACCAGCGTTGTCCATTCGATCGACTCGGTGACATCCTGCACCTCGCCGGTCGGCGACGTCACGGTCACGCGGCACGAGGCCCTGACCTGGTCGATCAGTGCGCGGTGCTGGGAATTGCTCGCGATATACCCGCCGAACACAACGCGCAACGGGATCCGAACCGGTTCCCACGGGTGAGACGGGATATCTCTGCCCGCCTCGTCTCCCACGACCAGTTCTTCCAGGAGCAGCCTGCGATCGCGGGCGGTGAACCGGCCGCCCTGGAGCTTGACCTCCAAAGGCGACGCGTCGCTCGACGGCTTGACCGTTGCATACACGTTGACCGGATAGGTGCGTCCCGACTCGAGACCGTGTGGAATCGTCTCGACGGACGCCTGCCGGCTGCCCGGCGCGATCGGCAGACTCATAACGACGGGTTCGTCCGGATCGGGACACGGGATCTCCACGCGAACGGCCGAGATGTCCGGTTCGGCCTTCCACCGGGCCGAAAGCCGGACGGGTTCGCCGCAATGAATGGTCGCTGCGACGCCCTGCGTGCGAATCTCCTCGGGCGGCTGGTCCAGTGCCCAGGTAAGCAGACCGGCCTCAATCGGGTCCACCACCCTGTAGGTGTGTATCCCGCCTTGCAGGCCTGCGATCGAGCCTCCAAGGCTGATCTCGCAGTGGTCGCCCTGGGACAACGGAATCTGAGATTCCAGGGCATAGACCGCCTTGAGGGTTCGCTCTTTGGGCCCCGTGGCCTTCGGCGCCTCCACCAGACGGCCTCGCGGCGTGATCACCTGTGCCGTTCCCCGTGTTACATCCACCGTTCGAATGTGGGCGTCGCTGAGCGTCTTCGGGAACATGGCCGCAACCCGCTCGCGGTCGCGCTCGAACACGGGAAAGGCCGAGATCGTCAGCAGTTGGCGGTGCAACTCGCCGACCCACAATGCCGCGCGAGGATCTGTGAAGGCCGCTTCGATTCGCAGCGGCGCCGGCCGATAGGCCAGTTCGAAACGAGGCAGGCGGAACGGCAGGGGGCCCACCGAGGTCTCGACTTCGACCTCCGCCCAGCCGACGATCCTCTCCTCGTCCTCAGGCAGTTCCACAGGCTCCGTGGTGAGGTCGGCTTCCGTCTCTTTCCCAAAGCTCCAGTGTGCCTGCGCGAGAGGTTCCATGTGGAGTGTGCCGGAGACGGGTCTTGCGCCAAACGTCCCTTGCGGCGAGAGGCGGAACGAGACCGGTTGGCCGCCATGTACGTCGATGGAAAGGGGCTCCGATGCGTCGGCAAACGAGCCCAGCACCGTGCCCGATGTCCCCAACACGCTCAGACCGATGCATGGCGGGTGAACGAGGACCCCGCTCGTCGCATCGACCAGAGACACACTCGCATCGGCCACCCGATGGACCAACTCGGCCCGGAATGCGTACAGACCGAACACGGGGACCGTGAAGAGATCGCTCTCATGGAGCCGCGAAGGGATCGTCCACTGGCCGGCATCCAGATCCCGGATCTCGTCGTGGCCTTGGGATCGAGCGGTCAGTCGAACCGAAAGAGCAGAGGAGGAATCGAGTGGGACAGCGGCAAGCGCCCCCTTGTGACGATCGAGCACGTGCGTGGCCAGATGCACCTGCTGATGGGCCCACCAGGGCGATCCCGGCCGAGGCTCCAGCCGCAGCAGGAAGCTGGGTATCCGATACATGCGCGTTCCGGGCGCGGCCGCAAGCGTCCACTGTCCTTCCCAGGAACGTTCGATCTGCCCGCGCGCATCCGGCCGCCGAAGAACGCTCGTATGCCACTGGCTCGACGTTATGCTACTGAGGCGAATTCCGGAGGCCGCCTCAAGCTGACCATCGACCGGCCACATGCGAGGGGTTCCGTGCACCGCCATATCAGGGGGCGCGATGGTGATGGATGCCGGTGCAGGTCCGACAACGACGGTGGCCCAATCGTATCGGCTGATCGCTGATTCCTGCGTCAGTGCCGTTCCCAGTCCGAAAATATCCATCATGATGTCGGGCAGCCCCCACGTTGCTGTGATGCGGTGGGCCTTGCCGTCGGTCAACGACGCGATTCTCGTCATCATCGCTTCGGCTGCTTGCTCCGCTGACGATGGCCCTGAGGCCGACGAGCCGGTGCGATGAGATGCTCGGTTGATAACGATCGGATACACGCGAACGTTCTGGCGGGCAAGACGAGCTGCCGCGTCGAATAGCGGACCGCCGGTCTCGAGATCGCGAGCAACTGCGTCGCGCGCGTCGCCACGACTGAGCAGGATGATTTTGCCCGGACCCTCGCCATGCTGGCGGCGTGCGGCCTGAATCCTCGCCATCGCCCACGCCAACGGCCGGTCGATCTCGTTCTGAAAGCTCCCTGTGAAGTCCGGGGATCGGACCATGTTGCGACAGGCCGCCTCATTGAGGTAGCTGCCGCCCCAAGCCAGCAACGGAGCGGTCTCTTCACTGGGCATCGCATAGCGAACGCGGTCCGAGAAGTGGCACACTCCGATATAGAGGTCGGAGTGGAGGTACGGCAGAAGCTGCATGGACACGACTTGCGCATCGGCCCGCAGGCTGGACCTGCGCCCGCGGGCGTCCTCGACGGGAGTGTCTGCGCGGTCCATGCTGCCGGAGACGTCAACGGCGATCACTACATAGCACGGCTGCGAGGTCACAGGCGTGGGCTCAGCGGCACCGGCCATCACAACGGCCAAGCCTGTCAACAGGATGGATAATGCTCGTGTCTTCATAATGCCTCGAGAATATAGACGACACCTCAATCGCCGGGACGGTCCGTCGCCACCGGAAGCCCGTCCGACGTGTCCATGTCGTCGTGAGGTGAATCGATCGCTTCTTCTGCCGGCTCCTTTGGGCCGTGCTGAAGCTGCTTCTTGAGTGCTCCGATCCGGTCGACAATCTCTTCTTCAGTGGTTCGATGCACCGCGTTGTCCGTCAGTTCGGCGGCCCATGCATCAATCGCATTGAGGATCTGCCTCTGTATGCGGGGCCGATCTTCCGCACAGAGTTCCGCGAGATAGACGCAGGTCGCGGCCCGTCGGACCTGATCCCGGCTGTCGAGCCCCATTTCGATCGCGGAGGCGATGTGTTCGCGAGCCGTTTGGGCTCTTGCAGGATCGGCATCCAGAAGTTGCTCGGCGGTCGCCAGGCACCGCGTCTTCTCACAGGTTTCCAGAAACAGCCGCACCGGATTCCGCGGGTCGGATCGCGTCAACATCTGCGCCTTCTTCGCCGGCCAACGACCCAGGCATTTGCCCGCGATCTCTTCCATGGCCCCGACCGCATCCACGGTCGCGTCGGTCAGAGCAGGCTCCAGGGTGCCCTGCACGCAGTTCCACAGATGCAGAAACCGCCTGGGATCTCCGTGAAGCCGTTGGAAGGCCTGATCGAGAAGAGAGCCCGCACGTTGCAGCAGATCGCACCGACAATCGACCCCATCGCCTCGCGGGTTCGACGACGGCTCGTGCAACAGACGACTGGCCGCCGCCTCCAGGGCCGTTCGCAGATCGGCGCGCCCCGACGAGTCAGGATCATTCGATGGCTCGGCCGTGAGGCCAAATCGCGGCGCGATGGTTCGCCAGGCATCGGGACGAAGACTCAACGCCTCGGCCAGGACGGCCTCCAATGCCTCTGAGGAGAGGGCCTCGCTCGGCAACGCGGCCAATGCAGTGCGGAGTCGATGCTGGGCCTGATGCGCATCAAGCTGCTCTCGCAGACGCGGCCAGTCCTCGATCTGGTTGGCCGGGTCGTTGAGATGGCACTGCGCCAGGGCCTGGTATGCGCTGTCCGGAACCGGCGTCGTCCAGTCGGCCGGCCAGCGCGCGCGAAGCTGTCGCAGCGATCCTCGGATTCTTCTGCGGATGTCCAGGCGTCGAAGACGGGCGATGTGCCGCTCAGCCCGAACCGACAGCTCGTCCAGGAGGCTGCCCAACTCTTTCGCCGCTTGCGGGGCCAGATGGGCTCGGTGCTCGTCCAGCTTGTGTTTGAGGTCCTCCATCTGTCTCTCAGCAGGAGCGAGGCTTGTGAGTTTGCAGAGTTGCTCCAACTCGGAGACGAGTTTGGCGCAGGCCCTTTGGAGGCGAAGCTGCTCGAACTCCGTCTCGGCGGTCTGGATCCGGAGCAACTCGGAGTCCACTTGGGCAAGAAGGCTGCCGGCGCGTTCGTGATGGTCCAAGCCGCTGAGAACCTTGCGCTGAACCTCCAGGCGCGAACGGGCCAATTCGAAGTTTCCCGCGACGACCAGGCTCTCGATCTCGGCCAACTCCTCCTGGGCCAACTGTTCGGCCCGACGGCCCGGACTGGCGTGACTTCTCAGGGAGGAAGGAATCTGGTTGCTCAGAAGGAGTGTTGCGGCGTCACTGTGGCGATTCTGTGTGCGGCAGAGGTCTTCGTCGCGTTCGCGGCCGGAGCCCTCGCCGCGCAGGGCCGACGGGCGCCGGTGGCCCCATAGCAGCAATCGGCAGGGGGGCTGCTGATCGTCAGCATCGTTGACTGTCTGCGGGCCATCGAGAAGGCGCGCCCTCGCAGCAAGGTTGGTGGTCAGACGATTGAGGCATCTGTACGTCGGGTCGCTCAGAAGCGACCATTCATGCGGAGTTGCCTGGCGGGGACCTGGACGGGAGGCTGTGCCGGCCGGAAGAGACGCGGCATCGGCGTCCTGCTGGATCAACTCGGCCCCAAGCCAGAAGAGCCGGGCGTCCTCGGACAGTTGCCCGACGTATTCGGTCAGTTCCTCATCCACCGCTGCCCTCAGGCTGTCGACCTCGAGAGCGACGTCGATCAGGTTGAGAAGATTGAAGCATGCAGCCGGCAGTCCCACGGCAGATTCCGGACCGGTGGCGCCGGGCTCCAACGGGATCGCCGATCGCGCCAGGTCCTGAACGCCGTCAAGCCTGCCAAGGCGGATGCATAAGACGCCTCGGTTGTTATAGGCCAGAAGGCGCAGATCGGGCTCATGGCAGCGTGTCTGAAGAAACGCGTCGTAATAGCCGACGGCGGTTTCGGGGCGGTCGGTCAGCTCATTGAGCCAAGCGGCGCCCCACAGGAAGCGGGCGCGCACGTTCGGCTGCTCGCAGTACCATTGGCACAGGGATTCCACGCGAGTTCGGAGCAGATCGATATCCTCGACGGGGCCGCCGCGGCGGTACATGGATTGCAGTCGAGCGAGCAGCTCTTCCGTCAGGAGATCGAGATAGGGCGCCTCCATCGCGCGCTCCAAGGGCCGTTGGGTCGCGCCGTCGGAGGATCTCGCCAGATTGTGCCGATCCACCTTGCCGTCGAAGACCATCTGCGCCAGAGAGGCCGGCGTCACCTTCGTTTCATGGCTGTCGATACGAACCCTCAGCATGGAGTCCTTGTCCACTCGAAACCCGAACGTTCGAACGCAACGCTTTCCTCACCCCCATCCGTTGTGCGACGCGACGGGCACGGGAAGCCCCATCGCAGCGCCGAAAGACATTATGCGCGATGAAGGACGTCTTGTCCAATGCCATTTGTCAGATTTGCCGGACCAGCGGTGGCACGCGTCCGTCCGCTTCGACGGACGGTCGCCGGGCGGAAGACACCGGAAAGCGGTTCGGTGGGTTCATGCAAGACGGGTGGCGGATCGGCGGGAATCGGTCTGCGCCGGCATGTGCGGTTACACGTGGTCGGCTACGAGGAGAATCCCATCGCAGATTCCCTTGAGCCAATTGACTTCTTCTGACTCGCCGACGATCGGGCCGCCGTTGTCCAAGAGCATGGAGTGCCACAGTGTCTCGGGCAGCTCGAAGTCCTTCGTCAGCGTAGTTACGGTGTTCAGGGCGCTGAACAGCGACACAAGAACCTTCGTCTGCGCGGGGAGTTTTTCGTAGGTGACTCGAATGAAGCGTTCGACGTTGCCACCGCCGTGTTTGTCCGGCGAAGCACCGATGTGAGATGACGAACCTGTCGCTCCATCGCGGGCTGCCCCATCCATGAGTCCTCCTTTCGTTCCGCCGAAGCGATTCGACCCACCCCTACAACCTCCGCGCCTCGTCTGCTCGGTGCATTTCACGTCGAGGTGCATCCTTCGTCGCTCCGGCGATCACCTGCGTACGACCTTATCTCAGCCGCTGAGGTCCGTTCGGGACGGGGCGATGATCATCCCCGCGAGCCGCCATCACGGTGACCCAAGCGCAGGCCCACTGTACACGGACGCATAACCCTGTCAATTGTGGAGACTACGTATTTTGGCTGCAAGGATATCGATATGGCAGACGCCATCGATTGCCGGATCCGTGGACGCAGCGGACGCCGCGCTTGCGTCTCGATCAACGGCTGATGGGCTCGATGATGTACTTGATGAGGTCTCTTCGACTGATGATGCCGACGAGTCGGCCTTCCGCGAGAATGGGGACTCTTCGCAGAGGATTGTTGACCAGGCACTCGCACACGGCAATGATGTCATCGTTCTCGTCGAAGCTGAGGACATCCTCGGTCATGTAGTCCCGGGCCGTCCCGGACGGCACGTCCTGGCCGCAGAGGACGCCGATCATGTCTTTTTCGGTCACGATGCCCACGAGTTTGCCGTCATGCTCGAGGACCGGGACACCCGTGATGTCGTGTTCGATCAGGAGTTCCAGAACGCGGGCAATCGGGGTCTCTGGATGGGCGTGGACGACATCTCTGGACATGATGGCTTTTGTTTCATGCATAGCAGAGCCTTTCAGTTGCCGTCAGGCCAACGGCCGCTGTCTTACGCCGGCGCGTTCTGTGCAATCCAGTGCCGTTTGATGTGCTTGACAATGTCCTTTCGGCTGATGATCCCGACCAGCCTGGAGCCGCTGAGAACCGGCACCCGCCGAAAGTGGTACGCAGCCAGGCCATTGGCGACGGCCGCGATGTCGTCCTCTCGATCGAAGGCAACGACCGGCTGCGTCATGAAATCGGCGACCCTGCCGGGTCGGTCTTCGATTTGGTACAGGAGTCTCAGCACATCCTTCTCCGTGACCACTCCAACCAGTGCCTCGTCGTTGTCAACGACCGGTAGTCCGGTAATGTTGTTCTCGACCATGATTCGTATGGCCTGGTAGATGTCCGTATCGGCCGTTACGGCCAACACATCCGTCTTCATAATGTCTTTTGCCTTGAGCATCTGCCGAACCTCCCAGGGCGACGGGATCGCATTGCCGGTATTCCCCAGATCCACTGACCTTATCGGCAGGCTGTTGAGGCGACATGAGGATTTCCCAAGTTCGTCGGCTTTGTGCAGGACCGATTTTGTCAGCCTGTTCGGCATGGGGATCCCTGCCTTTTTTGCAGATTGAAACGCGTGTTTGCCGAAAAGTAAATTGGGGAATGTGGTCTTGGGCCTCCCCATGAGGTGGATCTTACGCAAGTAGTTATACTCAATATGGTTATGAGCAGATCGCAGAGTCGGCTCGCCGATTACATCGCGATGGTGATCGTCTTTCTGATGGGTATCGGGGCGGTGATGGTCTTCTCGGCCGGTGCGAACTTGGGCTACGAGCTCGACTTGAAGCGATTCTACGATTTCCCTGCGCTGCGCCAGATCGTCTTCTTTCCTCTCGCGGTCGTCGGGTTGTTGGTTGCCTCCTGCATCGATTACCGATGGCTGCGGCTTCGCAGACGATGGTGGAAATCACCGGCGGTGTGGCTGGTGTTCGTCTCGATCGTGCTGCTGGGCGTTGTGTTGATCCCGCAGTTGGGCACCGAAGTCAACCAGGCTCGGCGGTGGCTGCGTCTGACGGTCGGTCCGGTCAGCATCAGCTTTCAGCCGTCGGAGTTGGCGAAATGGGCGATGGTGTTTGGCCTGGCGGCCGTGTGCGCCAAGTCGGGGCCGGATGCTCGGCGCTACTGGACGTGGTTCGTCCCGCTATGCCTTCTGATCGGACTGGTCTCCGGGCTGATCGTGGTGGAAGACTTCGGCACGGCGGTGTTTGTTGCCCTGATCAGCTTCGTGATCCTCATCATCGCCGGCGTTCGCTGGTGGCATATTCTGACGCTGCTGCCGTTTGCAGGGGCTGGACTGGTTGCCGGCCTGATCCATTCACCGCATCGCATCCGGCGCCTGCTGGCCTTTCTCCGCCCGGAGGAGTGGGCCGACATCGCCTATCAGGCCAATCAGTCGCTCATTGCCATCGGCTCCGGTGGCCTTGTGGGCAAGGGGCTCGGCGAGGGCGTCTCCAAGTACGGCCACCTTCCGGAGGACACAACGGATTTCATCTTCGCCATTGTCGCAGAAGAGCTGGGGCTTATAGGCACGATTGGAGTTATCGGCCTGTTTGTCGCGTTCATCGGTCTCGGCTGGATGGTGGTTATGCGTTGCCACGACCGCTTCGGCAGGCTTCTGGCGGCCGGCATCGTCCTGACGATCGGCATTCAGGCGGCGATCAACATCGGCGTCGTGACGGTCGTGCTTCCGACCAAGGGCATTCCATTGCCCTTTGTCAGTTCCGGTGGAACGAGCATGCTGTTGTCCGCTGTCGCCGTGGGCGTACTGCTCAACATCGCGTCGCAGACGGATCGAGGCGATCCCAATATACCGATCGCGCCTGATGATGCCCTGGATGGCGGTTTCGGCAAAGCGACGAACGGGGAGGCCGCCGTTGAATGACGTCTCGTTCTTCTTCGGCGGGGGAGGGACGGGCGGGCACATCTATCCGGCCCTGGCGGTGGCTGAGCAGATCGCCGAATGCCGACCCGATGCACATATCCACTTTCTTTGCAGCACGCGTGCGGTTGACAAGCGGATTCTGGACGAGACGAGTTTCACGTACACGGTCCTGCCCGCCACGGGCCTGTATTTCGACCCCCGTCGATTGCTGACGTTCTGCCGGACGTTCCGCGGGAGCTATCGTCTGGCAAGGCGATTGATCGCCGACTGTCGGCGCTGCGTCGTGGTCGGCGCCGGCGGATTCGTGGCGGCACCGGTGTGCATGGCCGGTCACAAACTTGGCGTCCCCGTTGCACTGATCAACGTCGATATCCTGCCCGGCCGAGCCAATCGACTCAGCGCCCGCTGGGCCGATGAAATCTTCGTCCAGTTCGAGGAAAGCGCACGCGCGTTCGGTTCTCGCCGCACGGCTGTCAAGGCCATTGGCTGCCCCTTGCGCAAGAGTTTTTCCCGGCCCGATCCGAAGCGAGCCATCAAGGCCCTCGGTCTGGATGCAGGCAAGAAGACCCTGTTGATCACGGGAGCGTCCAGCGGTTCGGCGCGGATCAACGAGGCCGTCTGCATGTTGCTGCCCAAGCTGGATGCGTTCGCCGAGACGTGGCAGATCGTCCATCTGACGGGCCTCGCCAACCACGAGCAGGTGGTGAGTCGGTACCAGGGCGCTCGCATAGGCCACAAGGTGATCGGTTACCACGATCAGATGTCCGATCTGCTGGCGGCCGCCGATCTGGTTGTCGGACGCAGCGGCGCCGTCAGCGTCGCCGAGTATGCCGTTGCGGGCGTTCCGAGTATCTGCATGCCGTACCCACACCACAGGGACAGGCACCAATATCGCAACGCGGGCAAACTCGTCGAGGTAGGTGCCGGCGTTGTCGTCGATGACGTCGCCGACCCTGACGACCGCGCCGGCTGGCTCGGCGAAGAGTTGGAGCGGCTGATGACCGATGACCTGACGCGCGACGAGATGGCTGAGGCCTGCAAACTCGTCGCCAGACCGAATGCGGCCGCCGAGATCGGCCAGCGACTGCTTGTGCTGGCCGCCGACTCCAGGCAACAATGACGGAAAGGACGGACTTGACGCCCGACAACGGCGTGGTAGCATAGCCGGGTCTTCCGTCTTTTCGAAACAGTAAGGAGTTCAGGCAATGACCAGGCGCACCGTGATTCCATTCGTCCTCGCCGTCCTTGTGGTCTCGACGGCCTCCGTTGTATGGGCCGACCCGTTCATGGGCCAGTATGCAGGGATCTTCCATGGCGACAGCATGATCCAGATGCCGGCCACGGCCGTCGTCGTGGCCGAGGGAGAGGATCATTACCGCGTTCGCCTTGAGGCGACCAGCACCGATCCGAGCCGCGAGGGGGCGACCATCGAGGTGTACGCCAGCCGAAGCGGCTTCGAGGCGCTGATCGGCTCGCGGTCGGGCGGATACCACTGGCACGGCCAGATCAAGGACGGCCGGCTCTCGCTGGCCAGCGCGTACGGGACGCGTTTCGAACTGAACAAGGTGGTGCGGAAGAGTCCGAAGGAAGGGCTCGAGCCCCCGGCCGGGGCGGTGGTCCTGCTGCCCTACAAGCAGGGGACGAGGCCCGATCTGAGCGCGTGGACGAATCAGGAATGGAGAACTCTGGACAACGGCGCCATGCAGGTTAACAAGGGCTCCACCAGGACGAAGGAATCGTTCGGCGATATCAAGCACCTGCATCTGGAGTTCTGGCTTCCGCTGGAGCCGCTCAATCGCGGCCAGGGCCGCTGCAACAGCGGCGTGTTCCTCAACGATCAATATGAGGTGCAGATCCTCGATTCGTTCGGTCTGGTCGAGACCTCCGGCGACTGCGGCGGACTGTACAACGTCAAACGCCCCGACGTCAATGCGTCGCTGCCGCCGATGACGTGGCAGACGTACGATATCGAGTTTCGCGCCCCGCGCCTCAACAGCGACGGGACCGTTCGGGAGCAGCCCCGCATCACCGTCTATCTCAACGGCGTGAAGATCCACGACAACGTGGCGATCCCGCATCCTACGGCCAATCCGAACGCTGAGCCAAAGCCGACGGGCCCGATCCAGTTGCAGGACCACGGCCACCCGATCCAGTTTCGCAATATCTGGCTGGTCAAAGGCTGACGCCGTCGAGCCGGTCCGGCCGCGTCATGCTCGATCCGAACGCCCGTCGCAAGGAAGGCGACTCTGACGCAGCGCGACGTGAACGGTGAGGCGGAGTGTCGTATGGACAAAGGCAGCCGAGGCAGACAGGCGAATCTCAGGCGAGTGGCGGCCGACTATCTCGGCATGGTTGCGGCGCTGCTGCTGCTCGTTGTCGTGTTTGGGGTCGCCGCCAGGAACTTCTTCACCATCACGACGTTTCGCACCATCGCCAACCAGGTCCCTGACATTACGGTCGTGGCGGTGGGCATGACGTTCGTCCTCATCATCGCCGGCATCGATCTGTCGGTCGGTTCGGTGCTGGCTTTGGCCAGCGCCGTACTCGGCATGGCTCTGGTCAACTGGCACGTGCCCTTGTTGCCGGCTATCGGGCTGTGTCTGCTGGTGGGCCTGGCGTGTGGCGCTGCAAACGGCCTGATTGTCATTCGATGGCGGCTGCCCTCGTTCATCGTGACCCTGGGGATGCTGGAGGCGGCGCGCGGTGCGGCCTACCTCGCGACCGGGTCGCGCACGATCTATATCGGCGCGCCGGTCGAGGTCGTCACGGATACGGCTGTCTTCGGTTTGTCGCTCCCCTTCGTTCTGGCGATCCTCATTGTCGCGGGCGGGCAATTGGTTCTGTCCCGAACGGTGTTCGGCCGCTATCTGGTGGCCATCGGGACCAATGAGGAGGCGGTCCGGCTCTCGGGGATCGACCCGCGACCGTACAAGCTGGCGGTCTTCGTCCTATGTGGCCTGTTGGCGGCTGTCGGGGCCGTCATCCAGACGGCCCGAATGTCCTCGGCCAATCCGAACACCGCCATCGGGTTCGAGTTGCAGGCCATCGCCGCCGTCGTCATCGGGGGCACCAGCCTCATGGGCGGACGCGGGTCGGTGGTCCGGTCGTTCTTCGGCGTCCTCATTATCGCCGTGCTCGGGACCGGACTGGCCCAGGTCGGCGCCCAGGAATCGACCAAACGACTCATCACCGGCTGCGTCATCGTCGCTGCCGTCATTCTCGACCAGTACCGCTATCGGGCTCGGCGAACACCTAACTCAAGTAAGAAGCCATAGTTAGACCTTGTTCGACGTGTTGCAGTCCCGTGGGTTCTCCTGTCGGATCCGGTTTTGGAAATGTTTCCTTGACACGCGATGGCATATGGACGACAATATCATCAGCCCAATATGAACCCGGATGCGGAGGTAAAACGATGCGTCTGGTACTCAAACAAAAAGACGGCGAAACCAAGGAATACCAATTCGCTCAGGGTCCCATCGAGATCGGCCGAGGCGCCGACAACCAGATCTTCCTTCCCGATCGCACCGTCAGCAAGAAGCACGCGGTACTCGTCTGTGATGGCGGCGGCCAGTGGGAGATCCAGGACCTCGGCTCGGCGAACAAGACGTTCCTCAACGGCGAGGTGGTGAGCAAGGCGTCGATCAGGAGCGGCGACGCGATCCGCATCACGGAGTTCACCCTTGAGGTCAGTCTGGATGGGCAGCCGCAGGCGGACCATTCCTCCCAGTTCGAGGACACGCTGAATCTCGAGGCGGGCTTGGCGACGCCCATGCACGAGACGGTCGTGCGCAAACCCGACGCCGGCCACGCCCCTGCCATGCGGCTGGCGGCCAGGAGGCTCACCGACTTTTCACAAGCCTGCGACGCGATCTGCAAAGCCGCCAATCTCGAGGAAATGCTGGTCACGCTGCTGAACGTCACGTTGCAGCAGTTCAGCGCATTCCACACCTGGTGCGCTCTGCGGGATCAGCCCAACGGCCCCATGACGTACCACGCGGGCAAACGCAGAGACGGCAAAGCGGTGGATCTGGGCGATCTGATGCTGGCCGACAAGATCAACCAAGCGGTCGAGCGTGCCCAATCCGTTGTCATGCCCCGTGTGGCGGCCGACCTGGAATCCAAGGAGCGCATCCGTTCGGCGCTGATCGCGGCGATCTGCGGGCCGGGTGGCTGCTACGGTGTCATCTATGTGGACAACGCCATGGTCCACGATCACTACACGTTGGGCGACCTGGACTACCTGATGCTCGTTGCCATGCACACGGCTGCGGTCCTGAAGCGGTTCGTCGCCTGAGCCTCTTTGCCACGGTCGAAAGACCGCTTGCGATCCGGACCGTACGGAGAGGGCAGACCGACACAGGCGAGCGGCCTCGATACAGTCGTTCAAGCTTCTTCGTCGGCCGCCGGATCGGCGGGAACCGCCAATCTCCCTCTCTGCAACGACTTCCGCACGACCCAGGCGACTCCACCGCGGGTGGTTTTGCTTGCCTTCTTGCGAGTGACCGTGTACGATTGGGATCAGTAAATGCTGTGTCTTGCAGGAGGGGGGTGTTGTGCGCCTGGCGCTCGACTGAAGAGACACCTGGGACAGCGCGGTGGAGAGAAGAATGCCGGATTCGGGCAACATGCGGGGCGAGCTTCTGGCGAAGAGGCTTCTTGACGCACTGCCGTGCGCGGTCTGTCTGACGGACCTGGAGGGCCGCATTTGCTATGTCAACCGCGCGTTTCTCGACAACACGGATCTGGACGCCGCGCGCGTCGTCGGAAAGACGCTTCCCGAAATCGGTGTCGTGGAGACCGGGCAATTCCGTTCGGTGCACGAGCGGGTGATGCCGCAACTGCTGGCCGAAGGGACGGTCCAGGAGATCGAGACCTTCGGATTGAACCCTGATGGTTCTCGGGTCATGGTGCTGGCCGATCTGACCCTTCTCCACGACGACGCCGGCAGGCCGTCGCACATCGCGGCTGTGGTGCGGCAGGTGCGGGAGCTGGACGACACCGAGTACGCGCTGGTTCAGAGCGAGCAGCGATATCGGGAAATCGTCGAGACTGTTACCGATCTGATCATCACCTTTGACAAGGACGGCAAGGTACTCTCACTGAACAGCGCCGTCAAAACGGCGCTTGGACTCGATCCAAACCAAGTGATCGGTCGACATATCCTCGATTTCGTCACCGGTGAATCTCGGGCCGCCATCCAGTCGGAGATTGAGCGCGTCTTGCGCGGTGGGGCCGTCCAGTCGGAGACGGCTTTGGTCGGCCGCCGGAATCAACGGATTCACGTGGAGTACCGTGCGAGCCCGCTCATGGAGAACGGACGCATCACGGGCGTCCGTGCCATTGCGTGGGATATTACGAAACGCAAGGAATTGGAGCGCGCATTGAAGGCCAGCGAGGAACGATACCGAACGCTGGTCGAAGGCGCCGGCGAGACCATTGCTGCTGTCGACGAGCACGGTACGTTTCTTTTTGTGAACCGTACGGCGGCCGACAGACTCGGGGGACGTCCAGCCGACTTTGTAGGCAAGACGATGTGGGACTTGTTTCCGCACGAGGTGGCCGAGTTTCAGGTGGCCGACATCCGCGAGGTGATCCGGACGGGCCGGGGGCACAGCACCATAAGCCTGACACACGTCGGCGGCGAGATGCGGTGGTACAACACGACGATCGAGCCACTGCGAGACGGCGACGGAAACATTACCGCCGGCCTTCTCGTCGCGAGGGACATTCACGAGCACAAAAAGGCCCAGGACGAACTCGATGCCTATCGCGAGCAGATGATCCGGGCGGAGCAACTGGCGTCTCTTGGGACGTTAAGTGCAACCTTGTCTCACGAACTGACCCAGCCGTTGACGGTCATCCGGCTATCGATGCAGAACTCCCTGAAAGACCTTGAGGGCACGCCCTGTCCACCGAGGGTGATCGAGGACCTGAAGGATGGACTGGCGGAGGTGGCCGGCGTTGCGGAGATCGCCGAGCGATTTCGTGGGTTCGCGCGCCGTGCGGCAGAGAAGGAGGTCGGGGAAATCTCGGTTCATGACACAGCGCAGAAGGTGATGGGCCTGTTGGCTGAAAGCGCGCGGCAGTTGAACGTCGATCTTGTTACGCGGGGACTGGATTCGTTGCCGCCGATTCACATGCACAAAAAGGACCTGGAGCAATTGATTTTCGCGATGGCGCAGAACGCGATTCAAGCGGGGGACGGGCGAAGACGGTGTTTCGCGATCGAGGGACGCCGCGATGGGGATGGGATTGAATTGCTGTTTTGCGATAACTGTGGGGGGGTCGCGCCGGAGAACCTCGAGCGGGTGTTCGAGCCATTCTTTTCGACGAAGCCCCCAGGCGAAGGGACGGGACTGGGGCTGTGCATCGCCGAGACGATTGTCTCTCGGGCGCGCGGTCAGATCCACGTGGAAAGCGACTTCGGCCGGGGCACCACGTTTCGTGTGTTCTTGCCCCTTCAGGAAGCTTGAACCCGCCATAGGGAGGACCTGTCGATGGAAGACAAGACGCTGGACCATGTCTTTTTCGTCGATGACGAGCCGCAGGTGCGAATGGTTGTGCGTAAGACGCTGGAGCGGGCCGGTGTGGACGTTACCTGCTTCGCTTCGGCCGAAGACTGTCTGGCCCATCTGGATTCGGCCCGGTGCGATCTGCTGATCACCGATGTCAAAATGGCGGGGACCGACGGCATCGAGTTGTTGAAGCTGGTCAAGGAAAGGGCCCCCTGGCTTCCCGTCCTCGTGGTGACGGGCTTCGGCGATGTGCCCATGGCCGTGAAGGCCATGAAGCTTGGGGCGGCCGATTTCATCGAAAAACCCCTCGATCGAGAGGGGTTTCTTCGGGTGATCGAGAGGCTCTTGTCGCAGAATCACCCGGTTCTTCCCGACCCCAGTCAAGCTCTGACCAAGACCGAGATGCGGATTCTCCACCTGATTCTCGACGGCAAGAACAATCGGGAGATTTCCTCGGCGCTGCACCGCTCGGCCCGGACAATCGAGGTGCATCGCAGTCATATCATGCGGAAGCTCGGGGCTACCAACATCGTCGAACTGTTGCGGCAGGCCGCAACGGCGGGACTGTTCGACATGACCGGCTCGGCCGGCGACGGGCTCTGAGGCATCGCCGAGGCACGAAGCGGAATATCCCTGCCGAGAGGTGTAACCGTTCAGTGCCGGACCACACTATCCTGTCGAAAGGCCCTCGCCGGATCATTGGCACAGAGGGCAGGAGCCCGACGGAGTTGAGAATGAAGGCGATGCGTGGGATATGGAGAGTTGCCGTTCCGGGTACGATTGTGTTCTGCCGCCCCGGCATCGGTGGTCCCACCGATCGGTGGATCGCCTCTCTTTCACCGGCAGTCCGAAGAGCCTGGAATTGCCTTGCGGGCTGGTCGGGTTCTCTCATATTCTCTCACATATGAATGAGGCGACGCAGTTCCTATCGGACTTCTCGGCACGGCGGACCGACCCGTTGGTCGTGCGGGCGAGGGCGATGGCCGGGAGGCCGGACGGCGAATCGTCCGAAGCCGACCTGACCGCGGGCGACGCCGACGATATCCGTCGGACGCGAGACGGCGATCCGGATGCGTACCGCCGCCTGATTGAGCGTCATCAAGCTCAGGTCGCCAAGATCCTCTGGCGCTTCAGCCGGGATCCGGGCGTGCACGAAGAACTGGTGCAGGACGTCTTTGTCGAGGCCTACCTGAGCCTGAACACGTTTCGCGGCAACGCCCCGTTGAGCCATTGGCTGGCTCGCATCGCCACGCGGGTGGGCTATCGCTACTGGAAGGAGAAGGCCCGACAGAAGGCCCAGGAGACGTTCAGCCTGGCCGAGTGGGACCAGATCGCCGACGACCCGGAGGCAATCGAGCGTCTCGACGCGGACCAGGCGGCGAAACTGCTGCATCGCATGCTCGAGCAACTGCCGCCACGGGACCGGCTGGTCCTGATGCTGCGGTATATCGAGGGATGTGACGTGGTCGAGACAGCGAGTCGAACGGGCTGGACCAAGACCATGGTCAAAGTCCAGGCCCTGCGCGCTCGGGACAAACTGAAGAAACTGCTCGAAGGCAGTGGATTGGAGTTGACCTGATGAACTGGGAAGAGACGTTCACGTTGTTGGCGGCGCGTGCGCGCGCCGAGCAGGTTCCGTGCGTCAACGTCGCGCCCGACGTTCTGGCGATGTTGACAAGTGATCGGCCCGAGCCTGTGACGCTGGCGGAGAATCTCTGGATGTGGCTGGCGGCGGGGGCGTCGGCTGTGGCCGTTCCGGCGGCGGTCGTTGCCGTCTCGGCCTACAATGCCGGCATGGGACCGCTGCGGGAAATCGTCAATAGCATTTCGTGGGCGATGTAATGGACCATTTGGATTCGCATGTCAATCCGACGAGGGCGCTGCGCCGTATGCACCGTTTTCGCATCGCGATCTCGGGTTTCGTGATTCTGGCCGCGGGCATGACCCTCGGTGTGGCCGCGACCCTGCTCGTGGTCAAGCCGAATGAGCCCCGGCCCCCAGATATCGACGATGCCGTCGTCATGACGTTGATGCGATTTCGGGGGGAGTTGAATCTGACCGACGAGCAGGTCGGCCAGATCGAAACCATTCTGCGCGACCATTTCCAGCAGTTGGAATCGCTGCGGGCGGAGGCCCGGCCGAAGATCGAGCGACTGCTCCAGGAGATGAAGACGGAGATCAGTGCGCTGCTGACCGAGCAGCAGCGCGTGGATTGGCAGAGGCTGACCGACCGGCTCGAGATGGAATTCCGACGCGGGATGCGCCGAGGTCCCGGCGGTCCGGGACGGCCGGGAGACGGACCGCGCGGAGGTGGACGCGGCGACTGGCCGCGAAGGCCGGAGCGGTTCGAGCCCGACGGCGAAGGTCGCGTGTGGGGACCGAGGCCGGAAGGGACCGATCCGAATGATGGCCGGCGGATGCGCAGATTCAGGACCGACCCGGAACGCGACGAGATGTTCGGCCCGGCGCCCACCGGAGAGCCCGCCCCCGAACGTGTTCGGCCTGAGCCCAACGCCATCCCATAGTACAGAGATCTTCTCGGCCACCCGGGTGACGTGGCCCTCGTCGTCGGTGGATTCCTTGCGATCTCCGCTGGGCTGGGCCAGGACCCCTTGAGACCGTGAGACGTTCCAGGCCTTGGGCGCGCCGGCTTCAGAGGAGATGCCGATCCACGCCCGCAGGCCGACGCTGCAACGCAATGGCCCCAGTACCGCCTGGGAGCCGACGTGCCGTGGCAAGACCCGCCCCAGCACAGCCCACAGCACGTGGACGGGTCCAAAGACCTCCTCAGCACTGGCCCTGCCTGCGGGAAACGCGAGAAGGGCACCAGCCGTAACCTGCCTGGCTCCGGAGACTTCCACGCAACGCAAGCGACTCGTTCCGGCTTTCAACTATCGCGCGCGACCGCCCTTGACAGGCGGGCGCCGGCCTGCTAAAAGACGGTACGAGTATGGCAGCTCGCACCGAACGAGGCCGTGGAATCGTCATTCCTCGCATAAGGAAGTCGCTGAATGATAGCATCGCTTGGGGCCAGAGCCGTCCAGGATGTGATCGAGGCCGGTCGGCTCGGACGGTTTGCATGGCGCGCAGCCACCACTTCGGCTCGATGTTGCCTCGTCCGGGAGACGTTGCCGCTCGTCCGGAACCAAATGAACTTCATCGGTGTTCGGAGCGTCCCGGTGATCATGATCACCGGCGCGTTCGTTGGGATGACGCTGGCCGTGCAGGCCTACGACCAACTGGCGGGTATGGGACTCGAAGAGCACCTGGGCGTCCTGATCAATCTCGCGGTCGTCAAGGAGCTTGGGCCGGTGCTGGCGGCTGTGATGCTGGCCGGGCGGGTCGGAGGCGCCCTGACCGCCGAACTGGGAACGATGAATGTCACCGAACAGATTGACGCGGTCAGAAGCATGGGAACCGATCCGATCCGGTATCTGGTGGCGCCCCGTTTGTTGGCGTGCCTGCTGCTGACACCCATCCTTATCATGTACGCCGATCTGATGGGTGTGATCGGCGGCGCGATGGTCAGCTTTCTTCAACTGGGCATCAACAGCAGCGCCTACTGGAAGTTCAGTGCCGCCGGCGTGGAGTTGTGGGATGTTTCGATCGGCGTGGCCAAAGGCTTCTTTTTCGGGGGCGCCATTGCCACGATCAGCTGCTACAAAGGATTCAACTGCAGGCAGGGGGCCCACGGGGTGGGGCAGGCCTGCACCGAAGCCTTCGTCGCCAGCTTCATCTCGATCCTGGCCCTTAATTTCGCCTTGGCGGCGATTTCGAAGAGCATCTATCTGACTTTTTGGCCGCTCAAGAGCCTGGTGTGATCAACGGCGTCGCGGCCGCCTGCATGCTTGCCCGACTTCGGAGTGTAGAGTTTGAAACGACAGACCGATCAGAACGAACGGGCCGACGCCGGCGCAGCGTCCGGAGTGCACATCGAGGTCAGAAACCTGACCAAGAAGTTCGGCCGCAAGCTTGTGCTCGACAACATCTCGCTGTCCATCGAGAAGGGCAAGACCACGGTGATCATTGGTCCGAGCGGGTGTGGCAAGACGGTCCTGATCAAGCATTTCATCGTACTGCAGAGGCCCAGCACCGGGGAGGTCTATTTCGACGGCCGACGGATCGATCGGCTCAGCGAGCGCGAGCTGAGTCGCGTTCGAATGCACTTCGGTTACCTGTTCCAGGAAGGCGCTCTCTTCGACAGCATGAGCGTCGCTGAGAACATCATGTTCCCGATCAAGCAGCACTTCAAAGACGTGACGTGGCGTCAGGTCGAGGACGTGGTCAAGGCCAAGCTGGCGATGGTCGGCCTGGACGGCTTCCAGAACTATTACCCGGCGAACCTCTCCGGCGGCCAGCGCAAGCGCGTGGCACTGGCGCGTGCGATCGCCCTGAATCCGGAGGTCATCCTGTACGACGAACCGACGACGGGGCTCGACCCGATCCGGTCCGATATCATCAATGAATTGGTCCTCAAGCTGGAGAAAGACCTGAATGTCACAAGCATCGTGGTGACGCACGACATGAAGAGCGCCTACAAGGTGGGGGACCGGATTGTCATGTTGCACAACGGCAAGATCATCGCCGACGGCGACGCGGACCATATTCGCCATCATCCCCATCCCACTGTCCAGCAGTTCATCAACGGCCGGGTCGGCGAAGACGATCTGGCGGTGCTGCGGATGAGCGGGGCGGTGGCCACGAGCCAGTTTCTGCCGCGGGATTTCCAGCAGTAACCCGACCGACCGCCGCCAACAAAGATCCTTGATGAGCGTATACCCCAAGATATGGCCAAAGACCCGACCCAAATCGCCGTCGACCTGAGCGACCGCATCCGAGGGGACGCATTCGCCGACATCATTCATCGCGTCGCGTTCAGCACGGATGCCAGCAGCTACCGAATCGTCCCGCAGTGCGTGGTCGCCCCACGGGATTCGGATGACGTTGCCGCCGTGGTCCGATATGCCGCCGAGGAAGGTCTGCCCGTGGCGCCTCGTGGGGCCGGCAGCGGCGTGGCGGGCGAGTCGCTCTGTGCCGGTATCGTGCTCGACATGACCCGCTACATGACGCGGATCCTCCACACCGCCGGAGACGGCGTCACCGTAACCTGCGAGCCCGGAGTGGTCCTCGACGACCTGAATCGCCACCTTGCCGCGTACGGGCGAAAGATCGGGCCCGACCCGTCGAGCGCCAACCGCGCAACCGTCGGCGGGTGCGTAGCCAATAACGCCACCGGCGCCCACTCGCTGCAATACGGGCATATGGACGAGCACGTTGAGTCGATCGAGGCGGTCCTGGCCGATGGGACGGTGGCCGAGTTCGTCAATGCGGTTGATGTGGAGAAGGCGACGAGGCACAGGGCCGATGCGATCGCCCGGGAATGCTGGTCGCTTCTAACGGCGGGCAAGCCCGTGATCGACCAGGCGATTCCCGCCACAAAACGCAACCGCAGCGGCTATAACATCGCTTCCGTCTGCCATGACGGCCGGATCGATCTGGCGCAGCTGTTGGCCGGCTCGGAAGGGACGCTGGCGATCTTCACTCGGATCACACTGCGGACGGTGCCTCTGCCGAGGGCCAGGGGACTGCTGCAACTGGAGTTCGATTCGCTCGAGGGTATGGCCCGCGCGGTTCCCGTGATCGTCAAGACCGCTCCGGCCGCGTGCGAATTGATGGACGAGACGTTGATCAACCTGGCCGTCGACCAGTTGCCTCAGTATCGCGACATTCTGCCGGCCGGCGCCGCGGCCGTCTTGTTGATCGAGCACGTCGGCGATACGGAGACACAGGTCCGCGAGCGAATCGAAGTGACCGATCTGGCCGTGGGAAAGCGGGCGACCGGAAGGACGATCGTCACTGCGCCCGCGGATCAGGCCCGTGTATGGAAGTCGCGAAAAGACGCCGGCCCGTTGCTCTATCGCAGACGACGCCGCGAACACCCGGCCGAGTTCATGGAAGACGCCAGCGTCGATCACAGTCGCCTGGCCGAGTATATCGAAGGGCTTCGCAAGATCGAGCAGAAGTACGGCACGACCATGTCGTTCTTCGGGCACGCCGGCGACGGCGAGCTCCATCTGAGGCCCTATCTCGACCTGAGCAATCCGCGCGACGTCGAGAAGATGCGGGCGATGGCCGAGGACGTGTTCGCCTTGGTGTGGTCGCTGGGCGGCTCGATTAGCGGGGAGCACGCCGACGGCCTCCTGCGGGCCGGTTTTGTCCGCCGCCAGTATGGCGACGCCTTCTATGAGATTCTGCAGAAGGTCAAGGCGATCTTCGATCCGATCGGGCTGATGAACCCGGGCAAGATTCTCAACGCCGATCCCGATGTCATGGTCAAGAACCTCCGCCGCGCCCGGCCCATCCAGTCGGAGAAGGCCCGGTCGGAGATGTTCTTCGGCGACAACGAGCTGGAACTGGAGTTCGAGCAGTGCTACGGCTGCGGGCTCTGCCTGACACGCGATCCGGCCCTTCGCATGTGTCCGGTCTACCGTGCGATGGGCGAGGAACTGGGCAGCTCGCGCGCCAAGGCCAACCTGTTGCACTATTGGGCTACCGGACAGTTGGAGGAGGAGGATTTCGAATCGCCTGAGTTCCGCAAGTTTCTCGATCTGTGTGTCAACTGCAAGATGTGCGAGACGCAATGTCCCTCCGGGGTGCGGATCTCGACGCTGATGGCCGCCGCCCGGGCCGAATACGTCAAACGCAAAGGGCTGCGTCGCACCGAGTTTGCGCTGAGTCACAATCGCTATCTGAGCCTTCTGGGCAGTATCTTTGCGCCGTTGTCAAATGCGTTTCTGAAGTTCCCACCGTTCCAATGGGCGATGCAGAAGACCATCGGTCTCGACCAACGGCGGGGCATGCCGGCCTTCCAGCGCGGATCGTTCCTCAACGGGGCGCGGCGCTATCTGGCGGCATCGAATCCGCCCGTAAGACCGGTCGATCGGGTGGCGTACTTCGTGGACTCCTATGCCAACTCAAACGATCACGAACTGGGATACGCCGTGATCGACGTGCTGGCGTACAATGGTGTTGAGGTAAGGCTACCCAACCAGCGACCGGCTCCCTTGCCGGCCATCGTCTATGGCGATGTCAAGACCGCGCGCCGCGACCTGGCCTACAACGTCAGGCATCTGGCCGAGGCGGCGCGCGCCGGCTGTAAGATCATTTGCTCCGAACCCAGCGCCGCATTGTGCCTTCAACAGGAGCTGCGCCATTACGTTTCGGGTGACGACGCCCGACTCGTGTCGGAGAACACCTGGGAGCTGATGAACTATCTGGCTGACCTGCGGCGGCAGGGCGTCTTGCGGAAGCAGACCGAGTCCATCGGCGATCCGTTCGTCTACCACCTGCCTTGCCATCTTTGTGCTGTGGGTGACGAGGCGGTGACGCTGCGGCTGCTCAGCGAGCACTTCGGTGTGCACGTGGCCGATCTCGGCGCCGGCTGCTGCGGCCTGTCGGGCACGTTCGGCATGCAGAAGAAGAACTACGATCTGTCGGAGACGATCTCGCAAAGCCTCCGCGACGCTGTCGCCGCGGCGCCGACTCGCAATGTGCTCACCGAATGCGCCGCCTGCAAAATGCAGATCGAGCATCTGGCGAACGTGGCGGTAAGCCATCCCATCAAGCTCATCGCCCGCGCCTACGCGCTGATGCAATAGGCGCGCCGGGTGTCTTGGTTTGGAGGGCCGCACGGCAACGCACAACGACGTCGGCAAGGGCCGGCACGTGCAGATAGGCGGCGACTTTCAATACGGTCCGGCACGACCTGAGCAGCCCTGTGTCTCCTTCGCGCGTGGCCATGCGGGCGAATTCCCTGGCCCTGCTCTTGTTGCCCTTCCTGCGATGGTACAGGGCGAGACGGAGGTAGCGACTGTGCGTCGCGGCGGTCAGACGGTGCCGCCACTCGGGCCCGAGCGAGTCGCGAAAGAGACGGACGACCTCTGCGCCTTGCTCCATTCGCTTCTCATCGGCCAGTCGGCAATACACCCCCGCCGGATGCTGCCTGTAGACCGACCAGTTCTCATCGAGATAACCGATCTTGCCGTGCATGGCGTGGAGAACGAAAAAGGGCCAGTCGGGAACCGGCAACCTCGCATACCAGGTCGGGAACTCTCGTACGAGATGATTGCGAACCACCGCGGTTGAGGTGCTGATGAAGTCGTGTGTGAGCAGTTCCTCGAGATGGTATGTAGGCCGGCGGCCGGGAGGCGAATGCAGAATCGGTTCTCGCGAGTCGTCCTCCCAGACCATCCGTGCGTTGTGGAAGGAGATGCTGTAATCGGGATGTGCATCGAGGAAATCCACCTGCCTTTGGAGCTTTTCCGGGCTGGTCCAGTAATCATCGCCGTCGAGGCATGCCACATAATCGCCGCGACATTCGAGAAACGCCTGGGGCAGGTTCCCCATCAGGCCGAGGTTTCTCTCGCGCATCAGCACGCGAACGCGGTCCGGAAACCGGTCGCGATAGCGGCACGCGACCGAGCGCGTTCCGTCCGTCGAGCCGTCCTCGGCAACCACGACCTCATAGGCGAAGTTCGTGACTTGCGAGAGGGCGCTTTCGATGGCCTGACCGATTACCCGTTCCTGGTTGTACGTTGGAATCAAGACGCTCGCTTTCATTGGCTACGCGCTCCCACGGGTGTTGACGCGATGCGCAGGACGTCTCCTGTCCGGACATCGCCGTTGTTGTCTGCACAAAGCCTATCGACGGGTGCAAGTCTCACGTCACGTTCAGTTCCCGCCGCTGGACCTATCGGCTGGATACGTCTGCAACTTGAGAGACAATACGCGGTGGCGGGACAGGTTTCTCACCCGCGCCAACCGCTCTGGGACGCAGACCGGGGAGTTCGCGATCAGCGGGCCACGATGATGTTGGGCACGAGGGGGACCGGGATGATGACTTCGGCGCCATCACGGACGACGGCCAGCATGGCGTTTTCGCCGACGGACCATTGCATGGACTGCCGGAGCAGTGCGTTGGTCTCCAGCACGTCGACGTTGTTGATGGCGAGAATCTTGTCTCCCAGTCGAAGGCCGGCCTCGGCGCAGCGGCTGCCCGGGCGGAATCGACGGATGATGTACTTGCCGAGAAGCATGTCGCCGGGTTCCCATTCGATCCCCAGCGATGCCGTCGGGACCGCGTACAGATCGGCCACGAACCCGATGAGCACCTCATCCAGGCTGTGGAGGCGCGTGGCCCGATGGATTCGAGCCGGATCATCCTCGATGACCAGAGCGTTGGCCCCGTATCGGGCGGCGAGCGGTTTGGCGGCCTCCACAAAATCGTCTACCGTGCCCAGCGGGTTTCCCAAGTGGGCGTAGCGTCCGACCCACGTCCCGTCCATATCGAACCCCGCCACACCTCGAACGATGAACTCGACGTCTTCGACGTCGATCGGTTCGCTCGCAAACCACGGCTCCACACTGAACTGGATGGCATTCGGGGCGGGCACAAAGGGGCCTCGTTTGGGCTCGATGGGCTGTCCTCGCCGTGTGAGTCCGTATTTCGAAACCATCTCCTCGAACACAGCCGAGGCGTCGTAGACCTCGTAGGCCGCACGTGCATGCCTCGGGTCTTTCCGAAAACAACCAATGAGCACCTGGGCCGTCGGCTTGCCGCGACGATCCACCTCGTTCCGCGAGGCGATCACGGCCAAGTACTCGAAGCCATGCTTGAGCGTCAGCTCAGCCGCACGCAGCAGGGCCAAGTCCGCCGCCTTCTCCGGAGAGACAAACGCGTTTCCCGAGTATCGGATGGTGAACACGTTGAAGTCTTCGCGTCGGCTGTCGTATCCGCCGGTGATGGAGGACTCTCCGGATTGATAACCGGTTCCGCAACCGATACCCAGGACAAAGACTGCCGATGCAACCAACACACTTGCGAATCTCATGTTCGGACTCTCTTGAACCATCACACACTGGATCTGCGGCCTTGGCGTCCTGCGAAGAGACACTGAAAGTTCAGCCATCCCCATTGTGATTGAATTCGCGCGCCCTGGCAACACAAAAAGGGCCGGACTGGCTTAACCACGCCTTCTGGTGGAGCGATCGCCAACGGCAGCAGAACGAGCAGGCCGGTGACGTGTATTCCCATTGCCCGCCGATGCGATGAGGGCTACAATTGCGGTCGGCATTGTGCCGGCCGGCCCCGGATGGGCGTGGCGGTCCGAGTTTTGTCAAAGCGAAGGTGACACTCTGAAAGGGAACGGCCATGTGTCTATCGATCCGATCCTGTATCGTGGGGTTCTTCGTGGTTCTCGCCACATGCGCCGCAGGCGTTGCCGGGCCGCCGGCCGGGCAGTGGCGGGGGTTGCACGTGCTGAACTACGGCACGGATGCGACGTTGGTGGAGTTGGGCGAGCAGGTGCCCACCCTGGCGAGGATGGGTATCAACGTCCTGATTCTCGAAATCAACTATGCGTTCGAGTACCAGTCGCACCCGGAGCTTCGCATGGGCAACACGCCGACGACGCGGGACGGGGTGCGGAAGCTGGTGGCGACCTGCCGCGCGAACGGCGTCCGGTTGATCCCGCAGTTCTCGTGCCTGGGGCATCAGTCCTGGGCCAAGAACACATTTCCCCTGCTGACGAAGTACCCGGAACTGGACCTGACACCGGGAGCGTTTCCCGACAACGAGGGGATCTACTGCCGCGAGTGGGACCCGTTGAACCCGAAGGTCCTCGAGATCGTCCTGCCGATGTTGGATGAACTGCTCGATGCGTTCGACGCCGACGCGATGCACGTGGGAATGGACGAGGTGTTTCTGATCGGCTCGGAGCACTCGCCTTCGACGAAGGGCAAAGACCCGGCCAAGGTCTTCGCCAAGGCCGTCAACGACCTGCACGCCCACCTCGTCGTCAAGCGGGGCGTCGAGATGCTGATGTGGGGTGACCGGCTCATCGACAGCAAGGTCTTTCCCTACGGTCGCTGGGAGGCGTCCGACAACGGCACGGCCCCGGCTGTCGATCTGGTCCCGAAGGATATCATCATCTGCGACTGGCATTACGGGCAGCGGGACGAGTACCCCTCGGTGCCGATGTTTATCGAGAAGGGTTTTCGCGTCTGGCCGGCCGGATGGAACAAGGTCGAGGCCACCAATGCCTTGATCCAGTACAGCCAGGGGTTCGACGATCCGAAGATGCTCGGCCACCTGTTCACGACGTGGAGCGGGCGTAAGAAGTGGAGCGAGTTCCCTCCCGTCGTTGAAGGGCTCAAGCTGCTTGAGGCGCACGACTGACCGTGTCGCAGGAGAGGCGGGGGCAAGTTGAGACGAAATCGCAAGAGAAGGGATATTCGATGAGAATTCAGGGTCTGACGTGTCTGGTGCTGCTGTCTGCCTCTGTGGTGCCGGGTTATGGGGCGAATCGCAATAAACCGACGCTGCGTCCGCCGGCGGTCCCGCTGGTGGCGTGCGATCCGTATTTCAGCATCTGGTCCTGTGCCGACAGGCTCACCGACGACGCCACGCGTCACTGGACGGGCAGACCCCATCGCTTGACCGGCATGGTCCGTATCGACGGCAAGACCTATCGCATCATGGGTGATACGCCTGCCGACGTGGCCCCTCTGGAGCAGAAGTCGCTGCAGGTGCTGCCGACGCGAACGATCTATGAGTTCGAGGGCGCCGGCGTTCACGTGACGCTGACGTTCATGACGCCGGCCTTGCCCGAAGACCTGGACATCCTCTCACGTCCGCTGACCTACGTGATCTGGGACGTGCGCGCCATCGACGGCAAGGAGCACGACGTGCACCTTTACTTCAGCAGCAGCGCCGAATTGGCGGTCAACGTGCCCGAGCAGAAGGTCGTCTGGTCCCGCCCGAACACGGACAAGCTGCTGGTCGTCAGGATGGGTTCCGAGGAGCAGCCCGTGCTTCAGAAGCGGGGCGACGACCTGCGAATCGACTGGGGCTACCTCTATGCGGCTGCCTCGCCCGATAACGCCATTGCCGCCGTCGGATCGCATGCCGTCTGCACCCAGGCCTTTCGCGAGAAGGGCTGGCTGCCTCGCACCGACGACGTGCGGATGCCCCGTGCGGCCAATGACGAAATGCCCGTCGCAGCATTTGCCTTCGACTTGGGCCGGGTCAGGCGACGCCCCGTTTCGCGGCATCTGATGCTGGCCTACGACGACGAGTACTCGATCAACTACTTCGGACAGAAGCTGCGTCCCTACTGGCGACGCAACGGCGCCGAGGCGAGCGATCTGCTCGACGTCGCGGCCAGAGAGTACCGAACGCTGTCGAACCGCTGCCGGGGTTTCGACCGCGAGTTGATGGCGGACCTGACCGCCGTCGGGGGCCCCAAGTACGCTCTGCTGTGCGCCCTGGCCTATCGGCAATGCTTCGCCGCCAGCAAGTTCACAGCCGACGGCAACGGCCAGCCCATGTCGTTCTCCAAGGAGAATTTCAGCAACGGCTGCATTGCCACATCGGACGTGTTCTACCCGATGGCGCCGCAGTTCCTTCTGTTTGGTCCGTCGGTGGCCAAGTCGTTCCTCGTGCCGTTTATGAACTACGCGGCCTCCGATCGCTGGCCGTTCCCGTTCGCGCCGCACGATCTGGGCACCTACCCGCACGCCACCGGCCAGGTCTACGGCGGCGGCGAACGCAGCGAGGAGAATCAGATGCCCGTCGAGGAGAGCGGCAATCTGCTGATCCTCATGGCGGCGGTGGCGCAGATGGAAGGCAATGCGGACTTCGCGGGTCTCTACTGGCCGCAGCTTACCGCGTGGGCCGAGTATCTCAAGGACAAGGGCTACGATCCGGAGAACCAGCTTTGCACCGACGATTTCGCCGGCCATCTGGCGCACAACGTCAACCTCTCCGCCAAGGCGATCTGCGGCCTGGGTTCCTATGCCAAGCTCTGCGCGATGCGGGGCGACAAGACCAGGGCCGAGGAATACAGAACGCTGGCGAAGCAGTTCGCCGTCCGCTGGGTCGAAGAGGCCGACGACGGCGATCACTACCGCCTGGCGTTCGACAAGCCCGGCACGTGGAGCCAGAAGTACAACCTCGTTTGGGACGAGATCCTCGGTCTCGAGTTGTTCCCCGCCTCCGTGCTCCGCAAGGAGATGGACCACTACAAGAGGTCGCAGAACACTTACGGCCTGCCCTTGGACAACCGCTCGCGATATACCAAGCTCGACTGGGTCCTCTGGACCGCGACACTGACGGGCGAGCGAAGGAACTTCGAGGCCCTCGTCGATCCGGTGTTCCGTTTTCTGAACGAGACGCCGGATCGCGTACCCATGACCGACTGGTACTGGACCCACGACGCCAGGAGACGCGGTTTCCAGGCTCGGCCGGTGGTCGGGGGCGTGTTCCTTCGCATGCTCTATGAGCGGCGCATCTGGCGCAAGTGGGCCGGTCGTGACGTGACGGAGGCATCGGGCTGGGCGCCGATGCCCAAACCGCCCAAGGTAATCACGGTCGTTCCGACCAGCGAGGACGAGCCGCAGGTGTGGCGGTTCACCACCGAAAAGCCGGCCGACGGTTGGTTTGCCGACGACTTCGACGCCTCCGGCTGGCGTGAAGGGCCCGGCGGATTCGGCACGCGAGGAACGCCCGGCGCGAGCATCGGCACGGTCTGGAGGAGTTCCGACATCTGGCTGCGTCGCGAGTTTACCATGCCCGAAGGGACCTGGCGCGATCTTCAGTTGCAGATCCATCACGATGAGGACGTCGAGGTGTATATTAATGGTGTGCCTGCGCTGACGGCATCCGGCTATACGACCAGTTACCACCCGCTGCCCATGAAGCCAGCGGCACGTGCCGCTCTGAAACCAGGCAAGAACGTGATCGCTGTATATTGCCGCCAAACCATCGGTGGGCAATACGTCGACGTCGGACTGGTCGACGTCATCCGCGATGACGGGCAAACACCGTAGGGGTGCTGTACGCTGTCGTTCTCCGGTCGGCTGGATCCAATCGTAGCATGACGGCTCAGTTGGACCGCGTGGTGTTCAGACAGCGGGTGCAGATCGAATCTGGCGGCAGGGTGCCCGTCAGCATGGCCAGACGCAATTGCCGATAGGGCTTGCCGATCCAGATCTCTCGGAACGACGTCCGGGCAACATTGCCCAAAGGCATTTCGCCATCGACGTCCATGCAGCAGGGCACGACTGTGCCGTCCGAGAGGATGCAGCCGTAGCGGAACGGTGCGGCGCACGGCTTGTAGTCCGTGGCGCGGCACAACGTGCGTACGCGGCGGTCATCGACGCGGCCGTGCCACATCATGTAGTTCACCACGTTCACCTCGTCGACACCGCTGGACTTCCATTCGTCTACGAAGCCCTGGATCAGGTCATCGGTCTGCTGCATTCGGATGATCTCAATGCACGTCCTCGGCCCTCGGTTGCCGGACTTCCTGCGCAGATCCAGGTACTCGTACAAATTGGATCGTACCTTCGCGAAGCTGGCCGGCGGACGGAGCCTCTCGTAGGTCTTCGCCGAGCCCCCGTCGAATGAGAACGAGATCGAGGTCAGCGAGGACGACAGCACCTTCTCAGCGATTTGGCCGGTCAAGACGGTCGCGTTGGTGTGAATCGTGGTCCGACAGCCTTTGGCTTCGGCATAGTCGGCCATGTCGAAGAGGTTCTCGTGCAGCAGGGGCTCGCCCGACATATAGAGCTTAATGAGCGGCTGGTTTGCGCAGATCTCATCGACGAAGCTCTCGAATAAGGCCATCGGCATTTCCACCGGAAGCGGTCGCAGTCCTTGGGACTGCGGACACATCACGCAGCGGAGATTGCACAGTCGCGTGATATCGGCCCAATAGACCGAGGGCATCGGAGGGATGTAGTAGTCCATCAACTCGGCGACGTTGTTCCACAGCGTCATGGCTCTCACCAGGATCCTCGGAACAGCCCCCACGAGCAACATAGCAGAGAACGACGCCGGCGTCCACAGGAAAACCGGGCATTGTTCCGTCTCTATGCCAGTCCCAGTTCGGCCTTCAACAGGGCCTCAGCCTCGCGCCAGTTCTGTTCGTCCTGGCCCGGCTGGCAGCCTTTCTGAAGCCACAGGGCCTCTGCACGTTGGGCAATTTGTTCGTGCGTCAGCGTCGCCGACGGTTTGGACGCCGCCGCCGTTCGTTGGGCTCCCTTCTTATTGGTGGCTCCTGTCGCTTCTTTCCTGGTAGTGGATTTCGTCTTGCGTTCCACGGTTGCGGCGCCACTCTTCTGGGCCTTCCTGCCAGCCATTGCCAAATCTCCTTCGTAGCCAAACAATGCATGTTCTTGTTGCTTGTTTCTTCCGGCCATACGAGCCCGGCCAGTCGCCGGATCAGTCGAGCCTATCGAGATCGTACGAGCACGCGGGCAAGGCGTTCATCGGTTGGCGCATCCGAACCGCCAAATCCCACATTTTCCGGTCCCCCCGGAACGCCAGCCGCCATTTCCGTCGACCGCTGGGCCGGGTGTCGCTCTGCTGCCTGCCCGCTAACGCCGACAGTATATACGGCCGGTTGAAGCGTGTAAAGCGCCTTTGTCGATTCCGTGTTCTCGCGGGTGCACTGCACGTTTGTGGGTAGAATAATCGGGCCCTTTTTGTAGGATCGA
>CAZSXM010000031.1:0-57490 GCA_964610435.1 uncultured Pirellulales bacterium | reverse complement strand
GGCCGCTAACCCTTCAACGTATGACTCTTTCATTCACAACACCTTGCCGGTTTAACCCGGCGCACAGGAGCAGCGACATGGCAACGCAGGCTGGCGGCCCCAAGAATGCGGCCGGAAGGAAGCGAACAAGGAAATGGCCCTGGGTGTTGATCGGCGGCATCATCGCATCGGTCGCGGCGTTGATCGTTCTGACCCCGGTGGTTCTGTCCTCCGACGGGTTCCGACGCATGATCCAGACGAAGATCAGCGAATCGACGGGGGGAACCGCCGACATCGGCAACCTCTCCGTCGGGTGGCGCAAGGGCGTGCACGTCTCCAATTTCCGCTTCCACGAGCCGAGCGGATGGGCCGCCGTGACCATCGACGAGATCGGTGCGCAGCCTCGCTTGGGTTCGCTGCTGAGCGGGACCCTCTCGCTGGGTCGAACGGTCATCGACCGCCCGACGATCGAGATCGACCTGCGCAAGCGGCCGATCTCCGATCCGTCCCAGGTGAATGATTCGCGCGCGTCCGTTTCCCCCGCTGCCGGCTTGGCGCTGCTCACCAATATGGCGATCAACGACGCGACTCTTCGCGTGACGGATACGGCTGGAAACGTCGTTCGGGTCGCGCAACTGAATTCGACACTCAACCTTCGCCTTCCCGGCCGAACCTCGCGTTTCGAGGCGACGATGGCCGTCGGCGAAGCGGACGACGATCCGGGCACGGTGCGCGCGGCCGCTGCGGTCACGCCGGCCAAGGCCGCCCAAGGCTGGACTCTCAAGGGCACCACCGGCGACGTCGAGATTGAGGTCAACGACCTGAAACTCGATTCACTGGCGCCGATCTTCGAGCTGGCAGGAGTGGATTTCCACACCCGCGGCCGGATCTCTGCCGACATCAGCACGACCGTGCAAGACGGCGTCCTGGCGGCCCTGACGGCGACAGTAACCGGACGGAACATCGACATCAGCGGCACCCCGTTGAAGGGCGATCGTCTGCAAACCTCCGAGTTGGCGGCCCAGATCGAACTGACGCGACAGGACCAGGCGATTCGTATCGAGCGGCTGAAGGCCCACACCGACTGGGCAAACGTCACCGCAGCCGGAACGATCCCCCTGACGGTGGCGTCGCTGACCGACCTTCTCAAGAGCGATGCGACCTACAGCCTCAAGGGTCAGTTCGACTGCAACCTGGCCGCCCTGCTGTCACAAATGCCGGGCACGTTCGGCCTCAGAGAAGGCATGCAAGTGACGGCAGGCAGGGCCGATGGGAGCGTGGACACCACCACCGAAGCCGGGCGTGTGGCCATGGTTGCCCGGACGACGATCACCGATCTGGCGGCAACGCTGGACGACAGGTCCCTGGCCCTCAGCGAACCCGTCGTAGCCAGCCTTCGATTGTCCGCCGACGATCGGCGTGCGCGGCTCGACGCCATGGAACTGACGGCCGCGTTCGCACAGGTCACCGCCAGCGGGGACTTCAACGACATCACCTACGATGCGAAGGCCGATCTCGCCGGGCTCCAGTCCGAATTGGGCCAATTCGCCGATCTTGGCCCGTATCAGATGGCAGGCCAGTTGACAAGCCAAGGACAGATCGCGGTTCAGGATGAACTCACAGGGATCATCGGCACGGCCTCCGTGCGTCAATTGGTGCTGGCGACCGCCGACGGCAACAGCGTCGCCGAGCCGGCCGCCGACGTCGCATTCGCGCTCGATATGGATTCACCGAAACAGGCACTCGCCCTGCACCGTCTCGACGCCCAGGGCAGCTTCGGTCACATTGCCGTTCAGGACGCTGCGATTCCGCTCGACGAGACATCGCCGGTCGCTATGAATGTCAGCATCTCGGCTCGGGCCCTCGATCTGGAGAAGATCAAGCCCTACGCCGTGCTCTTCGCGTCAATGCCCCCCAACGTCCACCTGCAAGGGATCGCCGAGGCCACCCTGATCGTGACGGGTCCGCAGGGCCAATACCGCATCCGGACAGACGATACCCGGATTCGCGACTTCGTACTCGCGACGAATGACCAGGACCCATTCGAGCAGGAACAGGTCACGATCGTGTTCGACGTGCTGATCGAGCCCGAAGCCCAGACCCTCAACGTCGAGACCTTCCAACTGGACAGCCCGCAGATCAAGATTCGAAAGGGCCAGCTCAAGCAGACCCGCGATGAAAACCGCGTCGAGGTCGAGGGGAATATGGAAGGCGAGTGTGACTGGGCGGCGGTGGGCCAGGTCGCCGCCGGCGTCCTTCCCAGAGGGCTGGAGCTATCCGGTCGGCGGACCATCTCCCTGGATTTCGCCAGCGTCTATCGGGCCGACGATCCCAACGGACTGCTGGCCAACCTGGACGGATCGGCCCGCACCGGGTTCGACCGCGCCTTGTACAAGGGACTGGACATCGGCTCGACCGACCTACGGGTGCGAGTCGAGAAAGGCTTCATGAACATCGAGCCATTCAGCACCACCGTCAACAACGGACAGCTCAGCTTCGCCGGCCAGACCGATTTCAAGGAGAAGGACCGCCTGCTGCGGACCCCGGAGCCGCTGATGCTGGCCAGAGGCATCGAGCTGAACAGAGAGATGACCGGCGCCCTGCTGCAATACGTCAATCCGCTGTTCGCCGACGTGACGGGCATCAGCGGCATCGCTCACTTCGACTGCCGAACTCTGGCCATCCCGCTGGCCGAAGGACTGGAACGAAAGGCCGAGGTCTCAGGCACCCTCTCGGCCGACAACGTGCTCGTGGAGGCCTCCGGCCTGCTCGACGAGATCCTCAAGGCCACCGGCCAGAGCCTGCGGGGCCAGAGACTGACCGTCCGCCCGACGAACATCGTGCTTCGCGACGGCATCGTCCGATACGACGACATGCAGATCGACGTGGGCGACAGCCCCATCAACTTCGCCGGGGCCATCGGCCTCGATGGGCACCTCGATATGACCGTCACCCTGCCCTGGACGCTCAAGGGACGGACCGCAAGAGTCGATAGGGAAGACAGGGCGGGACCGCGAATCGCGATCCCGCTGACCGGAACGATCGGCAACCCCCAACTGGACTTGGGCCGGCTCCTGCAGGAGCAGTTGTTCAGGGGACTCGGAGAGTTGTTTGGATGAGTACAAACCCATGAAGTCGCTCAGAGAATTGACGACGACACCCACCGCCCAGTTGGGCCGGGCCAGCCGGTTTCTGGTCTTCCAGATCAAGCTGTGGTCGCACTGCATCCGACTGCTCAAGCGCAACCGCGCCGGTCAGCAGGCCGCGGCCCTGTCCTATTACACG
Organism: uncultured Pirellulales bacterium; assembly: GCA_964610435.1. Lineage (GTDB taxonomy): Bacteria > Planctomycetota > Phycisphaerae > Sedimentisphaerales > Anaerobacaceae > Anaerobaca. The sequence continues at coordinate 54,226 of CAZSXM010000031.1, read as the reverse complement.
ATCTTCGGCCTGGTCCCTTTGGCCATCGTGGTCCTGCTGATCTTCCAGTCGTTCCCCGCCTACCAGGACATCGGAGATCGCATCAAGCTCTTCGCCTACGAGCAACTGCACCTGACGAAGATCGAGTACGGCCAGGACGAAGAAGACCCAGACCAGAAGGTCATGCTCACCGATTATCTCGATAGCATCATCGGGCGGTTCTTCGGCGGGATCGACAGCAAGTCGCTGAGCCTGCTCAGCGCTATGGTCGTGATCTGGGCGGCCCTGGCGCTGCTGTCCACCATCGAACGGGCGTTCAATCACATCTGGCACGTCTCGCGCGGGCGCAGCTTCCTGCACCGGATGATCAACTACTGGGCGCTGCTGACGCTGGGGCCCCTGCTCGTCGGCGTGGGCATCTACGTGACCACACAATACGCGGCGATTCGCGACATTGAGACGACGGTGCTCGCCTATCGCATCATGCCGGCGATCCTGTCGTACCTGATCTCTCTGCTGGCCTTCTTCCTTCTCTACTTCGTCCTGCCGAGCACGAAGGTCAATCCGGCCGCCGCACTCTGGGGCGCAGCCGTCGCCGCCCTGGTCTGGAGCTTCGCCAAACACGGCTTCAGCACGTACGTGACACAGTTCATCCCCTACAGCAAGATCTACGGCGTCCTCGGCCTGATCCCCCTGAGCGTCTTCTGGATTCACATCAGTTGGCTTATCGCCCTTTTTGGGCTCCAACTGACCTATACGACCCAGCACCTCAAGAGTCTCGACGCCGCCCAAATCGAATCGTCCAAGGAGGGCAAACAGGACTACTTCATCACGAACGATCTGACCGTGATCAGCATCGCTCGGGAGATCGCGCGGAGCTTCGCGCAGAATGAAGGCCCCCTGCCGCGCGAGGACCTGTGCAACCGGCTCGGCCTGCCGCCGGAGCTGGGCGACGACATCCTGGACTACCTCGTGAAAGCGAAGCTTCTGGTCAAGACCTCGGAGCCCGAAGTGGGGTTCGTCCCGGCCAGAGATCCGGAACACATCACACTGGCCGAGATCACCGAGGCGCTGGCCGCCGCCGCACTGGCTCAGCCCGATCTGAACGGCCCGGACAGTCTCGGCAAGCTCATCCAAGCCCAGCGGCGCTTCCTCGCCAAGCACAGCCTCCGCGAGCTTCTCGTCGCTGAGCCGCGCGACGAAAGCACATCGCCGGATGCGGCCGAACGACCTGCATCCTGAGAGCGCCGCGCTCCGGGCCACGACGGGCCCTATTCGATGCGTTTGCGGTACAAGCGCGTCTGGAGCGGCCCCTGAAAGGCGGTCCAGTTCGCCTCGCTGACTTCCCCCGCGATCGCCGCGTTGACCTGATTCATCTTGGCGTCAAGGTCGTCGATATAGTAGACCATAAAGGCCTCGGCCGTCGCCGGCAGCTTGGGCGAGCCGAACTCGTACTGGCCATGGTGCGACAGGATGATGTGGCCCAGGGCGTCGAGCACCTCGGGGCTCACATCGACGCCTTCAGCTCGCAACGCATCGGCCTTGCGGTGGATCATCAGCAGCGTCTTGTTGATGTGCCCGATCAGTTGGCCTGAGTCCGTGTACGAAAACGCCATGTCGTACGACAGCTCTTCGGTCTTGCCCATGTCGTGCAGGAAGATGCCGGCCAGAACCAAGTCGCTCTGGACGTGCGGATAAAGCGGCAGGATCGCACGGGCCACACGAAGCATGTTGTGGGTGTGCTCCAGCAGGCCGCCGATGCAGCCATGGTGCAGCTTCATGCCGCCGGGCGCCTTGCAGAAGTTGTCCATCATCGCCTTGTCGGCAAAGAATGCACCCGTCAATGCCTTCAGCGACGCGTTTTGGATCTCGCCGACAATCTGCCTGACCTCCGCAAACATCTGCGGCACATCGCCGGTCGTGCGCGGTAGGAAATCCTCGACGGTGACTTTGCTCGGATCGATCGGCGTGATCGTATTGACGACAATCTGCAAGTTGTTCTGGTACAGTTCGCTGCGGCCCTTGATGTGGACGAAGCCGGGTTTCGGCAGCGACTTGTAGACCGTCTCGCTGGCCTGCCACATCCGGCCGTTCAACTGGCCGGTCCGGTCGCTCAGGAACATCGCAATGTACAGATCGCCCTTCGTGGTGCTCCGCAGGATCGGATCCCGAACCAGATAGATATCGTTGATCGTCTCAGCCGGCTCGATCTCCGTGATGAACTTGTGCGCCATGATTCTCTCCAAATATGATGGCCCTCTCGGATTTCAGCCCATCATAGCGGCCGCAGGAGCACTCCGCAAGGAAGGAACGCAAAACACGGCAAGACCGGGTGCACTGCGTATTTGCAGGCAGGTTCCTGCCAAGTCCAGGAAGGGATCTTGTCATCTCTGAAAGCGTGCCGGTGTCAAGGGCTTGGATTGGGAATTCTGATTCTCATGTTCTTTCTCCTGATCCGACGAGTTCCCGTTCTCTCTGCGGTTGGTCCGAGAGGCGTCTGTGGTTAACCGCCACCGAGTTGGCCGCCTCGGCATAGGCCCACTTGAAATTGTATTGCAGCACCCCCGTGAAGATCCGCCCACGAACGCGAAGTGCACCCCAGGCCGAGCCCATTCTTATCGCGAGGCGCCGAGCATCTGGCGCAATTGCTCTGTTAGCTCATGCAGAGGCTCAGCGGGCTCGGTATATGGTGGCGCCGATGACAGGAGCATCAGCATCCTGCCTCGCAAGCCGGGCTCGATGTCGCCGGCGGCGTTGAGCAATTCGCAGACGGGCGCACAGACGAAAGGACGCAGCAGGTCCGGGTGCGGCAGGCACAGCGACCCATCGTCCACAACGAGATCGTCGTGAAGCACCAAGTCGAGATCGATCGTGCGGGGGGCGAACTTGTCATCACATCGCCGGCGGCCCAGCGCCTCCTCGATTGGTCTGAGCAACTCGCCCCGGATCTGTTTCGGGCTCAAGGTGGTGTCGATCCGCCAGACGCCGTTGATGAACCAGGGTTGGCCCGGCCGCCCGATGGGCTCGGTTCGGTAGAAGGTCGAAGAGCCCGTCACATACGTCTTGTCACACAAGCGATTCAGGGCCGCCACGATATTCCGCTCCGGCTCGACGTTCGAGCCAACGCCAATGAAAGCAATGGACGACTCGACGGCGTCAGGCATCGCGGTCTGGCCTGTCCCGGACGATGCGCACGCTGACCGTCCGGGCGAATCGCAGCGCGCCGGGCTTCTCAATGGTGACGGCGGCCCGTTCGACCCGATCGTGGCTCAGGCAGATGTCCGCGATGCTCTGCGCGAGGGCCTCGATCAGGCGAAACCTGGACTGCTCGGCCGCCACAAGGATCTGCTTCTTCAGGGCCCTGTAGTCCACCGTGTCCTCGATGGCGTCGCTGCGCCCGGCGCTGCGAAGATCGGCGAACAGGACGACCTGCGCGACGATGTCCTGCTTCTCATAGCGCTCCTCCTCCTGGACGCCCACAATGCATCGGAACCGCAGATCGCTGATCGCAATCTGATCGAGGGGCGGATCGCTCAGATCAGTCATACATGTGTCCCTTCATGTGGTACCCGCCGTCGACGTAGATCACCTGGCCCGTGATGAACCGGCTACGAAGCAGGAAGAGGACCGCATCCGCGACCTGTCCCGGATCGCCGTACCGGTTGAGCGGATTGCAGTGGGCCAGCTTCTTCAGGTAGCTCTCGTCCTGCCCGGCCGGCGGCAGGATCAGCCCAGGGGCCACGGCATTGACAACCACCGCCGGGGCCAGTTCGAGCGCCAGCATTCGGGTGAGCGTCAGCAGCACGCGCTTGCTGATGTGATAGGCAACGTGTTCGCGGTCGTAGGTCGTCACGCGCGTGTCGAGCATGTTGACGATGGCGCCGCCTCGGTTCTGCCCGGCCAGGGCCCGCGCCAGGATCAGCGGCGCCGTCGCGTGAAGGCGCAGATTCGCTTGGAGCGACTCGCCCGAGGTCTCCCAGATCGTCTCCTTCTCGAACATCGAGGCGTTGTTGATGAGAATGTCGATCGGCCCGGCTTCGTCGACGGCCCGCTCGAAGAGCGTCTCGGCCTGTCGGGCATCTGCCAGGTCGGCCTGAACGTGCCACGCGGAGACGCCAAGGCGACGGATCTCCTCGCACGTCGAGACCGCCTCATCTGCGGAACGGTTGTAGTGAACGACCACGTGGACGCCCTGCTGCGCGAGGGCCAGCGCGATCGCCCTGCCGAGCCGCCGGGCGGCGCCGGTGACCAAGGCCGTCCTGCCTGCCAACGATGTGCCGGGTTCGTCCATTACGATCCAATCATCAAGATGCAAGTGGCGCTATTCTACCAGAACCACAGCGTCCTGAAAAGGAGCGGTCGGCGACCTTGACCCCCCGCGGCCAGCCCGCTACAATCGCATAGCATGCCGACACGTATTCCGACCGAAGGGATCTTTGCTGTTTACAAGGAGCGGGGCATGACGTCGCACGACGTCGTGGACGCTGTGCGCCGGGCCACCGGCCGGAAGCGCGTCGGCCACGCCGGAACGCTCGATCCGTTGGCCAAAGGCATATTGATCGTCGGCATCGGACGCCCCGCCACTCGCCAGCTCGGGCAGCTTGCCGAGAGGGAGAAGGAGTACGTCACGCGCATCCGCCTGGGAGTCCGCAGCACAACGGACGATGGCGAAGGCCAGAAGGAAGAGGTTCCCGTAACCGCGATTCCCACCGAAGAAGACGTCTGCACGGCTCTGGATCGGTTCGTCGGCATGATCCTACAGCGCCCTCCCGCTTTCTCTGCGCTGAAGCTGCAAGGTCGGCCGGCCTATCGGCTGGCCCGCAAGGACAACTCGCTCCAATTAGCGGCCCGCGAGGTGCTGGTCAAGACCATTGAACTGCTGGCGTACGAGTGGCCCTTCGCCGACGTGCGGATGGTGACGGGGCCGGGCGTCTACGTCCGGGCGATTGCACGCGATCTGGGCGAGGCGCTCGGCACCGGCGGATACGTGGAAGAGTTGGAGCGGACGCGCGTCGGCTCGTACACCGCCGATCAGGCCGTACACACCTCGGAACTGCGCCGGCTCAGAGGCTGTAGAGTTCCTCGTCGTGAAGGACGGTGAAGCCGGCCTCGGCGACGATCTCCTGGGCCTTCATCAACTGAGGCTGATCGACTTCCATGCAGCAGACGCCCGTCTTGTGCGGCTGGAGGACAAACCCGTAGGCATCGATGACGTTGACATTGTGCTCAGCCAGAGCGGACGTGAGCCGATGGAAATTGCCCGGCTGGTCCGGCACGGAGATCGCCAGAATATCCTTCAACGCACAGGCGCAACCGAGGTTCGCCAGCGCCAGATACGCGTCATCGGGCTTATCGACGATCAGCTTCAGCAGCCCGTAGTCGCCCCGATCCTGGATGGTGAAGGCGCGGATATCGATGTTGCTCTTGCGGAGGTTGTCCGTGATCGCTTTGAGCCTTCCGGCGCGGTTCTCCACGAAGATCGTCAGTTGCTTGGCCATGGTCGATCCCTCAGTCTTTCGGTCGCTCGTCGACGACGCGTTTGGCTTTGCCCTCCGAGACGGGCAGCGAACCCGGCTCGTGCAGTTCCACGTTCGGACTGATCACGATGGACGAACGCAGCTCCTCTCGAATGCGCGCCCGCAAGGCTTCCAGCTTGGCGGCCTCTCCGAGAAACAACTTGGGGTAGATCTCCACCTTCACCGTCAGGCGGTCGAGGGCGCCCTTCTTGTCAACGTGAATCAGGTAGTTGGTCGCCACTTCGGGGACCTTCATGATCTTCTCTTCGATCTGCGACGGGAAGACGTTGACCCCGTTGATGATCAGCATGTCGTCGGTGCGTCCGAGGATTCGTGAGAGCCGTCGGTGTGTCCGGCCGCACTCGCACGGCTCGGGATGAACGAACGCCAGATCGCGCGTGCGATAGCGCAGGATCGGCATGGCCCGCCGGACCAGGTTGGTCAGCACGACCTCGCCTTCCTGGCCGTCTTCCACGTTCTGCCCCGTGCTCGGATCGATGATCTCGATGAAATAGGCGTCCTCCCAGACGTGCATGTCCTTGCGATGGACACATTCGAAGGCCACGCCCGGACCGTTCAACTCGCTGAGCCCGTACGAGTTGAAGGCCTGGATCCCCAGCAGGTCTTCGATCTTCCGCCGGGTGTTCTCCGAGTGCGGCTCGGCGCCGATGAACGCCCGCTTCAAAGCGAGATCGCCCGGCCGAACGCCTTCGCCTTCGAACTGCGAATGGATGTGTAGAAGGTAGCTCGGCGTCACGTGCAGAACGGTGGTCTGGAAGTCCTTCATCGTCTGGATCTGACGCTTCGTGTTGCCGCCGCCGATGGGAATCACGGTCATGCCCACGCGCTCGGCCCCATAGTGCAGTCCGAGACCACCGGTGAACAAGCCGTAGGTCATCATGTTCTGCAAGATGTCCCGTGACGAGGCTCCCGTCGCCGTGATGCTCCGCGCCAGCAGATCGGTCCAGCGATCCAGATCGTCACGCGTGAAGTAGATCACGGTCGGGATGCCGGTCGTCCCCGAGGAAGAGTGGATGCGGACGACCTCGCTCATCTCCACGGCCAGCAGGCCTCTGGGGAAGCTTCGCCGCAGGTCGTCCTTGACCGTAAACGGGATGCGTTCGAGGTCGCGAAGGCTCTTGACGTCGTCGGGACTGCCGATCCCGACCGACGCCAGCTTCTTGCCGTAAAACGGCGTCTTGAGCGCCCAGGACACTATCTCCCGAAGGCGCTCCAACTGGACCTTTTCCAGGGAGGCGCGATCCAGCGTCTCAATCTCTTTGTTCCAAAACGGTATGTCCATCTATGGGCTCGCTCTCGAAACGATGCGGTCGGGTCCCGGGGCGGCGACCGCGATAACAGAGTGACGGGACAGGCTGCGCTGCCGCTACAGCCCCTCGATCTCCTTGCTCGTGACGATGGAGATGCTGTGCCGGGCGAGGACCTGCTGGGCGGCCTCGGCGTCCTCGAAGCGGAAGACGAGAAGGGCCTTGTCACTGTGCTTCTCGACGAAGCCGTACATGTACTCGACGTTAACGTCGTTGTCGGCGAAGATCTTCAGTACGGCAGCCAATCCCCCGGGCCGGTCCGGCACCTCAACGGCCACCACGTCGGTGAAGTTGGCCACGAAGTTGTTGTCGCGCAACAGCTTGATCGCCGCATCGCACTTGTCCACGACGATGCGCAGAACGCCGAAACTCTCCGTCTCCGCGATCGTCAGCGCCCGGATATTCACGCCGTTATCGCCGAGCAGCGAACACACCTCGTAGAGTCTGCCTTTGCGGTTTTCGAGAAACACCGATATCTGCGTGATCTTCATGGGTACACCCCTACAACGCGCGCTTGTCCACAATTCTCTTGGCCTTGCCCACGCTTCGTTCGATCGTCTTCGGCTCGACGAGCGTCACCTTGACGCCGACCGACAGAACGTTCTGGATCTCCTTGCGGATTCGCTCTCGCAGCTCGTTGAGATGGCGAATCTCGTCGGAGAAGAAGCGCTGCTCGACTTCCACCAGCACCTCCACCTCATCGAGATGGTGGGCCTTGCGGTCCACCACGATCTGATACTGGGGCTGCGTCCCCTCGATGCCGACGAGGACGTGCTCGATCTGCGACGGAAAGACGTTGATGCCGCGCACGACGATCATGTCGTCCGTGCGGCCCTTGATCTTGCTGATTCTCGGACTGGTCCGGCCGCAACGACACTTCTCGTAGCGAGCGCTCACGATGTCACGCGTGCGGTAGCGGATCAAGGGAATCCCCTGCTTGGTCAGCGTGGTAATCACCAGCTCGCCGTCTTGGCCATCGGGAACCTGCTCGTCCGTCTGCGGGTCGATGATCTCCGGATAGAACACGTCGCTGAAGACGTGCAGCCCGTCCTTGTGCGGACACTCCTGGGCGACGCCGGGACCGATGATCTCGGACAGACCGTATACGTCGGTGGCCAGCATGTTCCAGGCCGCTTCGATCTCCCGCCGCATCGACTCGCTCCAGGGCTCGGCGCCGAAGACGCCGATCTTCCAGTGGCCCTGGGTCGGGTCGATGCCCATCTCCTTGGCCTCCTCGGCCATGTAGAGGGCGTAGCTGGGCGTACAGCCGAGAATCCGGGGCTGGAAGTCCTGCATGATCTTGAGCTGGCGCGCCGTCTGGCCCGCCGACGTCGGAATGATGCGCAGCCCCATCTCCAGGGCCCCGTAGTGGAAGCCGAGCCCGCCGGTGAAGAGCCCGTAGCCATAGGCGATCTGGATCGTGTCGCCCGGCTCGGCTCCCGCGCAGCACAGGACGCGGGCCATGACGTCGCCCCACAGCTTCAGGTCGTCCTTCGTATAGCCGACCAGTGTGGGGTTGCCCGTGGTGCCGCTGGAGACGTGGATCTCGTTGATCTGGTCCTGCGGGGCCGAGAACAACCCGTACGGATAGTGATCGCGCATGTCCTCCTTGGTCGTGAAAGGCAGCCGCTTGATGTCGTCGATGGACTCGATGGACCCCGGAGCCACACCCGCCGCGTCGAGCTTCTCCTTGTAGACGGGACAGTTGTGGTAGATGTATGGGATGAGCTTCTTGAGGTAGTCGGATTGCAGGGCCTTAAGCCCCGCCGAATCCATGCACTCGATTTGCTCTTTCCAGATCATGGTCGGCCGATCTCCCTTCCCGTCAGGAATACCTTCTTGTTCTCCGCCACGATGGCCGGCTTGAAGACAGTCTCGATCGCCTTCATCCAGCAACCTTCGTCAATGGGCAGTTTCGGCGACAGAACGCCCACCAGGGCCGTATTGAGAGACCGCGGGTCGTCGATCACCTCCCGGACCTTGTCCAGAAAGGCCGTCATGTCCACGCCGCCCTTCTTGAGGAAGGCCTTCAGTCGCGGCTGCTCGTCGCGATGGAAGCAGACCAGGAAATCGGCGCCTCCGGCCACGATCAGCGGCGAATAGACTCTCTTGCCGAAGCGCAGGTGCGATTCGACCGAGCCGCCCCGCTGGGCCATCCCGTGGACTTCCGACTTCTTGATATGATATCCGGCGTACAACGCCGCCCACCCGCAGATCTCCGAGGCCTTCAGAACGCCCTGACCGCCGATTCCACCAAAAGTAATGCTATACACAGTGTCTTTCATGAGATTGCGGCCACCCTATTTCTTGAGCAAGCGGCACGGATGCCGTGATACGATCACAGACAGCGCGTCCTCGTTGATCCGCTCTTCCAGAATCGCAGCAAACGCCTTGACGTCCATCGGATCGACCACATCGACGTGGTCGGCTCCGCAGGCGCGACAGAGGTCTTCGAGGATCAACTGCTTGGTCGGCTCGTTGCGAATTGTCAGTCCCGTCCCCGGATGCTGCTGGCCGCCCGTCATGGCGGTTGTCGAGTTGTCCAGGATGAGGATCACGCCTTTGGTCTGGTTGTAGGCGGCGTTGATCAGCCCGGTGACCCCCGAGTGAACGAAGGTCGAATCACCCACGACGCCGACAATCTTCTCCTTGGGCGCGCCCTTGCGCCAGCCTTCGTGCCACGTCACGCCGGCCCCCATGCACAGGCAGGAATGCAGCGCCGAGGTCGGCGGCAGGCACGCCAGCGTATAGCAGCCGATGTCGCCGGCAACGAACGCATCCATCTTCTTCAGGGCGGCGAACGAGGCCCAGTGCGGACACCCGGCGCAGAGACGCGGCGGGCGTTTGGCCACCTTCTTCTCCCGCTTCGCCCGACCGGCCACGATGTCCGGCATCGACTCGGGCGTCAGCTCCCCGATCCGGAACGATGGATCTTTGGCGGTGAATTTGATGCCCAGGGTCTTGATATGCTCTTCGAGAAACGGATCAAGCTCCTCCACGACAAAGAGCTTCTTGACCGTTTTGGCAAACGCTCTGATCTTTTCGTCACAGAACGGATAGCTCATGCCGAGTTTGAGGTAGGAGGCGTCGGGATAGACGTCCTTGAGATACTGGTATGCGACGCTCGACGTGATAAACCCGAGCTTGCCGTCGCCCGGTTCGATCCGGTTGAGCTTCGTTCGCTCGGCCAGGGTCTTGAGCTTGCCCAGTCGTTTCTCGACGAAGATGTGCCGCTGGTAGGCGTGCCCCGGCACCATGACATACTTGGGAGCGTTCCGCTCGAACGCCGGCCTCGGCGGGACCCGGCGCTCGCCCAGGCCGATGTCCTCCTTCGTGTGGGACACCCGCGTGGTCACGCGCACCATCACGGGGGTGTCGAAACGCTCGCTGATGCGGAACGCCTCCTGGATGTATTCCTTGGCCTCCGCAGGGCTCGACGGCTCCAGCAGCGGCATCTTCGAGTAGATCGCCACCCAGCGCGTGTCCTGTTCGTTTTGCGAGGAGTGCATGCCTGGATCGTCGGCCACCACGATGACGAACCCGGCGTTGACCCCTGTATAGGACGAGGTCATCAGCGGGTCCATCGCCACGTTGAGCCCCACGTGCTTGCACGCGAACAGGCTGCGAACGCCGGAGACCGCCGCACCGAGGGCCACCTCATAGGCAACCTTCTCGTTGACCGACCACTGCACGTCGATCTCCTGGAACCCGGCCAGCGTCTCGAGGATCTCCGTCGACGGAGTCCCCGGATAGGCACACGCCACCTGCAGGCCTGCTTCGTACGCCCCTCGGGCCAGGGCCTCATTACCCGAGAGCAACAGTCTGTCTGCTTTCTTCTTCTTTGACATAGACTGATAATTATAGCACGCAGCACTCTCGATTCAATAAAAAAAGGGGCCACACTGTCCAGGGGCCCCCTTGTTCAAAGTCGGTGACTCAATCAAATGTCAGAACGTATACTCCAGGTTGAATCGAAGCCAGAAGGCATCGTCTCGATTGACCTTGGCGTAGTAGTTGCCGGGGATAAGGTACTCACCAAGCAGGTGTCCCCTCAGTTGGGGTCCGAAGGTGTAGTGGGCCCAGCAGGTGAACAAATGCCCGCGAAACTTGTTGCTGTCCGATAGTTCGAAATTGGGATTCCAGGGGTCGCCGTTCTCATCGGCCCAAAGCGCGTGATAGTCGGTTGCGAACCGCCAGTTCTTGTGCGGCTTGAACTTATGGCCCACGTTGAGACGGATCAGATTCGTGGACTCGGCCACCATGGTTTCGGGCGCGTACGTGTAGATGTACAGCTCACTCCATCGCGGCCACTTGGCCCAGAGCAGGTCGAACTGCTCGTTGCGCCGGGTGTCCGGGTCGTCTCCGGAGGCGTACTCACCGCCAATGTGCACCTTGTTGTCCCAGGTGTCTTTGAACGAGTATTCGAGATTCGCCAAGGCCCCATAGGCCTCCAGGTCCTGCATCTCTCCGGCCGACCAGTCCGACGTGATGTCCGACTTCTCACCGGTTTGGATGGCGCCCTCGACGCGATACTTCCACCGCTCGGCCGGCGTTCCCGCGACCGCCCCGCCGAAGGTGAAGATCTCCGCCTTGCGCGTCCAGTGCGGCGGCATGTTGCCAACCGCTGAATCGATCGGGTTGTCGTTCTTGTACATGAAGAAGCCCTCGAGCTGGGTGTTCTCCAGCGAGTTGTTCGTCAGGTACAGGATGAATCCACGCTCTTCGCTGGGCATCAAGGCCCTGTCCTGGTCGTTGATCGGCTTGAGCCATCGCTTGGATTCCGGAGCGTTGTCGACGTAGATCAGGTCCAGCTTCGTGTCCTGCTCGCTCCAGTCAAAGGTGAAACGGGCGGCATCCAGGAAGAACGTCCGCGAACCGTCCAACGGCGTACCATCCATGATCAGCCATCCGACGCCGAAGGCCATGAGCATGTCCTGCCGCCCAATCCTCGCGCTGAGCGGCAAGCCGAGAAGATTGCGCGCGTCCACATAGAAGTTGTCGAACAAAGCCTCATCCGCAATCGTATTGCGGTCGCCCCCATGATGCCACGTGCGAAACTCCCACGCCAGACGCGTGTTGAAGTCCACATCCTCGTTGAGCCTCCATTTCGTGGACCAGCGCGTCCGATACCGCTCGAAGTTGTGATAATTGCCGTGATCCGGCGTATCCTGCCGAAGCGTCGTGATGTTCTCGGCGTAGATTGTCCGGAACCGGAAATCGAGCCCCATCTGGAGCCACGGCGAAGGATTGCGGAACGTGTTCCAAAACTCCGTCCAGGCATCCGACGCCGACCCCGCCGCCCCGCCTTCGGCCGCCATGAGCCCGGGGCTCATCACCAGAATCACCAGCCAAACCAATGCCATCAGTGTGATGTTTCGTTCTCTCATCATACATCTCCTTCAGCCAACCAGATATGTGCGTTCGACTTCTCGAAGCTACGATAGCACAGGAGCCCTACCGAGCAAAACACTTATCGAGGTGCTCCTTGGCTACGGGCCGTGTCACCAGGGTCACGACGACGGCCACGAGTATGGAAATCGGCAAGGCGACCACCAGCGGATCGACCACAGGCCAGTTCGGCGAATCGGCCAGAATACTGGCCTTGCCATCGGTGAGTTTCTGCACGAGGCCGATCGCACTGGCCTCCTGCGCCTTGACGAAAAGCAGCCAGAACGCGGTGACGGCAAACCCCATTACCATCGATGCGATAGCCGCCGGCCTGCTCATCCGCTTCCAGAACAGTCCTCCGATGAACGCCGGAAGAAACGCCGACGCACACAGCCCGAAGAAGATCGCCGTGGCGCGGGCGATGATGTATCCACCGCGGGCGTAGTAGCTCCATAGCATCGCGATGAGAATGCCCAGAATGACGCCTGCGCGGTTGATGCCGATGCTCCGGCCGTGTCTGCCGGTGACCTGCTCGTACACGTCGCGGCCGATGCTCGTACCCACGGCGTGGAATTGGCTCGACAACGTACTCATCGCCGCCGCCAGGAGTGTCATCAAGAACAGCAGGCCAAACCACTTGGGCATGGCTGAGGTAATATACATGGGAATGATCTGATCCGGATTGCCCCCAGCATAGACCACCGAGATGCTTCGTCCGCCGACGACCGGCGCGCCGCCGGCGTCCTCCACCGGTTCACCGGTCAGTTTGACCGGGGCGACCCTGCCTTCCACGTCGGCCCAACCACCGGTTTCACCGCGGGCCATCACCTGGAGGACCACCAGTCCCTCTTCTTCGTTCAGCACCTGGACCACTCGCCCGGTAAGGGGCGTGCCGTAGTCCGCGAAGTATGCGTTCGACAGAGCGCCCACGGTAAACGCGACGCCCGTCATGATCAGAATGAACACGCCCCCGACGGCCACGGCCCGGTTCAGCTCTCGAGTGCTTCTGACCGTCATGAAGCGAACGACCAGTTGCGGTTGGGCCAGAACGCCGATCCCCACGCCCAGCGTAATGGTCGTGATGACAATCCACCAGAGATTGTACTGCGTATCGCCGAAGCCGAACTTGGGCATGGCCGTCCAGCCTTGATGCCCAATGGCCTGCAGTGAGCCCGGCACCAGCGGCGCCAGGTCGGTCAGCGCTTGGTGGGCCTTGGTGAGGCCTCCGAGCCGACCATACGTGAACAGCAGCAAGGTCAACATGCCGACGAACATGATGGACCCTTGCAGGGCATCGCTGTACATCACGCCCTTGAGGCCGCCCATGACGACGTAGGCCGCAATAATGACGCTGAACACGAGCAACGCCGCGTTGTAGTCGATGCCGAACTGCGTCGAAATGAACTCGCAGCCTCCGATCAACACGGCGGCGGCATACAACGGGATGAACAGAAAGATCACCAGGCCCGCAAAGACTTGGATAAACCGGCTGTCGAAGCGGCGTGCCAGCAGTTCTGGAAACGTGTGCGCGTCGAGCCGATGGCCCATCCGCCGTGCCGCCGGCGCCAGAAAAACGAAGGCGATGAAGATCCCAACGAAGATGTTGCAGAACGTCAGCCAGAGCACACTCATCCCGAACAGGCCGGCGACGCCCCCAAAGCCGACGATCGCGCTGGTGGAGATGAACGTCGCTCCATAGCTCATGGCCATGACGAACGGATTTGTCTTGCGCCCTGCAACGAGATAGTCGGCCGCCGTCTTGGTCCGCGTGTATCCAAGCCATCCGAGGAAGACCACCAGGAACAGATACAGCAGAACGATCACAATTTCGGCAAGCCCTACGGCTTGTGCCAACATCTTGCAGTCCTCCAAAAAGAGAGCCTACAACAAAACCACCGTGATTGTCTTTCGTCGGCCGATCCTAACGAGGTTCGGTCGGCACCTTACGCAGGACTCCAACGGACCCTGCGAGTGCAACAGCGGCACTCCATGTATCCGGAGGCGAAAAAAGAAAACGGCCGGCGCCCTGCGAGGTCGGCACCGACGGACCTCAAGGGCAAACGGAAGGATGACGCCCGGCGGACTCGACGCGATAGCCAGGCCGAACCCATAATCCGAGCGCGTCGCATTTCTCCCCTCGCCATAATCGTCCTGCTCCACACGCACCGGGCCCAGATGGCCCGGCGACGGGTCACAACTCGTCCTCCACCTGCTTTTCCTGCCGGGCCCACTGAAGATCCTCTGCCCGGGGTTTGTCTTCTCCGCGATTCCAGTTGACCAGGCCATACACGACGCAGAGCACGGAACTGGCGATGCAGAGCAGATACACCATAGCCACGTATGTGTCGTCGATCCCGAACATGCCTGAAGCTCCCGATACCTTCTCTACAGACAACGGTGAACGCCTTCGTTCTGCCGGCCGACCCGAAGCCGATGCACATAATACTCTAATCGGATAAGGATACCCGGAAACAGTAGGAAAACCAAGTATTTTTCCGGACAACGGTCATAAAATCTGCTATATACGCTCCCCAGCCGCTTGGGCCGCCCCTGCACAGCGTGGCCTCTGAAGGCCGATTGCCGTCGGCGAAACGCCCCGATGTCAATCGTATTTGACAAATCAAGTCAGGCCCCCGACAGCACGGCACGGGCGTTGTCGTAGAGAATCTGCGACCGCCTGGGCTCCGGCAGGTCCAGGCTCCTGAGGTATGACAGGGTGGCCGCCTGGTCGGTCCAGGGACTGTCCGTGCCAAACAGCAGGTACTCGGCTGGATGGGCCATGAGCATCTCCCGTGACGCAACGGGCCCGAGGTCCTCCATGGACATGGAGATCTCCATGTACATCGGCCGGCCCAACAGGTGGCGGCGAACCTCGTCCCACTGCTGCCACGCTCCCAGGTGCGTCGCGACAAGCCTCAGTTCGGGAAACTGCTGTGTGATTCGCAACAACGTTTCGGGGTCGGCCCGTCGCTGGCGAGGGAACGCAATGTCGAAGCCCGTGTGCATCACCAGCAAGAGGTTCCGGGCGCTGACCTGCTCGTAGAACGCCTTCATGACGTCGTCTGCGGCGTAGAAATCCTGATAAAACGGATGCAGCTTGACGCCGAGAAATCCTTCGGCCGCGACCCGGTCGATGCGCTCGGCCATCTTCGAATCGGCCGGATGAACCGATGGAAAGGGAATCAGACGCTCCGACCGAATCTCGCAGCACCAGCGCAGAATGGGGTCGAACTGCTCGACCTTCGTCGCGATGCAGCAGATCACACTACTGGCGATCCCCGCGCGATCCATCGACCCAAGCAGCGCCCCGACGGTGCCGTCGAGATACGCCCGAATCCCCGGGGCCTCATCCAGAAGGGCCTTCATCGCGCGAGAGGCCAGCGCATCGGGAAAGGCGTGGGCATGGAAGTCTATAACGTTCTGCGGCATGGCTTCGCATTCTCCGAGACATCATGGGCTGCCAGAGCGTCACCCGACACTGCGTCGGATCGAGGACCATCTTAGTCCGGACCATGAACGTCCATCAACCCATTTCGCAATTCGCCCGGCGCTTCGGCACAAGTGTTGATGAACCGGATGCCATCGGATAGGATGCTGGCGCACGGGCGCATGGTGTCCCGTGGCCGCGTTCCAGTTGGGAGGTATGTCATGCGTGCGATCAAGGAGTTCTTCAAGAACGACCGGTTTGCCGAACACAATGGGATCGAGCTGGTCGAAGTCGGAGAGGGACACGCCCGAGCGCGAATGAGAATTGACGAGCGTCATCTCAACGGGATCAACGTGGTCCACGGCGGCGCGATCTTCACACTGGCCGACCTGGCCTTCGCCGCGGCCTCCAACTCGCACGGGACGGTCGCGGTCGCCATCAACGCCAGCATCTGGTACGTCAAGGCCGGGCTCGCGGGGACCCTCTTCGCCGACGCGCGCGAGGTCTCGCTGAACCCGAAACTCGCGACGTACTCGATCGAGGTGACCGACGACGGCGGCGAGATCATCGCGGTTTTCGAGGGCATGGTCTACCGCAAGAAACAGACGATCTCTCCCGACGTCTGTTGATTGGGTGCGGCGATGGCTGACGAACCCGTCCGGAGCAAACTGTCGCCAGCGGCGATCCGACGTCCCTTGCTTCGATGGTTCGACAGAGAGGCCCGTGACCTGCCCTGGCGAAGGACCGGCGATCCCTACGCCATCTGGATCTCGGAGATCATGCTCCAGCAGACCCGCGTTCGGGCCGCCGTGCCCTACTACGAGCGATTCGTCCGACGTTTTCCCACAGTCCACACGCTGGCGAAGGCCCGACTCGACTCGGTCCTCAAGCTTTGGGAGGGACTCGGCTATTACTCGCGGGCCCGGAACCTGCACAAGGCCGCCCAGGAGATCGTCACTCGATTCGACGGCCAACTCCCCGAAACACGATCGGAGTTGCTCTCGCTGCCGGGGATCGGCGTCTACACCGCCGGCGCCATTTCCAGCATTGCCTTCGGCCAAAGGGAACCTCTCGTCGACGGCAACGTCACGCGCGTGCTGTGCCGGGTCTTTCGCATTCACAGGAACCCCAAAGAGGCGGCGGTGCAGAAGAAACTCTGGTCGCTTGCCGAAGAACTGCTGCCTTCCACTCGACCCGGCGACTTCAACCAGGCCCTGATGGAACTGGGGTCCGAAATCTGCCTGCCGAGAAACCCGCAGTGCGAGGTGTGCCCGCTTCGGCGAACCTGCCTGGCCAAGCGGCACGGCGAGCAGAACCGCCTGCCCGTCCGCCGGCGGAAGAAGCCAATCCCCTGCCATACGGTAGTCGTCGGCGTCATCGAGCGGAACGGCCGAGTCCTGATCGACAAACGCCCCAGCGAAGGATTGCTGGGCGGCCTCTGGGAGTTCCCCGGAGGCAAGAAACAATCGGGCGAATCACTCGAAGAGGCACTGCATCGCGAGGTGCTCGAGGAGATCGGCATCCGCATTCACGTGGGCGAGCCGATCGCGACTGTCGATCACGCCTACTCTCACTTTCGCATCCGGCTGTACGCCTTCCGCTGCACGTACGTGTCGGGAACGGCGCAGTGCCTTGGCTGCGACGCCGTCAAATGGGTCCGGCCGGGCGATCTACATCGATACGCCTTCCCGGCTGCGAACAAGAAGATCATCCGGGCCCTGCCGGGCGCCGGACGCAGGTGACCGCAGAGGCAGTCGATCTTGTCTGTGGCACGCGATGCCGCTATCATGGGGCCAATCGAAACCGCCCGCTATGAAGGAGGCTGACATGGTGCGACGAAGAAACAGTACGTTCGTTTTGGTCATCTCGCTTCTGCCGATCGCCGCGACCGTCTGCGCGCAGGATGTGCCCGGGGTGGTCATCAACCACATTCCCGCCTCGTCGCAGATCTATATCGGCTCGCCCGGCATCGCCGTTCTTCCCAACGGGGACTACATCGCCAAGCACGACCAGTTCGGCCCCCGGTCGACCGAGCACGGCCGGGCAGTCACCGAGGTCTTCGGCTCGTCGGATCGAGGCCTCTCCTGGTCGCGCCGGGCGGTCGTGCAGGGCATGTACTGGGCCAGCGTGTTCACCCACGAGGGCGCCCTATATCTTCTGGGCACCAGCAAGAACCACGGCGACGTGGCGATCCGCCGCTCGACGGATGGGGGCCGGACCTGGACCGAGGCCAAAGACAGGCAGTCGGGCCTGCTGATCGACGGCGGCAAGTATCACTGCGCCCCGGTGCCCGTGCTGCTGCACAACGGCAGGCTCTGGCGCGCAATCGAGGACGCGATGGGCCAAGGCGGCTGGGGCCGGCACTTCAATGCCTTCATGATGTCGGTCCCCGCTGACGCCGATTTGCTCAACGCCGACAACTGGATCGTCAGCAATCGTATCGGCCGTGACCCCACATGGCTCGACAACACGTTCGGCGGCTGGCTCGAAGGCAACGCCGTCGTGACGCCTGACGGACGGATCGTCAACATCCTGCGCGTGGAAACCAAGCCCGACGGCGGAAAGGCCGCGGTCATTCGGATCAGCCCCGACGGCAGGACGGCCGTGTTCGACGCCGAGTCCGGATTTATCGACTTGCCCGGCGGCGCCAAGAAGTTCACGATCCGCTTCGATCCGGCATCGAAGCTCTACTGGACGTTATCCAACCCTGTCCTGCCCCGACACAAGGACCCCAACCCCGGCCGCGTCCGCAACGCCCTGGCCCTGATGTCCAGCGAGGACCTGCGGCACTGGGCCGTCCGCTGCATCCTGCTGTATCATCCCGATATCGAGAAACATGGGTTCCAGTATGTCGACTGGCTCTTCGAGGGGGCGGACATCATCGCGGCTTCTCGGACCGCCTACGGCCAAGGCGCAGACGCCGCACACAATCAACACGACGCCAACTACTTGACGTTCCACCGGTTTACGGACTTCCGTGCGCTCACGATGGCAGATTCCGCACCGGGCGCCCGACCGGACGAAGCCGCCTGGCAGCCGCCCGATGCGGAGACGTAGCCGTACTCCAGCCCGACGGACGGGCCCATGCCCTGTCGGACGCTATCGGGCGCGCGTCGCCGCTGTTGGTGCCGCAGGCCACAATCGGATGTAGTCGATGTACAGCGTGTCGCGATCGTCATCCGGCTGGCCCGAATCCGTCCCATCCCCAACGCCGATCGCCAGGGCCGCAACGGCGGTCAGATCCACGCCAGCGTCGGCCAGCTCGGACAAAGGAACTTCCCACATGCGCCAGGGCTCCGACTGGACGGCGTAGGAATACGAATGGGCGACCGTCGCATTGTTGCCGGCGGCGTCCTCAACCCTCACGTACATCCTCTGCTCCAGGTTGCCGCGTCGGCCTCGAAAGCTCACAATGAGCGTGGTCGGGCTGACGACGGTCCAGTCCTGCGGCTGCTCGAATGTGCGCGTGGCCTCAGTGAGGAACGGCTCGTATTGGTTCTGGTACTCGAATCGCATCGCCCGGGTGCCCTGATGGATCGTGCCGGTATCAAGGAAGACGTACTGGAAATCCGGATCGATATTATGGACCCAGGTGGCCGCAAGGACATCGGTGGTCGCATAGGCCTCGAAATCATCAACCGGGACGGAGTCGCCCGTGGCAAACTGCCACGTGTGGCCCTGCACCGTCCCGTTGGGACCAATCTGGTCCACTCGCCATTCGTACGTCTGTCCTGGTTCGAGTCGCCCCGGACCGTACGTCGTGCCCTCCGGTGCAGGATCGACGGCCTGCATCTGGCCGGCGCGACCGAACCACAGTTCACGCCCGGTGGCGAACGTTGCTTCAGCCCACTGAAGGGTCGTGAGCACGGAGACATCCGTGGCGCCGTTGACCGGATGGATCGCCACGGCCGACGGACCGTCCGACACACAGGAGATGTCGGCGAACGTGGTGTAGAACCCGGCCGGCTGAGTCCGCTCGTTCTGGGCGAAGATGCCACTGACGCCGGTCTTGAAGACCTCATCGCGCTTGTTGGCGTCTTCCCACGGGTCGTTGCCGTCCGTGTCCACCATGGTGTCGGTCTGGGCCACCAGTGGGCCGCCCTGGTATTCGTACAGTCGGCCGGTAACGTACACCGGCCCGGAGCCCAGTGCCTCCAACTCGGCGTAGTAGCTTCGCGCATTGCCCAGGTTGGGAACGACCACGTCGAAGTCCTGTCGCATGATGTTCTGGAGGTTCACCACCTTCTCAATGTCGATGACGAGGTTGGCCGGCCCGTTCTCCCAGTTGACGTGCATCACATATCCGCTGGCCACCAGTCCAGGGGCCCCACTGAGCGAACCGTCGTCGAGAAAATACGACATTCGAACGCCGAGGCCGTGGTGGTTGTGCGAGGCGTCGCCGGTCACGTTCACCACCGCTCCCATTCGGACGTCGCCGAAGACATCCTCGGAGCCAAAGGCCGCACCAAAGGCGGCCCCACCCTGCGCAACGGACGTGGTCTCGGCCAGGGCGAGGTAGTCGTTGCCTTCGCCGTCGGAGACAAGGGTCTGCGTGTACGTGCCGGCTACCTGCGGATAGGAAAAAAACTGCCACGTTATCAGATCGAACTGTCCTGCGTCGAACGTCTCCGACCAGTTAGCGAAGCCCGCGTGCGCCAGCAAGAAAACCAGTAGTACTGCCTGAATCGCTCTGTTTGGCGTGCTCATGTCCAGTCTCCTCATCCAGAATGCGTACCTAGTACCCAGAACAGCGCCCAGCCGGCTGCTGGACTGTCAATCATCGGAACGGCACATCCGATCCTCCCTAGTCGCTCGCATACAGAACACAGATACATTCATTGTACCCCGGCAACACATCTCAGGCAAGGAAGATTGCCGTTTTTTGTCGAGTCGCCTGCGTTGTGTGTGTGAAGATTTCCGGGCGAGGGGACGGTCGCTTGTGGTGGTGGCGCCTGAGGCTCCGTTGCGCATTTGTGGTGACGTGCCTGCGGCGGGTTGTCCTGTTTGTAGTGACGCCGTGAGGCGTTATCACCATTCGGTGGGAGATATGCCCTGACGGGCACACTACGAACGGCCCACCATCGCCAAGCCCTGCGGGCCCATGCGACTTCGCTGGGCGCAAGCTCCCGGGCGGCCACCGGCGGCTCTCTGTGCCCGACGTGGCCTCGCCCGGAAATCTTCACACACACCCTGCGTTGTGGGGAAGTCTCTTGGAGACAGGCTGCCTTATGGGACGGTCGACACGGTGATGGCGGCACAGGCGACTTTTTTCCGGCGAATCCGGGTGTGATGTGCTTGACATGTCAAACGTACGGCTTAAACTCTCGTATCAAGCCAGTATTTCGGAAACGAACGGCGAGGTCTCTGCGACTATAATTTCAGCATGCCGCGTTCGCGCAATGGAGGGAGCGGCCTGCAAATGCTACGACACAGAAGGTGAAGCCACTATGCGTGACCAATCGCAAAAGGGCCGGCCGGCCCGACAGAGGGCCAGTCGGGTTTGGCGCATCGCGACCAAGGCGATCATTGCCCTGGCCGCAGTCGGAGCGCTGGTGGCCATCGCCATGATGCCGCAGTCCAGTAGAGAGACGCCTCCTACGGAGGCTCCGCCGGTGAACGTCGCTGTGATGGAGATCATCCCGGAGGCAGAGCTTGCCGACACGTTCATTCTGCCGGCGGTGATCGAGCCGAACCGTGTGGTGACCGTTTCCGCCGAGGCGGCCGCATCCATCGATCGCATACCGCCGAAAGAAGGCGATACAGTGCAGAAGGGTGATCTGCTCGTCCAACTCAACGCAGACCTGATTCGGCCCCAGTTCGCGACCGCTGAAGCGAGGTACCAACGCGACCAGATCGAATACGAGCGGATGAAGTCACTCGTGAAGGACGATGCCGCCCCCCAGCAGGATCTGGACAACGCTGTGACGCAACTGGCAGCCAGTCGAGCGGCGTTCGAGGAGGCCCGGGCACGGCTGGACCGGACCCGGATCCTCGCTCCGTCTCACGGCGTGCTCAACAAGCTGTTCGTTGAAGAGGGAGAGTATGTCTCCTCCGGCACGCCCGTGGCCGATATTGTCCAGGTTGACATCGTCAAGGTAGCTGTCAGTGTGCCGGAGCGAGACGTGCCGTTCCTGGCGGTTGGACAAAGCGCCGAAATCCTTGCCCACGTCAGAGGGCGGGAAGAGTCGTCTGAGGGGGCGATCGCCTTCATCAGCAGAGTCGCCGATGAGCGGACCCGATCCACCCGTATGGAGATCACGCTGCCCAATCGGGACGGACAATTGCACAGCGGGCAAATCGTTCGGGCACGTCTGACCCGGCAGGTGCTCGAAGATGCCGTCCTGGTTCCACTCCTGGCGGTCATCCCCATGGAGACCGGTTATGCAGTCTATGTGGTCGAGGACGCCAAGGCGGTGCGGCGCGACGTGGAGCTGGGCCTGATCCGAGGCGACCGCATTCGAATCATCAGCGGCCTGCAGCGCGGTGATAGGTTGATCGTTGTCGGCCATCGGTTTGTGGCCCCGGGACAGGACGTGCGGGTGGTCCCCGGGACGTTGGAAGGCGGGCAGGATCTGTGATTCTCACCGAGTACGCCATCCGCAATCGGACCACGGTGGCCGTGCTGGGCGTGATCATCGTTCTGCTTGGCTCGTTCAGCTATGTAATGCTGCCGCGCGAGGCGTTCCCTGACATCCCGATCCCCTTCATTATGATTACAACGACGTATGAGGGGGTCTCGCCGGAGGACGTCGAAAGCGCCGTGACGATGAAGATCGAGAAGGAGCTGACCGGCATCAGCGGCGTCAAGGAAATCCGCTCCACAAGTGCCGAGGGGATGTCTCTGATCAGCGTGGAATTCGATCCCGACGTACCCTCCGAGGTGGCGCTGCAACGGGTGCGCGACCGCGTTGATCTGGCCAAGGGCGAACTGCCCGGCGAGGTGGAGGATCCGGTGATCCGGGAGATCAATCTCGCGGAATTCCCCATCATGCAGATCAGCATCTCCGGCGACGTTTCCCCCTTCCAGCTCAAGGAGATTGCCGATGCCCTGGAGGATCAGCTCGAGATGGTCCCGGGGGTGCTCCGGGCCGACGTGCGAGGCGCTCTGGAGCGGGAGATTCGCTTGGAGATCGACCCGGACCGCGTGGCCAAATACAACTTGACGATCCCGGAGATCCTGGCCCTGATCCCTTCGGAGAACGTCAATATCTCGGCCGGCGGGCTCGAAACGCCGGGCACCCGGTTCAACGTTCGCATTCCGGCCGAGTTTGTCAGTCCCGAAGATGTGGACCATCTGCTGCTGGCGGTTCGCGACGGCCGGCCGATCTACTTGGCCGACGTGGCGACAGTGCGCGACACCTTCAAAGACCGCACCAGCTACTCTCGCCTGAACGGGGCCGACAACGTGACAGTGGCCGTGCAGAAGCGCGTCGGCGCCAACGTCGTACACGTCTCGGACTATATCCGTGCCGTTGTCGACCGGGCGCAGGCGGAGGTCCCAGGCGCCATTCAGTTCGACATCATCTTCGACATGTCGAAGTACATCCGCAACATCGTCTCCGACCTGGAGAACAACGTCGCCTCGGCGCTGATTCTGGTGGTGGCGGTCCTGGTGCTGTTTATGGGCTGGCGGCCGAGCACCATTGTGG
The DNA here is from genome assembly GCA_964610435.1 of uncultured Pirellulales bacterium. Lineage (GTDB taxonomy): Bacteria > Planctomycetota > Phycisphaerae > Sedimentisphaerales > Anaerobacaceae > Anaerobaca. The sequence continues at coordinate 30,939 of CAZSXM010000031.1, read as the reverse complement.
CGATGATTATCCCGCTGAGCATGCTGGTCACGTTCTTTCTGATCCAGGCGCTGGGGTACACGCTGAATATGATCGTGCTGTTCAGTCTGATCCTCATGCTGGGCATGCTGGTGGACAACGCGATCGTGATCGTCGAGAACATCTACCGGCACGTGCAGCTCGGCTACCGACGCATCGAGGCGGCGCGTCTCGGGGCCGCCGAAGTGGCCTGGCCCGTGATCACCTCGACGTTCACAACGATCTGTGCGTTTTTGCCCCTGATTTTCTGGCCGGGGATCATGGGCGATTTCATGAAATACCTGCCGATTACGCTGACCATCGGCCTGCTGGCCTCGCTGTTTGTGGGACTGGTGTTCAACCCGGTCATCTCGTCGATCTGGGCCGGGCGCGCCCGCGAGAGGCGCGAACGGGACCACTGGTTCCTGCGGGGATACCGTCGCATACTGCACCTGGGTCTGATGAACACCGGTACAACCCTGTTCCTAGCCGTCTGTCTGCTGGCGAGCATGACGATGCTCTATGCCAAGATCGGTGAAGGGACCGAGTTTTTCCCCGAGGGCGATCCGGAACGGGCATTCATCAGCGTACGCGCCCCGCAAGGCACGAACATTCGTGAGACCGATCGCCTCGTTCGCACGATTGAGCAGCGCATCGAGCCGTACACCCCCTGGATCGAAAACATCATCACCAACGTCGGCTCCGCCAGTGCCGGCTTTGACCTGATGGCCAGCGCCGGCGGTCCCCATCTGGCCAACATCACGCTGGTCTTCCCGGACTTCGTCATCCGCGAACGGCCCTCAATGGAGATCATCGCCGAGATTCGTCAGGCGATTGCCGATATCCCCGGCGCCGAGATCAAAGTCGAACGCGAAGAGGATGGCCCGCCCACCGGAGCGCCCGTGACCGTACGCATCATCGGGGAGGATTTCAAGAAGCTCGAGCAGCTCAGCGAGGAGGCCAGACGGATGATCGCCGACGTGCCCAACCTCGTGAACCTGCAGAGCGATCTGGAAGCGACGCGCCCGGAACTCGCATTCACCGTGGATCGTCGCGTCGCGGGTTTGCTGGGTGTGGATCCCTTGACCGCAGGCAATTTCCTCCGGATGGCCGTCCTCGGCACGAAGGTCGGCACCTATCGCCAGTTCAACGAGGAGTACGACATTACCGTCCGCCTGCCCTTGGAGCACCGCGTCAATGTTGACGACCTGTACAGACTGCAGGTGCCCAATCCCGCCGGCGACGCCGTTTCGCTCGTTTCTCTCGGCCGTTTCGAGTACCAAGGGGGATTCGGCACCATCAACCGTGTCAACCAGAACCGCGTTGTGACGCTCACTGCCGATACCGAAGGCCGCCTCAGTTCCGACGTTCTGGCCGACGTTCAGGATCGGCTCGCCGAGTTGCAGCTGCCCGCTGGATACGAGATCCGCTATGCGGGGGAACAGGAGACCGAGGAGGAATCACGAGAATTCCTTGGGCGGGCGTTCCTGATTTCCATCCTGCTGATCACCCTCGTTCTGGTGGTTCAGTTCAACTCGCTGATTGTGCCTGTCATCATCATGACGACGGTGGTGCTGTCGCTGATCGGGGCGCTGATCGGACTGCTGGTCTGCAGGCTGCCGTTTGGGATCATCATGACCGGCGTGGGAGTCATCAGTCTGGCCGGTGTGGTAGTCAACAACGCCATCGTGTTGCTTGCTTACACGCGACAGTTGCAGGCCCAGGGCATGGATCTGGTCCCTGCAACCGAGGAGGCGGGCCTCACACGGCTTCGGCCCGTCTTGCTGACGGCCCTGACCACCATTATCGGTCTGCTGCCCATGGCGATCGGTATCTCCTATGATTTCCACACCCTCAGTTGGGCCACCCGCAGCGAATCGGCCCAGTGGTGGCGCAATATGGCGGTCGTCGTCATCTTCGGCCTGGCCTTCGCGACGATCCTGACGCTGGTCGTTGTGCCCTCGCTCTATGTGATGCTCGTCCGCCTGACACAGAGGCTCGGCTTCGGGCGCGAGGACGCCGAAGAACCGTCTGCGGACCCAAAGTCCAAGGTCGCACCCACCTGAGCGTGGGCAAACAGACGAGGCCGTGGGTTGTCGCACCCCACGGCCCCGGTCGCGATGTAACTCCGGAGGGAACGGAGATTACTCCATGTTGCAGTCGCGCTTCCCGATGCATGTCGGGCTCTGCTCTTGTTGTGTCTACAACGTAGTGCCGTACCTCACCCATCTCGTAACACCCCTTTTTCAGCCGTGCCGCAGGAAGACGTATGGCCTGTGGTGGAAAGAAGAAGCCCTGACCCTCACCGGTGGAGAGGGCAGGGCCTGTCGTGTCCTGGACCAAACCGGCCGGGCCTATTGCATGGCGTCTCCGGTTATCTGAACATCGTCGATATTCCACCCGGCATAGGTGACCGAGTCATCCGTCGGACCGAGGCCCCATCGGAAATAGAGCGTCGCCTGCCCATCGCCAACGGACGAGGGCACGAGGTATTCGACGAACCGCCATGAGTCGTCGGAGACCTGTGAACGGCCGCCCGTCCAGAGGTCGAACCAGTCAAGGCCGTCGTTGGAGACCTGGATGCATGCGTGGTCGTAGGGTGTTTCGACGCCCAACCAGCGCCAGAAGCCCAGCCGAATGTTGGCGTACCCTTCGCAGTTGACCGGCCCCATCGTGGCGTAACGGGTCTCGGCCAGGTTGTTCTCATAGTCCCCGTCGAGGGCGTATCCGATCACGTTCTGTCCGGTGCGACCGGAGGTTGGGTCGCCATGCCAGGAGCCGCGGCCCGTGGGGGTGCCCCAGGCCCATCCTTCGTCGAGCTGCCAACCGGGGTCGGTGTCCATGTTGGCCCAGTAGATTGCGTCGGGCATCACGGTGACCTCGAAGCTTCGGCTGTTCTGGTGGATGCCGTCGGAGACCAGGAAGGAGAACCGATACGTCTGGAAAGCCTGAGCGACCGTGGGTTTCCAGGTGACGGTCAACGTCTCTTCGTTGAACAGGGCCCCTTCGGGCATCGCGCCGACGACGAAATGCAGAGGGCGATTGTCCGGGTTCGACGCGCGCAATTCCAGCAGGAACCTCTCTCCCGGCCGGATCTGTTGCGGCGCATCGCTCAGATCGAGCGTGGGGACCTTTACGGCCCAGGCGGAGTTCTGCGGATTGCCTCTGGCGGCGCCCCAATCGATCGTATCGGGATCGGTTCGACCGGGCATGTCCACGACGTGGAAGCGATAGTCGTAGCCGCCGACCAGGATCTCCAGATCGCCGTCCTGATCGAGGTCGGCGATCGTCGCCGTGCAGTCGATCTCGGTCGGCAGTGTCAGCATGGGGAATCCGGTTGCGGTCGAGCCATCCGGTTTCCAGGCAATCAGCCGGGCGCCCGCCGAGCCGACGAGGATCTCCTTCTGCCCGTCGCCGTCGATGTCAGCGATCAGAGGCGCGCTGTTGCCCGGATGGCCCATAACGGTCTTCGGGAACCCGGCTTCGGTCAGTTGGCGGCCCGCATGATCCAGGGCGTAGACCCGAGTAAACGAGTAACCGTCGGACCGGACGTGGCTATTGACGAAGATCTCCTTTCGCCCATCGCCGTTAACATCTCCAACGCTCAACCCGCCGGCAGTGTCGAACCCATCGCTCAGTTGCGTCTTCCACAGAGTGCTGCCATCGACGCTCACTACCTGGACGCCGTCCTCCGTGCAGAAGATCAACTCGGACTGCCCATCGCCGTTGAGATCGGCGACGACGGGCCCCTTGCGGCTGCCCCCTCGCCATCGTGCGATCTGTTGGCCCTGATGATCGAGGATATACGTGTACAGGCTGCTGACGCCGGGGCCGTACCCGCAGAAGGCGATTTCCGCCTTGCCGTCGCCGTCGAAGTCGGCCACGGTGATCGGGCTCTCACAGACGTAGCGCCGCTGCCAGAGCGGCGTGCCGTCGCCCTTGAGCGCGTGCAACGCGGCTGAGTCGGCCGATTGGTAATCGAGGGCAATGATGACCTCGCTGGCGCCGTCGCCATCCAGGTCGGCCAGGACGGGATAGCCGACGATGCTGCCGTACCACCCGCCCAGGGGAATGGGCCAGCCGTCAACGGACTCGCCGGTTTCAACGTGCCAGGCGCAGACGATCCCATCGTAGTTGCACGTGCCGACGATCTCGTAATCGCCGTCGCCGTCGATGTCTCCGACCGCGCAAAGGGGCGGCTCGTACGCGAAGGTCAGCAGTTTCGGCCAACCGGGAAGGGCCGTGCCGTCTTCCCGCCAGATCGCAAGTCGCGGGTCACCCCAGAGCGTGTCCCACGCGATCGAGGATTGGATGATCTCATTGCGTCCGTCCCCGGTGACGTCCATGCAAATCGGACCACCGTAGAACTGATCGTCGGGCGGATAGGGTATGGTTTTCGGCATTGGCCAAGGCGTCTGGCTCGGCGCCGCTTCGACACCGGCGACCTTTCGGTCGCTGTGGATGGCTCCGTCGCTGGTCACGGTCAGTCTCAGTTCATAGGTGCCGGGGCCGGGATTGGGCAGTGAGAGTCGGACGAGCCCGTCCGAGTTGGTCGGAACGACGTCTTCGGCGACCAAGGTCCAGTTGTACGCGCTGTAATCGCTGTACTCAAGGCGATAGGTGTCCCCATGAACAAACAGGAGCACCTCGATCGTATCGACGTCCCGCGGGAGGGACTCGTTGTGTCGGGGGGTGACGATCTCACCGAGAGGATGGCTTCGATCGGCCGCTTGAAGGGCCCTGTAGGCATTGACCCGTCCGATCCCAATGTAGCCGAGGTCAGGATCGGCCGATCCGTAATAGATGGGATCGGCCGTGTTTTCCAGGATGGCGCGGAGTTCGATGTGGGTCAGTTCCGGCCGGTGGGCCAGCACAAGGGCGGCGACGGCGGCGACGTACGGCGCCGAGAAGGACGTTCCGGCGGTGGCGATGTATTCGCCGTTGAGATCGGTTGTCACAATATCCGTCCCGGGCGCTGCGATGTCCACCCAGGCGCCGAACGTACTGTGGCTGGTCTTGGCGTCCTCGCCATCCGTCGAGGCGACGGCCATGACGTTGTAGTACCCGGCCGGGTAGAAGATATCATCCGTGGCCGAATTGCCGGCGCTGGCGACGAGCAGAACGCCCTGGGCGAAGGCGTTGTCAATGGCTTCCCGCAGGATGGGGTCATCCACCCAATCCGGTTCGTCGGCGCCTGCGCCGAAGCTCATATTCACAATATGGGCGCCGTTGGCCGCGGCATAGTCCAGAGCCTCGGCCACCTCAGCCGTCGTGATCTCGAGGCTCACCCGCAGCGGCATGATGCTGCACTGCCAGTTGACTCCACAGACGCCTTCGCCATTGTCGCCAACGGCCGCGATCACGCCGGCCACCATCGTCTCATGGCCTTCAATCCCGTTGGGGGCCGACGTCGGCGCCACCTGATTGTTCTGCCGTTCGAAATTCCACCCATGCACGTCGTCGATATAGCCGTTGCCGTCGTCGTCGATGCCACTGTCGGGGATCTCGCCGGGATTCGTCCAGATGTTGTCCTTCAGATCGGGGTGATGGATGTCGACGCCCGTGCCCAACACCGCCACCACAACATCTCGGCTGCCGGTTGAGATACCCCAAGCGTCGATCATCTGGATCAACCGATGGGCGTACTGGTCGGCGAACTCCGGATCGTTTGGCACCCGGCATGGACGATAGATGTAGTTCGGCTGTGCGGATTCCACCTCGGGGTCGTCGCGAAGCTGCGCGCAGATCGCCTCGACGTCGCCCTCCGTCCTGATCAGGTGAAACGGCCGTGTGGGGCGTCTCCGCGATTCGCCTCTGGCGCCGACGCTGCGAAACACCGATCTCTGGATCTCCACTCGATGACGTTTCTGGAGACGTTGCAGGACACCGTCGTCCTTTGCGGCGGCCGTTTCACCGGCCACCGCTGTGTCCGCTCTAAGTCTGACAAGGATCTCGCCCGGGACATATCTTGCGTTGGCGGCTGAGCCCACCATCCCGGCCGCCTGATCCAAATCAGCAGCCGGCAGGGGTATGGTTGCCCACAAGGACACCACGACCCAAGCAGCCGTTGCCACCAGAGTCCTGTTCCAGTTGTGTGTCTTCATGTGCACGCGCCCTTTCGTTGTTTCGCCACGGATTTCCCGGTTGGGTTCAAGGGGTTCCGGGCCTCCTCGGGCGCAACCGAGATGGGAATGCGCGACACGTGCCATGCCGACGACTCCTGACATCGCGTGAAACCGAGAACAGATCCTCGTCCCTCCTACGCACTGATTCTCAGATCGCTTCTGCGGACCAAAGATTGCCTCCTCGTCTCCCGGCCCAGAACCATATAGATGCGATTATACCCAACTGAGGCGGCAGGGTCAAGCTGAACAAACGATCGTAGAGAAGCGTCTACGGAACGTGCCGTTCGGCGGACCGGGGCACTTCATAGTAGATATACGTGCTGGTTCGCGAGGGCCCGAGACTGATGATGTCGCCGTGTTTGAGGATGGTTCCCGGACCATCCGGGGTCACTTGTGCGTCATTGACAAATGTGCCGCACGTGCTGTTCAGGTCAGATACGACCCGGCGGGGACCCGCATCGGTGGCGCGCAGCGCCACGCGGGCGTGGTTCCGCGAGACTTCCCGGGGTACGAAGTACAGCGTATCGATGGCCCAGTAGTCGGGCGCCGATGCGGTTGGAGGTTCCAGGACAGTGGAGGGACGACCGAGCACGATGTCCTGATCGTCCAGCGAGATGATCCCCACAGTCGATGGTCCGGTCCCGAGGAGGTAGTGTCCCGGCCCCAGACGGCGCAGGGCCGCTTGGATCTCGCGGATCCGGTCGGTCTGATCGCTGCTCATGATGAACTCAATCTCTCTGAGCCGAGAGATCCGGATGAGCTTGTCGATGGTGACAAATAGCGGGTCGGCCTCGTCCATGATACGATTGCCTCCAAGAGCCTCTGCGATGCGAACACGTCGCTTTCCAGATCGGCGACCGATGTGGACGCATGCCACTGTCGCCGGCCGCGCCCGTGACAATAATGGGAGGGTCGCGAGGGGTCAATCCGGGAGACGGCAAAAATCTGCAGATTCTCGGCCGCTTGCGATGTGGGTGAAAAAGGGTTCCACACAACGCAAGCGATTCCACGGTGTCGGATTCCAGTTGAAAACAGGCCTGACCTGGGCATAATGGCCTTCTGACTATGCCAACAGCATTGATTTGAGGACACGACCATGACATGGCACTTGCAACGGACCGCACTCTCCATGCTCCTGGGCCTTCTGCTGCTGTCGGCGAGCTGCTCTCGTCCCCCGTGGCATTCCAGCGGCAGGCGTGCTGAGAAGCCAACCCTCGATCCCGGGCCCGGCGGCGTCACGGAATCGACCCGGAGCATTCCGGTCGCCTATGACGTCGACGTTCTTGTCGTCGGCGGCAGTTCGGCAGGCGTCGCCGCCGCGGCCGCCGCCGCACAGAACGGGGCCAGAGTCTTCCTGGCCGCCCCGCGACCCTATCTGGGAGAGGACCTCTGTGCGACGTATCGCCTCTGGCTCGAACCCAGTGAGGAGCCTCGCTCGGACCTCGCCAGGGCCCTGTTCGCCGAGCCGGAGGTCGCTCGCCAGTTGGACAACGCCCTTCCATTCACCTACGAGGCGAACATCCCCTCAGCCGACCTCCACAAGGACACCGATCCTCCGTCGGTCCTGACCGATGGCAAGTGGCACAGCGCTGTGACGCAGAGCGTCCAATACGATGGCAACGCCACCATTACCACCGACCTGGGCGACGCGCAGCGAATTCGTCGCGTCCGCATCATGGCCTATCAACGCGACAACGACTTCGAGGTGGACACCATCACCATCCACGTCAGCCGGGATCGGAAAGGCTGGAGCCGGGCCGCTGTGATCAAGAACGGCAAACTCGGCCACGGTTCGTTCGAGCAATCCCCCATCGAATTGTCGGCCTGGCTCGACAGCACCGCCCGATACGTCCGGCTCAGCATCCAGAAATCACCGGCGGCTCGCCGCATTCTGCTGGGCGAGATCGTGATCGAGAAGCCGCCGGGACCAAAGTCCCCTTCCTCCGATCGAATCCCGCCGACCCCCATGCAGGTCAAGCGAGTCCTTGACGATGCCCTGCTCGATGCGGGTGTCGAGTTCCTTTATGGCTGCTACGCCACCGACGTACTGCGCGACGAGAACGGCCGCCTGGCGGGGATCGTGATGAGCAACCGCTCCGGCCGGCAGGCGGTCAGGGCCAGAATCATCATCGACGCGACGGACAGGGCCGTGGTCGCGCGAATGGCCGGCGCTGCGTTCGACCCCTACCCAATGGGCTGGCACACCTTCCAGCGCACCGTGGTCGGTGGAACGATTCGGCAGGACGAGTACATGGAAGCTCGCCGACTGCCCACGCCGGTCCACACCGCCGATGGACGGACTTACGAGGCCGTCGAGTATACCCTGAAGATTCCGATGGAGGACGGTTCGTTCGCCTCCTTCGCCAACGCCGAGCAGATCGCCCGCGACAAGACCTGGAGCACCGGCCAGGTGGATTGCTCGGAGACGTTGTTCCAGATCCCGCCGGACCGAATGAAGGGCAAGTCCCAGGAATGCTGCACGTGGCCCGGCGCCGACAACGTGTCTCTCGATGTGTTCCGGCCTGAACGAATCGAGCGGCTGTTTGTACTGGGAGGCTGCGCCGACGTGGCCAGGTCAGTGGCCGAGAGGCTGCTGCGCCCGCTCGAACTGATCGCCGTCGGCGAGCGCATCGGCCAGACCGCCGCCATCGAAGCCCGCGCCCTACTGCCGACCAAGAACGCCACCGTCGTCGGTTACCAGATTATCCCGACTGCTCCAGGGGATATTCGAGAGGATACCGCCTGGCTGCGGCCGGACCTGCAACAGGCCGGTACGGTCGAGGCCACGGACCGGACGATCCCGATCCTGGGCCGCTATGACGTGGTCGTCGTTGGGGGCGGCACGGGGGGCGCGCCGGCCGGCATTGCCGCCGCGAGGCAAGGCGCGCGGACGCTGGTCATCGAGTATCTCCACGGCCTCGGCGGCATCGGCACAATGGGCCTGATCGGCAGATACTGGTTCGGCTATCGCGAAGGGTTCACAAAGGAAATCGATCAGGGCCTGGCCGAGTTGGGCGGCCAAGCCGAAGGCAAGAGCGGACAGGGCCAGGCCTGGGACAGCCAGATCAAGATCGAGTGGTATCGGCGCGAGCTTCGCAAGGCCGGTGCCGACATCTGGTATGGGACACTCGGCTGTGGCGCATTCGTCGAGGGCAACCAGGTCAAGGGTGTCGTCGTGACCACACCCCATGGACGCGGCGTGGTCCTCGCCCGGGCGGTCGTGGATTCCACCGGCAGCGCGGCAATCGCCGTCGCGGCAGGCGCCGAGTCCATCTATATCGACGGCAGCCACATCGCGGTCCAGGGGACCGGACTGCCCTACTGGGAGCCGGAGGCACGGTACACCAACACCGACTACACCTTCATCGACGACATCGACATCCTGGACACGTGGCATGCGTTCCTGGCCGGCCGCAGGAAATTCGCGAACCGATACGACCTCGGACAGCTTATCGACGCCCGCGAACGCAGGCAGATCGTCGGGGACTTCTTCCTCATGCCGATGGATGTCTACCTCGATCGCACGTTCGGCGATTCGATCGTGCGGGCCCACAGCAACTTCGACACGCACGGCTTCACGATTCACCCGATGTTCATGCTCAAGCCACCGGACCGCGAAGCCCTGTCATGTTATGTCCCTTACCGCTGCCTGCTGCCCAAAGGGATCGAGGGCATTCTCGTCACCGGTCTCGGCGTCAGCGCCCATCGGGACGTAATGCCGGTGATCCGGATGCAGCCGGACATCCAGAACCAGGGCTATGCCGCCGGACTTGCCGCAGCAACGTCCGTCCGGACCGCCCGGGGCTTCCGCCAGATCGACGTACGCCAGTTGCAGCGGCATCTCGTCGAAAAAGGCAACCTGCCTGAGGAAGTGCTCACGCAGGAGGACTCCTTCCCCCTGCCAAGGGAAACGGTCGAGCAGGCCGTCCACACCGTGACCGAAGACTTCAAGGGCATCGAGATCATCTTCACCCAGCCGGACACGGCCCTGCCATTGCTTCGCGAGGCATACAGAACGGCGCAAGCCGACGAGAACAAACTCACATATGCCCACATCCTGGGCATCATGGGCGACGGCGTCGGCACCGCGACGCTGGCTCAGGCCGTCAGGCTGCGCGATTGGGACGAAGGCTGGAGATTCACGGGCATGGGCCAGTTTGGCCCGAGCATGAGCCCGCTGGACAGTCTCATCATCGCCCTCGGCCGGACGGGACGCGCAGAGGCCCTTGGTCCCATCATCGAGAAGGTCGCCCAACTCGGCCCCGACCATGCGCTGTCACACCACCGGGCCGTGGCGATGGCGATGGAGGCCCAGCGCAAACCATCGGCTGCCAAGGCATTGGCCGATCTGCTCCGTAAGGACGGCATGACCGGGCACGCCTTTACGGACATCCATGCCGTCGCGGCGACCATCCCGGCAAGTCCCGTCGATACCTCCACCCGCGAGGTTTCGTTGCGGGAGTTGATCCTGGCCCGCGCGCTCTACCGCTGCGGCGACGACAACGGCCTTGGCGAGCGCATCCTGAGAGAGTATGCTCGTGACCTGCGCGGCCACTACGCCCGTCACGCGATGGCCATTCTGGAAGAGAAACCTGGACGCCGCATGTGAGACGTCCGCCATATCGGAGATACAAACGGAACAAACATGCAACCGCTGGAACCGTAAAGGAGGCAAGAGATGGCAGGAGAATATCGGTTTTCATTTGGGCCGTGGAACATCCATGAAGGCGGCGATCCATTCGGGCCGACGGTCCGGACCACCGTCAAGTTCGCCAAGAAGCTCAAGCTCTTCAAGAAGCTCGGCTTCGAGGGCGTGCAGTTCCACGACGACGACGCCGTACCCGATATGGACAAGCTCAGCCCCAAGGAGATCGTCAAGAAGGCCAAGGAAGTGCGCAAGATGCTGGCCGACGAAGGGCTGGTGGCCGAATTCGTGGCGCCGCGTCTGTGGGAAGATCCGCGTACGATCGACGGCGGCTATACCTCCAATGACCCCGAGTGCCGCAAGTACGCGCGCGACCGCAGCCGCCGGGCCATCGATATCGCCGCGGCCCTGAAGACCGATCTGATCGTCCTGTGGCTGGCGCGCGAAGGCACGTACATGCGCGAGGCCAAGGACAGCAAGGTCGCCGTGGACCGCCTCGTCAAGGCGATTGACGACATGCTCGCCTACAACAAGGACATCAAGATCGCCATCGAGCCCAAACCCAACGAGCCGATGGACCAGGCCTACATCCCGACGACCGGCCACGCCATGGCGCTGGGTTACCTGACCAGGGACGCCAGCCGCGTCGGCGTGAACATCGAGACCGCCCACGCGATTCTGGCCGGCCTCGATCCGTCGGACGAGATGGGCTTCGCCCTGGCCTACGACAAGCTCTACACGGTGCACCTGAACGACCAGAACGGCCTGAAGTTCGACGAGGACAAGAGCTTCGGTTCGGTCAACCTGCGCCGGGCCTTCAACCAGGTTCGCATCCTCGACAAGTACGATTACGGCAAGAAAGGCGAGTTCGTCGGCCTCGACGTCAAGGCCGTGCGGACGCAGAAGCAGAAGGTCGCGACCAAACACCTCAGCAACAGCCGGACGATCTTCCTGCGGCTGGTCGAGCTGGCCCGAAGCCTCGACGAAGGCCGGGTCGAGAGCCTGATCGCCGAACGCGACTACGAAGAGCTGGACCTGCTCATCATGAACCACCTGCTCGGCAAGTGAGCCGGCCAAACTCTGAACGAGAGGAACCATGAGTGACGACAAAGTGGTCTTGAGTCTCGGCGCCCACCCGGACGACGCCGAGTTCATGTGCGCCGGGACCTTGGCCCTGCTTCACCAGCGAGGCTGGCAGGTCCATATCGCGACGTTTACGCCGGGCGATTGCGGCACGATCGAGTACAGCCGGGAGGAAATCAGCCGGATTCGCAAGAGCGAGGCGGCCAAGGCGGTCAGCCTCCTCGACGGCGAGTATCACTGCCTGGAGTGCGACGACGCGTTCATCATGTACGATCGGCCGACCTTGGTCAAAGCGATTGCACTGATACGCAAGGTCCGGCCCAAGATCGTCTTCACGCTGAGTCCATCGGACTACATGGTCGATCACGACATGGCCAGCAAGCTGACGCAGTCGGCGTGCTTCTGCTGCGGCATTGTCAACATCGACACGCCCGGCGCCGAGCCCTTCGAGCCGATCCCCCACCTCTACTACGCCGATCCGGTCGAGGGCAAGGACAAGTTCGGCGCCCAGGTCCCGCCGGGCACCATCGTGGACGTCACCGGCGTCATGGACGTCAAGACGAAGATGCTCGTCTGCCACGAGAGCCAGCGCAACTGGCTGCTGGCGCATCACGGCATCGACGAGTACACCGAACAGATGAAGAAACTCGGCCGCAAGCGCGGCGCCGCCATCGGCGTCGAGTTCGCCGAGGGGTTCCGCCAGCACCTGGGGCACGCCTACCCGCAGGACAACCTCCTCAAGGCCGAGCTGGGCGATCTGGTTCATACGAAATAGGGGAACAATCATGGGCAGAAAGCACAGTCTCCTGGCCCCGGACTGGTGGGACTACACGACGCTCGACGACGCAATCCTCAACGAAGCCGCCCGGCTCACCGCCGAGGACATGGCGGGCCTGAGCCGGGATGGGTTTCGGGTCGTCTTCTACGAGACGCTGGAGGATTTCTATCTGGCCGAGGCCCTCGAATACGTCACCGCCTGGAAACAGGCGACGGCGGACAACCCCGTCGGCGTCTGTGGACCGATCGGACCGACCGAGCAGTTGCCGCTTGTGGCAAGACTGGTCAACGAGCTGGGCCTGAAGCTACGGGATGCACATTTCTGGGGCATGGACGAGTGGTACATGAACGGCGCCGAGGTGCCCGAAACGCACCCACTGTCGTTTGCCAAGGCGGACAAGGAACTGTGCCTCGATCGCATCCGGCCCGAATTGCGGATGCCCGAGTCCAACCTGCACTTCCCCAAAGCTGAAACCTCGGCGTATATCCAGAGCTGGGACGGCGTCCGATGCGCCGTCATGCAGGGCGGCCAGGGCGACATCAAGCACTGGGCCTTCAACGACCCCGTTCGCCGGCAAGGCCCGTACGAAGACCGTCCGCCGACGCCGCAGGAGTACCGGCAACTGACCACCCGCATCGTGGACCTGCATCCGGTGACCGTGATGCAGAACGCACGCACGAGCGGCGGTGGCGTCGTGACCAGCGTACCGATCCAGGCGATCACCGTGGGCCCCGTCCAGACGTGGAAGGCCGAGAAGGTCTCGATTTGGCAGGCGGGCACGCACGACAATCCGTTCGGGATGCGGCTAACCACCCTAATGATCGCCAAGAAGCTCCCTGACAGTGCCGTGCCCATGTCGTTGCTGGCCGACCACCCGAACGTGCAATTCAACTTCTACCGGCCCGCCATCGGCACGTGCCAAGCGGAAATGCACTGAGGCCAAACGGCAGAAGGAGATACCATTGATGGCGGTAGATGTCCTGATCCTCAATACAGCGGTCGCGGACCTGCGCCGGGCCGATTTCGAATTCGCCGACCGGCTCGTGGGCAAAGGCGGCCTGGCCAAGTGCAAGACCGAGGACATGCCCGACTACTCGCAAGAGCAAATCGAGCAATGGATCGACGAAGGCGCCACCGCGGGCGGGCCGGGCAACACCGCCCCGCTGATCGCGCGGACCGGCCTGAGGGTCGCCGTCGGCGTCAATCTCGGAAAAGGCCATTACGACGGACTCGACGCGCAAGGCCGATTCTTCCACGACACCCTCGTCGCCAACGGCGTCGATATGTCGGCGACTTACGTTCATCCCACACTGCCGACCGGGACAACGTTCATCCACAACCCCAAAGGCGACGACCGGGGCGGCATCGCCTATTTCCCCAACGCCAACAACGACTTCGACTTTGCGATCTTCCACAAGGCCGTCGAACGGCTCGAACCCCGCGTGGTCTATTACATGTACTCGGGCCTGTCCGACCGGGGCGACGCCAACGAAGGCCGCGATCTGGCCGAGTTCATCCGCTGGTGCCGAAGTCGAGGCGCGCTGACCATCGCCGACAGCCACACACTGACGGGCGACCCGCATCGACTGATCGCCGAGGGCAAACCCGTCGCCGAATATCGCCTGCTCGAACCGCTCCTGCCGGAGCTGGACGTGTTCTTCACCTCCTCGGATGAGGCGAAGCTCATCGAGAACACACTGGGCGAACCGCGCGACTGGACGCAGTTTGACGAAAGCCGGAACAACACCCATTTCCTCGAGTTCCTGACGAAGAGGTACTGGCACAATGACGGGCGAACGCGCCTCTTCGGCGTGACCGTCAGCAACGGCGCCTATGAAGTGCACCGCTGCCCCGACGGCCGAACCGGTGTACCGACGAAGATCACGTCGCGGTTCCTCAGTGGCGAGGTCATCGATCTCGTCGGCGCCGGCGATTCCTTCCGTGCCGGGCTGATTACCTATCTTGCGAAGAACCTCGACGCGTTCCGGGCCGGCAACGCCGATTTTACCCAGGCCGTACAGGCGGGCAACCTCTTCGCGTCGCTGTTCATCAAGGCCCCGCTCGACGACCGCTACGCCAACATCAAGCCGTACGACAAGATGCTCCGCGTCCTGCAAGCCGACAAGAACTTCGACAGCTTCGAAGCCCTGCAACAGGCGCTGAATTGATTGGGAGTGAATTGAAATGGCACAGAAGAAGACGTCGTTCGACTGGCAGGACAGAGTGGGCAATTCTGCGCAGGTGGGCGGGATCGAGACCAGCGTCCTGGACAACGGACTGGGCAAAGGCACGCGAATCGCGTGGATCAATACAGGGGCCGGGCTGCGTTACAAGGTCGTCATCGATCGGGCGCTGGATATCGTGGACGCGTTCCACAACCAGCACAGCCTGGCCTGGCTCAGCCACGCCGGCGTGACCGCCCCGCGCCCGGACGCCAACGAAGGCATCGAATGGCTCTGGCCGTTCGGCGGCGGTCTGCTGACAACCTGCGGCCTGAGCCACGTCGGGGGGCCGGAGGACGACGAATCGGGCCGGCGCGGTCTGCACGGGCGGATCAGCAACACCCCGGCCGAGGTCGAATCCATCGTCCAGCCGGACCTGCGGACCGGAAAGCTCGACATGGGCATCACGGCCGTGGTGAAGGAATACCGCGTCTTCGGCCCGACCCTGCAACTGCGACGGACCATCTCCAGCACGCTGGGCCAGCCCGCGATCCGTATCCACGACGTGGTGACAAACGTGGGCAATACGCCGACGCCGCACATGCTGCTGTATCACTGCAACTACGGCTGGCCCCTGGTGGATGAGGGCACGCAGATCGTCTGGAAAGGCGCGTGGCGGTCGCGCGGCATGGACATGGACAACGCGATCTTCAACGACAAGAACGATTTCCGCGTATGCCGCAAGCCGCTGGAAGCCCATCGCGGCGGTGGCGAGGCCTGCGCGTTCATCGACGTCGCCGCCGACAAGAGCGGCCTCTGCACGATCGGCCTGTACAACCAGAGGCTCGGCCTGGCGGTGGCGACGCGCTATAAGAAGACGCAGTTCCCCTGCATGGCCAACTGGCAGCATTGGGGCCCGGGCGAATACGTCACCGGCCTGGAGCCGGGCACGAATTTCCCAATCGGCCAGAGTGCGGCCCGCAAGCAGAAGAAACTGATCCATCTGGCCCCCGGCAGGAGCCGGACCTACGATCTGGAAATCCGCGTGCTCACGAAGGATGCCGACATCAATGCCTTCCTCAAGACCGCCGGGCAGTAAGATGGCCGATCACATTCTCGTGGGCTTCGGATTCGGGCCAATTCAGAGCGGCTTGTTCGCCAAGGAGGCCTTTCAGAGCGGCCGATTCTCGCGGATCGTCGTCGCTGAAATCGACCGAGCCCTCGTCCACGCCGTTCGGGCCAACCGTGGAACGTACCACGTCAACGTTGCTCGGGCCGACCGGATCGAAGCGCAACGAATCGACAACGTCGAGCTGTTCGACCCAACAGATGCGAAAGACAACAAAGCTCTTCGCACCGCGCTGGCTCAGGCGACGGAGATCTGCACCTGCCTGCCATCGGTGAATTTCTTCAGCTCGGGTCAGAGCAACAGTGTCGCCACGATGATTGCCGACGGTCTGACTCACAGAGGAGAAGAACCCGCCATCGTCTATGCGGCGGAGAACAACAACCACGCCGCCGAGATCCTGCGGGATGGCGTCGCGGAGCGCCTGAACGGCCCGTTGCCGCAGCGGGTGCAATTTCTCAACACGGTGATCGGCAAGATGAGCCGGGTAGTGACCGATCCGGCCGAGATTGCCGCGCTGAACCTGAGGCCCATTGCGCCCGGCATTGACCGGGCGTTCCTGGTCGAGGAGTTCAACCACATCCTCGTCAGCCGAGCCACCATTCCAGGTTTCCAGCCCGGTATCGGTGTGTTCGTCGAGAAGGACGATCTGCTGCCCTTTGAAGAGGCCAAGCTCTACGGCCACAACGCCATTCACGCGCTGCTGGGCTTCGTGGGTGCGCTGAAGGGCTGCGGCGCGATGACGGAACTGGCTGGCGATGAGGCCATCATGCAGACGGCTCGTCGAGCCTTCATCGAAGAATCCGGCGGCGCTCTGATCGCCAGGTATGCGTCGCTCGGCGACGAGTTGTTCACGGCGGCCGGCTATCAGCGATACGCCGACGATCTGCTTGGGCGAATCACCAATCCGTTTCTGGCCGACACCACGAGCCGCGCCGCCCGCGACCTCCTGCGCAAGCTCGGCGCCACCGACCGCATCTTCGGGACGATGTCCCTGGCGTTCGAATACCACATTCGACCGGAGAACATGGCCACAGGCGCACTGGCGGGCGTCGCCATGCTTCTGGACAATGCAGCTCAGTACGGCGTCCCCAGTGAATTCCACGGAATGGACTGCCAAAGGCTCGATCGAGTCGGCCTCGACCGCCTGCTGCGATGGGTCTGGAAGAACGAGGAATCGCCCTTCGGCCGCGAGCTGATCGACTGCACCTGGCAGGCCACAGACCGGCTTGCCGAACTGGTCCGGCCATGAGCCACGAGAGACGATCCCCTGCCAATGCGTATTCGTATGCGATGGTGGCGGTGTTGTTCTGGGCGACGTCGGCGTCGGCGTTCAAACTTTCTCTGCGTCACGTGGGGGTCCTGCCGCTGCTGTTCGTCGCCTCGGCGACATCGACCGTTGCCTTCGGCGCCTATCTGCTCGCGACCAGAAGACTCAACCTGCTTCGCGCATTCACGCAGAAGGACTACCTGTGGTCGGCGGGACTGGGATTTCTCAATCCGTTCCTGTACTACGTCGTGCTGTTCAAAGCCTACTCGCTGCTGCCCGCTCAGGAGGCCCAGCCGATCAACTTCGTCTGGCCGCTGACCCTGGTGTTGCTTTCGATCCCCCTGCTCGGCCAGCGCATCCGATTCGCCAGCATCCTGGCCATTCTCATCAGCTTCACCGGCGTCGTGGTCATCGCCACGCGCGCCGCCGGACCGGCCGACATTCTCCGCTTTCGCTTCAGCAGCGGCACCGGCGTCCTGCTGGCACTCAGCACGACGGTGGTCTGGGCCCTGTTCTGGATTCTCAATGCCAAAGACCGCCGGGACGAGGCGGTGCGTCTGTTCGCGAATTTCGCCTTCGCCACAGGATACACCCTCGTCGCCCTGCTGCTGACAGGCCAGGTCACGGCGCCCCCCTGGCGGGGATTGGTCGGAGGCGTCTACATCGGCCTGTTCGAGATGGGGATCACGTTCCTCGCCTGGCTCAAGGCCCTCAAGGCCGCCCCGACCACCGCGCACGTCGTCAACCTGATCTACCTGGTCCCCTTCCTGTCGCTGCTGGTCATCGCCCTGGTGCTGGGCGAGACGATCCGGCCCTCGACGGTCGTCGGCCTGGTCCTCATCATCGCCGGCATCATTGCGCAGAAGCGCTGGGCATAAACGGCAGACACCGCCTGTCCACCCCTATTGGGGCCTGTCAACAGAGGCCCCCTTTGTTCTTATGGGACCGCCAAGGGCTTGAAGAGGCTTGGCAGAGGCGTTCACGGAGAGGATAGCAGGAGCCGATCTCCATATCCCGACAGGCCACTGGACGGCCCGTATTCGCCTGAAACGGACGGTTTGAACGCATCCGGTCCGGACAGTACCTTTCTCAGGGCCCAGCCCGCTGCAAAGCAGCGTGGTTTTCGGGGTCGTGATCCAGGAGTCGAGACAGAAAATAACCGATAGGAACAGGCCAGAGGGTGATTCAATCGAATGCCGTGGAATTTGGCGTATGATGAGAGAACGAAGGCTGTCGGTCGTTGAGGGATGGGTCGTTGCACTGGGTTTCGTCGCCTTGCTCATCGCGACGATGGTTGGTCCCCGCCTCATTCCCGGCCGGACCCGAGATCAACTGGCCGTGGCCAACGCCAACAAGACCAGGCACATGTCACAGCTTGCGGCGACGTTAGCCGCAGCCCGACAAGACCATGCAACGCTCCGGGCCCAAGCGGCCCAAACCGAGCAACTCCTGGAACAGACGCGAATGGAACTGGCCGAACTGAGCCAAGAGCGAGATGCGCTCGCCGGACAGCTTGCCGCTGCCAAGGAACGACTGCGCGAGCTGGACGGCAGGCTTCAGATCACGGACCTCGAAGCGGCCAGACTCAAGGAGTTCCTCGCCCTGCAAGAGATCCAAAAAGAGCGGGACGAGGCGATAGAGAAGGCCACGCAGGCCGAGGATCGCATTCGCGAATTGACGCTTCAACTCCATCGGGCCGGCATCTGGCCGTAGCTGGTCGGCCGCTTCTGCCCGCTGTGCGGATGGGGCACAGGAAACGCACACGTTCCAGCAATGCCCTTCAACGCGCATCGGTCAGAGGACCCTCTCGCCGGTGAGACTGCGAGGCAGGATGCCGGTAACACGGACGTCGAAGCGTTGCCCGAGCTCGAGCCGTTCTGGAACGGCCACAAGGATCGGGTAGCTGCCGATCTGCCGCATAAAGGTAGTGCCGCCGTTGTGGACTTCGCTGCACAGCCCTCGCAGCACGGTCCCAACGGGAAACAACCGCTCAAGCATGGGCCGGTCGACCTCCCGCCGCACCTTGTCGATCCACGCGGAGTAGTGCCGACGGTTCATACGCAGGTATTTCTGCCCGACCTGCTCGTAGAGGACCGTTCCAGGAAAGGGCACGACCTGACGGATGTTGATCCGTCTGACGAGGAGTCCCTCATCGAGAAGCCGCTTGAGCGCCGCGAAGTTCCGGTCCAGCGTTTGGGGCGTCTCGCCGGCCAGGCCAAGCAGGATGTTGACCCCGGGCAACAAAGCGTGGCACCCGTTCTCTGCCCGGAAGCCTCCGATTCGGTTCACGGTGCCGATGGCTTCAAAGGCGCTGTCGAACGTGCAATTGAGGTTATTGGCGCGCGCCACCTCAGGGTCGAAGGACTCCACGCCCATCGCGGCGGTGCTTCCGGGCGTCAAGTACTTGACGAACAGTTCGGTCCGCCGGGCGTCGACCATGGCCGGGTTGGCGTTGTCGATGTGCAGCACCGCCGGCCTCAGCGCCGCCAGGCGGGACAGGAGCGTCTGGATCTTCTGTGAATCGCCGGATTCGTAGCTGTAGATGCAGGACTGCTTACCCAATCGGAAGGCCCGCGCGCCCAGGCCCATGAGCGCTTGGACCTCTTCAACAATGTGATCTGCGTGCCGCCACTGCACGGCATGCTTCAGTGGCTCGGTGCAGAACGAACATCCCGTCTCTCGCGGGCAGCCGCGGCCGGTCTCGATCTCCACGATTCGATTTCCCATGTTGGGCATCTGCCCGATCAGTCGCGCTCCGGGCAACGCGTACGATTGCAAAGCCTCATACGAATCGAAGACGAACGGACGCAACTCGTCGTAGTCGCCGGCCTGTGGCAATTGAGGCCGCAATCCACCTCGCACCTGCGTCCCGCCAGTCAGGACGGGGCCTGTGAGCACCTTGCGAAGGGGCCGCGACGCGAGCAGCTTGTTGACCTCGCGCAGCGTGCCCGGTCGGGCGCTGAGATACTTGCCGGGCGTCTGGACACCCGCGATCACCACAAGCGGGTCCGCCTCTTCAAGAATCCGGCGGATCTCCTCGGGATCGCGGGTGTGGTTCAGCGCCTCGATGTGCGTCCGGCCGACCGGTGGATCGATGACCGCATCAGGCACGTGCTCGCGATAGCGGAGCCACCGCAGGTCGTCAATGCTCAGATACGTCGGCTCCCGCTCGTACAAACCGGCAACGTAACGCGGCCACACCCCCACAAACGGCGGGACGCCCAAACCGGCCGGTTCGTCCGTATAGCAATCGAGGATCGTCGTGGTATCTATCATGTCCGGCATTGTGCCGATGGCATTCCATCGATCGAACAGGCTACCATCATTCATTATACTCCTTGGCCACCGCGAACGCCAAGCAGGCCTGGGCCACCAATCCAATCATCAATCCGCTCTGCGAGGGACGCCACCGTCGCCCGCGAGACCGATCGTCGATTACGCCGGCTGGTCGGAGAAGTGGACGTAGGTGAAGCATTCGGGGATGTGGGAGTCGTAGACGCCGTGCGTGTTGAACGACCAGCCGACCGATGGATCGGTCAGCCGGCCGTTGTAGCGCAGGGCCTCGAAGCGGGAAAAATCCATCCGCCAGATGTCGCCGTCTTCGGGAGGCAGGCTGCGGCCCTGGGCCAGCGTCTTCATGCCCGACCAGGGAAAAGCCAGCTCGACGGTCCAGCCCCGATCGACGGTCGAATCATCGTTGAGCCTGCCATCAACGTGCACAGCCGACTGGAGCTGCGGAAAGTCCCAATCCATGAAGGCCCACCGCCGGCCGCGCGGGTGCTTGCCGTAGCGCAGGCCGTCCTGGAAGCCGCCGAGGACGTCCACGGTGCGCGTCAGAAGATCGAATTCCGGCTGGTCGAACTGACCGCCCTTCTTGTAGGCGTCCTGCCAGATATAGAAGACCTCGTAGATCGTCCCGCGCGCGTTGATCTCGAACTCGTAGTAGCAGTCGGGCCCGGCGATGAAGACCTCGATGTCGTTCTCGAAGTAGATCGGTGAATCGCGCTGCGTGAAGTGGGCCTGCACGTTGGGCTCCTCCACCCAGAAGCCGATATAGAGGTTCTCGTCGTCCCACAGGGCGGCCATGCGCGTGTCGAGGAATCCGGGCACGCCCGTGACCATATCGACGAATCGCGGCGACTTCGCCGCCCGCTGCCAGACGGCTTCGGAGAGCCTGCCGTCGACGACGATCTTCTCCCTGGTTCGCCGGCACGTGTAGTGCCCTACGTCCTTGTCCTCACAGCCATGTCTCTGCGTCATTCGCACACCTCCCAATCGGCCCTGGATAGGACGCGCTACTTCTGGGCTTTCTTGCGCTTGTCGCGGATATAGATCGAGCGGGAGTGGCCGTCACTTTGCACGCGTTCGTCGGCGTCGAACAGCTTCGTCGCCAGCGCCAGCTCGCGGAGCTTGCTGTAGCCGTAGTTGCGGGGATCGAACTCGGGGGCCTGCTTGGCAATGTTGCTGCCGACGGCCCGCAAGTGGGCCCAGCCGCTCTCGTCGCTGGCCGCCTCTACGGCACTGCGCAGCAGAGCAACCAGTTTGGTGTCGCCTTTGAGCTCGTTGGTCGTCTTGGGCTTGACGGCCTCCTCGGTATCCTCCTCGAACCGGAGCACCTCGGTGAAGATGAACTTATCGCAGGCCGAGACGAACGCCTTGGGCGTCTTGCGCTCACCGAAACCGTAGACGAGCAGGCCCTCTTCGCGAATGCGGGAGGCCAACCGGGTGAAATCGCTGTCGCTCGAGACCAGACAGAACCCGTCGAACCGCTGTGCATAGAGCAGATCCATTGCGTCGATGATCATGGCGCTGTCGGTGGCGTTCTTGCCGACGGTATAGCGAAACTGCTGAATCGGCTGGATCGAGTGCTCCAACAAGACGGATTTCCATCCGGTCAGGCTGGGAGTGGTCCAGTCGCCGTAGATCCGCTTGACGCTGGCCACGCCGTACTTGGCCACTTCCGACAACAGTCCATCCGTGATCGAAGGCGGGGTGTTGTCGGCATCGATCAAGACCGCCAACATCGTCTGTGTGTGCTTGTTCGCATCCATTTGACTACCTCTGCGTCCTTTCTGCTCCTCGGCGATGGTTTCGGGAGGTCTCTGCGTTTCTCGTACCTGGAAGAGGTACAACGAGAACCCAGAAACCCTATGCGTTGAGGCCCGTGAACGCAAGAGAAAACCACCATGTGTGGCAGCGTTCGCATGGTGGACGCTGGATATGGACTATTGCACGCAAGGCCCGAATATGGTAGAAATACGGGTGTCAGGGTTCCTTGTTGCCCGGTGTTGGCAGAAGGTAGCTCGGACCGATGCATTCCGTCACGGACCAAGTGTGGTTCCAGTCGAAGGAGGAAAGCGATGTGCACGTCTGAATGTCTCAAGAGCGCCGGATACAAGAGATTGCGTTGGGGTTGCGCGCTGCTGCTGCTTCACACCGCCGTGATGGCGGCCGGTCCGGACCCGGCAGGTCTGGTGCTCTACTTGCCCTTTGAGGACGCGACCAACCCGGTCGACGCGTCCGCCGATCCCACGTCCGTCGTGGTCCACGGCGCGCTCGCGTCCGCCCAGGGCCAGCTCGGAACCAAGGGCCTGGAATTCGATGGGAACCCCGCAAACCGCATCGAAGTCCTCCACGCCCCCAAGCTGGAGGGGATGTCGGCGCTCACCATCGAAGCATGGGCGTTGCCTCGCAACATGGCGAGTCATGAAGGGATGTCCATCGTCTCCAAGAGAATCGCGAACCAGAACGCCGATGCGTACAACCTGTTCATCTGGACGGGCCAGCTTGTGGAAGCCCGGGTGAATGCGGGCGGGGCAATCCGGTCCACAACGGCGCTGCAAAACAACAACTGGTACCACATCGCCTATGTGTTCGACGCCCAGGCCGGCGCCGGCCAGAAGACGAAGCTCTACATCAACGGCGTCCTGGAGAACACGGGCGACCACACCGCCAGTGTCGCCCTGGGCTCGAACGGCGGCGGTGCCCCCGTCTGGATCGGCGAATTGGACGCAGCAAGAGGATTCCCGTGGGACGGCGTCCTGGATGAGATCGGCATCTGGAACATCGCCCTGACGGAAGCGGACATCCATCAGCTCATGGTCCAGAGCAAGGCCCGCATGCTCAGACGGGGCGTTGCCTGGGACCCGACGCCGGCCGACGGCGCCGAGGACGTGCTGCACACCACCGATCTTGCATGGTCGCCCGGCGAGTATGCCGTCACGCACAACGTCTATTTCGGTACGTCGCGTGAGGACGTCAACGCAGCCGACCCGGCCGTCCAGATCGCCGAAGGACTAGCCCGGGATGCCAGCAGCGTGGAGCTCGCAGACCTGGATTTCGGCCGGACCTATTATTGGCGCATCGATGAAGTCAACGGTGCGCCGGACTTTGCCGTGCTGGAAGGCAACGTCTGGAGCTTCACGGTCGAACCGCTTGCCTATCCGGTCGCAAACGTCATCGCCACGACCAACGGGATCTCCCAGGACGGCGCCGAACCCGAGAAGACGGTCGATGGCTCCGGGCTCGACGCCGACGACCGGCATTCCACCACCGCGAGCGACATGTGGTTGGCGGATGCGCCGGAGGACGAGCCCCTCTGGATTCGGTACGACCTTGGTAAGGTCTACAAGCTCCACGAAATGCTGGTCTGGAACTACAACGTACAGTTCGAGCTGCTGTTAGGCTTCGGGCTCAAGGACGTGGCAATCGAATACTCGGTCGACGGCCAGGAGTGGACCATGCTGGGCAACGTCGAATTCAACCAGGCGACGGCCCGACCAACGTATGCGGCCAACACAACCGTTGTGTTCGGCGGTGTGCCGGCCAGGTACGTCCGGCTCATCGCCAACAGTACCTTCGGCGGAGGCGGTCAGTTCGGACTCGGTGAGGTCCGTTTTCTGTTCATCCCCGCCCAGGCGAGTCGGCCCCATCCGGCCGACGGCGCCACCGGCGTGGCCCCGGACATGGCTCTGAGCTGGCGTCAGGGCAGGGACGCCGCGGTCAGTGAACTCTACCTCGGTACCGAGCCAGAGAGCCTGGCCCTGCTGGAGACCGTCAGTCAGTCCGTCTATCCCCCGGCAGGTCTGAGTTTCGGCACCACATACTACTGGAGAATCGATGCGGTCGGCGATGTCGTCTGGAGTAGCGATCTCTGGAGCTTCTCGACAGTGGAATATCAACTGATCGAAGGCTTTGAGAGCTACACCGACGACATCGACGCCGGTGAGGCGATCTTCGACACGTGGCTCGACGGCTGGGTCAACGAGACCGGCTCGACGGTCGGCCACCTGCAGGCTCCGTTTGCCGAGCAGACCATCGTCCGCAGCGGACGGCAGTCGATGCCGCTGTTCTACGACAACACGGAATCGCCGTTCTATTCTGAGACCTCACGGACGTTTGCTTCGTCGCAGGACTGGACGGTCAACGGCGCCGACACGCTTCGTCTGTTCGTTGCCGGTGTGGGCGCGGCGTTCTACGAGGCCGACGACGGCACGATCATTCTGACCGGCGCCGGGACGGACATCTGGGAGAACGCCGATGAGTTCCGCTATGCGTACAGGAGTCTCAGCGGCGATGGCTCGATGACCGTTCGGGTTCTCAGCAATGGTGTCGGGACGAACCTCTGGGCCAAGGGCGGCGTGATGATCCGCCAGAATCTCGATGCCGGCGCGATCAACGTGATGGGCGCGGTCACCGGCGGTGACGGCGACGGCGGGACGTTCCAGTGGCGCAGCGAGGCCAACGGCGCTTCGGACTCGAGCCGCACGCTGACGGGCATCGCGCCGCCGTACTGGGTCCGCCTGACGCGGCAGGGCAACATCTTTACGGTTGAGATGTCGGCCGACGGCGAGCAGTGGCAGCAGCAGGGCGACAATCCTGTTACGATCGCGATGCAGGACCCGGTCCTGATCGGCTTGGCCGTCACCTCGCACGCCTCCGGCGAGTTGCGAACCTTTGAGTTCGACAGCGTCTCGACGACGGGCAACGTCACGGGCAACTGGCAGGTGGCGGCGGTCGGCGTCGAGCAAGGCGAAGGCAACGACCCGGCTCCGCTGTACGTGGCTTTGGAGGATGCGAACGGCCAGACGGCGACGGTGACGCACCCGAGCCTCGTTGTCCGAGGCGATTGGAACGAGTGGGCGATCCCGTACAGCGACCTGGCCGGCGTGAACCTGAGCCGGGTGCGGACGATGACCATTGGCGTCGGCAGCCGAACCAGCCCGACGGCCGGCGGCGCCGGCGTCGTCTATATTGACGACATCGCCTTCGGCCGCCCTGCCGCAGCCGAGTAACATCGGACAGTCCGCAGGAATCTTGTTGAACGCCGGGCATTCATCTGGTATAAATGAACGTGGTCGGGGGCGTTGGTTTCGTGAATTGTCGATAGGGGAGCGGTATCGGCACAACCGACGCCGTTGAATGTCGAGGAACGGGTATGCAATCGGAGGCCGTGAGTGGGGTGTGTGGTCTCAAGCATGCAACCAAAGGGGACAATGTACCCGTCTGCACTCAAACGATCCAATCCCTTCACCACAGCGGCTGACGTTGCGCCCGCGGTCGGAAAGGCGGTGAGAGCGCCATCCCAGAATGCCCTCGAGGAAGTGAAGAGATCGGATTTGTGGCACTGCATCTCTCTGTCGGGCGGACAGGCCACTGGGAAGTTGGGATTGCGTACAGAGGGACGTGAGGTCGCAGGTGTGACCCGGAAGCAATCATGTCATCTATCTGCATAACTTGTGAGAAGGAGGACGATTATGTGTACGAAGAAACTGGTTGTATTGGCTCTCTCGGTCTTCGTTGCCGGGGTGCTCGTCGGTCCGGCGGCCCAGGCCGGGGACCCGACGCTGATGGCATGGTGGAAATTGGACGATGGGGCCGACACCGTCGCTCTCGACTCGTCCGACTATGGAAACCACGGAACGGTGATGAATCCCAATGCGGGCCTGGGAGCCGGCGGCTCGGCCTGGGTCGATGACCCCGAACGCGGCATGGTCATCAGCTTCAACGGAGCCGACGGCAGCGGCGCCTACGTCACCACCGGCGTGACCATTCCGGCGCTGACCATGGACAACGGGTTCACCTGGACCTTCTGGGCCAAGCAGCCCGCCGCTCAGGAAACGAATAACGACGTGATCCTGGGCAATCGCTACGGCGGGACGGCGTCGCCGCTGCAGTTCTGCAAGTTCACGCCCCAGCGCTTCGAGAACTACAACGACGACGGCGATTACCTCAATGGGATCAACTACGTCTCGATCCCCTCCGACGTCTGGATCCATCATGCGCTCGTCAAGGACGGAGCGGAGATGACCTACTATCGCGACGGCGTCGTGATGATGACCAATACGATGATCAAGACCAATGATCCGAATCCCTTCTACATGGGCGCCGACGGCTTCAGCGGCGCGCAGGAGAACTGGCAGGGCTATCTCAGCGACGTGCGGCTTTACACACGCGCTCTGACGGAGAAAGAGGTGCAGGATGTCATGGCGGGCAAGGGGCCGACCTCGGAATTCGCCACCGACCCGATGCCCGAACATGAGGCCGTGGACATCCCGCGCGACGCGGTCTTGAGCTGGACGCCCGGCGAGTATGCCGTGACGCACGACGTCTACTTCGGAACGGAATTCGAGGACGTCGAAGCCGCCA
This sequence comes from uncultured Pirellulales bacterium, assembly GCA_964610435.1. Taxonomy (GTDB): domain Bacteria; phylum Planctomycetota; class Phycisphaerae; order Sedimentisphaerales; family Anaerobacaceae; genus Anaerobaca. The sequence continues at coordinate 4,105 of CAZSXM010000031.1, read as the reverse complement.
CTCGGACCGATCCGATGGGCGTGCTCCTGAGCCAGGGGCAGACCGCCGCGACCTTTGACCCTCCGGGGATCCTCGAGCTCGGTCAGACCTACTACTGGCGCGTCGATGAGGTCAATGCCGCTCCGGACCATACGATCTACAAAGGAGAGGTCTGGAGTTTCACCGCCGAGCCGGTCGCCTATCCCATCACCAACGTTGTGGCCAGCAGCAACGGCATTTCCGATGACATCTCTACCGCGCAGAAAACCGTCGATGGTTCGGGCCTCAATGCCGCCGATCAGCACTCCGTCGAGAACGCTGACATGTGGCTGGCCCGCGCGCCCGAAGACGAACCTCTTTGGATTCAGTTCGAATTCGATCGCGTCTATAAGCTCCACGAAATGCTCGTCTGGAACCACAACAGCCAGTTCGAGCTGCTCCTCGGCTTTGGGATCAAGGACGTTACCATCGAGTTCTCTGAGGACGGAATGGATTGGACGGCGTTGGGCGACGTCGAGCTGGCCCAGGCAACGGCCAGGGCCACGTACACCGCCAACACGACCGTGGAATTTGATGGCGTCGCCGCTCGATACGTTCGCTTGGTCGTCAATCGTGCATGGGGCACAAGGGACCAGTTCGGGCTCAGCGAAGTCCGCTTCCTGTTCATCCCGGTCCAGGCCAGAGAGCCCCAGCCGGCCGACGGCGGAGTCGGGATCACCCCGGAGACCTCGTTGCGTTGGCGCGCCGGGCGAGAGGCGGTCTCACACGAGGTGTATATCGGCACCGATCCGGAGGCCATGACACTGGCCGGCACGACCGACGCAGCCACGTTTGCGCCCGGCGATCTCGAACTTGGCGCCACATACTACTGGCAGATCGTCGAGGTCAACGAAGTCGAGGAAATTGCGGCGTGGGCCAGTGACCTCTGGAGCTTCTCGACGCAGGAGTACATCCTGATCGACGGGTTCGAGAGCTACACCGACGACATCGACGCCGGCGAGGCCATCTTCGACACCTGGCTCGACGGCTGGGTCAACGAGACCGGCTCGACCGTCGGCCACCTGCAGACGCCGTTTGCCGAGCGGACCATTGTCCGCAGCGGCCGGCAGTCCATGCCGCTGTTCTACGACAACACCGAGGCCGCCGTCTCCGAGGCCGACCTCGCGTTGGCATCCGACTGGACGACCAACGGCATCCGGAGCCTATCGCTGTACTTCTACGGCAACCTGGACAACACCGGCCAGTTGTACGTCAGGATCAACAACACCAAGATTGCCTACGACGGGCCAGCCGTGAACCTCAAGCGTCCATCGTGGCAACTGTGGAGCATTGATTTGTCCGCGGTCGACAACGCCAGCAACATCAGCTCGCTGACGATCGGCGTCGAGGGCGCCGGGGCGACGGGTGTCGTGTACATCGACGACATTCGGCTGTATCCCGAGGTCCTCGATTACATCTCGCCCAGTATTACCGGTGCCGGCGATACTGTTAAGGGCGTTCCCGACGACGGCGACTGGCCCGAGAATGAGACGCCCGAGATGGCCATTGACGGCAACGTCAACACGAAGTTCCTGCACTTCAAGGGGGGCGAGATGGCCACCGGGCTCCAGGTGGCGCCCCTGCTCGGCTCCACGATTGTTACGGGCCTGACCTTCACCACCGCCAACGATGACTTTGGCCGGGACCCGACCTCGTTTGAGCTGTACGGCTCGAATGCGAGCATCGATGGGCCCTATGAGCTGATCGCCGCCGGCGAGATCGTCGATTTCAGTCAGGACGAGGTGTGGCCACGGCATACCCGGAACGCCACGCCGATCGAGTTCGAGAACACCACGGCCTACAGGTACTATCAGATTCTGTTCCCGACCCTTCGTCCCAACAACGACGGGCTCATGCAGATCGCTGAGATCGAATTGATTGGCACCGTTGTCGATTGACCAGTGGGTTCTCATCCCCCACTGACGCGTCTCCAAGGGGCCTGCGCCATTCCGGTGCAGGCCCCTTTCTCGTGATTCATGTCCGGTCGACGACCGATGCCCGATCCGCTTCGAGCCTGGGCGAGAGCTGGCATCGATGGCCCTCGTCTTTCGTTCTGTTCGGGGGTTGTCTTGCGGGGGGCGGACCGGTATGATGTGACCGTCACATGCGGCGATTTCTTTGACGCAGTCACGATTGCAGATCTGCGTATCGGCAGTCCAACGGTTTGCGGGAGTGCGGTTATGGCCATTTGTGCAGAGACGTGCCCTCAGTGCGGCGGGGCCATTGCATCGGGGTACGGCAACCAGACAACATGTCAGTATTGCGGCTCGTCGCTGGTGCGTCTGTCGCCGCCGCCGGGGCCGGGACCGGCCGGCGCTGATCCGATGGACGCGCACGATCCGGCGGCCGCCGCAGCCGGAGCGTGGGGCGTCCGCATGAAACGGGCCGCCTGCATGGACCCCAAGAGCGGCCTGATCGCCTTCCAGTCGCTGATCCCCGCCGACTGGGAGTTCACCGGCGACATCTGGTGGCGGGACAGCGCCACCATGCCCGCCATTCCCGTCTTCCGCGCCTGGAACCCCAACGGCTCCGAGCAGATCGAGTGGCTGCCGACCATTCCCAACATGTGGTCGAAGAACATCCTCACCGAGGCGCTGGGCAAGTGGCGGATCAAAGCCTTCGCCTTCAAGCAGGACGGCATCGAGCAGCGGGCGCCTCTGGCCCCGATCGAAATGCTTCGGTCGCTGGTCATCCCGCGCTATCGTGGCCAGGTCGAGGGCCAGGAGCAGACCCGTCGCAGTCCGTGGTCCGGCCGGGGCAACCTGCTGGCCGGCCTGATCGGCCAGGAGACCTTCGAGCAGCGCGTCCAGATGCTGCGCCGGTTCCTGCCGGGCCTCGACTCGGCCAAGAAGCTCCTCGCCAAGGCCACCGCACCGCGCTACAAGCCCTACGACGTGACCGTGCGAGTCGTCGCCGAAGAACCGCTGCCCAAACTGGCCGAGGCGCTGCGGGGTGGCCTTGAGGTGGGCGGACCGATGACCTCCGACGGCGCCCGCATCCGCATCGCCTACACGCTGGATGGCAAACCCCTTGAAGAGGACCTGTTCTGCGTCGTCTCCCAGGTGGTCACGCGCACCGGCTCGCGGCTCTGCGCCCAGGAGAACATCTTCTGGACCGCCGAGGCCCTGTACGCCTTTCGCGCCTCCGCCGGCCACCTCGACGCCGTCGGCCAGGCCTGCATGGCCTCGGTCAAGTCGCTTCAGGTCAATCCGCAGTGGCTCCAGGCCTGCCAGGCGGAGAGCCGACGAATCATGAACGAGCGGGCGATGATGGCCCGGGCCATGGCCCAGATGGCCGCCAGCCAGAGACAGGCCCTCCAGCGGCTCGGCGACGTGTCGAAGTCGATCAGCGAAACCGGCGACATGATCATGGACGGCTACATGGCGCGTTCGGCCGCCTACGACCGCATGGGCGATATGGCCAGCGAGGCCATTCGCGGCGTCGATTCCTATATCGATCCGACGTGCGACTTCAGCCCACAACTGCCCGGCGGCTACGACCAAGCCTGGGGCAACGGCCTGGGCGAGTACATCGTCTCGAACGACCACCTGTTCGACCCGAACCAACACTCGAACATGAACTGGCAGCAGTTGCAGAGGCGGTTCTGACGGCGGCGGATCGACCGACGCGTCGGGATTTCAGGCATAACGTCTTGTTCGGAGAGCGGCATGGCACTGTTTGACAAGATACGCGGCGAGTTCATCGATATCATCGAGTGGACCGATTCGTCCAGCGACACGATCGTCTACCGCTTCGGGCGCCACGACAACGAGATCAAGATGGGGGCGCGCCTGACGGTGCGCGAGGTCCAGAAGGCGATCTTCGTCAACAAAGGTCAGATCGCCGACGTCTTCGAGCCGGGCATGTACACGCTGGAAACGGACAACCTGCCGATCCTTTCGACCCTGATGGGCTGGCGTCACGGGTTCCACAGCCCGTTCAAGGCCGAGGTGTACTTCGTCAACATGCGGCGATTCACCGACCTGAAGTGGGGCACGAAACACCCCATCACGCTGCGCGATCCGGAATTCGGGCCGGTTCGTCTGCGGGCGTTCGGGACGTACGTCGTGCGGGTCAAGGACGCCGG
>CAZSXM010000030.1:0-58078 GCA_964610435.1 uncultured Pirellulales bacterium | reverse complement strand
AAAAACAAAGAGTAACACACGAAAAACCAATGCGCCAGCATTTTTTCACAGACACGAGCTCAACTGGCGAAGAAGCCTACCAATGGGTGCGCCAGCGTCGCTAATCCGTACGCCGGGTGAGGGTGCGGCAGGCGGCGGCGAGGGCGAAGACCAGGGCGCTGGCGAGGACGATGCAGGCACCGGTGGGCAGGTTGAGGTAGTAGGAGGCGATGAAGCCGCCGACGGCGCTGAGGGCGCCTAAGAAGGTAGAGGCGAGGACGACGGCGCGGTGGCCTCGGCAGATCTGGTAGGCGGCAGCCGCGGGGTTGGTGATCAGGCTGAAGATCATCAAGCCGCCGACCAGCGGCAGGTTGACCGCCAGGATGATCCCGCACAGACCGAGGAACAGGGCGTAGACGAAGGTCTCGTGCACGCCGGTGGCCGAGGCGATGGTCCGGCTGAACAGCAGAACCTTCAACTCCTTGTTGAACACGATCGCGAAGGCCGCCAGGGCCAGGGCCGCCACGCCGATGACGACGACGCTCTCGCCGCGCACGAACAGGATGCTGCCCCAGAGCAGACCGAGGATCTCGGTGCGGCTGTCCTGCGTCAGGCCGATGCCGAGGAATGTCAGGCCCAGCATCAGCGAGAACAGGATGCCCAGCGCCACGTTCGGGTCCAGTCGCGAGCGACCCGGGCGAATGCCGGCCAGGCTCATCGCGGCGAGGGTGGAGACCAGCACTGGCCCGACCGTCGGGTTCAGGCCGAGAAGATAGGCGAAGATCGTCCCGGCCATCGCGGTATGCGAGATGAACACGCCGATGAACGGTAGCCGCAGCGCGACGATGTACGCGCCCAGCAGCCCGCAACTGGCCCCGGCGATGGCACCAGCGGCAATCACCGTATAGAAGAACGGATCAATCGCAAGGGAACTTGTCTGGCCCAGAAGGAAGCTCATCGGCCACCCCCGCTCTCGGCGTTGACGGTGTAGCGCCGCCCTTCGGCCACCACCACCCGGAACGCTCCATCGTAGGCCCGCCGCAGCACCTCGGTCGAGAGCACCGCGTCGGGCGCCCCGTCGGCGATGATCCGACCCTCGCGAAACAGCACGATCCGCTCGCATGCCGGCGGCAGGACGCCCGTCTCATGGGAGACCATCAGGACGGTGACATTCGTTTGCCGATACAGCCGCTCGACGATCTCAGAGATCTGGTGCTTCCAGTTGAAATCGAGATTGGCGCAGGGCTCGTCAAGCATCAGGATCTCGGGGTCCTGGGCCATGGCCCGCGCGATGAGCACCTTCTGCTGCTCTCCGCCGGAGAGACTTCGGAACGTCTGGTCGCGCCGGCCGCCGAGCCCCAGCGTTTCGATCCAACGATCAACGACGGCGTAGTCCTGCCGATCCAGGCGAATCAAGAGAGGTTTCAGACTGGTCCGGCCCATCGCGACGACTTCGCGAACGGTGAAGGGCAGCTCGGCGTTGTATTCGGTCGATTGCGGAATATAGCCGATCCGCTTGCGGAGCCGGCACCTGGCCCACGGGCCCAGCCGTCCGAGATCGACGTCATCGATCCACACGGTTCCCTCGGCCGGCGCGATCAGGCCGGCACAGGTCTTGAGCAGGGTGGTCTTCCCGGCGCCGTTGGTGCCGATGATCCCAACGAAGGCCCCGGCCGGGATGGTCAGATGGTCGATCGAAAGGATGGCACGACCGCTCCGCCGCACGCTGATCTGCGAGAGACTCAGCGATCCGCCCGTCATCGGACGGCCGCCTCAAGCAGGCGCTCCACGTTGCCGCGAAGCAACGCATCGAACGCCGGCCCCTCGGCCACCTGCGGCGGGAAATTGCTGAAGACCACCGCCTGGGCGCTGAGCCGGTCGGCCAGGGCCTGCGCCAGCCCCGTGCCCTCCTGCTGATTCGCGATGACGAAACGCGCCTGCCGCCCGGCCGCCTGCCGCAGGGAATGGTCGATGTGGCCGACGGTCTCGGTGTCGCTGCCGACGAAGGTCGCCACAGGTTCGAGGCCAAGCCACTCGGCGAATTTCGCCTGGTGATGCGAGGTGAGGACCGGCGCGGCCGCAGAGCCGGCATCGACCACCGCCGTTCGCAGTTCGGCGCTCAGCGCACCAAGGCGTTCCTCAATCAATGCCAGTCGCCTCGTCAGTTGCTCGGCCCGTTCGGGATACTCATCCGCCAGGATCTCCGCGACCTGGCGGCATGCGATCAGATAAGTGTCCGGCACACACAACCTTGCCGGGACGTCGACGCGATGCATCTGAAGACCGTTGTCTCTGAGGCGGGAAAGCGCCGATTCGATCTGCGACTGAAAGTCGAACAGCAGCAGGATTCGACATCGGCCAAGCTGTCGGACCTGGCCCGGCGAGATATCGAAATGGCCCGGGCACATCCCCGGCGGCGCCAAAGCCATGATCTGCACGTCCGGCCCGCAGAGGTCCCGCACCGCCGCCTCCAGATAGGAGTTCGTCACGGCGATCTGGGGCGCATCGGTCGCGGCCGCCCCCTCCCGGCAACCGCATGCCGGCAGAAGCAGCGCAAGAAGGACTGTCACCGAGCCGATAAGGCGAAACGCTTTCATCCGTTGTCTATCTTTCGAAGGAACCGGTCTGATGGCCGTTGCGCAGACGCAGGCGCGTGATGACGCCCCGGCCCGTCTGCGAGTCGAACCACGTCGCGCGAGGCACCGGATAGTCCAGCTTTCTCATCCGGGCGTCGTCAAAGTTCGGGCCCTGGCTGTAGAGGACCCAACTGACCGGAGAGGTTTTCGGGCTGCTGTAGCTGCGTCCGTCGGCCTGCTCGTTGTCGGCGAAACCGTCGGGGACCCAGAGATACGCGCCCTCCTCGATGACGGTGGTGCGGTTGTAAATCAGGGTCCCGATGGATCGATACTTGTAGGTATAGCCCCGGTTGAAGCGGTCCTCGATGCCGGTCGAGAGGAACGTTTCCGGCGGCGGCGCCGGCAGGTAGCCCGCCTGCGTCAGTTCGAGCGGAAGCTGATAGTAGTGCTCGCCCAGCATGCAGTCCACGCGCGTCGGCGGATAGGCGCCGTCGTGATCGAACGAATACGCCTCGAGCGCCAGGCCGATGTCACGCAGCTCGGCGTTGACGGTGAGCACCTTCGCCTGAAGGCGGGCCCGACCCGTCACGGGCAGCAAGATCCCCATCAGCGACGCGACGACGGCGACGACCACCAGCACTTCGATCAGTGTGAACGCGCGTTTCACTTCGGCCCCTTCAGCAACCTGTTACTCCGTCACCGCCTCTTCCTCGACGGGCTCTTCCACGACCTCGTCGGTCCGATCAGCCAAGCGATGCTCGGGCGCGGCCAGCACCTGACCGTTGCCGTCGTAGTTGACCACATATAGCTCGTAGCCATCGACGAGGTTCGCGCCCTCCTGGTTGAGGATGCCGATGATGTCGAACGTCTCGTTCAGATTGTACGACCCGGCGTAAATTCCGTTGCCTCGGCCGAGCTTGACGGGGAATGTCTTGACGCCGTCGGTGATCGTCAACGTGCCATGCGGGCCCCAGCCGGCCGGGTCCACAACGCTGACGCCCTCGATTTTGACCAACCGGGCCTGGTACCGTTCACAGCCGACTTCCCGCGCGGGATCGAAGATGAACTGGTCCAAGTCGTCCTTGAGATCGTCGAGCGTCACCAATTCCGGCTTGGGAAGCCCGACGCCCTTTTCGACCAGTTCAATGGTGAAATCGCGCTGGGGGTCATTGCTGTGTTGCTCGTTGATATTGTTCTTGCCTTGGTACGACAGGAAGTAGCCGGTAACGCGAATGCGATCGCCGACGCTGAACTGCGCCGCGTTGAGCCGCGCCAGTTCGGCGACCCACTCCTCGTTCGAGTAGCCGCCGTCCGGCGAGACCCAGGGCAGATTGCTGTACATCTGACCCATCCAGATGGCGGTGCCGGCGTAGTCGTCGCCCTCGCCTTGGAAGAAGAGTTGCCACTGGCCGGCCATGTTGTACATCTGCGTCATGCCGTCATCCGGCGTCGGGTCGAGCATGTCGCCCGGGTTATGCAGCACGATCCCTTCCAGCGTGACCCTCTCCGTAGCGGCATAGGTCAGTTCTCCTGCGGCGTTGACCGCCTGAAACTCCCTGTGCGTCACCTCGGCCATCGTGCCCTGCGCCCACAGCGAACCGGCCAGAACCCACCCGATCAGCACACCTGCCAACCATGCGTTCCTCATGTTCCATCCTCCAGCTTTCTACGCAACCCTCAAGCCCCCCGAAATGGCGCATACGCAACGCCATTTCGTGTTACCCTGCATAACAATAGCCGACTCGTGCTACCGGACGCAAGGCAAAAAACCTTCGGCGACTCCATTTTTGTAAGGTGCCATCGGGACAGGCCAGGATCACCGACCCTTGCGTGCCAGACCTCAAAGCGGGCACCCACACCCAACTCGCCGGTTGACAGATCGACGTGCATGCCCTATCAACGGCGAGAAAAGACTGATTCCGACCTTTTTGCATAAGGAGATCTAATGGCATCATTACAAAGAGCCTTCGCCTTGGAACTGGACAAGAACCCGGAATATCAAAGGCTGCTGGAAGGCGCGCCCCAGACGTGCGGGATGCGGTCCGGCCGCGTCTACCTCGATGCGGGCAAGTCCTGCGGACAACACAGCACCAAGGACCACGAAGAGCTGCTGGTCTTTCTGGCCGGCGAAGGCGTGGTCCACATCGGCGACGATGTCGATCTTGCGGTGGGCGTCGGGAAGGTGGCCTACATCCCCCCCAGAACGCTGCACGACGTGGAGAACACCGGCAGCGAACCTCTCGCCTACATCTATTGTGTCGCACCGGCAAGCGTCGAGTGATCCAGACGGTTGCCTGCCGTGCATCGGCAGTGGGAGGGTCGTCTCCTGGGAGCGGGGGCTCTATCGCTACGGCCCTTTTTCCTTCACGCGCCCCACTTGAGAGCCTCGTCTGACCAATCCCTCCCTTGACGAGAATAAAACCGCGACCACAAGCGTCTATTGCCATGAACACGGTGCCGTGCCAAGGAGAACATCGTGATGGCTTGTGCGACAGCGGCTTTCATCCATCCCTTCGGATCGGACGCTCCGAACGAGACCGCGCCCCGCGGCGCAACGACTCGGACCCACTGCCTCGAATCGGAGAGACGAAGGCGAGACTCCATCCGGTTGACTTGGCGACAGCCGACGGATATACTGGATTGGGTTGGCTGTGATTGAGGTTCTTTGCTCTGTTGGAGAAAAGTCTCATGGACTCGGAAAAAGACAGCCACGTTCGGCAATTCAAATGGCACTTCACCGTCATCGGCGCCGCGATGGCCGTCGTTGCCGTGCTGGCGCTGTTCACCCGAACCTTCGAGAACACCGAGGCGCTGCGCAACCTCATGTTTCTGCTGGGCTCGCTGATCTTTCTTGGGGCCCTTCTGGCCATGCTCTCCCGCGTCTCCGGGATCGTCGAGACGCTTCGCGACAACAGCGCCAAGATGGCCGAGGCAGCTAAGGCTCTGGAAGACATCCGCAGCGACCTGGTTCAGATCAACCACAGCACGCGCATCAGCGACTCGGTCAAGGCCATTGCGTTTCGCGATGACGACCGCCAATCACTGCGCGAGGCCGTTTTTGAGAAGCTCAAACAGAAAGACTTTGAAGGCGCCTACGAGATCATCGACGAGATCAGCATCCACTCGGGCTACCGGGCGCTGGCGACCGAACTTCGTCAACAGGTGGACACCTACCGCAACGCCACCGAAGACGAGCGGATCGATCAGGCCATCGAGCACATCCGGACGCACTTCCGCAACGGTCGGTGGGCCAAGGCCAGCATTCAAATCGAAGCGCTGATCAAGGAACATCCCGGCTCAGACAAGGCCCGGACCATGCGCCAGGAGTTGATGGACCGCAAGGAAGAGCGAAAGAAGATCCTCATGGCGGCCTGGGACGACGCCGTTCAACAGCAGGACACCGACCGCAGCCTGGCGATCCTTCGCGAACTGGATATGTACCTGACGCCGAACGAGGGACTGGCTCTGCAGGAGGCCGCCAAAGACGTCTTCAAGACGAAACTGCACAACCTGGGCGTTCAATTCGCGATGGCGATATCGGACAAACGCTGGGAAGCGGCGTTGGAGGTGGGCCAGCAGATCATTCGAGACTTCCCGAACAGCCGCATGGCCACTGAGATTCAGAGCAGGATGAGCGTGCTTCGCCAGAATGTTGAGCTACAGCACGTCTGACGCCCTCCCACTACTGGAAGTCGAAGAGCGATTGCGTCTTGATCATTGTCACTTGGTCGGGGTAGGCGGCGAAGGTGTGAATGTGCAACTCGCTGCGCCTCGCCTCGAAGTCCACGTAGCAGAACGGCTGCAACCCATCAAGCTCCAACTCAGGGAATTTCACAAACACCCCGCGATTGCGGGCGAACCGTTCCAGGTCGGCATAGCTCTGCCGGTACAGATTCGGACTCATCTTCTCGACCTGAAAATCGGTCATGTAGCTGACCCCGCGACTGAGTGTGCACTTGTGGGTGCGGGGCCCGCGGAACTGAAATCGCTCCACCAGACCGCGATGCGGAAGCAATTGCCCCGGCGTACTGACCACCTCGCTGAGGCACACGTCGCCGGAGAAAACGCTCACGACGTGGGTGCAACCGGTGACCCAGATCAGGGCCTCATACTTCTCGGTCTTGAGTTGCCGGGTGGCGTAGAGTTGGAAAAGCTCCGGGTGCAAGGGTCTCTGGAAGAGACTGAACGTCAGTTGGTCAATAGCGACATTGGCTTGCGGCGATTCCATCACGAGAAAACCCCAAAAACACGGCCATTCATTTCACGGTATTATAGCAGAACCACAAAAGTCGATCAAGCGTAATATCAGTACTGATAGGCCGTTACGAGCCCCTTATGGGACGATTGTCTCGCAAGCCCATGACAGAGCGAGACTAAGAACGATATGGAATTTCTCGCGGCCTGGTTCGAAAAGAAGCGGAACTTGTCAGACGCTCAATGGTCAAAGACGAGTGCATTGACCAGGGTGGCGATAATGTCATAGAAGGCGTGTGTGCCCGCCGTGATGCCGAAGCCTCGAATGGCGAACAGCGCGGCAAAGTAGACCCCGGCCATCGTCCGAAAACTGAACTCCATCCAGTTGAACGGAGCGTGGCAGCCAATCTGTCCGTTCACAAAGATGATGTGATGGTGAGCGCTGAACAGGGCCGCCGAGATCAACACGCTTGAGACGATCGCGTTGGAATGAGTCATTCCGAGCAGGTCTTGAAAGAGCACCATCAGCAGGCAAATCAGAATCAGCCGGAAGACCAGCTCCTCGTAGATGCCCGCACCAACGCCGGTAACGATGTCCGCCATGAGCGAGTGCCCGTTCGCCTCGGCCGCCAGGAGCACAGCCGGCCCCGCATTCCATCCGGCCGACCCGTCCAGGACACAGGTGGCCGCCGCCGGGTTGCCGTCCGGCGCCAGCGACGGGTTGTTGAACAGCAAGCTCAGGACGATCAGCGGGACCGCCAACAGCACGCACTCGACGAGCATCGGAATGTAGTCGCCCACACAGAAATACCATCTCTTGCGCGAAGTCAATTGCAGACCGACAAGAATAAGGATCACAATCAGGGGCGGCGCGATCCAGGCGAGCCGGCTGCTGGTTCCGAGGTACTCAAGCAGCTGCTGGAGCCACACGAAGGCGACCACGCGGACCTGCGTACGGTTCAGCAGGTCGGTGTTGATCAACATCGTTCCGATCTCATAGAAAACGATAAAAGGCAGCAGGAAGATGATCGCGTACACCGGCCGGCTGGTGCGCTCCAGATAGGAGTCGCTCTCGTAGTTGAGTAACTGGCTCGTCGAGTAGCTTGGCTTGCTGTCGTTCTTCTTCCGGCCGGCCATCTGCAAAGCACCACAGGTCCCGTTCGTTTTGCCCCCCGACCCGGCGCTCAATCGCAGCCGCCCGGGCGATGACGTCCGCAGTTTACTTCACAGCCGACGGGATTACAATAGTGACGGCCGTGGCTTTATCTGACCTGGGACATGGCGACAGAAGACACTCGAGAAGGACTACGGGAAGCCGCACTCAATGACGACGCAACAACAACTGATGGACATCTACCAGCGTCTCTTCGACGCCTTCGGCCCGCAGCACTGGTGGCCGGGCCGGACGCGATTCGAGATCATCGTCGGCGCGATCCTGACACAGAACACCAGTTGGACGAACGTCGCCAGGGCCATCGCCAATCTGGAAGCCGCCGGCTGCCTGGAACCGGACCGACTGCACTCGCTCGATGCGGCCGAACTGGAGCCACTGATCCGCCCGACCGGCTATTTCCGCCTCAAAGGCAAGCGGCTGCGGAACTTCACACAGTGGCTTCTCGACGAGTACGGCGGCGCGATCGATGCGCTCGACGCCGTCGGGACGCGCCGGCTGCGAGAAGAACTGCTGAGGATCTCGGGGATCGGCCCGGAAACCGCCGATTCGATCCTGCTGTACGCGATGGATCGCCCCGTCTTCGTGGTGGACACCTACACCGCCCGCGTCGCGATCCGACACGGGCTCATCGAGCCGGACATCAACTACGAACAGTTACAGTATCTCTTCGAGTCCAACCTCGAACCCGACGTGGCGTTGTTCAACGAATATCACGCCCTGCTCGTCCGCACCGGCAAGGACTTCTGCAAACCCACGCCCAGGTGTCCCGCCTGCCCCCTCAACGACCTGCCCCACGAGATTCAAGCCGAGAGCATCTGACCCGCCCGGGCGGCGTGAGGGGTTACCCGGAGAGTTGTGGATAGGCCCCTCGAATCCGACCGGGATGGAAGACCAATTCGCCTGTCTCCAGGTCTCGTCGGAGTTGTGTCGGATCTGCCCGAAAGAGCCGGCCTTGACGGTCGAGCACGCATGTACCCGCTTGCTCGGCCGGGAGGACCGCAACCATCGCACGGGCCTCTTCCAGCATGCAACGCCATCTTCGAGACAACTCGCCAAGGTCCGGCGGCGGACCATCGAACGACAGCCCCTCTAGTTCGGCGGGCGCATAGTGTCCGGAACGCCCAGCCTGCTCCAAAATGGTCAGAGGACCGAAGCCCGGATCCTTGCCACAAGCCGCCCAAGCCCGATAGCCCAAGGGCTGAATCCGGTCGTGACAAGTGATCATGTCGATCCAGTCGCGAATCTCAAGCCGTCCCGCCAACGCCAGGACCTTGTTCGTCGCCAGATCGAATGGATGCAGCACCAGTCCAAACTCCTCGTGCTCGACCAGAGGGAAGAACCGAAAGGCGCTGTCGCGCGTCCACTGCATCAACACCGCATCGGCACCTTTACCGACGACGGCCTCGACGTATCCGGGGCGTTCGCGCGTGGCGCGCAGTTCGTATCCCTGGCTTTCGAGCAGCTTGCGGTCGGCCTGCCAAGTGGCATCCAGAGCCTCAAGGCTGTCATGAAACAAATCGATATCTCGGGAGACCCGACTGCCGCCCGCCAGGAGGTTCAAGGCCGCCCCTCCCGCCACGTAGGCCTCGCCTTGTTCGATGCGGTTGGCCGCTATGAGGCGGCAGAGGGTCTGCTGGAATCGGGTGAGAGCCATTGGTAGAGTTCCCCCGCCTTGCGGAATGCCTCGCGGTCGCCGTATCGGCGGATGTAATCGAGCGTGCGCAGGGCCTCCTGCCGGTCGGTTGGGTAATAATCCGCTCGAAGAAACCACAGACATCGGTCCCGGTACGCATCAACCAACTGGTCGATCTGTCGGCGAACGTCTTCATCGATCCGGTCCATCATGCCGTAACGGTAGCATGTTTGGGCCGGATCGACAAGCCCATCCGGCACACTTCGTTTTGGGGTTGCGGCCCAGGGGGGGTTGGGGTAACCTGTGGGGCATGGAAGGCAAGCTCGATGGCCGTGGCACGTTGGCAGTCCCTTTTGGGTGGAGGCACAGACCATGAAATCGATGAGACGTCGCGACTTTCTCAAGAGTACCCTGGCTGCATCGGCCGTCGGTGTGGCGCCGTTCAACATCCTCAAGGCGGGGCCCTCGCCCAACAGCAAGCTCAACATTGCGTGCATCGGCGTGGGGATGCAGGGCTCGAGCAACGCCGAATATCTGGCGGGTACCGACAACGTGATCGCCCTGTGTGACGTCGACGCCGACTGGTGCGGCAAACAGATCCGCAATCGCACGCGCCTGCACGGGATCAAACTCTGGACCGATTATCGCGTGATGTTCGACAAGATCGGCAAGGACATCGACGCCGTGCTGATCGCTACGCCCGAGCACAATCATTACACGATCTGCCTGTACGCCATGCGGCACGGCAAACACGTCTATTGCCAGAAGCCGCTCTGCCACACGGTCAACGAAGTGCGTCTGCTGGCCGAAGAGGCGAAGAAGCATCCGAAGGTCGTCACGCAGATGGGCAACCAGGGCCACTCAGGCGGCAGTTCGGCCTTGTTGCGGGACTGGGGCCAGGCCGGGTCGGTCGGACCGATCCGAGAAGTCGTCTGCTATTCCACCAAAAATTATTGGATCGACAAGCCGGTCGTGGAGGGCTCCAAGGTGCCGGAAACGCTGGACTGGGACCTGTACCTGAACCGGGCCGAGATGATCCCCTTCAGCACCAGCTACATGAATCGGGAGTGGATTCGCTACACGCACTTCAGCGGCGCCGTCGGCGACATGGCGGCCCACATCTTCGATCCGGCGTACTACGCCCTGGATCTGCGGGTGCCGCTCAGCGTGCGGGCGGAGGTGAAGACCCCCGCGTTTCCCGGATCGCTTCCCCGGTCGGGCGTGATCACCTACGAGTTCGGCCCGCGGGGCGACATGCCCCCGGTCACCATGAAGTATTACCTCGGCGACGACATCGAGTTCCCGCGTCCCAAGCATCTGGAGCCCGAGCGTCGCGGGATCGACAGCGGGTCAGTCATGGTCGGCGAGCACGCCTCGATCATGGCGGGCAGCCACAGCCAGGGCGCTCGGATCATCCCCGAGAGCGCGATGAAAGAGACGCCCCGGCCGCCGCAGGTGGCGTTCCGCTGCAAGGGCCGGACGCACTTCGACAACTGGACGCTGGCGTGCAAAGGCGAGGACGTCGCGATGTCGTCGTTCGATTACGCCGGTCCGCTGTCGGAGATCATCGTGCTCGGCGACATCGCCCTGCTGCATCCCGGCCGGACGCTGCTCTGGGACGCCAAGAACATGAAAATCACCAACGACGAGGAGGCCGACAAGAGCCTCTTCATGCGGCGTCTGGCCCCGCGCGATCACCTGAACTGGTGCTGACCCAATGCGTTCAGTTCTGTAACGAAGCGCTCGCCCAAAAGGCCGGCGCCGTCGAAACACTATACCCGATCACTTTGGTTTGGAGGTCTTGGCCATGTGTGAACAGTGCACGCGACGGGAGTTCTTGGGAACGGGAGTGGCCGGCGGATTGTTGCTGGCCGGCGCAACATGGACACACGCATGGGCCGCGGCATCGCCGACGCCCCGACCGAGGGGTAAGTCGCGAATCTGCGTGATCTTCACCGGCGAGCCGGCGCCGGTGGACCGCGACTGGGGGGCCGATACCCGGCAGGTCGAGGCCGCCAAGGCACGACTGGCCAAGGCCGAGAAAGACCTGGGCAACGTCGAACTGATCATCGGCCAATCGCGAAGCGCCGAGCAGACGGCGGCCCTGCTGGCCCAGGCCGGACCGGGCACGCCGGTGCTGACGATCAACACGCGAAACTTCGCCCTGACCGGCGTCGTCGGGCCGATCCTCGAAGGGGCCCATCCCATGATCGTTTTCTCCCTGCCGGCCAGCGGCCACGACTGGATGTACGCCCCCCGCTGGCACAGCCGGGGCCACCGCGTCAGCCTCATCGCCAGCAGCGACTACGATGAGCTCGAGCGGGCCCTCCGCCTGCTGCGCGTCGTGCCCATGATGAAGCAGACGCGGATCCTCCTGTTCCCGCCGGCACGCGGCACTGCGGCGGCCCAGTCACCCGACGAGGTCAAGAGGCGTCTCGGCGCCGACGTCGTGGCCGTCGAAGAGAAGCTCTTCGACGAGATGACCGCGTCCGTGGACGACCGGGCCGTTCAGGACGAGGCCCGCTGGTGGACCCGAAACGCCAAGGAGATCATCGAGCCGAACGAAGAGGACATCCGCAAGGCCGCCCGCATCAGCATCGCCCTGCAGAACCTCATGGCCCAGCAGCAGGCCCAGGGGCTGGCCGTGGGCACCTGCATGGGCTGGCTGGCCAAAGGCTTCCCCTGCCTGGGGTTTGCGCGCCTGCGCGACAACGGGATTCCCGCCGCGTGCGAGGGCGACATGGACTCGCTGCTGACCATGATCCTGTTCCAGTACCTGATCGAGCGCCCGGGCTTCCAGGGCAACGCAACGTTCGACACCTCGCGCAACGTGCTGTGGACCGCGCACTGCACAGCGCCGCTGAAGATGGACGGCCCCGACGGCAAGGACGCGCCCTATCTGCTGCGCGGCCATTCCGAAGTCGCCGGCAGCGGCTGCGTGCCCGAGATCCAGTACCGCCTGGGCGAGACGATCACCCGCACCAAGCTGGTCAACCTCGATACGATCCTCGCCTCGACGGGCAAGATCGTCGAAGTGCCCCAGCGGGCGGTCCACGGCTGCCGCACCCAGATCGTCACCGAGGTCCGCGACGCCGCCAAGATGGCCGCCAACTGGAGCCGCATCCTCGAAACCGAGGACGCCATGACGCTGTTACACCGCGTGGTCTTCTACGGCGACCACATGACCGACGTCCGGCACCTCGCCCGCCTGATGGGCATGAACGTCGTCGAAGAAGGCTGATCTCGTCGCGCGCAGATGCGTAGATGGCAGGATGGGCTTTGGATCTGAGGCTCGTCTGGGAGAGTCCTTAGAGGACCGGCCCATGTGCGCCGTTGAGATGTAGACAATGCGCGAGCCGTCCAGAATCGATTCTTGGTTCGAGTCAATGGTTATGTGGGCAGCAACGCGGCCTGCCCCCTGCGAATATACCGCCTACGAACAGCGGGACAAAAGGGTTTGCGGAGACCATGCAAGATGGGCCTGGACAACCGCGAGGCCAACATGTGAAACTGCGCCCGCCTGCAGAACCTCCTGAACCGCTACTGGCACGCGGGCCGCTCGCAATGTCGCGACGTCAGCCCGCAGGGCGGCAAGTGGATGGCCCTGAAGGATGCCATCTTTCACAATGCGGATTTCGGTCTCGTAAGTCGTGCGTCCCCGCACGACACCGGAAGGCGAACGAGAGCCTGCCCTGAGCGAAGTCGAATGAGACGTTCGCCCTACGGCGCCTCTTCGACGATGGGGATTTCGTCGTCGGTCAGGCCGTATAACTCGCACACCAGGCGGTCAATCTCCGCATCCGCCGGGCCAAACGCCGCTGGAAGACAGACACCAAATTCCGACGCACGCTCCAAGCGATGACGGGATCCTTAGCAATTGGAGATCTGACCCCGGACGACATCCCCCCGGACTACTCTCAGTTCATTCTGACCCAGAGGTGGCGCAACTCGATTTCTTCGGGGTGGCCTCCTCGTTTGTGGTGAGAGTGCAGCATGCACAGTCCAATCGCAGAATCCTCTTTGAGTAACAGAAGGTCGTCGGAATCGCTCCATAGCGACTTCGATTCCGACGAAAGCTCGCGTATCCAGCCGTTGATCTGAGTCAGCCAGTGGGAAAAAGTCATCTCCTGCACATAGGCGATCATCGCACCTATGCGGTGAGCGGCACCGTGGTGGCCAAGTTTGAAACGCTGGAGGCCTCCCGTCATGCCGGGCTCTGTGACAACATATTCACGCTCGTCTCGGTCTCTTCCAGGCGGTGTTGGCAGGCGTTTGCACTCAATCGGCAGAAGTGGGTCGAATTGTGTGTGTCGTCGTCCCTCGATGAGCAGAACAACGCCGCAGGGCTTTGGAACGAGATCAATCCTTCTTCCGCGTCTGACCTCATCCGGAGATTCGATACTGAATTGGACCCAACTCCACCCGGTCGAAATCCGCGCCGCGCTGTTCAGATGGCTACAGAGCTGGTCAGTCAGAATTCCTTCCGACGTCTCTGCGCTCCTCTCGGGATGGTCACGCCAGCGGGGAAGCTCCTCCGCGATGAAATCAAGGAGCGCGTAGCGTGCAGTTCCCGCGCGATGAACCTCTGGCTCGAGTCTGCCTGCTCGCGCAACGATAGGGAGGTCAGCCAGCATCATCACCCAATCAAAAACCTTGATGCCATAGATCAGCCAGAGTCTCGTCTGCGTCCCGTAGTGCTACAGAGCGCAGCCAGTAACGCAAGCGATCAGGCTTAAGGAGGTAAATGCAGGCTCCGTCGTATATCCGAGCAATGCGCGTAACGCTTAACCCGCTACCACGTTGCTCACGCAGCAACGCGTCAAGCCTGCCTTTTAGCTGATCCGCTCCATTCCAGTCCACCTTACCTCTCCCAAAAACAAATGGCTGACAGACCACGCCGGGCCACACCTGGGCTTCCAACGGACGCAGCGTGTTCTTATCATAGACCGCATTGATCCGCTGCGTGTATGCCTCATTGAACGCGGGCAAGTATTGGTTGCCAGTTTGTTGCATGGCCTTGGAATCTTCGCCTAGCCGAATCAAGTCGCGGTAGTAGTCCACTATGTCGTCCACGAGGACTCGTTCGTGAGAACTGAGGTCGAGAGATCCTTGTTCTGGATAGGGCAGCGACAGTACGTCAATCCCCGAAAGCGTTGTCGCCTTCTGTGTGAACAGCCTGACACTGATGGCCGCGACGAATGCTTTGAGCGGGGCCTGCTGTTCTTGCAGCCACTTCCCGATGTCGCGGATTGACGAAATGTCCCTGCGTGGGGCACACAGGCCGACCAGCTTGTTTTTGTAGGTCAGGTAATCGCGGGTCCAGAGGGCATGCCAGAGATCATAGTGTTCTCTAAGCAATAGCATGGGAGGCGTGAATCGTCGCTCCGAGCGAGGTCCCTCTATCGGTTTGTCGGGCGCGACGGTAATCGCTGAGACATCAATTCCAGCATCCGTAACGGCAGTAGACGGCAATAGCGGCTTTCCGATAATGTGGTCTGCTGGACGCGAAACACCACGTGCGCCCTCAACAAAGCCCTCCCCGTAATCCCATCCCTTCTCCTCAGCAAACTGTCCCAGGGTGCGAAACGTCTTCAGATGATCCACGAAATCCAGTACGCGGCCCCCACCAAGAAGATTGCTCCGCCACACGGCATCATTGGTAAGGGCCAGTTCTCGTGGCAACCAGTGCATGTCGTAGTAATCAATGTCGAAACCCTGTTCGGCATCGGCACGCCCGCTGCGGCGGAAGGTCGCGTGGAGAATCTGCGCATCCTCTTGCGCCTGCATGGCTTCAGCAACAACGACGATGACCTTCGTGTCGGCACCGCCTTTCTGGAACAAGCCACGAACAGAGATGAAATCAAGAATCTCGCGGACATTCCACCGTTCCATGAACCTCCGCCGAAAGTCCAGAGACTGCTGGTTATAAAGGAGGTTGTACTGCTGAAGCAGGGAAAGTGCACCACCCTTGGCCAGCATCTGCATCGATTCGTGCAAGAAGAGGTAGGCAAGCTGCTTGTCTGGAAGCAGTCCGTGTTCCTGCTGGTAACGGTCATAGGCCCGCTCTGCGGCCGCAGTTCGCAACGAGGAGGAAAACGGAGGATTCCCGACTACAACCCCGACTTTCTGCCTCACCTTGCCTGTTTCGCGGGCCTCGAAGAAGCAACCGGTGTGAATGCTCTTTTCTTTGAGCTCAGGGAACAACCTAACGCTCGCACGTATTTCCTCTGGCTTCAGAGCATCGCAAATGGCAAGGCAGAGACTGAAAGCGGCGAGTTCCACCGCCCCCTCTTCCAGGTCGACCCCATGGACACGAGTCACGAGTTTCTGTAGAATGGTTTTCCCCGGGCTCTTCCAGCCATTGCGACTCCGCCAGTGAAGTACAAGTCGCTTGTAGGCCTCTACGAGAAAAATTCCTGAACCGCAGCACGGATCAAGGATTACCTCTCCCTCCTGTTCCAGTCGGGCCAGACGTTTCCAACTAAGCACCTCATCCAGCATTAGACGCACGAGAAAGGGCGGAGTGTAAACGGCCACAGCCGTGTCTTTGACGAAAATCTGGTAGATATGACTGATGAGCTCGACGGGAAGGTCTGCGAAGGAGTATCGCTGCCAGAGTGTGAGCTGCCCACCTGGTTCTTGTTTCCCCTCGATCAGGCGCGCGAAGCGCGCGAGTTGCTGACTGCCACGCAGTGTTTCCTTGTCATCTTTGCTGAGCACGAAAACGTGTCCGTTGAACCGCTCCTCAAGCTGATCCAGCAAGGCAACCAGAGCCGGACCATCTGCAAGCACTTCAAAGAACTTGGTCGCTCCACTTCGAAAACAAGCAAAGTAGTCTTCCTCAAAGACTTTCCGTGCCTCCAGATAGGCTATCAGCAACGAGAGAATCAGCAGCTTGCGCTGCAGCGCTTTTGGCAAGACACTTCTCTCGTTCAATTCGTCATAAAGAAGCTTGACCTCTCTAACAAGGGTCTTCTGGGAAGCCTTGCTTCCCGAAAGAAGAGACTTACAAACCGTTGGATCGTCCCAGAGAGTTCCGTTGCGCAAACGCTCAGCGTCCCACCATGGATCGTCTGCGATTCTGCTCGCAAGGTCGAGCGTCTTGAATGGTCTAAAGACGATCTCACCTTGGGATTCGAACTCGGCCTTGTGCGCGCATCTGAACAATTGAACCAGTCCAGGCATGACACGATACACCAGTGGCACACCGCCCCAGCTCCACAGGCGTCTATGGAGTTCGGCAAAACTCTGATCCTGAACCGGTCCGTCACAGACATAGATGAATGCCTGTGCTACTGGCGGCCCGCCTGCGCGGCCCGCCTCAAAAAACACGGCAGTGGCGCAGTACTCCTGGGCCTTCTCCATCATCGCGACTTCCTCAGGAGGGCGGCCCTTCTTGCGATATTCGATGACACGCACAATGCCGTCTACGCCGACGCTGGTGGCACCGTCAGCAAGGGCCATCAGCCATTCCGCACGGAAACTCATTGCACAGGCTCCGTCGGGTCAAGTGACATGTGAAAGCCCAGCTTAAGCATGGGAGTAAGCACCTATTCCATTCCCCCTTTCTCTGCTTCTTCTGTAGATTCGCGGGTCCGCACGAGCCTCCCACGTACTTGAGCCTCCACGCCATACACCCACAACACTCGGCCGTCGCGCACAGGCCCGTCAATTCGTCCAGACGATGCAAACATCCATGTTTGACGGTCATTATGGCCCCAAGATGGACGGGAGGCAAGGAAAGAACAGGCTGCGCGTGCCGCCGGGGAACAAACCGGCGGCATAGTCCGGGGTCACGTCTCCAATTGGCAACTACTGGTAAGGGCCCGGGCTGGGGGGGATTGAAGGGGGCCGGTGTCTTTCGGGGTGTTCCTCGCAGGCGCGTGATGGATGGCCGGCACAGATGCTGGGCCGGCGGCGCTGCCAGTCGCCGGGCCGGCGATGCCGCATACGAGCTACGACGGTTTTCTTGCTTTCGGCGGGGAATGTCGGCGATATGTGTGAAACGGGCGGGGCTGGAGCGCATCTGGACTGTTGGCGGGGGCTACGCCGGGACGCCGAGGAGGGCGTCGGCGGTGTCTTCGAGGAGCCGGACGTTGACGAGGTCGTTCTTATCGGTCCTGCCCGTGCTGTTGGCCAGGTGGACGGTGAAGTAGCGTTCGGCCCGGCCGCTGGGGCGGGCGTTGGTGGTCTCGATGAGGACTTGGGCTGTTTCGCCGAGGAACCGGCGGCGGAATTGGCTTTGGAGGGTTTGGTCGAGGTCGCGAAGGATTTGCGATCGCTCTTTCTTAACTTCAGAGGGGACCTTTTCGGGCATCCTGGCGGCGGCGGTGCCCTTTCGGGGCGAGAAGGCGAAGACGTGCATCTTGGCGAAGCCCGCCCATTCGGCCAACTCCAGCGTCCGGCGGAAATCGTCGTCTGTTTCACCAGGGAAACCGACGATAATATCGGTCGTGACGGCCGGGCGGTCGAGGAACTGCCTGGCCAGCTCGACTTTGCCGGCGAACTCGTCGGCGGTATAGGGCCGGCACATGCGACCCAGGACGCGATCGGAGCCGGATTGGAGCGATAAGTGCAGGTGGGGCATGATGTTATCATTCTCCGCGAAGGCCGAGAGCAGCCGGGCCGTCACATCGGCCGGATCGAGGGAACTCAGACGGATCCGCGCCAAGCCGGGGATGCGGGCCAGCCGTTCCAGAAGCAGCGCCAGGTGCTCGTTCTCGGGGGTCGGCCAGTGCCGCCGGCGAGTGGTGGATTGGCCGTAAGCACCGACATGGACGCCTGTTACGACAATCTCCTTGTGCCCGGCTGCCACGAGGGCCGCCGCCTCGGCCAGCACGTTATCGGGCGGGTTGCTGTGAACTTTCGGCCGCGTTCGGGGTATAATGCAATAGGAACAGAAGGCGTCGCAACCGTCCTGGACCTTGAGAAACGCGCGGGTCTGGCCACGGAATCGACCGATGGGAAGCAGTTGGGGAGGGACACATAAGTCGTTTTTGTACTTGACTTTGAGGTTGTTTTCTGTTCTACTTGGGGTGTCTTTGGATGGCCCGAGGTTTTCTGCATCTGGGGTGGTTCGAGAGGTTCCGATCAGACGACCCAGCGTGGAACCAAGGCTGGATCGGTCGCTCACAACATGGACGTTCGGCTCGTTCAGCGACAGTTCGTCGTCTGGAACGATAGGCAGGCACCCACAGACAACGACAGCGGCGGGCCGATGCCTCAGCGCGTGGTGCAACAAGCGACGGCTCTTGGCCGAGGCGGTGTGTGTCACGCAGCAGGTGTTGACGACAACGAGGTCCGGTAACTCGGTGACATCGACCTCTGCGAGGTCGTACCGTTCGAGAAGCTCGCGAATCTGCTGGCTTTCGTATTGGTTGACTTTGCAGCCAAGTGTGAAGATAGCAAAACTTCGCATGATGTGGTATAATAGTAAAGTTGTTGTGAGTAGTTTGCAAGACTAACCGGCAGTACGCAGCCCGATCATCGGGAGGTTCGTTATGGCAGCAGCATCGGATGCGATTTGGGCGGTTGATTTGGGCAACACGTCCCTGAAGGCGTTGCACCTTGTGGCGGTCGGGGACGTGGTCCAGGTCATCGGCTTCGATCATATTCCCCACGGCAAGACTCTCTCCGGCAGCAAGGTCAGCGCCGCCGAGCGGGACGAACTGATCGCGATCACGCTGAGGCAGTTCGTCCAGCGCAACGACGTCAGCTACGATCCGCTGATCGTCTCGGTGCCGAGCCAGAACAGCTTCGCGCGGTTCGTGACGCTGCCGCCGGTCGAGCAGAAGCGTCTGCCGGAGATCGTCAAGTTCGAGGCCGCCCAGCAGATCCCATTCGACATGAGTGAAGTCCAATGGGACTATATGATGATGAGTGAGCCGGACAGTCCGGAGCAGAAGGTCGGTATCTTCGCGATCAAGAACGAGATCGTCGAAGCAGAGATGGAGCACTTCGAACGGGAGGACCTTCAGGTCAGCTACGTGCAGATCGCACCGATGGCGCTGTACAACTACCTGTTGTTCGACCGTCCGGAACTCGTCAGCTCAGACACCCGCGCAACGGTCCTCGTCAACGTCGGGGCCGACAGCACCGACCTGGTCGTTTGCACCAAGTCGGGCGTCTGGCAGCGATGCATCCTGATGGGGGGCAACACCTTCACGCAGGCGATCGCCGAGACGTTCCGGCTCAGTCCTGAGAAGGCCGAAAAGCTCAAACGCACCGCCCCCGTCAGCAAGTACGCCCGACAGATCTTCCAAGCCATGCGGCCGGTCTTCACGGACTGGGCCTCCGAGGTCCAGAGGTCGCTCGGCTTCTACACCAGCTCCAATCCGGACGTGAAGCTGACCCGCGTCATCGCGATGGGCGGCGGCACGAAACTGCGCGGTCTGCTCAAGTACCTCGGCCAGACCCTCCAGATTCCCGTCGAGAAACCGGAGTCCTTCAAGAAAGCGGTCATCGCCCAGGGCCTGTCCAGCGCCAAGTTCCACGAGAACGTGGCGGACTTCGGCGTCGTGTACGGCCTCGGGCTCCAGGGTCTCGGCATGGCCCGGATCGAGAGCAACCTGCTGCCGACGAGCGTGGCCCGTTCGATGGCCTGGGCCAACAAGACCAAGTACTTCATCGGCGCCGCCGTCATGCTCCTGATCGTCTCGTTGATGTGTCTCGGTCGCGTGGGCCTCGATCGAATCACGTACGCGCGCAACGAATCGACGCGTTCGCTGACCAAGCGCGTGGTCGCTCAAGCCGAGAACGCCCAGCAGGTCAAGAGGGATTTCGAGATGCAGAAGGCCGAGTTTGAAGCCAACCTCGAGGCCCATTTCGCCAAGTTCCAACACCGCGAGGTCGTACCCAGCCTGTACAACACGGTTCTGAGCATGTTGCCCAACGCCGAGAACACGCCCGACCAGCGCGATCTGTTCCTGGCCTACCGGCGAGGTGACAGGGCAACCGTCGGGAACGTCCCGAGAGCCAAGCGCAAGCAACTAATCGTCACCAACTTCTCGGTGTACTTCTCCGACGATCTGGCCACGGCCCAGTTCGGCCAGACCGCCATGATGCGAAGAGACGCGATGATGCGCGACAGCCAGATGGCGGCCGAAGGCGACGGCAGCGACGCCTACAGCGACGCGGTGATGCAGGAGATGATGGCGATCTACGGCGACCGGTTCGCCGGGCTCGGCATGGGGACGACGGAGGACGAGAAAATCCCCGGATTCATCGTTAGTCTGGTCGGCTACAGCCCCTACGAGAACGTCGGGGCCCTGGTGGACCCGCCGGGCGTCCGAGACAACCCGGCCCGGTGGGGCTTCATCACACGAATCGCCAATCTCGACAAGATCGTCGGCCCCGACTGTCCGTTCGAACTGTACAGCAAGGAGGCCGACCACTTCCGCTTCGAACACATGCCCATCGAATGGGAGACCGTCCCCGTCGGCATTGGAGAAGTGGAGGTCATCCCCGAGCCGACCGAATCACGAACCCGCACCACGGCCAGCCGGACCCCCGTCATGCCGGGGATGGGCCAAACACAAGGAATCCAGATTCTGGTCGATCCGGTTACGCGGGAGAGGATCGACGCCGAACCCATCCTCGACGCCGAGGGCAAACCGCGACTCGATCTCTTGGGCAAGCCCCTGTTGATCAAACATGATTCCTGGTTCCAGCTTGACTTCAAACTCAAGTGGGAGCACGCCCCTGAGACCACGAGCGCCACCGGCAGCACCGGTACAACGCGCGTACCCTATTAGCACAGACAGGTGAGGTCAGAATGAAGGCACCCAACGTCAACATCAAAGACATCCTGAAGAAGCTGAGCTTTCTCAAGAACAATCTGGCGCTGCTCGTGCCGATCCTCATCGCCATTGTAGCGTTGCTCCTGCTGATTCCCACGCGCATCCTGGGCAGCAAGCTCCGCACAACGGTCGAGGACCAGAGCGTTCGCACGGGCACGAGGGTCGGCAGTCTCATTCGTGACGTCGAGTCGGCGGCTGAAGCCGAGGTGATGGGCGCCTACATCGACGCGTACGCACAGGACGTCAATGCGATCGAAACGCTGATCGCCCGCACGGTCGAGCGGGAACTGCTCCGCTACGATCTTTTCGGGCCCGACACCAACGAAACGTCGCGCGTGCTCTTCGAGCGCTTTGCCACCACGTATCGCACCGCCATCAACGGACTGCTGGAGAGCATCCGCTCGGGGATCTGTCCTGAACCGGCGGAGATCCGGGCGGCCCTGAAGAGCGCGCCCCGCAGCACGTTCCAGGGTGCGGCGGGCTATGACGTCTATCCGGGAATGGGCGCACAAGGCGGCGCCATGGGTCCATATAGCATGGGTGGCATGATGGGACGGGAGCAGTCGCTGGGCATCGTAACTGAGATGGACCAAAAGATCGTCGACCAGATCTGCCTGGATCGGGCCAGGGCGAATCAGGTCTACGCCAGCCCGGTCGATATCGCCGGCTACGCCTTCTGGGACGATTGGACGTTCGAAGATCGGGACGCAGCGTATATGGACTGCTGGTACTGGCAGATGGCCTACTGGATCATCGAAGACGTCTTCACAACCATCCGTCAAATGAACGAGGCGGCTGAGAGCATCCTCGACGCACCGGTCAAACGGCTGCTGAGCACGGACTTCACGCTCAGCAGAAGTCGAGCCGCACGAGGCCGCCCGCGCGCCGGCATACGCGGCAGACGAACCACCACAACGGACAGCGACCGACCGAGGTATGTCATCAGCCAGACGGACGCCCTGACCACACCCTGCACGGGTCGGTTCAGCAGCCCGGTCGACGAGGTGCCGGGGATCGATGTCATGCAGTTCAACGTACGCGTCATCATCGACGCGACACAGGTCATGCCGTTCATGGAGCAGCTGTGCAGCGCCAAGAGCCATACTTTCCGCGGGTTCTACGGAGATCAGCCGGAACAAACCTATGAACACAACCAGATCACCATTCTGGAAACGAGTATCAGCCCCGTCGAGACGAACAGTTTCGCGCACACGTTGTATCGCTACGGCGACAGGCCGGTCGTCGAACTCGACCTGATCTGCGAATACGTGTTCAACAGGACGCCGGCCTTCGAAGAGATCAAGCCCAGACAGGTCAAGGAGGATCTGCGTGAGAACGAGAGCTGAATGAAACCCGGCCATGTAATCGAACGACCAAGATAGGATACCTCTGACAGCAGGATAGGCTATGCGAGAATTACTGGGGAAAATCGGACGGTTCTGCGAAAACCATGTCGAGAAGATCGTCTTTGTCATCGTCGGCGTCTTCTGCGCATGGCTGTTCTTCACGCGAGTGATCTTCAGTCCCAACGGCGTGTCCTTCGACGGCAGGATGTACAGCCCAGGGCAGATCGACGCCGCGATTCAGCAGAAATCGCAGGAGTTGGCGGCACAGATCCAAGGCGGCACCGGATCGGGCGCCGGTCAGATCGCCTACACACCCAAGCTCACCGGCCCGATCGATCCGAACGATGCCGTCGTCGCCAAGGTCTTCGCCGGCCGGCCGACGCCGCCGAGCTTTGTGGACCTGCTCAGGAACCCGTTGGACTTCCTGATCGCCGACCCGGTGGTCGCGGCTGCACAGACCGTCGCACAGGCGTCCCCGGATCGTCCGAGGTATTCGCTGCCGCACATCGGGCGGGTCACGGACGTGGCCGTTCAACACCTGCGCGCGGCCGCGTATGTGCCCGTGAGTCCCGTCACCGCCCAGACCACGTACGACAATGTGGAAACCGAGCCGGACGACATCGATCTGATCACCGTCGAGGGGCGGTTCGACGTCGCCGAACTCTATCGGCAGTTCCAAGCCCATTTTGCCGGCACGCAAGTGGAGAGACAGTCGTGGCGCGATCCCTGCCTGGCCGATCCGACGTTTGCGGCCGTGCAACTCCAGCGGCAGACCCTGTTGAACGACGGCTCCTGGAGCCACTGGATTGAGGTGCCCCGCAGCCAGGTCGAATCGAATCGAAGACTATTCGAGATCATTGAGAACGTACAGGACCTGCCTCCGGGAGGGCTGGGCGTTCGGAAGATGCAGTACAACCACAAGCTCATCACCATGGCGCTGCTCCAGCCCGACACCTACCGGATCGCATCGGCCGAAGAGGAATGGTTCCCGCCGAGCTATTACGGCCGATACCGAGAGGTGCAGCGGAAGATCGAAGCCGAGGAAAGGCGCAAAGAACGCGAGGACCAGCGCGATCGACAAGATACACAGGCCACGGGGCGCCGTGACACCGCCCGCCCTGGAGGCGTCGGCGGGGCAACCCCCGGCACCACCAGCCGGCGGCGCGACACGGCCACCGGCGCCGGCGGAATGGGAGACCTCTACGGCGGCGCCGGCGGCGTCGGCGCACGCGGTGCACGAACGAGACAGAGCACGCCGGGCATGGATCCGATGGCACCCGGCACACGAGGCGCGCGAGGCCGGGGGGGCGATCCGGCCTATGACATGGGCGCCTACGGATATCCCATGGACGGCGCCGCGCGGACAGGGCCCACGACATATGATGTCTTGTACGATTTCGCTGAAGAGACGATCCAGTTTACCACGGACCTTTCGAGAAGGCGCGACCCGCTGCTGGTCTGGGCCTTCGACGACACGATGGAACCGGGCCATACCTACCGATATCGCATCCGCCTGGGCGTGTTCAATCCGGTGGCCGGGACCGATATGCTCGCACCGCGCGATGCCGACAAGAGAAACCAGGTGATTCTCTGGAGCGATTTCTCACGGGTCACCGAGCCGGTGACGGTTCCGAGGCGGCTCTACTTCTTCGCCAAGGACGTTCGGGACCAACAGATGACGGCTACGGTGGAGGTGGCCCGCTATCTGCTGGGGTACTGGCGAACCGAAGATTTCCAGGTCCGACCCGGCGACGCGATCGGCAAGGCGATCGAGCCCGAAGAGAGCCGGCCCAGGACGGCCCGGCCGGGAGGCCGGATCACCGGTGCCCCCAGGGGCCGAGACATGGGCGCTGCCGGGCTGTATGCAGGACAGATGGACATGGGCATGGGCATGTATGAGACACGTCGCGACCCGGCCGACGCTGGGATCAATCCGGACGTGATTGACTTCAGCACCAATGCGATTCTCGTCGATCTCGTGCAGGTCAGCGACTGGGACACGCAACCCAGTCTGCGACCTCGGGTCTACTACGACATGCTCTATACGCAGGACGGGACCGATATTGAGCGGATGCCCGTCAGCACCCGGAACTGGCCCAGGGACCTGCTGGCCGCGTACCAGTTCATCTCGGCCGAGAAACGCAAGGAACCGCAGTCGTTCAAGCCGTTCCAGAAAGGCGGTTACCGTACGCGCGGAGGTCTCGGTGGCCCCGGCGGCGGAGCTGGCTCGCCATACCCGATGATGGGAGGCGCCGGCCCCTACGGCCCCGGCCGTTGACCGATTTCGTTGGCAAGAACAGGTCCTGTGGGTCCCATTCAACCCATGGGACCTGCTGCTTCATCTCCGCCATGGGCTCACACCATCAGCTTCCGCAGCAACGCACGCTGGAAATGAAGGCGGTTCTCGGCTTGGTCGAAGACGATCGAGTTGGGCGACTCGGTGACCTCATCGCTGATCTCGAAGCCGCGATAGGCCGGCAGGCAGTGCATGATCTTGACGTGCTTCGGCGCCGCCGCAACCAAGGCTGAGTTCACCTCGAAGCCGGCGAACTCCTGGCGGCGCTTGTCCTTCTCTTCCTCCTGGCCCATACTGACCCAGGTGTCGGTATAGATCACGTCCGCTTCGGCCACGGCAGCACGCGGGTCGTCGAGCTGTGCGACGCAGCCGGGCGCGAACTGGTTGGCCGTCTCGATGGACGTCGGGTCCAGCTCGTAACCGGGCGGCGAGGCGACGATCAGCTTCATCCCCAGCTTGCCGGCCGCGAAGGCCAGCGAGCGTGCGACGTTGTTGCCGTCTCCGATGTATGCAATCGTGATGCCCTCGATCCGGTCGAAGTGCTCGACAATCGTCAGCACATCCGCCATCGCCTGGCACGGGTGCGACCAGTCGGTCAGCGCGTTGATGACCGGGATGTCGGCGTACTTCGCCAGGTCGATCACGGTGCGGTGCTCGAACGTCCGCGCCATGATCCCATGGACGTAGCGGCCCAGCACGCGGGCGATGTCCTTGACCGGTTCGCGCTTGCCGATCCCGCCGATGTCTTCGGGCTTGACGTAGATCGGGCTTCCACCCAGGTCGGTCATCGCCACCTGAAAACTGATGCGGGTCCGCAGGCTGGGCTTCTCGAACAACATCGCCAGGGTCTTGCCCGCCAGGCACAGGTCACGTTGCCCCGCTTTGTACAGGGCCTTCAACGAGCGGCTCTCTTCGAGCAGGCCGGTCAGCTCGTCGGTGGAGCATTCACTGATCGCCAGGAAGTCTTCCATGGTCAACTCTCGGATAAAACGCTGTCGAAGATGTCGACCGCCGCGTCGATCTGCTCGCGCGTCACGGTCATCGGCGGCATGAAACGGATCACGGTGTCGTGTGTGCAGTTGATCCTCAGGCCCTTCTCCAGGCACGCCGCGACGATGGCCGCACCGGGCCGCGTCAGTTGGATGCCGATCATCATGCCGATGCCCCGGACGTGATCGATGATCGAGTGCTTGTCCTTTAAGGCATGGAGCTTGTCCTGGGTGTACCGCCCGATCTCGGCGGCCGCCTGGAGCAGGTTGTCTTCCTCGATGGCCTCAATCGTCGCCACGGCGGCGGCACAGGCCAGGCAGTTGCCGCCGAACGTCGAGGCGTGCTTGCCCGGCACCAGCGTCGCGGCGATCTCGGGCTTGGCCATCATCGCACCGATCGCGACGCCGCCGCCAAGCGCCTTGGCCATCGTGACGATGTCGGGCTCGACGTCGAAATGCTGATAGCCGAACCACTTGCCCGTCCGGCCGACGCCCGTCTGCACCTCGTCGAGGATCATCACCGCACCCTTGGCGTCGCACAACTCGCGAATGGCGCCGAGGAACTCCTGCGTCGCGACGTTGATGCCGCCTTCGCCCTGGATCGGCTCGACCATGACCGCCGCGACCTCATCGGTAAACGCCGCCTCCAACGCCGCCACGTCGTTGAACGGAATGTACGCAAAGCCCGGCAGCAGCGGCAGAAAGCCCTCGTGGTACTTGGGCTGCGCGGTAGCCGTCACGGTGGCGAAGGTGCGGCCGTGGAAGCTGCCCTCGGCGGTGATGAACTTGTACTTCTCCTTGGCGGTGTGGAGCCGCGCCAGCTTCAGGGCCCCCTCGTTGGCCTCGGCGCCGCTGTTGCAGAAGAAGCACTTGCCGCCGAAAGCCCGCTCGCTGAGCAACTGCGCCAGCTTGCCCTGCGGCTCGGAGTAGAACGTGTTGTCGATGTGGATCAGCTCGCCGACCTGCTTGCGCACGGCCTCGACCACCCTGGGATGGCAATGGCCGATGCCGCTTACCGCCCAGCCGGGGAACATGTCGAGGATCTTGTTGCCGTCGGCGTCGTAGAGATACGAGCCTTCGCCCTTGACCATGACGCGGGGCAGCCGGCCGTAGTTGCCGATCACGTATTTGTCAAACAGTGCTATCGTCTCTTGTGTCGTCATAGATCCCTCTGAAGTCTCGGGATGGATTGTCTTGTGGCTTCGAACGACATCGGTCCTGTGGGTCGCACAGGACCTACGGCCTTCGCACGATCTCGGTGCCGATACCCTTCTCCGTGTAGATTTCCAGCAGCAGCGAGTGCGCGATCCGCCCGTCGATGATGTGGGCCTTGCGCACCCCCGCGTCGAGTGCCGTCAGGCACGCCTCGACCTTGGGGAACATCGCGTCGGTAATTACGCCGGCGTCGATCATCTCCTTGATCTGCTCCTCATTGAGACTGCTGATCCAACTCTCCGGGTCGCTGATGTCCCGCCGGATGCCGTGCGTGTCGCTGACCATCACGAGCTTCTCGGCCGCCACCGCCGCCGCGACCTTGCCCGCCGCGCTGTCGGCGTTGACATTCAGCTTGCCCCCGGCCTTGTCGATCGCCACCGAGGCGATCACCGGAATCGTCCCGTCGGCGCAGAGCGTCCTGAGCAGCTTGCCGTTGACGTCGATGACCTTGCCCACCAGGCCCAGGTCGAGCTTGCGTCCTTCCGGCCCGGGCAGCCGCAGCGTCTCGGCCAGCAGCACGCAACTGCTCAGCGAGTGCAGCCCCATCGCGTTGCACCCCAGCTCCTCCAGCGTCTGGCCGATCGGCACGTTCGTCTTGTAGACCAGCGTGTGCTCGGCAATGTTCAGCGTCCGCTGATCCGTATACCGCCGCCCCTGCACCCACACCGGCTCCAGCCCCGCCTCGTTCATCGCCCGGGTAATGGCCTTGCCGCCCCCGTGCACGATGATCGGCCGCATCCCCACCGTTGCCATGAACGCCACGTCGGTCAGCAGACTCCGCTGCGCCGCCGGATCGTCCAGCACGCTGCCGCCCAGCTTGACCACGACCATCCGCCCGCGAAAGGCCCGGATATACTCCATCGCCTCGACCAGAGCGGCCGCTTTGGCAATCGCTTCTTGCACCTGAGAACTCCTTCGATTCCCACAAAGAGAATCCTTTACTGTATGCCCCCGGCCCTCGCAAGTCAACCCCATCGCCACCGAATTCCCCGGAAATTCACCCGCAGGACGAGCCCCCGGCCGAGCGAAAGCCCCTTGACCCCGACGCGAGTTGTCCGGCAGCACGTTATTGGTTTGCGTCTCCCCGGCCGCTTCCCCGGTGAGATAGAAGGTTCGCCGCAAGCGTGACGAACCTGCCGCTCAGAACGCGAAGATGACCCCCGCCTGAAGCTCGGCCTGGCCCAGACCGCTGGCATCGACCTTCACAGTGGTCCTGCCGGACTCGCTGCGGAAGATCGTCTTGCTCCCGATCGACGTAAACACGCCCCGCCCGGCCAGGTACAGGCCGAGGTGCTCGGTCGGAAAGAACCGCACCCCGCCGCCCAGTCCCAGCGAGAACCGCGTCAGCGACCTGGCGCCCGACGTGCGCGGGTCCAGGTGCGTCGCCCCGATCGTCCCGACCACAAACGGCTGCCACGGACCGTCGGACATAACATACGTGCCGCCGATGTGGTAGTAGTCGATATCGAGGTCGAGGACCGTCTCGCCGCCGAAGAGGCTGTCGTCAGCCCTGAGCCGGGTCTCCTGCCGGCTGTGATAGAGCTCCAGTTGCGTCATCTCGCTCAGGCGGAACGAGACGATCCCGCCCCAGCAGGCCGAGTCGTCAAACCTGTGCTTCTCACCGGTTTCGTCGTCCTTCAGACTCCCGCCGAAGCGGTACCCGTAAAACGGCGTGATCTCCAAGCTCCGCAGACCGTCGGCCAGCGCCGCCCCCGACGGCCCAAACACCACAAATGCAACGATCAACACCTGACGATTCATCATGTGGACACCTGCCGCCTATTGTAGGTGCTCGACTGCCCGTACGACAAGGTCCTACACCAAGTTTGCGCTCCTCACCCGCGTCCCGGCCACGTGTTTCCCTTGCCCTGCCTCCATCCTTCGCCGATAATATCCCCAACGAGCCCCGGCCGCAGATAGCGCGCCGGCATGCATCGAGGACAAGAGACGTACGAAACCGCAAACCCGCGAAAACGCGACAAGACAATGCGGCGCATTAACATGCGAAGTGCAACACGGCTGGTTGTGACAGATTCTGCATGGGCTGAAGGCCATCCTACGGGACTTCTTTGATGCAGTAGAGGAAGCGGTTGGAGCGGAGGAAGAAGCGATGGTTGCTGATGGCGGGTGAGGCGTTGAAGTCGCCGGGGTCGGATGCGAACTGGTTGTGGGCGAGGATCTGGAGTTCCGGCCGGGCGGGCAAGACGAACGTGCCGCCCTTTCGCGTCACGACGTAGATCCTCCCTTCGGCGGCGACCGCCGAGGCGTAGACCGCGAACCGCTCGACGACGGGCAGCTTCTCGCGGGACCGAAGCGCGCCGGTGGCGGTCTCCACGCAGCAGGCCTGGCCGTAGGCGTCCACCCAGTACATCAGGCCGTCCACGATCACCGGCGACGGCGGGCTGGCGACGTTCTTGGCAGACCAGACGATGTGCGTGTCGGTGACATCGCCCCGGCCGCCGAGACGCACCGCCAGAGAGCCGTGGTGACGCGGGCCGCCGCCGTGGATGTAGGCGACGCCGTCGTGGACCACGGGGCTGGGGATCATGTCGTCGTCGATGCCGGTGCGGGCGGACCAGAGCTGACCGCCGGTTTGCGGATCGAGGCCCCAGACCACCGACGGGACGGAAACGATCAGTTCTGCGCGGCCGTCTGCCTGCTCGGCCACGATGGGCGTACTGAACGACAAGCCCGTTTCGGACATGTCCTTCCGCCACACTTCGCGGCCGGTTCGGGCATCGAGCGCGTAGAGAGCTTTGCTCTCGTCCCAGGCGTTGACGAAGACGAGGTTGTTGTGGAGGGCGAGACTCGTTGCAGCACCCCATCGTTTCTGGTCGGTGCGCGTGCCGACGCTGGTCTGCCAGAGTTGCTTGCCGTTCGGGTCGAAGGCGAGCACGCCGGTCTTGCCGAAGAAGACGTAGATCCGCTTCCCGTCCGTCACAGGGGTCTGGCTGGCGTAGCCATGTTCGCGCAGCATGCCCCGGTACGGCTCTTCCGGGAGCACCGCCGGCACGACGGCATCCCAGAGCAGCTCGCCATCGGCGGCGCGAATGCACACGAGATGACGTTCGAGACGACTCTGGTCGCCCGGCTCGTTCGGGTCCAGGCCATAGCCGGAATAGCACGTTACATAGATGCGGTCGCCGAAGACAATGGGGCTGGACGAGCCCGGTCCCGGCAGCGGCGTCTTCCAGGCGAGGTTCTCCGTGTCGCTCCAGGTCAGGGCCAGGCCCGTCTGCTCGCTAACACCTCGCGCGCCCGGCCCACGGAACCCCGGCCAATCCCCGGCCCATACACGTCCGGCCGATACCACCACCCCGACGACCATCCACGCTGCTGCATACCGTCTCACTGCGTTGCTCCCCTTGCCTGTCCAATCGACACGTTTCTGCCCCTTCGGGAAATCCTCCTGACGCGGGCTTCCACCGGTCGCATTGTACCGGCCAGCCCGGATCTTGGGCAGCGTTTTCCGGCGACCGTTCCCGTCAGCGGGTCTGCCTCGCTTCTGCGCATAGAAGAAGGCCATAAGCGGTGTCTTATGGCCTGTTGGCTTGTAACCGAAACGAAGGTTGCTCTGTGTTTCTACGGATTGGTCTTTGAGGGTTCCGGGGCGCCGCGAGGCGGGGGCCGGACCAGATTGGACACAGTCCAGTCTCTGTGAATGACGTTGGGTGTTCTGGTTGTAGGTTGGCTAGTGCGTTGGTTGACTTGTTGTGTCTGATCCGCCGACTGCGGACAGAGACATAGCCCCAGGAACAACCACATTACTTCGGCAATGAACATCCGTGTCTTCATCTGTCAGTCCTCAAAGCTCCACGCGAACTATCGACCTGCAAGAAGCGTTTCCATTAGCTGATTTGTCGGGCGCATTTCCCCTTCCGGCCCAGGGGAATCTGCGTATTATGGGTCCATGAAGGCTTATCAGTGTCGTGAGGCGGATTTTTTCGGTATCCGTCCGCCAGAGTGACCTTGATCACTCTCTGCGGAGGCCGTATCAGTGCTAATAACGCAAATCGAACGCGAGGGAAAAAATCTGCGGCATTTCGCCGTTTTCTTGTCGAGGGACCGAGAGGTGTCTGCCGGGAGCGAGCGACGAGGGCTACTTCTCGCGGTCGAGCAGGGCAACGGCAAGTTGACGCAACACATTCGCCTCCCGGCCAAATCGCTCCAGAGCGGCGACGGCCTCGTCGGCCAGTCTGCGCTCCAATTCCCTCGACTTGTCGATGCCGAGCAGCGCCGGATACGTGCACTTGGCGGCCTTGAGGTCCTTTCCAGCGGTCTTGCCCAATTGCTCGCTGGAGGCGCTAACGTCCAGGATGTCGTCGGCGATCTGGAAGCCCAAACCGATCTTCAGGCCGTATCGGGCAAGGGCCTCGAGTTGACCGGCA
Source organism: uncultured Pirellulales bacterium (assembly GCA_964610435.1). Taxonomy (GTDB): domain Bacteria; phylum Planctomycetota; class Phycisphaerae; order Sedimentisphaerales; family Anaerobacaceae; genus Anaerobaca. The sequence continues at coordinate 26,490 of CAZSXM010000030.1, read as the reverse complement.
TCGGCACGGCCGCAAAGGCCACCCATCACGGCGGCGCAGCGGAACATCTTGGCCGTCTTGTGGACGTGGATGTATTCGAGGGATTCGAGGCTGCCCTTGGTGTTCTCGGCTTTCAGGTCGGCGACCTGTCCGGCGATCATCCCGGTCGCTCCGGCTGCCTGCGCCAACTCGCGAACCAGCGCCACGGCAACACCCGCATCGTCGATCCGCTCGGCAAGCAGCTCAAACGCCAGCGTCAGCAGGGCATCCCCGGTGAGGATCGCGGTTGCCTCGTCGAACGCTATGTGGCAAGTCGGACGACCGCGACGCAGGTCGTCGTCGTCCATCGCGGGCAGGTCGTCGTGGACCAGCGAATACGTGTGGACCATCTCGATAGCGGCTGCGGCGATCCAGGCATCTGGATTCTCCCGCCCGGAAATCAGTTCGCAGCACCAGAGAACGAGCATCGAGCGAATGCGCTTGCCCGGCGCCGACAGCGTGTAGAGCAAGGCCCTTCTCAAGTCGTCGGGGATACTGGGTTGCTCGGTGACGAGGCGTTCGAGCAGGTCGTTAATGACGGGCACCTTGTTGTGCATCAAGGTACGAAAGTCGGAACTGGTTGCTTTGCTTGCTGCCATACGGCACGAACATATCAGCCGAGAGCACATCTTTGCGAACGGGCAATCAAGGGTGTATTATACTGGCTGTGGGGAGATTGTGCAGGGAATTATGAACGGCCCAATGATTATGATTCTGGGTGTCACCGCTTCAGGCAAGGGGCGGCTGGCGTTTGAGTTGGCCCGGCGTCTCGACGCGGAGATTGTAAGTGTCGACTCGATGAAGGTCTACCGGCGTATGGATGTCGGCACGGCCAAACCCTCCGTCGAGGCCCGGCGGCAGGTTCGGCACCACATGATCGACATTGTCGAGCCCAGCGAGTCATTCAGCGCCGGGCTCTTCCTGGAGCGGGCTTCGGCGGCCATCGAAGAGATTCGTGGCCGCGGCAGGCCCGTGGTGGCCGTGGGGGGGACCGCCCTCTATAGCAAGGCCCTGCTCTACGGGCTCTTTGAGGGACCCGGCAGCGATGAGCGGATTCGCCGAGAACTGCGGTCCAGGGTGGAATCAGACGGTCCGGCGGCGTTGCACAGGGAGCTCTGCGGAATCGATCCGGCGGCGGCCGACCGGATCAGCCCCAACGACGCCAAACGCATCATCCGGGCCCTGGAGGTGCACCGCCTGACCGGAAAGCCCATATCGAGCCTCCAGAGACAGTTCGATGCATCGGAACCCGTTGAGAAATGGACCATTATCGGACTGCGGCGCGACAAGACGGTCGAGAGTGGGCGGATCAACGCCCGTGTCAAGCGGATGGTCCAGATGGGGCTGGTCGAGGAGGTTCGATCCTTGCTGGCCGAGAGCGAACCCCTGAGTCCGCAGGCCAGATGCGCGATCGGTTACGCGGAGGTGATCGAGCATGTCGAAGGCCGGCTGTCGCTCGATGATGCCGTCGAGCGGATCAAGAAGAACACGCGACGGCTGGCGAAGGGCCAACGTACATGGTTCAGGCGGTTTTCGGATGTCGCCTGGATTGACGCCGGGCCGGATGAGCCGCCTGAGAGCGTCGTGGAACGAGCGATGCGCAGGCTCGGCTAACGGGCTTGCAGCTCGCGTTCGGCGCGGAGCATGGTGGCCGCTTCCCCCAGCATGAGCTGCTTGATCAGGCTCAGTGGGACCATCGTCATTTCCATGCGGAACACCTTCTCTTCCACACCGGAGGCCACTACGCGGGCGGTCTGAGGCTGCATGCCGAACCGGTCGGTAAGGTCCTGAACGATCCGGGCCTTGTCCCAGGCGGTTCGCTCGGGGGCCCGATCCGTCTGGCAGAGTTCCTGGGCGTCGCTGAACTCGTGCATGTTCACAGCAAGGACTTCCGTACGCGCACGTCTGAGTCTGCGCTCGAGCGCGTGCCGGGCCAGCGCCAGCGCAGCGTCTTCGTGGCCCGTCGCCACCAGGATGGCCTTGATCATCGCAAGGATCTCGCTGGAACTGACCGCGGTGCGGCGGTGTCTGTTGTACAGATAGAACGTGACGACCTCGGTCAGGTCTTCGGCCATAATGATGTCGCCTTGCCCGGAGGCCGTCAGGGCGTTGTTGATGGTTCCGAGGACCTTGGTGTGCAGATAGGCCTCCGTGCCTCCGTCGGTTTTGGTTACTCTCAACTGCCTGTTCATCTGTCAGTGGTTGCCTCCATGCAAGCCTTCACCGTCAGTCGAAACGAAATTCCGTTCACGGCATCGCACGGATTGTGCGCCGAGGTCTTCTTGCGTCTATTGATCGAAGAGCTTCAGTTGCTCGGCGGTGTCGGTGTCCTGGATGGCCCGGGTCACCTCGTCGAGCAGCTCACCGGCATCGCGGAAATCACGGTAGACACTGGCGAAACGAATGTAAGCCACCTTGTCGACCGAGCGAAGGTTCTTCATGACACACTCACCAATGAACGCCGAGGTCGCCTCTTTGTCAAACTGCCGGAAGATGTCCTCTTCGGTTCTGTCGGCGACCTGCTGAATCTTCTCGGCCGAAACGGGTCGCTTGTAGCAGGCCTTCTGCACGCCGACGATGATCTTGTCGCGGTCGTAGGGAACGCGAGATTTGTCCTTCTTCACGACGTGCAGTTTGAAGCTCTCGCTGGTTTTCTCGTAGGTGGTGAATCGCCTCTTGCAAGCGAGGCACTGGCGTCGCCTGCGGATTACGCGGCCCGCGTCGCTCGAACGAGAATCGACAACCTTATCACTATCTTCCTTGCAGAAAGGACACCGCACGACCCAACCACCTCCTGCTATGGCGACCCTGAAGGCCGGTTGCCTCACCAGAACGGCGTTTGCCTGAAACACCACTACCGACCCCACATTTAGTCATATGGGCTATTGTAGTCCCAAGATATGGGGCGTCAACACAAATATGCAGTGTGAAGACCGAACTTTTTTTCGGGTTGGCCCGGGGGTGAGAAACAACGGTTCATCACGGGATCTCGGGGATCGTGGGGACCCAAGGGTTGAAGACCGGGGGCGGCGCCGTGGTACGAGAGGCACCGCCTTGTTTCACATCATGCTGCTGGGGATACGCGCAGAATACCAGGGGTTTGGGGACAGCGTCCCCAACGCAGAGACGAAGGAGCAGAACCGAGAGAGCATCGTTTCACGCCGCGACGATTCGCCTTCCGCCGAAATCCCGTGATGAACCGAAAAAAAGCCTCTGCGCCTGAAGCGCAGAGGCCCACTCGGAAAGAAACTCACATTGCCCCCCCAATAGACTGTCGTACGTGACTTCGCGAGGATTCCGAGTACGGTACACAGGTCGAGCCTGGGGTCCTTTTCTTTCTGATCTCGCCGGTGTTGACGTGCCGTGGATTCGATCTTGCCCGACGGCGCTTCTGTCCGGCTATAGAAAGTCTACGACAAAAACGGGCAGATGCAAAATCCCCCGGCCGTTCGTTTCGTTGCCGATCACCGATCTTCGACGGTTGCCCGGGCGCGGATCGCATCGAGATAGTCGCCGAGAGCTTGTTCCCTCAGTTGTTCTTGAACGGCCTCCATCACCTGCTTTTTGACCGCCGTCAATTCGGCAGTGACGGGCGGACACCGCTCGTAGACCTTGGCGATGTGGAAGCCGAAGCGCGTCCGGAACACGTCGCTGACCTGGCCTGGGCTCAGATTGAAAATGACATCTTCGAACTCTTCGACCATCTGCCCCCGCATGACGTAGCCGAGGTCGCCGCCGCTGTCGGCACAATCCGTGTACTTGTCCACCACAGCCTCAAAAGCAGCGCCGCCGTTGATTTGATCGCGGGCCTCCTGCATCACCTGCATCGCGGTGGCTTCATCGGTCTGCCAGTTGACGTATTTGACGATGTGGGCGACGCGCACCTGCTCATCCGAGCGGAACGTGTCCTTGTTCTCATCGTAATACTGGCGAATCTGCTCCTCAGAGGGCTGGGGCGCCTTGGCGTAGATCTCGGCGATCTTCCGCTCGGTCTTCATCTGCAACTCGATGGTCTCGCGCACCTTCTCATCGCTGTCGACGTTAAGCGCCTTGTGGAAGCCTTCGACATCGTCGTACTGTTCTCTCAGTTGTTTGAAGGCCTCCTCGATATCCTTCGACGGGATCTCAACGCCGCTGTTTTTTGCCTCCTGTCTGAGCAGGACGCGCTCGATCACGTTGTCTCTGGACCAGTCGCGCAACTGGGCTTCGCGTTCGGCCGGGTCTTTGTCGGCAAAGACCTGTTCGTAACGCGGCCGCAGACGCTCAATCTCTTGTTGAATCTCGTTGTCTTCGATCTTCTCGCCGTTAACGACAAGGGCCATACAATGCTCCTCTGTGTATGAATACGAACTCAACCTCTGGCCTTGGCGAACCAGTCGGGGTCGCGGGCCAGCTTCTCGCGCGCCTCCAGAGTCATCATCTCGAATGCCGGGTGCGTGCTGTCCCAGGCTCGCTCGGAGAACGGGGTCCTCTTCAGCTTCGCAATTTCGACCGACGCCTCTTTGAGGTAGCTGCCGTAGATGTGCAGCGAATCGCTGATATCGACGTAGCGCCCGACGCGCACCGGCTCGGCGCGCTTAGCGGCGATGCCGTCGGCGATGATCTGCTGGAGGTTCGTCAGCGCGTAGGCGTTCATGAACCATGCCTTGTACAGGTCCCGACTTCGCCAGTGCGTGTTCATGTTCAGCGTTAGTTGCCCGGCGTCGTCGGCCAGCAGGCGGCACCAGATTCTCTGGAGGCAGGGCGGGTCGTCGGTTTGCGGGTCGGCCGTGGGCATCCAGGTGATCGCCTGGGCCCTGCGGCTATGCCCTGCAGCGGCCAGACAGTCGATAATGTACTGAATCTGATCGACCGCGATGAACGGCTTGGCGGCGTCCGGGTCTCGCAGGTCCGCGACCGGGCAGTAGGCGAAGAGTCTCTCGTGGTAGGTGTAGGTCCACTTGCCGGCGGGCGGGTCGATCCAATGATCGTGAATGCCTCCGACGACTTCCTGTCGATAGGCCTCCAACTCCTCCGGTCCGCCGGGGAAGTTCTTGTGAATCCGTGGCTCGTTGAACGGATCGGTCACGGCGATCATCACCGTCGCGTCTTTGCTGGGCGGGTCGTCGGGCTTGTCGTATTGCGTCTTGACCTCGTACCCTCGGTCCCACACGGCCAGGACCGCTTTTTCCCATGCCTCGGGCAGACAATCGGCGGTGATCGAGATGACGGGAGCGTTCGCGACCGACTCGGCGGTGGGCATCTTCGGATTCCTCCTTGCTGGGCGGTGGACTATTTGTAGAAGCGGCTGACGTCCGTTTCCTGGTCTGTGACGTTGTACATGCTCTTGTATCGCTCCGGGATGTCGGCCAGCATCCGTTTGGCCTGGAAGGCGTACTCGCTGTTGGGCCACCGCTCGATAATCTCCCGGCAGTAATCGACCATCAGCTTCGGCGTCATCATCGGCAGCCTGGACCGCTTGCGCTCCTCGAGCGCCATGGAGTGGAGCTTCTGCGCCTGGATCTCCTCCTCAATCGGCAGCTTCTCAAACGTCGGCTGTGCGTCCTGTGCCGGCGGGACCTCTTCGACCGGCGCGGTCTGCTCGGCTGGTTTCTCGGTGGCCTGGTAGTCCACCCCGAATTCTCGGTCGTCGCGCTCAAACGAATCGTAGACGGTCTTGGGCTGCTCGGCCTGGTCAGGTGCAGGCGACGGCTTGCCATCCGGCTGGTCCGACATAAATCGGCTGCCGACGATCAGAACCACGACAAGGACGACCGCCACGGCCGCTATCTTCAACCAGATCGTATTCATGGCGTTCACTCCTTTTCCTGCCTGATTGTTCGCGAACCAATCGTCCAGCGGCCCATCCTATCACGTCTGGTTTCCTTGCGAAAGGCAAATCCACAGGCCCCTCCCGACCGCAAGTATGGGTTGACAGGACCCGGGCAGGGGCCGTAGCATGGAGGGTGTGGCGCTCACGGAGGGGTGGCAGAAAGTTCCCGAGGAACGACTGGGTATGTTTACCGGGCTTATCGAATCCGTCTGTCAGGTCCGCTCGTTGTCGACCGGTCGAGTTGGCGAGGGTGGTGCGATGGCCGTCGATCTCCGATCTCTTGCCGACGATTGTCGACTGGGCGACAGCATTGCCATCAACGGCGCGTGTCTGACGGTGACGCGACTGGAAGGGGCGGTCGCGACGTTTGGGCTGAGCCCCGAAACGCTGGCGAGATCGACGCTGGCAATGCTGAAACCGTCGTCACTGGTCAACGTCGAGCGAGCGATGCTGGCGACCGATCGCTTCGGCGGCCACATGGTCCAGGGCCACGTCGACGGGGTCGGCACGATCCGGGCGGTCAAGAAGCTGGGCGAGTTTGCCGATATCGAGTTCGGCGCCTCGGCCGAGATGCTCGGTCAGATGGTCCCGAAGGGTTCGGTGGCCGTCGACGGGGTGAGCCTGACGATTGCCGGGCTGGGCGATTCCGGCTTTCGCGTCGCGGCGATCCCCGAGACGCTGAGCAGAACGACGCTCGGCTCGGCCCGTATAGGAGACAAGGTCAACGTCGAAATCGACATCATCGTCAAGGTCGTTCGGCGGCAGTTGGAGAATATCCTACCCAAGAACGAGCCCCTGACGGTCGAGCGGTTGAGACAGATGGGCTTTTGAAGCAGGGCCAAGAACGCGGATATCAGTAGTGTCCGCCGGGTTTTTCGGTGGTATGAGAAACAAAGCCAATCACAATTCGATCTCCGACCAAATGGTCATCGGCGTGACCATGGGCGACGCGGCGGGCGTCGGGCCGGAGGTGGTGGTCAAGGCCCTGGCCGATCCGGAGGTCCGCCGGGCCGCCAAGTTCATCGTCTTCGGCATGAACGAGCAGCTCTGCTACGCCGCCGACCGCGCCGAGATCGAGCCGTTCTGGGGTCGGCATCAGCACGAGAAGATCGGCCGCGACTATCCGTTCAAGGTGGTCGTCGCCGACTACGACGAGTACAGCGTGCCACCCTGGCTCAAGGCGCCCAGCCAGGTGGCGGGTGAAGCGTCGATTCGGTTCTGCCTCGATGCGATCGAGGCCGAGAAGATGGGCGTCATCGACGGGATCGTCACGGCGCCGATCAGCAAAGAGAGCTGGAAGATGGCCGATGCCGCTTGGCCCGGCCACACGGAGATGTTCGCCCAGAAATACAAAGCGGTCCGCAAGGCCATGATGTTCGTCAGCGGGCCGCTGAAGGTCGCGCTGGCGACGATCCACGAGGCCCTCTTCGAGGTACGGCACAAGTTCAAGATCGGCTGCGTATTCGAGCCGATCGACCTGCTCAACGATGCCCTGAAGGAGTACTTCTCCCTCGAGAACCCGCGCATCGGTGTCGCGGCGCTGAATCCCCATGCCGGCGAGAACGGCCAATTCGGCGACGAGGAGCAGCGCATCATCGCGCCGGCGATCCTGCTGGCCCAGGAGCAGGGGATCCACTGCTCCGGCCCGATTCCGGCTGATTCGCTGTTCGTGCGGGCGGTTCGAGGCGAGTTCGACGCGGTAGTGGCGATGTATCACGATCAGGCGATGATCCCGATCAAGCTGCTCGACCGCGACCATGCGGTGAATGTCACGATCGGGATTCCGGCGGTAAGGACCTCTCCGGCCCACGGGACGGCGTTCGACATCGCCGGCCGCAACCAGGCGAGCGCCTCGAGCATGAAATCGGCGATCCTGACGGCGATTCGCATGGCCCGGGTCCGACGGGCCTGCCTCGCAGGGACGGCGGCCAATGGGCGGTCCTCGGGGCCCCCGACGTAGCGTCCGACAGGGCCTCTCCACCATGCAGACCAAACGCCAGATCCATCAACTGCTCGCCTCGGCGGGCGTCGTTCCCAATCGCAGGTTCGGTCAGCATTTTCTCGTGGATCTGAACCTCCTGCGGCTGGTCGTCGATGCAGCGCAGATCGGGCCGCAGGACACGGTTCTTGAGGTCGGCTGCGGGACCGGCTCGATGACGGCGGCGCTGTCCGAGCGAGCCCGGCGCGTGGTGGCCGTCGAGGTGGACCCGACCCTGGCAGCCATCGCCCGGTCGCAACTGGCCGACGCCGACAACGTCGAATTCATCGAGGGCGATGTCCTGTCGAGCAAGGGCAGCTTCCATCCGGCTGTCGTTGAGGCAATTGTCGCCTCCGGTCTGATAAAAACAAGTGCAACATCACCAGAAAGCCCTGCTCGGCTGCTACTGGTCTCGAACCTGCCCTATGATGTGGCCTCGTCGGTCATCGCCAACCTCGTCAATGGACCGCTGGTCGCCGACGCCATGATCGTCACCGTGCAGAAGGAGGTCGCCGAGCGGATGGCGGCCGCGCACGGCGGCAGGGAGTACGGATCGCTGAGCATCCTGCTGGGCGCCACAGGCGACGTGGAGGTCCTTCGCATTCTCAAGCCGGGTGTGTTCTGGCCGCCGCCGGCGGTCGATTCGGCCATCGTGCGATACGTCTGCCGCCCGCAGAAGCGAGCGGAGATCGACGATCTCGCGCTCTTTGGTGATGTGGTCGGGCTGTTCATGGGCCATCGCCGCAAGATGCTCCGGGCCTGCGTCAAGCATGCTCCGGCCGGCCTAGCGGGGCACGAACTCTGGATGCGGTTGTTCGAGCGGTGCGGGATCGACCCGACGGCTCGCCCGGAGGAGCTTTCGCCGGGCCGCTATGTCGAGCTGGCGAATCGCTGCCGGCGGGCCCTGGTGGACGGATCGACCCCGATCTGAGCGTCCAGGCACGGGTCGATCGGCCCCGAAACTGCGAACAACGGAGTGATATTCGGACGTTGGAGGTGCCGGTTTGAATGTAATGTTCGGGGGAATAGGTGCTTAGGGAGATTGTAAGGTTTTGGTTTGCATGGGAAAGCTGGTTGGGCTATAATACGACATGTGTGTGTGTCGAACCCGCGTCTCCATACAGAAGGGCCGAAAAACCAGTGGAACAGGCAGCCGATTCGAGGCATCCTTACATTCGGGTTGAAGGTATTCCAAGGGTATTCCAACAACATATATCGGTGAAGGAGTTTTCGTTATGACCAGGCGACGTGGTTTTACACTGATCGAGCTGCTGGTGGTGATCGCGATCATCGCCATCCTGATGGGGATCCTGATGCCCGCCCTGCGGCGCGTCCGAGAGCAGGGCTACATGATCGGTTGTATGAACAACCTCAAACAGTGGAACCTCATCCACGCGATGTACCTCCAGACGTACGATGGGCAGTTCTACAGTGGTGATTCCGGTAATGCCTTCTGGTGGCTCGCCCAGTTGGAGGAGAGGTATCAAAGTCGGATCAAGAACCCCCTTTGGTTCTGTCCCAAGAATCAGGGCACCGTGCAGGATGAGAACGGGCAACCAAACAGCACGGTCCCATTCCAGGCGGCGTGGGGCATCTTCACGGGGTCGAATCTCTCCCCCGATGGGACTGCGGGCAGCTATGCGATCAACGGGTACACGCTCGCCCTGAGGGGCGTCACGAGCGGCGACATCGGGGAAAACCGAAGAGCCGAGGATTTCTGGAAGACGCCCCAGGTCAGAGGCGCCGCGGAGATCCCCCTGATGGTCGAGGCGCTGCGCTTCGATGTTTGGCCTCAGCCCAATCAGGCGCCGTTTGCGAACGAAGAGGCTGCCTGGACGACCGACAACACCAATCACATGGCGCGAGCCGTCATGAACCGTCACACGGGCTTCGTGAACATCTCGATGTGCGATTTCTCGGCCCGGAGAGTGGGATTGAAGGAACTCTATACCCTGAAATGGCACCGGACATTCAATACGATGGGACGTTTTACGAGGGCCGGCCAGGTCACGGCCGAGGACTGGCCGCAGTGGATTCGGAGGTTTCCGGATTATTGATGTCTAGAAAAAGGGCCGCAGACATGGTCGGCTGTCGGAATGGCCGGCCATTTTTTTGTGCGATCCGTGTCGGATGTACGCAAAGAAAGACTGGGAGGCCAGAAGATGATGCTGAAAGGGAGTTGTGCCAAGCGTGGCAACCGGGCTGGTTTTACGCTGATTGAGCTGCTGGTCGTCATCGCGATCATCGCGGTGTTGATGGGGATTCTCATGCCGGCGTTGAACCGGGTTCGCGAGCAGGGTCGCCGGGCGAGCTGCCTGAGCAACCTGCGGCAGTTGACGCTTGCCTGGATCATGTACGCCGACGACAACGACGACAAGCTGGTCAACGGCGACACCGGCGAGTACGGGATGGTCGCCGCCAACGGTCCGTACTGGGTCCAGAGGGATTGGACCAGTGGCATGACCGAGGAACAGCGGCAGCAGGCGATCAAGGACGGCGCGCTGTGGTCGTACACGCGCGACCTGAAGCTTTACAAGTGTTCGACGGTGCAGCGACAGGTGATGGACCACTACAATCAGACGAGCCCGCCGGTTCGAACCTACTCCATCATGGACTCGATGAACTGCAAAGACTGGCCCGACATGGGTGCGACGATATTGAAGAGGCGGATGCAGATCAAAGACCCTGCATTCCGCGGGGTCTTCCTGGACGACGGCGGGACGAACCCCTCGGCCCTGGGCGGCTGGACCGTATACACGAACCAGTGGACGTGGTGGGACCCGCCGCCCGTGCGGCACGGCGACGGCACCACGTTCTCATTTGCCGACGGCCACGCCGACTATCGCAAGTGGGTCGATCCGAGGACCATCGAGTTCGGCAAGCGCATCCCGCCGAGTGCGTTCTCGCCCTCGCAGCCGGACAACGAAGACCTCTATTGGGCCTCCATTACCGTGTGGGGTCCGAAGGAAACCACGCTCGCGATGCCGCGCTGAAACCGAACGATGGATTAGGCCCGCACGGGATGCGATCGACCGGGTGGTGTGCCCGTGTGTGGGGCGTTTGAGAGGAGTCGTCCACGATGCAGAGACGCAGAGGGTTCACCCTGATCGAACTGCTCGTCGTTATCGCCGTCATCGCGCTGTTGATGTCGATCCTGATGCCCGCGCTGTCGCGCGCCCGCAGGCAGGCGCGGGGGGTCGTGTGCCAGTCGAACCTCAAACAGTGGGGCACGATCTGGGCCATGTACACCGACGACAACAACGGCATGTTCCCCACGCGAAGGTCGGATAGCGGTCGGTGGATCGACCTGCTGTACAAGTACTATCACAAGGACCCCAAATTCCGTGTCTGTCCGGTGGCCCAGCGAATCGCGGCGCCGGACGGGGCGGTGGCCTCGCTGGAGCTCGGCGGCGATGCGGAGACATCCTGGGGCATTGTGGCGCCCAGCGGCGAACGTCCGGTCGGTACGTGGGGCAGCTATGGGATCAACGGGTGGGTCTATGTCTGCGGCGATGCGACGCTCTACGGCAAGCCGAGGGATTCCTTCTGGAAGTCCCCGAACATCCGAGGCGCCGCCCAGGTGCCGCTGTTTCTGGACTGCTGGTTCTGGTGTGGCTGGCCGGACGATACGGATTCGGCGCCCGTAGCCGACGACCGCAGCGCACGTCTGACCGGTGACGTCGATTCGATGAACCGTTTCTGTATGAATCGCCACTCCTATGCGATCAATGGTGTCTTCCTGGACTACTCGGTGCGCAGGATCGGGCTCAAAGAACTCTGGCGCCTGCAATGGAGCAAGCGGTTCGACACGAGCGTTGAGGTCAACTGGCCGGATTGGATGGCCCCCCTCAGCGGAGACTGATCGGTTCATGGTCCCCATCTGGACGGCGCCGCTCGATTTACAGAATCGCCGTCTTATGGCGATGGCTGTGGCACTCGATATTGACCGCGACGGGAAGTGAGGCGATGTGGCAGGGGGCGCTTTCGATCTGGACGCCGAGGGCCGTTGTATCGCCGCCCAGGCCCAGCGGGCCGACGCCCAACGCGTTGATTCGTGCCAGCAACTGGCTCTCCAACTCCGCGTAGAACGCATCGCCATGGGGCTCGCCCAGGCGGCGCAACAAGGCCCTCTTGCTGAGCAGGCAGCTCGACTCGAAATTGCCTCCGATCCCCACGCCGACAATGAAAGGCGGGCAGGCATCGGCCCCGGCGGTGGCGACGACCTCGACGATCCAGTCGGCGACGTCGGATGTCTCGGCGGTGGGGCGGAACATCCGAAACTGGCTCTTGTTCTCGCAGCCGCCGCCCTTGGCCATGACGGAGATCGTCAGCCCGTCTCCTGGAATGAAGACGTGATGCACGACCGCCGGCGCATTGGTCTGAGTGTTGATCCGGGCCTTCAGCGGGTCGGCCACAATGCTCTTTCGCAGAAATCCCGTCTCGTAGCCCGCCTGGACGCCCTCGTTGACGGCGTCGACAAGCGTCGGGGGACCGTTCGGATGCCCCGCGGCCAGGACAACCTCGGCGCCTTGTTCGATGAAGACGACGGTCAGTCCCGTATCCTGGCAGAGCGGGATGCGTTCGGCGGCGGCGATGCGGGCGTTCTCCAGAAGCTGCGTCAGAATGCGTGCGGCGCCCGCGTGCGATTCCGTCGAAGCGGCCCGTTCGAGAGCGGCCAGGACATCGTCGGGCAGCTCGTGACAGGCCGCGATGCAAAGCGCCTCCACCGTTCCACACACCTGCTCGAATTCAACCGTTCGCATTGCGGCAATGCCCCTCGGCCCAGCGGGCTACCTGTCCAGCATGCTGACCTCAAAGGTTCTGTAGGTCGTGTTGCCGGCGCTGTCGCTGATCCTCACTGCGATGATGTGCTCGCCGGGGTCCAGTTCCTCGGTGACGATCGTAAAGCTCTCATCCGTCGTATCGAAGATCAGATCGTCGGGCAGAGCGTTCCTCCACTGAGCGTTGCTGTTGATCGTATATTCGAGCTTGCTGATCACGCTCAGCTCATCGGTGACCTGGAGTTTGAGCGTGGCGGTTCGGCCGGTCTTGTCGAGGCTGTACTTGCGGATGACCGGTGGGGTGTTGTCGACGATAATCGGGTCGCTGATCCGGCTTCCCGTCAACTTCGTTGAGGGGCTGTTGCTCCGCTCGTCGCTGGCGATCACGCGGACTTCATACCGACCGTCCTCCACCGTCTTGCCGTCCCACTCGAAGCTGTCGCTTTCGATCTCGTCCTTCAAAAGGATCCAGCCGTCCCTTCCGATTCTTCGGAAGTCGATCCTATAGATGAGCGTATCGTCGTTCTCATCGCTGGCCTTGTAGGTGATCTTGAAGACGCCTTCCTTGCCGGAGCCCGTCAGGCGGGCGACCTCCACCGACTCGACCTTGGGGGCCAGGTTCGGGATCACACTGGCAACGGCCACCTCGCGGACCAGCGGCGTTCTCTTGCCGTCCTGGGTGTGCAACGTAAGCCGGTACTGACAGAAGCGTCCGACCGGACAGCGCAGTTGAATCGGCTCGATGATCTCGACTTCCTCGGTCCAGTCGGAGAAGGTCGGGTCGTTGGCGTCCTTGACGTTTCCGCTGCGGCTGGAGACCATCACCTTGCTGCCACGAGGGATGTCGGCGTCGATTTGCAGCTTGCCCCATCGGGCGGGCTGGCCGGCGTCGATCAAATCGGAGACGTACGTTCCGACCGGGGCATGGTCCGGAGACAACAGCACGAGCTTGGCCGGATTGGCGGTCCCGATGTACACGTCTCCTTCGATCGTGGCCACCGCCGTGATCTGGGCGGCCCGCTCATCCTCATAGATGATCGTGCTGCGTTCGGCGTAGGGGTCGATTGAGTAGAGTTGGCCGCTGTTGCCCGATCCGAGAAGAATGGCGTCATCCTGTTCGGCCAGACAAAGAAAGACCGCCGCTTCGCTGAACAACTCGGTGACGTAGCCGTCCTTGGAGATCCTGTAGATATAGCTGGCTGTTCCCGGCTTGCTGCCTCGGGCGACGGGCGCGGGCCGTTGGGCAGGTTTCTTGTCGGTCTCTGTTCTGGTGTTGGGGATCTTAAGCGTCAGGCCGCCGTTGCCGTCGGACGTGGCGCCGCGGTCCTCTTGTTCCGTGGGCTCCGGACGGCCGGACACGACCTGGTCGGCCGCGAATTTCTGCTCGTTTTGAACGACCTTGGCCGACGTGGCAGCGGCGTAGAGGTATCCCGCCTCCGTTGGCGTCCGACCGGCGAAGAGCAACGCACTGATCTCGGGTTCCTCGCTGTGATAGAGGACCGTGGCCGACTTGTTGCGGGGGTTGATCTTGTAGATCAATCCCCGGGTATCGCTCCCGGCATAGACGAACCCGTCCTTGCCGGCCACCAGAGACAGGATGTTCTTGTCCGGGCTGTCGTATACCAGTTGAGCGACCTTGCCCGACGGATCGAGCACGTAGATCTTGCCCTCCGGGCCCGTGCCGATGTAGAGGTTGCCGACGCTGTCGGTTTCAATCGCGAAGATGTACTTGGCGTCGCTTGGCTCGAAGATCGTCTCCATCGTGCCCGTCTCGTACCGGCAGAGTCGGCACCGGTCGCCGCTGATGCCGACCACGAGGCGGCCGGCTACGTCGACTGCCATGGCGAAGATGTGCTCGTTGCTGAACGGCTCGTCCTTCTCCACCACCTCGCCGTCCTCCGAGGCTCTGGCAACGGCGGGCCGGTCCTTGTCGATGGTCGTCTCGGCTTCGGTCGGATAGATCTTCGTCAGGGCGCCCAGGCGGTACTTGTAGATGCTGCCGTTCGGGCTGGTGCCGATGTAGACCGAGCCCCCGCTGGCGACGATGCTGTTGACCGACCAGACGTCGTCGAGTTCGGAGGCGAGCACTTTGGCGGCCCGACCCAGTTGGATGGTCCCGCGCGAGCCGATCACGACGCCCTCGGCCTTGCCTTCGAGAAACTGCCTGCTTGTGGACTGCCGTGTGATCTTGCTGGTCACCGCTGCACTGGAACCGACCAGCAGGCCGATCATCAGCGTGCATACGGCGATTCGCAACGGGTTCCAACAGCGAAATTCCATTCTCATGTCAACTCCCTGTCTTGAAAGCACCGCCCCGACGGTTCGGTCGCCCGACCCATTCGTCGAACGGAGGTCTCTTGTATCGACTCCTGCCTTCTCGATCCACCTTGTCGGGTGGGATGGTCGAATCACTCTTCCACAACGATGGGCACGATTTCTCTGTCGCGGACGACGGTGCCCGTCTCCACGGCCTTCTCGATCCAGTGCGGGTACGGTTGGACCCGCATCGCCCTCTTGTCGCTCTGCAGAACGACGCTCTTGGTTCCCGGCAGATCGGGCAACTCCGCTCTGTCGAGCGTGATGCCGCCCGGCGGAAGCACGAGAACGAGGTACAGCTTGGTCCGAGGGATGTTCAACGCCATGTTCAGGGCATCCACGAGCGTCTGATAGCTCGTGGCAATGAATCGATGGGGGACCGTCTTGGCCAGGAAACGCTCGTATTCCGGGGCCCCACAGAGCATCAGAGCATACTTGCCGGGGGCGACGTTTTTCGGCACGGGCAGAGTGGCCCGGTATTTTCGTTTCTCTGCGAGGTAGGATTCGACGATGATGTCGACTTCGATGTCATCGCCGGCCTTGACCTTCGGCGTGGCGACCTCGACCGACCACAGATGCGATGTGATGCCTTGCGGCTGGATGCGCGCCGTGAAATCCATAGACTCGATTCTGACCGATCCATAGGGATTGTTCATCAGCAGGCTCAGCGAACTGACGATCTCCGAGGCGGGTTCCACCAGCCCCATGCTTGACGAGACGTTGCCGAAGCGGATGGATTGCCCGTCGTCCAGATGGATCCCCGCGGTGTACTCGATCATGTGCTCCGGAGGCAAGGGGCCCAACCGCAAGGCCGCCCCGGTGATAGCCGAGCGAGCCAGTGTGGCCGTCAACGTTTCGTTGTAGGCGAGCCGGCAATGGTAGGTGCGAGGTTCGCTGTCATTGTACCGTTCGATGCGAATCGACAACGGCACCATATTGGGCTCGACGCCGATCTGTCCGGAAACAGCCGTCATTTCATCGACGGTGATCGTGCCGAGGATCTTCCCTGCGGTGCCCAGCTTGAACGAACGCATCACATTGGAGATGACCGTATACACCTTGCCACCGGCCATGGGCAGGTTGACCGCGCCGTATCCGAGGAAGCTGTGCCCGAATCCATACACGCGGTCGCCTCGGACCTCCGTCACCGTGCCGAGCACGTTGACGTTGATGTCGCCCGAAACCAAAGGCATGGTCATTGTGGCCCCGGGCTTCAGTTCGAATACCTCGTCATCCGATGCAGCAGCAGTGCCGCTGAGGCTCGGGACGGCCATGAATCCCATCGCATCGAACTGCGAGGCAACCTCCTGGCACGCCTCGGTCGGGAGGCCGGAGATCAGTAGCAGCGGGCGGGGCAAGGCACCGGAGCCGCTGGGGCCGAACGGCCCGATGAGCCTGCGGCTGAGAACCTGCTCGCTGATCAGTCCGAGGTTGATTGGCTGGGAGAAATCGAAAACCAAACCCGACGGCCGCCGGGTCGGTCGGGCCGCCAGCGTCGGATTGGTCTGTCCGACCTGGAGCATTTCCTTGATCGGCGTCACGCCGTACAGAGGGTCTTTCGCGAAGGTCCAGCCGAAGGCCAGCGCTCCGGCCAGGCGGCCGTCGATGTAGACCGGAGAACCGCTGCATCCGCCTACTACACCGGTGTGCTTGAAACGCTCGTCCAGGCCCATGACGAGGATGGCGTTCTGGCCCGGGTCGATATTGTAGACGACGTCCAGTACCTTTAATTCGAACTTCTCGACCCCGTTCTCGCCGTAATCGGTCAGGCAATACGCCTCCATGCCGGGCTTGATTTCCTCGATGCCGATGTACCGCTGCGGGTCCCAGAGCCCTTCGGTTGAACCGTACGCTTCGGAGATCGCAGCCGCGGCCAGGAGCACTGCGAGAAGGCCGATGATGACCCCCTGATGCCGGTGGAGACAGGTGTATCGTTTTGCGTTCGGGTGTGGCTTTGCGTCCATCCCCAGCATGTGCGTCCTTTCAATAAGTAGCAGCCCAAAATTCTACATTCCGGGCAGTTGCATTGCAAGCCGAATTTGTTAGCATAAGGGTTTGTCTTGTGAATGGCCCGATAACCGGGCCGGTGGGTCCAGGCGTGGACATGGAGAACCAGTATGAAATCGGATCATCGGCATGAACTGAAGACCAACGAATTGGCCGACTGGCTCGCGAACTTTCCTCAGTGGGCCCGGGAGAATCGGACGACGCTGATCGGCGCTGGCGTGGTGCTTGTTTTAGTGATTGGCGTGTATTTCGTGCGGTTTTATCGGAAGGACGTGGTCTCAGTCCGCCAGCAGCTCCAGTTGACCCATCTGGTGACGCAGATTCCCGGCCAGAAGATGACGGTTGCGCAGGCCGCCAGCCAGGGGATAGACCAGTCGATCGCTCTGCTGCCCGTCGCGCAGGATCTGAAGACCTTCGCCGACGGTACCGGCAACGACCGCATGGCGGCACTGGCGCTGATCAAACATGCCGAAGCGCTGCGGAGCGAACTGCATTTCCGCCTGGCGGACACCGGCAGCGAAGAGGTGGCCCGACAGATCGCTCAGGCGCAGAGCAGCTACCAGCAGGCCCTGACTCGCGGCGCATCGATTCCGGCGCTGTCCGCCACGGCGGAGTTCGGACTGGGATTGTGCGCCGAGGAGCTGGGCGATTTCGACGAGGCCAAAGAGATCTACCGGGCCGTGGCGAGAAACGTCGACTACGACGGCACAGCCGCCCAGGCCGCCGCTGCCCATCGTCTCAAGACCGTGGACGACTATCGCGGCGCCGTTGCGTTCCGACCGGCGCCGCCTGCGCCGAAGGGCGTGGACGTGCCGACGATTCAGATCCCGCCGGCCGATGACGTCTTTTTCGCGCCGCCGGTGCCCGAAAGCGACGAGGCGATTGAGCCCGTTACGGACTTGACCGTGGTGCCGGAGACCGTCGTCGGCGAGGTCAACGAGCCGGCGAACGACTGATCCACCGTGCCATGTGCGAGTTGCCCGATGTTTACGGTCAGCCGGTAACGCTCCACGTGGGCGTCTCACTGCGCGAGCGGCGGATTGACAAGTATCTGCACGGACGCTTCCGCAACCTGAGCCGGCACTTCATCCAGAACGCCATCAGGGCCGGTGCGGTCAAGGTCAACGGACAGCCCGTCAAGCCCAGCTTCAAGCTTAGCCATCGGGACGTAGTCGAGTTCGTGGTGCCCGAGCCGGAGAGGAAGGAGATCGAGCCGGAGGACATCCCCCTCGACGTCCTTTATGAGGATGACGATCTGATCGTCCTGAACAAGCCGCCCGACTTGATCGTGCATCCGGCGCGAGGCAACAAGCATGGAACCCTGGTCAACGCTCTGGCGCATTACTCCGAGCGTTTGTCCAGCGGGCTCGGCGAGTTCCGCCCGGGCATTGTCCATCGGCTCGACCGCAACACGACGGGCGTGATGGTGGTGACCAAGCACGATGTGGCCCAGTGGAAGGTCGCCAGGCAGTTCGAGTTTCGCCAGGTCGCGAAGAGCTATCTGGCGATCGTCCACGGCACCCCCGAACTGACCGCCGACCGAATCGATGCCCCCCTCGGCGTGCATCCGAAGGTGCGGGAGAAGTATGCGGTCCGCACGGAAACGGGCAAGGAGGCCGTAACGTTCTATGAGGTCATCGAGGCGTTTCGCGGATTTTCGTTGATCCACTGTAAGCCCCAGACGGGACGGACGCATCAAATCCGCGTACATCTCTCGCATTTGGGGCACCCGATCGTGGCCGACGACATGTACGGCGGAAAGCTCGTCTACCCGTGGCAACTGGCCGACGCCGAGCCGGCCGTCGAGGAGCCCGTCATTGGTCGCTGCGCCCTGCACGCCTGGACCCTCGAATTCACCCACCCGACCACCGAACAGCGCGTCCGATTCGAAGCCCCCTTACCGGCCGATATGCAGCACCTCCTCGATCTCCTTCGCCAACACCGCCAGGTGTAGCTGGAATCGCTATGTGCCGCTTGCCGAGAGCACGGGCGTCTTCCGCGGCACGACACGGTGGCGATAGCGGACATGGTCGTCCTCGGTTTCGAAAGACAGGAATTCCAGGTCCGAGCCGATGAACCCACCTTCCTGGCGGACTTGGATTCTCATCGTGTTCGCTCCGGGAACGAGCAGGTGACTGCTGCGAGAGAGACTGGCGATCGAGAACCCGTAGTCCCAGCCCGACAGTCTCCGCCCGTGTCGGAAGTACACCTGGGTCTTCATGCTCGTCACTCCTGCGGGAGTTTGGCGAGGTCGCCGTCGGAGCCGGCGATCATCAGGATGTCATCGGCATAGACGACCGTATCGGGCATGGGGATGTTGATGATCGATTCCTTCTCGTCCTTGCGGGCCCTTGCCTCGTCGCTGCGTTTGATGATGACCAGGTTGACCTTATACTTCTGTCGCAGTTGCAGGTCCATGACGGTCTTGCCGTCGAAGCTCGGCGGGGCCTTGATCCGGGCGAGGCTGTAACCGGGACCGAAGTCGATCTTCTCGCCGATCTGCGGGGCGATCAGCTTGTATGCCCATCGCTGCGCCGATTCGATCTCCGGATAGATCACCTCGGTTGCGCCGACCTTGGAGAAGACCTCCCCGGCGATGAGACTCTCGGCGCGCGCGTAGATCTGCTTGACGCCCATCTGACGTACATTGACGACGGTGAGGATCGCGGCCTCGAAACTCTCCTGGCCCAGTGCAACGATCGCGACGTCGGCCTTGTCGACGCCCTGGGCTTTCATCGCCTCTTCGTCGGTGCTGTCGAGGCGGACGGCATGGCTGACCTGGTCGCGAATCCGTTCGACCTCGTTTCGATCCCGGTCGATGGCGATGACTTCCGAGCCGCTCATCGCCAGTGCGATGGCCAGCTTCTGGCCGAAACGGCCCAACCCTATGACGGCAAATCGTCTCATGCAATCCGTTCCTCAGCCGACAATAATCGCCTCGTCCGGATAGTTGTACCGGACTGGTTTCAGATTGAACGTCAGCGCCGCCAGCAGCGTGAGCGGTCCCAACCGCCCAATCAGCATGACGACTATGATAATGACCTTTCCGGCCGTTGTCAAAGTGGGAGTGACCCCCGTGCTGAGCCCCACGGTCCCCAGCGCCGACGCCGATTCGAACATGAGGTCCAGCATGGTGAAGCCTCCGGACAGAGGGGCTTCCGTAACGCTCAGCGCCAGCATGGTGGCGAACAGAACCGCCACGAACAGCAGCGCGACGGTGATCGCGCGACCGACGACGACCAATCGCACGCTGCGCCGGAACATCTCGACGTCGCCGCGTTTGCGCAGTGTGGCGAACACGGTCATGACGATCACCGCCAGCGTCACCGTCTTGATCCCCCCGGCGCTGGAGCCGGGCGAGCCGCCGATGAACATGAGCATCATCAGGACGATCTTGCTGGATGGGGTCATCGTGGTGATGTCGACAGTGTTGAACCCGGCAGTCCGGGCTGTCACCGACTGGAACAAAGCGGTCGGCACGTCGAATCGCCGGTCGGCCGAAGGGGCGCCGGCGTAGCGTTCGAGCAGCAGAATGGCCAGCGTGCCGAAGACGATCAGCAGGGCACTGACGCTCAAGACCACCTTGGTCTGAAGGCGCATCCGCTTGGGGACTTCCATCTGAAGCTTGTACTGCTTGTTGAAGCGTCTCTTGAAGGACCGTTGGATTCGGTTGCCTGCCATGTTGGCCAGGTTGTAGAGGACGCCGAACCCCAGCCCACCCAGGATGATCAGCGGGCAGATGACGGCATAAACCTGCCACTGCCGATTGTAGCGGATAAGGCTGTCGTCGAAGAGGGCGAAACCCGCATTGCAGAAGGCGCTGATGGAATGGAAGGCGCTGCAGAACCATTGAGGATGCGAATCGTTCTGCCAGCCAGGGACCTTGGTCCACATGGGGTACAGCAATACGGCTCCGGCGGCCTCCACAATTAGCGTGGCGATGAAGATGAAGAGGATCATATTGCCGATCCGGCTGAGCGTCTGGGCGCTGAGCACATCCTGCATCGCGACCGATTCGCGAACGCTGAAGGCTTGGCCCAGCAGCAGGGCGAAGACGGCTCCGAAGACGACGATGCCCAGGCCGCCAAGCTGGATCAGGATCAGGATGATGACCTGTCCCATGAAGGTGAAGTCCTGGCCGGTGTCCCGGACGACCAGGCCGGTTACGCACGTGGCGCTGGTTGCGGTGAACAAGGCGTCGATGAGGCTCAGGGGCTCGGCCGTGGAGGCCCGCGGGAGCATGAGCAGGCCGCCGCCCGTGACGATCAGGACCACGAAGCTGGCGATCAATGTCTTGGTCGGGTTCTTGCCCGAGGCGGCCAGCCTCACGGTGGCGATGCAGACCTTCACGGTGACTTCGATAATCAGGTAGATGCCCACCGCCAGGTGCCGCACGCGATCGGGCTGCGTCTCACTGAACCATCGCCCCGAACCGAAAACGGCGACCGCCAGCGCCGCGAGCATGGGGATCTCAAACCAGTTGGCGAGGATGTACTCCTTCTTTGACTCGGCGTTGGAGAGGCGGACGACCTTCCCGGCCAGGAAGACGCACAGCATGCCGAGCTGAACACCAAAGAGAACCGGCAGCGGCACGAACGGCTCGTCGAACCCAAAGAGAATCACGAACGACGCCACCACTACCGCCGAAGCGCCGGTCTTGACGATGGCGACCGTCCTCTCGACTCTGTTGTTCTTGTATGCGATCCGCATGGGTGCCGCCTGGCTCCGGATCCTTCTCTGCGATCAGGTCAAAGCGGCCTTTTACACTCTTTCGCCGTGGAGTTCCAGCAAAAAGCCAGTCTCAGGCGGGGTCGTTCAGGGGGCGTGGTGTGGCCCAAACGACCGATTCGGTCGCCTATGCGATGTCGGCCAGTCCGAGCGTATCACCGAATCGGGCCAGCAGGGCCCGGCGGATGTTGCGGCTCGATTCTTCGGCAAGCATGGGGTCCCGGCTTGCCCGTTCGAAGGCGTGCTTGCGGGCCAGTACCAGCAATTCGGAATCGTCGACGATATTGGCGATCTTCAGGTCGGGCAATCCATGCTGGCGGGCGCTGAACAGCTCGCCCGGGCCACGAAGGCGCAGATCCTGCTCGGCGATCTCGAAGCCATCGTGCGTTCGCGTCATCACGTCGAGCCGGCTGCGCGCGACCTCGCTGTCGGTCTCGGCGAAGAGCAGGCAGTAGGACTTCGATTCGCCGCGTCCGATGCGGCCCCGAAGCTGATGGAGCTGGGCCAGACCGAACCGGTCGGCCGCCTCGATCACCATGATCGTGGCGTTGGGCACGTCGACGCCGACTTCGATCACGACGGTGGAGACCAACGCGCTGATCCGGCCCTTTCGGAACTCCGCCATGATGCGCTGCTTGTCCGCTGAGGGCATCTGCCCGTGCAACAGGGCGACGTTGAATTCGGGGAAGACCGTCTCGGCCAGTTCCTTCCACGCGTCGGTGGCCGCCTGGATGTCTTTGCCGGATTCTTCGACGCCGGCGATGCGCGGATAAACGAAATAGGCCTGCTTCTTCGCTTTGAGCCGTTCGCGAATGAAGCTGTAGGCGTCCTCACGGCGGCCCGGTTCGACCCATCGCGTGATGACAGCCCCTCGCCCGGGCGGGGTGTGTCGGATGATCGAGACGTCCAGGTCTCCGAAGGCGGTCATCGCCAGCGTACGCGGGATCGGCGTGGCGGTCATCACGAGGCAATGCGGCGTGCCGTTCTTGCGCAGGAGCGCCCGCTGATGGACGCCGAACTTGTGCTGCTCGTCGATGATAGCCAACCCGAGCCGGCGAAACTCGATGTCCTTCTGAAGCAGAGCGACCGTACCGACGACGATGTCGATCTCTCCACACTGGATTTGTTCCAGAAGCTCGGTGCGCTTCTTGCCCGTCAGGCCGCCGGTGATCAACACGCGCCGGACGTGGCTGTTCTTGAGGTACCGCTCCATGCTGATGTAATGCTGCGATGCCAGGATTTCCGTCGGCGCCATGATGGCGACCTGCGTCCTGTTGGCGACCGCCAAGAGGGCGGCATACAGGGCCACGACGGTCTTGCCGGATCCGACGTCGCCTTGCAGCAGTCGATTCATCGGCTCGGTGCGTCCCATGTCCGCGACAATCTCGGCGATGCACTCGTCCTGGTCCTCCGTCAGCAGGAACGGAAACCGCTTGCGAATCCGACTGTCCACTTCGTCCGAACACGTGCAGGCGACCGCCGACGAGAAGTGCTGGATGCGATAGCGGCGCAGGGCCAAGCCAAGCTGCATCAGGAACAGCTCGTCGAACTTGAGCCGGCGTTTGGCCTGGGCGAGCTTCTCCTCATCGGGCGGCATGTGAATCCACGCGAAGGCTTCCTTGCGGCCGATCAGGCGGTTCTTCGTGCGGAAGTCGTCCTCGTAGAACTCGCAGACCAGATCGTCGAGCTTCCCAAGCAGCGGGACGATGATTCGCTTGATTTGGGCGCTGGACAGATGGGCTGAGGCGGGATATACGCCGCCGCTGAAATACAGATTGGGCTGGGCATGGGCCTCGTCGAGCACCATGAACTTCGGATTGGTCATCTGGAGCTGATGCTTGAAGAGCGTGACTTTGCCGGAGAGCATGACGACCTGCCCCGGCTGGAGCTGATTGCGCAGGTAGCCGCCGTGAAACCAGACCACGCGGCACGTGTCCGTGTCGTCGCTGATCGTCGCCTCGAAGAGGGGGGGACGCCGATAGTCCCGATCGTCGGTCGATTCGACCTGGGCAATGACGCTGGCGGTTTCGTTCGGTCGCAGTTGCGCGATCTTCACCGGACTCGGCGCAAAGACCCAGTCGCGCGGATAATACTCCAGCAGATCGCCGACCGTTTGGACGCCCAACTGGGCGAAGGTCTTGGCGCGGGCGGGACCGACCCCCTTGACGTATTGCACGGGGGTCGAAGGCGTGACCGTGCCCCCCTCATGGCCTTGCCCATGCCCGTTGTCTCGCAGGGGCTCGATGCCTCGGTCGCCATGAGCCCGAATCGATGCGGGTCCCGTCTGTGGGTGTTCTCCTGCCTTCATAGTGGCCGGCTATCCTATCAGTTCCGACGCGATGCTGCCAGCGCGACTTCGCCTCACGGGCCGAACCCGTATTCACCGATGAGCCGGACGAAACGGCAGCCACAGACGGGCCGCTCGATCAGCTTGCCCTGGAACTTCTCCGCGACGACCAGCGTCTGGCTTGAACCGCAGCCGACCGGCGCAACGACTATGCCGCGTTCGGCGAGTTGCGCCACCAGGGGCGCCGGTAGCGCCGGCGCAGCCGCGGTGAGAACGATGCGATCAAAACGGCGCGGCTCAGGCCAGCCGGCACTGCCGTCGCCAACGCGGAATTCCACGTTGGCGATGCCGAGCCTGTTCAGCACCTTGCGGGCGCGGGACGACAACTCTTCGGATTTCTCGACGGTGCAAACCCTTGCGGCCAGGCGGGCCAGAATCGCCGTCTGGTAGCCGCTGCCCGTGCCGATTTCGAGCACCTCGCACTCAGGATTGAGGCGAAGCAGTTGCGTCATCAGCGCAACGATATAGGGCTGCGAGATCGTCTGGCCCGACCCGATCGGCAGCGGCCCGTCCGCATAGGCCTGGCTGCGGTATCCCTCCGGCACGAACGCCTCGCGGGGGACCTCCATCATGACTCGCAGCACGTCCGGGTCGGTGATGTCCCGCCCCTGAAGGTCGTTCCGAAGCATGCGTCGTCTGCGCTGGTCCGTTATGTTCTGCTCGCTTTGTCCACTCATAATACCTGGGGCCATTCTCGTCGGCCCATATCATCTCAAAGGCTATCACGTTGTCTTCAGAACAGCAGTTTGATTGCGGCGGCGGCGGCCAGGATCTGCATGGCCGCGTTGAAGGCCTTCTGGGGGATGCGTTTGAGAAAGAAGATGCCGAGGACGGCTCCCAGGGCGATAGCCGGCAGCATCATCAGATTGAGCTTGAGGGATTCGGGCGTCATCATGGCGAGCTTCATGCTGAAGGGGACTTTGAGCCAGTTGACGACGAAAAAGAACCACGCGCTGGTCCCGACGAAGGCGACCTTGGGCAGCCGCATGGCCAGCAGGTAGATGACCACGATCGGTCCGGCGGCGTTGGCCATCATGCTGGTCAGCCCGGCCATGAGGCCGAGCCCGACGGCAAACCACCATTGCGTCGGCACGTGGATGTCTGCGTCTCGGCTGCGGGTTCGCCAGTGGTTCAGGGCCAGCATCGCCAGCACGATGGCGCCGATGATGGGCCTGAGCTGGCGATCGTCGATGACCTTCAATGCGAAGAACCCCGCGACGATGCCGGCGAACGCGGGCGGGAGCAGGCGAATCATGTGCGACCATTGGGCGTTTCGCCGGTGATAGGCGGCCGCGAACAGGTCGGCCAGGATGAGAATGCCCAGCAGCGTGCCCACCGACTCCTGGGCCGGCAGCACCAGCGCCATCAGGATCGCCGGCAGGATGCCGACACCCGGTATTCCGGTCTTGGAGACGCCGACGACCACCGCCGAAAGTGCGACGACAAACCATTCGATGGGCTCCAATTGGGGCATTTCTCATTCCTGCATAAGGGGCCATTATACCCTCGTGGATGCGGGTTGTGCACTGTAGCGACTTTGCCCCGCCGCCGCAAGCCGCTTTCAGATCGGGCCGGAAGGTGGTATAATCGTATGCACGGTCTGGGCGGGTGCCTTGGGTGTCCTCCTGAAGCGACAGCCGAAAGCAACCAAACGAGTTAAGGAGACCTGGTATGAGAGCGAAGAAAGCCCTGTTCTATGGTTTGGCGATTCTCCTCGGCGGCTGTGTCCCGATCATTTCGTTGCAGCCGCTCTTCACAAGGGACACGCTCATCTTCGACGAGCAGTTGCTCGGCACGTGGGTGGAGAACCCCAGCGACGTGCGCAGCGCATGGGTGTTCACGCGTCTTGACTCGGACGGCGCCGATACACTGCCCCGCGCGCTGAAAGACAGTTCGGACAAGGTCTACCACCTCAGCCTGACCGATCCGGAGGGCCGCAAAGGATCGTTCTTCGTCTGCCTGGTGAGACTCCAAAACAACGTCTTCATGGATGTCTTCCCCGATGTGCTGCCGTCGGGACTGGACGATCCGGAAGAGGCCGAGCTGTTCTACAACGCCTTTTTCCTGGTGCGGGCTCACATGTTTGCCAAAGTGAACCTCAGTGGGAACCGCATGTCGATCTGGCTGACCGATGACGACAAGATGAAGGAGTTGCTCGAAGGGCGACCGAGTCCGATCGCGTTCGAGTCGGTCGAGGACCGGCCTGTTCTGACGGCTTCGACGAAGGACTTGCAGGCGTTCGTCTCGAAGTACGCCGACGACGATCGCGTCTTCGCCAACGAGATCATCCTGGAGCGGCGACCGCAGTAGCCGTTGTGTCACGTTGTACATCTCAGCGGCCGTTGAATCTGTGTATCCCCGCCGGCGGCTCTCGGCCGGTGGGCGGTCGCATCGTGTTTGCGGTTTTGCGCGAATGCCCACAGTTCATGCTGCGGTGCTGCGTGCAGCGGGGGTGCACTGCACGTTTGTAGGTAGATTCTAGGCGGCCATGGGGCGGTTCTGC
>CAZSXM010000029.1:0-59989 GCA_964610435.1 uncultured Pirellulales bacterium | reverse complement strand
AGGCGCCACCACCACAAGCGACCGTCCCCTCGCCCGGAAATCTTCACACACACCAGATGGGCCCGATGGCCGAAAACCGTTGATTTTCGGGCGGGGGATGGTAGAATAGAGTGACCAATGCATATGTTGCGCCTTCACGGCGGGCGGAGCTCTCATGTATCCGATCCCGAGGTTCGTCGGGACTGGGAGGATTGACAGCAGTCCGGGGGTATCGCAGAGCTACGGCATCTGGACGCCTGCCATTGCCTGGGTCGCTGGGAGTGAGGAATGATTATGATACGCACGTCGCGTTCGACTGTCATCTCCGTGCCAATCTTCGTCGGTCTGTGGTGTTGTCTGGTTCTGACGGCTTCTGTGGCGGCCGGGGCGGGCATTCCGCTGGCCATCAACGAGTTCATGGCCAGCAACAGCAGCACCATAGCCGATCCTCAGGGCGATTATGACGACTGGGTCGAGATCTACAACTATGGCGACGCGCCGATTGACCTGGCCGGCATGTATCTGACGGACAGGCTCGACGAACCGATGCGGTGGCAGGTCCCGCGTTCCGCTTCACAGTCGACGGTCGTTCCACCGGGGGGCTATCTTCTCATCTGGCTCGACGGGGATACCGATGCGCCAGGGTTGCATGCGTCGTTTTCGCTGGCGGCCGATGGCGAGGCCATTGCCCTGTTCGCGCCCGATGGGACCACCCTGGTCGATGGCATCACGTTCGCAGAGCAAAGGCCCGACGTCTCCTATGGCCGCTCCCCCGACGGTACAGGTCCGTTTGGGTACATGCTCACCCCAACGCCCGGGGCAACCAACAGCGGTCTCTACGAGGCGGTTGTCGCCGAACCGCAGCTCAGCCATACCCGGGGATTCTACGATTGGCCGATTGAGGTGGAGATCGCGTGCGAGACGCCCGGAGCGACGATCTACTACACCCTCGACGGCAGCGAACCCTATTCGCGAACGCGCCAGATCCCCTCCGGCAGCGTCTATACCGGTCCGATTCTGCTCTACAAGACCACCTGCCTGCGTGCCCAGGCGATCAAGCCGGAGTCTCTGCCGAGCAACCCGGTGACGCATACGTACCTGTTTCTGAACGATGTAGTGACCCGCTCGCAGTCGGCCGTCCTGGGCCAGGGCTATCCGAGTACGTGGTACGGGTCGTATCCGGCCCACTACGAGATGGCGCCGGCGGTCCACAACCATCCTGAGTATGCCGATGTCATGGACGATGCGCTGCTGGCGATCCCGACCCTGTCGATCGTGACCCACAAGGACCATCTCTT
Organism: uncultured Pirellulales bacterium; assembly: GCA_964610435.1. Lineage (GTDB taxonomy): Bacteria > Planctomycetota > Phycisphaerae > Sedimentisphaerales > Anaerobacaceae > Anaerobaca. The sequence goes on along the minus strand of CAZSXM010000029.1, from coordinate 58,712 downwards.
CAGCAAGACCAACGACGCAGAGACCGGCGGGATCTACATCTACACCGGCCACGGGAGCACGGGCGGCCGACGTTGGGAGCGGCCGGTCTCGGCCGAGCTGTTCACCTTCGACGGCGCCAGGGAGTTCCAGATCGACTGCGGTATCCGTATCCAGGGCGGCGAGAGCCGCAATCCGCCGAAGTGCCCCAAGCACAGCTTCAGCTTGCGATTCCGGGGCAGGTACGGCGCTTCGAAGCTGGACTTCCCGCTGTTTGAGGGCGGTCCGGTGGACTCCTTCGACACGATTCAGTTGCGGGGGTTCTTCAACAACACGTGGATCCACTGGGCCCCCGATCAGCGGCAGCGCGCCCAGTACATTCGCGACCAATGGATGAGGGATTCGCTGCTCGACATGGGTCAGGCCGACGCAGGCCGAGGGTTCTTCGTCCACCTCTACCTCAACGGCATCTACTGGGGCCTCTACCTGGTCCAGGAGCGGCCGGTCGCCTCGCACTACGCCGCCTACAACGGCGGCGACCCCGATCGTATCGATGCGATCAATGGCGGTCGAGCCACCAGCGGCACCGTTACCGCCTGGCGGCAGGCCCGCGAGATCGCAAGATCGGGCGACTGGCGCCGGATTACGGAGGTGTTCGATATCGACAATTTCATCGACTTCACGCTGATGAACCTCTTCGCCGGCAACGTGGATCTCAAGACCGATGGGAACTGGCGCGCCGCCGGTGGCGGACCCGACGGCCAGCCGTGGCGATTCTACAGTTGGGACGCCGAGCACATCCTCGTCAATCGCAATCAGACCGGTACGCGTCCTTCATCAGACCCGACCGGCATGTACCAGCCCCTTTCGCAGATCGAGGAATTCCGCGTCCGCTTCGGCGACCGCGTCCACCAGCACCTGTTCAACGACGGGGCCCTGACGGCCGAACGCAACATCGAGCGATGGGAGAAGCGCGCCGACGAGATCGACGTGGCGGTCATTGCCGAATCCGCTCGCTGGGGCAGCTATCGCCGCGACGTGCATTCCTGGAGTTCAGGTCCATACCACCTGTACACGCGGAACGATTTCTGGATTGCCGAGAGGCAGCGGCTCCTCGAGGACTACTTCCCCCGTCGCAACAGCGTCGCGTTGTCCCAGTTCCGCTCCATGGGGTTGTATCCCAATGTCGAGGCCCCGGTCTTCCACATCAATGGTGTCTATCAGCACGGCGGTCACGTAGAGCGGACCGCGTGGCTTACGATGCCGTCCAGCGCCCCGACGGTCTGGTACACCCTCGACGGCAGCGATCCGCGCACGGCCGGTTTGACCGGCAGCAGGGGCGAAGAACTGGTCCTGGTGCCCGAGGAGGCGCCCAAACGGGCGTTCGTTCCGACGACGGACATCGGCAGCGCGTGGCGCACCGATATGAATTACGACGATTCCGGCTGGCTGGCCGGGACCGCCGGCGTCGGATACGAACGGGCCACCGGCTTCGAGCATCTCTTCGACATCGACGTAGGCAGCCAGATGTACGGGAGGAACACAAGCTGCTACATTCGGATTCCGTTCGATATTACGCCGGAAGGGCTGCAGTTTGCCGGAGGGCTCTTTCTTAAGGTTCGCTATGACGACGGGTTCATCGCCTACCTCAACGGCGTCGAAGTCCAGCGCGTGATGTTCGACGGGACGCCCGCATGGAACTCGGAGGCGACATCCCACCACCCGGATATCGATGCCGTCGAGTTCGAGACGTTCGACATCTCGAACCATATCAGCCAGCTTCGCCTGGGGCAGAATCTCCTGGCGATCCACGGACTCAACGCCGGCGCGACCAGTTCGGACTTCCTGATCTCCGCTGAGCTGGTCTCGTCGCGTGGGGCCGGCGACGTTGCGAGCGGCGTCTCGCCGTCCGCCGTTCGCTATTCCGGCCCGGTGTATCTCGACGCCAGCGCGCTGGTCCGTGCCCGGGCCCAGAGCGGCGCCGGTTGGAGCGCTTTGAACGAGGCGGTCTTCGCCGTCGGGCCCGTGGCCGAGAGCCTGCGGATCAGCGAGATCATGTACCATCCACTCAAGACGGGGCACCCCGATGACCGCGACGCCGAATACGTCGAGCTGGTCAACGTTGGTAGCGAGGCCATCAATCTCAACCGCGTCAGTTTCACCGACGGGATTTACTTTGCCTTTGGGAATGTCACTCTGGCGCCGTGGGACTATGTCCTGATTGTCAAGGACTATGCGGTCTTCAGAGCCCGGTACGGGGAAGGGGCCCGCATCGTTGGCCAATACGAAGGTCGCCTGGACAATTCGGGAGAAAGGATCGAGTTGCAGGATGCGCTCGGCCAGACCATCCTCGCGTTCCGATACAAGGACGGATGGTACGACCAGACCGACGGAGGGGGTTATTCCCTGACGGTGATCGATCCCGCGACGGCGGACTCGGCGGCGCTCGACAAGAAGTCCTCCTGGCGCCCCAGCGCCGAGATCGGCGGCTCGCCGGGCTACGACGACAGCGACGAGGCCCCCGCGCCGCCGCCCACGCCTGATCCGGTCCCGGTCCCCAGCGTCGAGACGGTTGTCATCAACGAGTTGCTGGCTCATTCGCCGTCCGGGACGCCCGACTGGATCGAGCTGCACAACACAACGGACCAGGCGACCGACATTGGCGGCTGGTTCCTCAGCGACGATTCGGCCGATCCAGCCAAGTACGTAATCCCCGCTGGGACCCGGCTGGCGGCCGGCGGCTACATCGTGTTCTACGAGTACCTGAGTTTCGGCAATGCGAACGCGCCCGGCTGTCATACGCCATTCCAGCTCAGTCCGAACGGCGGCACACTCTATCTGCGTTCACCTTTGCATGGCGCCCCGGCCGACTATCGACATGAAATCACATTCGGCCCATCCAACCCCGGTGTTACGCTCGGGCGCTACCTCAGCACTGCGGGCCGCTACGAATTCGGCGCCCTCCGCACCGCCACGCCCGGCAAAGCCAACGCAGCGCCGCTGGCGAGCCCATAGATCCGGATGTGAATGTCACTTCTTCGGATAGGCGTAGTAGAACGTCTCGGCGCGTGAACGGCTGTCGACGTGCCCGTCCAGAAACGCGCAGTTGCCACGTCCCCGAAGTCTGTCGCCGGTCGGCGCGTTGTGGAAGCCTGCGATCACATCCCAGAACTGTCCGACGCCTTCGGGGCCCGGCACGATGCGACGCAGGTCGCCCCCGGTCTGGCTGAGCCAACTCTTGACCATCGTATCGCTGCCGGGGGCCATGAACGTGTCGTTGAGCCCGGAGATGTTGTAGGCCGTATCGACTCGCGCGCTTTCCTCTGTGAACGAGAACGTCGTCGCTGGATGCTTGACGTCCGTGTCCTTCAGAACGCGGGTCTCCTGGACATCGCTGCGGGCGCTGCCCAGATAGGCGTTCATCGTGTACCTCAGCCACTATTCTACCGGCAGAAGGCGCCCCCTGCAAGAAATATCGGTTCCTGCCTGCTGCTCGCATCCGCCTATGGGGCGGGGATGAGGCGGACCAGGGCCACGCCGTGGCGGGGTACGGTGGCGGTGAAGCGGTCGTTGTACGTGCCGAGGTCTTTCTGCCGCCACAGGTCTCTCACGATGCGCTTGCCCGCCAGGTCCAGCAGCGACCAGTCCACCGACATCTCGCGGGGCAGTTGGGTCAGGTTGAACAGGCCCACCGCCAGCGAGCCGTCGGCCATTGGCTTGGCCATGATCAGGGTCTCGTCGTCCTGCACGAGCGGTTTGGCCTGGACACCCAGCGGGTCCTGATCGACATCGATGACCTCGGCGTTGCACAGCACGTTGAGGGTGAATTCGTCGAGGTGCTGCATGTCGCCTGAGAAAAACAGCGGGGCGGCCATCAGGCACCACATCGACATATAGCTGTACTGCTCGCTCGGTGTCAGCGTTGTGGGCTTGGGCGGGTCGTCGTGACGGTGGGCGTTGCCGATGCGGCCGATCATGAGGTAGTCCGGATCGTTCCACTGGCCCGGCCTGGCGTACTCGTAGTGCCGGGCGTTGCTCAAACCGATCTGATAGAAGCCGGGCAACAGCGCGTCCTGTTCGAGGCCCAGATCGCCGGTGGTGCGCCAGCAGTGCCCGCCGACCTCGCCGCCCCAGGTCCAGACGTCGGCCATGCCGTACTGGCACAGGTTGAACACGATGTCGCGGTCCAGGCCCTTGAGGATGTCGCCCATCAATTGAAACGGCCGCTTCATGTGCTCGAGGTCCGTCCCGCCGGCGACCGCACTGTAGGAGCACCAGTCGTGCTTGAGGAAATCGAAACCCCACTCGGCGAACTTCTCGGCGTCGATCCGTTCGTGCTCGTAGCTGGCGACGTACCCGGCGCAGGTCCACGGCCCGGGCCCGGTGTAGAGCCCGGCCTTGAGACCTTTGGCGTGGATGTAATCGACCATGCCCTTGATGTCGGGGAACTTGGCGTTGGGCAGGATCGCGCCGTCGGCGTCGCGGTAGGGCTCGTCGCCGCGCCTCTTCATCCAGCAATCGTCGATATTGACGTAGCTATACCCATAGGCAGCCATGCCCGATTCGATCATGGCATCGGCGGCGCTCCGCATATGCTGCTCGGTCACGTGGTAGTAATGGATGTACCAACTGTTCCAGCCCATCGGCGGGGTCAGGGCCAGCGTATCGCCGACGATGATCGCGAAGGTGCGCCGGTCGCCGCCGTAGTCGTTCTTCGCTTCGAGCGTCACGGCATATTCACCTCGCTGGACAGGAGCAGTGCCGGTGATGATCCCCGTGTTCCTGTCCAGGTGTAGCGTATCGGGCAGGTTGGTGGCGCTGAATGCGATCGGCCGTGTACCCGTACAGGGGATGCGATAGAGAAACGGTCGTCCTGACCGGCATCCATAGACCTTTGGCCCATTGATCCTCGGGGCCGGACCGGGCTTGGGCGTCAGCAGGATCTTTTCCTCGGCCGGCGGCGCGGGCGTATCGACAGCCTGAGGTTTCTCGCCGCCGACCGTGAACTCGGCCTGGGCCCAGTTGGCGTGGTCGAAGTCCATGCCATCGCCCCCGGAACCGACCAACAGGATCATCTGCCGGACGCCGAGCAGGGAGACATCGACCCGTTTGGCCGGGTCGTTGCCGGTCATCAGGCCGCTGTCGAACAGCACCTTGCCGTCGCCGAAGACCCGGAAGCGGACCGATCCGCGCGGGCCGGTAGCGTCATCGACGCCGACGTATGCGGTGAAACGCTCGGTCTTGCCGTCCAACGCGATGTGCAGAATCGACTCGGCGTGCGTCGCTACGCCGGTGGCAAACGCGCGGCCGCCGATCGAGAGCGTCTGGGCCGTGATGCTCCGGTTGACCTGGGGCTTGCCCCAGCCGGTGGACATCTTCGTCAGGTCCAGCTCGCCCAGCGGCACGATGGCGGCCGATGCGCCCACGGCGCTCAAGCAGATCAGAGAACACATCAGAATCCATCGCTGCTTCATGCCCGAACGCATGGTCACCTCCCTTTGGCTCAGAACCGGATTTCCAGCGGCCACCTTTAGCCGCCCGTCGAATCCTACCACGACCTGGCCTCTGCATCAATCTGCCGCTTCGGCTGGTCCTTGGGCGCTGGGGTCGATCTCATCGCTGTTGCGCAGGTTGTGACCGCCGTCGAGGCGCAGGCACGACGTTTCGACGGCCGTCAGCTTTTCGTCTGACGTGACTCGATGCGCCGGCCGGCTCGCTCTCGCCAAGCGTCCGAGCCGTTGGCGGTGAAGTAGTCGAACGATTCGTCGTCGACGAGTTCGCCGAGCAGGACTTTGCGGTCGGCGGGGTCTTCGATGACCTCGATGATCCGCTTCCGGGCCCATTCGAGTTCGGCCAGGAACAGCCCGTGCTGCTCGGTGAAGATTGCTTCGAGTTTTTCGCGGAGATGACCGGCATAGGCGGGGCAGTAGCCGTCCGTGCCGATGGCGATTTGCAGGTCGCCGCGTCGGACGACGGCCGGGACGAAGAAATCACACAACGGCGGATTGTCCACGACGTTGCAGAGGATACCCAACTCCTGGCAGTCGCTGTAGACTTGCCGGTTGACCTTCTCGTCGTTCGTCGCGGCAATCGCGAGCACCGCCTCGGCGATGTACTCCTTGGCGTATCTGGCGCGGACCAGTTGGGCGCCGCGCTCGGTGCACAGACCGGTCAGCACGTCGCTGGCGTGGTCGGCCACAACGACGAGGCGCGCTCCGGCGTCGAGCAGGATGCCGGCCTTCCGCACGGCCACAGCCCCTCCGCCGACGAGCACGACGCGTCGATCGGTCAAGTCCAGGAATATCGGGTACTTTGGCATAGCATGTTGGATTATACCCGTCGGCAATCCGATTCGATATGCATTTTCTCGGCTTTCTCAACAAATCCGTTCGGTTTTTTGCGCTCGCAACGCTTGGGCGATGTGGTACACTCGCGGCCTGCGATATCGTTCATCCAATTGTCTGGGTCCGGCTGGCTCGATGTCGAGCGAGTCGGGGAGGTCCGATTCAGTGATTGACTTGCGTGCGCCCCTGGCGGACAGCGATGTTCGTCGGTTGAAAGCGGGTGATGAGGTGGTCCTTCGCGGCGTGGTGTACGCCGCCCGCGACATGGCCCACAAACGGCTCTGCGCCGCGATCGACCATGGGCAGGAGCTTCCGATCGATTTGGAGGGGGCGATCGTTTACTTCGTCGGCCCAACGCCGGCACGGCCAGGGTCGGTGATCGGTGCGGCTGGTCCGACCACGTCGTCGCGGATGGACCCGTTCAGTCCGAAACTGATTGCGCACGGGCTGCGAGCGACGATGGGCAAAGGCTATCGCAGCGACGAGGTCCGTCGGGCGCTGAGAGAGCATGGAGCGGTGCATCTGGCGACGCTGGGAGGAGCCGGGGCACTACTAAGCCAGCACATCATCGGTGCTGAGATCGTCGCCTACGAGGACCTCGGCACCGAGGCGATCCGCCGGCTGGAGGTGGTTGATTTCCCTGCGGTGGTGGCATATGATGCCGCCGGGGGCAGTGTGTACGACATGATTCGCGACCGTTCCGGAGTATGAGATGAAGGCAGCGTTGCTTGGGCTGATGCAGTCCGGCAAGAGTACGATCTTTTCGGCCATCAGCGGCAAGGCGGTCCCCCCGATGGGGGCCACGGCGATTGAGGAGGCGATCGTCCCGGTGCCCGACGTCCGGCTTGACTGGCTCGAAACGCTGTACAAACCCAAGAAGAAGGTCCAGGCGACGATTGACGTGTTGGATCTGCCGGGTTTCAGCTTCACCGATGAGCACGGTCGGGCGGCGGCCCGGCGGCTGATTGGACAGATTCGCACGGTGGATATGCTGGTCCTGGTGGTGCGAGCGTTCGACAGCCCAACGGTTCCGGCGTACCGCAACAGCGTCGACTGGAAGCGCGATCTGGCCGAGGTGCAGACCGAATTGCTGCTGAGCGACCTCGAGCTGGTCACCACACGGATCGAGAAGCTGGAGAAGCAGGTGCATAAGCCCACCAAGACGCAGGCGCAGGACAAGGCCGAGTTGGCCCTCCAGTTGCGATTGCAGGAAGCGATCGAAGCCGAGCAGCCGATCAGTTCGGCGATCCATACCGATGCGGAGCGAGCCACGATCAAGTCGCTGGGTTTCTTGACGCTCAAGCCCATGGCGGTCGTCGTGAACGTCGGTGAGGACCAGGCCGGCGAAGCGATCCCGGTGGATGGACCGATGTCCGCGGTGACGATGTGCGCCAAGCTCGAACACGAACTGGCTCAGTTGGACGCCGAGAGCCGCGGGACCTTCATGGCCGATCTGGGGATTGCCGAATCGGCGGCCGAGAAGTTCGTTCAGATGTGCTATTCGGCGCTGGGCCTGGTCAGTTTCCTCACGGTGGGCCCCGACGAGGTGCGGGCCTGGCCGATCAAGGACGGGACCGTCGCCGTGGAGGCCGCCGGCAAGATCCACAGCGACATCAAGCGGGGATTCATCCGGGCCGAGACGATGGCCTACACGGATCTGAAGGAACTGGGTGACGAGAAGGCGGTCAAGGCTGCCGGGAAGATGCGTCTGGAAGGCAAGGAATACGTCGTCAAGGACGGCGACATCATCAATTTTCGATTCAACGTATAGCCTATCGACAGACAGATTCGATTCAGACGGGAGCCAGGCACAGAATGAGAGCAGCGGTATTGACGGGCGTTCGCAAGATGGAGGTCAGGGAGGTTCCCGATCCGAAGATCGAGAAGGGGACCGATGTCCTGCTGAAAATCGAGAAGGTGGGGGTCTGCGGCTCGGACGTCCACTACTTTGAGACGGGACGGATCGGCTCGCAGGTCGTGCAGTTCCCGTACATCGTCGGCCACGAGTGCGCCGCGACGGTGGCCAAGGTCGGGCCCGACGTGAAGAGCCTGAAGGTGGGCCAGGAGGTGGTGGTCGAGCCGGCGGTGTCCTGTCACGCGTGCGAGCAGTGCAACGCGGGCCGGGAGAACACGTGCTTCCACCTGCGTTTTCTCGGCACGCCGGGGCAGGGCAACGGGTGCCTGTCGGAATATATCGTGATGCCCGAGGAGTGCTGCCTGCCGACGGACGGCAGGATCTCCCTCGAGCAGGGGGTGCTCTGCGAGCCGCTGGCGATCGCGGTCTACGCGGTCAAGCAGTCTCATCCGGCCGTAGGAGCGGATGTGGCGATCCTCGGGGCCGGGCCGATCGGGCTGTGCTGCCTGGTCAGCGCCAAGGCGGCAGGTGTCGGCGACTGCTATCTGACCGAGAAGATCGACGAACGTGTCGAGATCGCCCGGCGGGCCGGAGCCACGTGGGTCGGCAATCCGCTCAAAGAAGACGTGGTGACCGCGATCCTTGAGCGCAAGCCGCTCGGGATGGATATCGTCTATGAGTGTGCCGGCCAGCAGGAGACGATCGATCAGGCGGTCGATTTGCTCAAGCCGGGCGGCAAGCTCTTGCTGATCGGTATTCCTCGTGAGGATCGTATCTCCTTGTCCATCGACAAAATCCGCCGCAAGGAGGTAACGATTGTCAACGTGCGCCGTCAGAACAAGTGCACCCACGAGGCGATGGATTTGGTCGCATCGGGGGCGGTCGACGTCGATTTCACGGTGACGCACCGGTTTGGGCTCGATCGCATCCAGGAGGCCTTCGAACTGGTCGCCGCATACGAAGACGGTGTTGTCAAGGTGATGATCGAGATGTGATCGTCGCGGCGCCGGCGCGCCGGGGGCTGTCGTGTCCGGGAGGGCTCTGGAGGTTCAATGGTCGATCGGGTCAAGCAGGCGTGTATCGTCAGTGTGGGCAACGAGCTTCTCAGCGGCCATACGGTCGATACAAACGCCGCCTACATCGCTCGACAGTTGCGTTCGATCGGGATTCCGACGATCAGTTCGCACATGGTGGCCGACCTGCAATCGACGATTGTCCAGGCGTTGCGGCTGGCCGCTGAGGAGGCCGATATCGTGATCGTCACCGGCGGCCTGGGGCCGACTGACGACGACCTGACGCGAGAGGGTTTTGCTGAGTTTCTCGGGGTCGAACTGGAACTTCGGGAGGACCTGCTTGTCAGATTGAATGAGTATTTCCAGCGGCGTGGTGTGCCGATGGTCCGCAAGAACGCCGTCCAGGCCCGCATCCCGAAGGGGGCCCAGGTGGTGCCCAACGAGTGGGGCACGGCGCCGGGGATCCTCGCGGAGAAAGATGGGAAGGTCTTCTTCTCGCTTCCCGGGGTCCCCCGGGAGATGGAGCGGATGCTGGCCGCCTCAGTCCTTCCAAGGCTGCGGGCGTTGGCATCGTCCCAGGCGATGGCGGTGCGGAAGCTCAAGTGCTTCGGCGCCGGAGAATCGGCGATCGCCGAGATGATCGGCGATGCGATGGGCCGGGACCGCAATCCGCTGGTGAATTGCACGGCCCACACGGGGATTATCACGCTCGAAATTGTTGCCACATCGCAGACCGTTGCCGAGGCCGAGAAACTGGCCCAAAGCCAGGAATCTGCGCTGCGCAAGGTTCTCGGACCGCTGGTCTACGGGGTGGGCGAAGAGACCTTGGCCGAGGTGGTCGGCCGGCAGTTGCAGCGACTGGGAAAGACGCTGGCGGTCGCCGAGTCCTGCACCGGCGGTCTGCTCGCCAAGCTGATCACGGATATCCCCGGGGCCAGTGGGTACTTCACGCGCGGGTGGGTGACGTACAGCAACCAGGCCAAGGTCGAGGAACTGGGGGTGCCGCAGGAGCTGATTGAGCGGCACGGTGCCGTCAGTGAGCCGGTGGCCGAGGCGATGGCCCAGGGGGCCCGGCGCATGGCCGGAGCCAACTATGCAATCGCCATAACCGGAATCGCCGGACCCGACGGCGGCACGGAAGAGAAACCGGTGGGTTTGGTGTATATTTCTGTGGACTTTGAAGGGCAAGTGCGTACGCTGCGACAGGTCTGCCCCTGGGAGCGCAGCTTCGTGCGTTTGCGGGCTGCGCAGACGGCGATGGATCTGCTGCGCCGTGGACTGGGTCGTTGACTCGTTTGTGTGAAACTGCTATAATCGGTAGGGATCGGTAGACACAGCACATGAGGTTGGTATGACCAAAAAACGCAGGCACTTAGGGGAAATCCTCTACAAGGCGGGGCTTGTCAAGAAAGAGGCCCTCATCGATGCGATCAAGACCGGCAAGTCGAACAATAAGCGGCTCGGCCAGGTTCTGCTCGATTTGAAGCTCATCGATGAAGAAACCCTCGCCAAGGCCCTGGCGAAGCAGTTCGGCTTGAAGTACGTCGATTTGGACCAGGTCACGATTCCTTCCGATGCGGTGAAGATCGTTCCGGAAGACCTGATTCGGCGCCACAGCATTCTGCCCCTGAGTGTTGCCAACGGTCGGCTGAAGCTGATTATCGGCGATCCGATGGACCTGGACATGATGGACTCGGTTCGGTTGCGGCTGAATGCCGAATTGGAATGCTACCTGGCCAGCCCAAAGAAGATCCGATCGTACATTGAGGGATCGCTCGAGCAGGAGGTCGAAACCGAGGAAGATGACCGTCTCAAGCACAGTATTGATGCCACCGCGGCCGAATTGGCCGAGGTGGGCAGCGAACTGGCGGCTGAGGCGATGCGGGCCCAGGCGGCCGAAGACGGCGACGACGGGCCGGTCATCCGGCTGGTGAATCTGATTATCGATACGGCCTATCGCATGCGGGCCAGCGATATTCACGTCGAGCCGATGGCCGACCGCGTCCGCATTCGGTACCGCGTCGACGGGGTCTGCCTGGAGAAAGACAACATCCCGAAGAACATGCAGCCGGCGCTGGTGACGCGTCTGAAGATCCTCTCCGGAATGGACATTGCGGAAAAGCGACTGCCCCAGGACGGTCGTATCAAGCGGAATATCGATGGCCAGGACATCGATTTTCGTGTTTCGTCTCTTCCGGGAAACCACGGCCCCAGCGTCGTGCTTCGTATTCTGCGTCCGGATGCCGTCAATATCGGCATCGAATCGCTGGGTTTCGAGCAGGACAATTATGAGACGTTTCAGCGGATCATCAAGCGCCCGAACGGTATCTTCCTTGTGACGGGCCCGACCGGTAGCGGCAAGACCACAACGCTGTATGCCGCATTGCAGGAGTTGAATAAGCCGGACAAGAAGATCATCACGGCGGAAGACCCGGTCGAATACAACTTCGCCGGTATGAACCAATGTCAGGTCAAGTCCGAGATCGGCCTGACGTTCGACAAGCTCCTGCGGTCGATGCTGCGGCAGGCACCCAACATCATTCTCGTCGGTGAAATCCGCGATAGCGAAGTGGCGGATATCGCGATCCAGGCGGCCCTGACGGGACACCTGGTGTTCAGTACGCTACACACAAACGATGCCTGCGGTGCAATTACCCGTCTGATCGACATGGGGGTCAAACCGTTTCTGGTGGCCAGCTCGATCCAGGCCATCATGGCCCAGCGTCTGGTTCGCGTGATCTGCAAGAAGTGTCGAGCGGTCGATGAGAACCCCAATCCCCACTTCCTGCGACTGCTCGATATCGATCCGGAGGAGGTCAAGAAGCACCCCGTCTACAAGGGCGCCGGCTGCAGCGCGTGCCAGAACACGGGCTACAAGGGTCGGCTCGGCATCTTCGAAATGCTCGAAATGAACGCGGAACTGCGGGAACTGGCGTTTAAGCGCGCCCCGACGACGGAATTGCGGAAGGCGGCCAAGGGGGCGGGGATGCGTACGTTGACACACGACGGCAAGCTTAAGATTTTCAAAGGGATTACCACGGCCGAGGAGGTTGCGCGAATCGCGCAGGCCGAAGGCGTGGTGGAAGAGTAGCAATTTCGTTTTCCAGAGGACCATCAGATGGCAACATTGAACATGGACCGTATCCTCCAGGCCTGCGTTTCGCAAGGCGCATCGGACATTCATATTACCGTTGGACGACCGCCGGTGCTACGCATTGATGGGCATCTTCGCTCGCTCGAAACGAAGGTGCTTGAGCCGGATGATGCGGTGGCGCTGATGAAGAGCATCACGCCGGAGCGGTGCGAGCAGGAGTTGCAGGAGGAGGGCGGAACCGACTATGGCTTTGCTTTCGGCGATGCGGCCCGCTTCCGCGTGGCCGTTTTCAAGCAGAAAGGCAACGTCTCTATCGTCCTTCGCCAGATTCCCAACAAGATCCTGACCTTCGAACAGCTTGGTCTGCCGAAGATCTGTGCGGCGTTGTGTCGTCGTCCTCGTGGGCTCTTCCTGGTGACGGGCCCAACCGGTAGCGGCAAGACGACTACCCTGGCGACGATGATCAACTACATCAACGAGAATTTCGATCGGCACATCGTTACGGTCGAAGACCCGATCGAGTATTATCAGCCCCACAAGAAGTCGATTATCAACCAGCGAGAGGTTGGCGTCGATGTGCCCAGCTTCGCCGAGGCTCTGCGTCGTGTGCTTCGTCAGGACCCGGACGTGATTCTCGTCGGCGAGCTTCGCGATCTTGAGACAATCGAAGCGGCAGTTCGTGCCGCGGAGACGGGCCACCTGGTGTTCAGCACCGTCCACACGACCAGTGCCGCAGGTACGATCAACCGTATTATCGACGTGTTTCCGGTGGACCAGCAAGAGCAGATCCGAATCCAGTTGGCGGGCAATCTGCTGGCGGTGCTCAGCCAGGCCCTGTGCCCGCTGGCGACGGGACGGGGCCGCGTCGCAGCGTACGAGTTTCTTGTGGTGACGCCCGCGATCGCCAACCTGATTCGCGAGAACAAGACCTACCGTATTGATTCCAGCATTCAGACGGGAAAGAAACTGGGCATGCAATTGCTCGACGAGCATCTCTGGAACCTCTACGACAGCGGCAAGATCAGCCTCGAAGAGATGCTCGACAAAGGGCGTCAGCCTGGGGCTCTGCAGGAAAAGGCGTTGGCGAAGATCGCGGGGGCGCGTGGCAAGATGAAGAAGAAGGCCGGTTTGGCTGCCAGGGAGATGGAGGATATGGGGCCGATCCTCAAGACGTAAGAGTTGGTCCCAATGGCGGGACCACAATTGCCCAGCGGTATCGTGGGGTATGTGAGCGAATTGCCTTGGGGGGTTCCAAGGAGAAGGAAGAGTCGTATCTCGGACGATTTCTTGATCTGCCCGTGTCTTGATAACCAGGTGTCCCTGCCCTAATTTTTTTGAAAATAACTATTTACTTTGCTATAATCCAGTCGTAGACAGAGATAGGGTCTTTTAGGACTTTGGGCTATGGGCAAAAGCAAAACCGCAATCAAGGTTCCTCCTATCGAGCAGTTGCGGGGCCGACCGCTGGGTCGGATCCTGATGAAGATGGGGGTATTGAGCAGAGACAAGGTCCACGAGTGCCTGAGTATCCAGAAGCAGCGGGGCGGGGCCGTCCGGATTGGCGAGATCTTTCTTGAGCTGGGTCTGGTGGATGAGACGCAGTTGCAGGCGGCCTTGGCTGCCAAGCGGGGGATGGAGTACATCAGCATTGATGGGTTGGATATCCCCGATGACGTGATCAAGAAAGTGCCTGCCCAGACTGCCACGAGCTATCATATTGTTCCCATTGAGTACAACAAGGCAAAGAACGAATTGGTGGTCGTGTTGGACAACGTGGAGAACTTCCGTGCCACGGATGATCTTCGGACGCTGATGGGCTACACGATCACGGCCAAGATGACCGACCAGAGCGCTTTGGAGAGCGCGCTGAGCAAGTACTATGAGGCCGAAGAAGACGAGAACATCACGGAACTGATCGGTGAGATTCAATCCGATGCGTTTCTGGCCGAGTTCGAGGGCCGCAACCAGAGTATCGATCTGGACGAGTTGAAGGAATTGTCGGAATCGAATCCCGTCAAGAAGCTTCTGAACCTCGTCTTGTTGCAGGCCATCCGCGACAAGGCGTCCGACATTCATTTCGAGCCGTTCGAAGACGAGTACAAGATGCGCTATCGGATCGACGGCGTTCTTTACGAGATGATCCCGCCTCCGAAGTACATCGCCGCTGCGCTGAGCTCGCGTATCAAGGTCATGGCGAATCTGGACATCGCCGAGCGGCGGTTGCCGCAGGACGGACGCATCTCGCTTTCGGTCGGGGGCAATCCGATCGATCTTCGCGTCAGCGTGCTTCCGACGATGTTCGGCGAGAGCGTGGTGCTTCGTGTTCTGGACCGCAGCCAGGTCAGCTTCGACCTGGAGAAGCTGGGGTTCCAGCCGCAGGATCTGAAGGTCACGCGGCAACTCATCCACAAGCCCAACGGGATCGTGATCGTGACCGGGCCGACGGGGTCGGGAAAGACCACGACGCTGTACTCGGCCCTGAGTGAATTGAACACGATCGACCGGAAGATCATCACGACTGAGGACCCGGTCGAATACGACTTGGACGGGCTCGTTCAGGTCCAGATGAAGCCCGATATCGGATTGACCTTCGCTCGGTGCCTGCGTTCGATTCTGCGACAGGACCCGGACATCGTGCTTGTGGGTGAGATTCGTGACCATGAGACGGCGGAAATCGCCGCTCAGGCGTCGCTGACGGGGCACTTGGTGTTCACAACCTTGCACACCAACGATGCGCCGAGTTCGGTCGCCCGTCTGCTCGATCTGGGCGTCGAGCCGTTCCTGATCACCGCGACGATCGAAGGTGTCGTGGCGCAGCGTCTCGTGCGGCGGATCTGCACGAAGTGCAAGACCGGGTATGAGCCGGACGAGGCCCAATTACGCGAATTGAACCTTACGGAGGAGGAAGTCGCCGGCAAGACGTTCTACTACGGACGAGGGTGCAGCAAGTGCAATGGGACGGGCTACCGGGGACGAACGGGGCTCTACGAGATCATGATGTTCAACGACGAGATTCGCGACCTCATCATGAACCGCGCCTCGACGAACGTTCTGCGCGTTGCGGCACAGAAGGCGGGCATGAGGCCGCTGCGCGACAACGGCTTGATCGCCGTGTTCGATGGAATCACCACGATCGACGAGGTTGTGAAAGAAACAATCACGGAAAGCTGAGTCGCCTGCCGTGTGGGGCTCAGGACGGACGTGCAACGATGAGGTAGGAAGATGCCTGTCTTTCAGTATGTAGCGTTGGATTCTCAGGGTGTTGAGATCAAGGACGAGGTCGAGGCCCTCAGCGAGAAGGAGGCGATCAGTAAGATCCGCAACATGGGGTATTTCCCCACGCGGGTGCGTTCGAAAGCGGCGGCCAAACAGGTGGGCAAAACGGCGGCGAAGCCGCGGGCTCGGCGTGGGGCTCGGGCGAAGGTCAAGGTCAAGTACGTTACGCAATTCGCGCGACAGCTTTCGACGCTCCAGGACGCGGGTCTTCCGATTCTTCGGTCTCTTCGCATTCTCGAAGAGCAGCAGAAATCGGGCGCCTTCAAGCGGATCATCGGATATGTGGCCGACGATATTGAGGGCGGCTCGACCTTGTCGGAAGCCATGGGCAAATACGGGCGGTGCTTCGATCGGCTGTTCGTGAACATGGTGGCGGCCGGAGAGGCCGGGGGTGTGCTCGACCTGATTCTCGCGCGCATCGCGGATTTCAAGGAGAAGGCGATTCGTCTCAAGGCCCGCGTCAAGAGCGCCATGGTCTATCCGATCGTGGTGCTTGCGGCGGCGTTTCTGATCCTGCTGGGTCTGATGATGTTCGTGATCCCGCAGTTCGAGTCGGTGCTCAAGGAAATGGTCGGGGGCGAACTGAACCCCGTTACGACGACGGTGCTGGGGATCAGCGCCTGGATTGCCTACGAGTATGGGTGGGCGTGGATGATCGCGACCCCGATCGCCATCATCATCTTCTTGCGGATTGTCCGGCAGTTCCAGCCGGGGCGGTTCGTTCTGGATTCGATCACGCTCCGTCTGCCGGTGGTCGGCCAGTTGTCCAGCAAGGTCTCCATCACGCGATGGACCCGGACGCTTGGCACGCTGATCAGTGCCGGCGTGCCGATTCTCGACGCCATCAATGTGACGCGGGAGACGGCCGGCAACGAAGTCTACGCCAAACTGCTGGGCAACATCCACAACTCCATCCGGCAGGGCGACACGTTCGCCGCCCCGCTTCGCCAATCCAAGACCATCGACTTGCTGGTCAGCAACATGGTGGCGGTGGGCGAGGAGACCGGAGACCTCGACAAGATGCTGCTGAAGGTGGCCGACAATTACGACGAGCAGGTCGATGTGCTCGTCGGCGGTCTGATGTCCATGCTCGAGCCGATCATGATCATCGTGCTCGGCGGTATTGTGGGTGTGATCGTGATGGCGGTGTTCCTGCCGATGATTCAGGTTATCACCAGTCTGAGCGCCGCCGGCTAATCGACGCAACCAACGAGATTGAGGCAATCATGGATCTTAAAGGAGAACGAAATGAAACCAGCCACTAACCCAGCCAGAGCGCCTCGTGCGTTCACGATCATCGAGCTGCTGACCGTGATGAGCATCATCGTCATCCTGATCGGCTTGCTGGTCCCGGCCCTGAACAGGGTCAGGCAGTATGCGACGGGTGTCCGACAGCAGGCGCAGCTCCACAGCATCGCCAGCGCCCTCGAGTTGTTCAGAAACGAGTACGGCGACTATCCGGATTCCGGTGCATTGGACCCGGACGGGGCGGCCTACGGCGGCGCGATGAAGCTGGCCGAAGCCATCATGGGACAGGACTTGCTCGGGTTTCATCCGAATTCGGCGTTCCGACGCAACGGCCTGGACGGCGCCGGCAACCTGCAACTGTATCCGCCCAATCCGTCTGCGGCCAACCTCTCAGCCAGAAAGGGACCGTACCTGCAAGCGGAGAACGCCAATGCCTATCGGCTGGAATCGATCTACGGAAACGACGTCGGTCCGTTCCTGAGTTCGAGTTTCGTGTTGTGCGACGTATTCGAGCGGAATATGACCTCGGGACAGAAAACGGGCATGCCGATTCTGTACTACAAAGCCAACACGGCCAACAACCTCCACGATCCGAATGTGGCCTCGGCCATGACGGCCACGGACAGCCGGGGCAATATCTACAACTATCACGACAATCAGGCGCTGGTGGCGCTGGGCAAGCCCTGGGAGGTGGCCAGTGCGCAGACGCCTCACGGGCTGGCCGATCCGCTGCGGTTCTACAGGAACACGCGCAGCGAGAAGATCATCACGACGGCCCGGCCGTACCGGCCCGACTCGTACCTCCTGATCTCGGCCGGTCCGGACGGTCAGTACGGCACCGCCGACGACATCTGCAACTATGACTGGAGGTACAGGGAGTAGCGTTCGATGGCCCGGCATCCCCCGGGCCGGCCGCCGAAACGGGCCGAACGGGGGACATCCGTTACCGAACGTCGGCATTGAAAGAGGACGATCGTGAAAGCCAAAAGGTCAGGTTTGACACTGGTAGAGATTCTCGTGGTCGTGGGCGTGATCGCCATTCTCACGGGGATGCTCCTGCCGGCCATCAGCATGGTCAGGAAGACGGCCAGAGAGGCCAAGCAGAGGGTGCAGTTCACCGCCATCGATCTCGCCCTGGCGACGTTCAAGAACGACCACGGTGACTACCCGCCTTCCGACCACTACACATGGCTGGAAGACACGCAGCAGGCAGAGAATTCCTCCGGAGCGCAGAAGCTTGCCGAAGCCCTGCTCGGCTGGGACCTGCTGGGGTTCCACCCGGACTCGGGCTGGCGCGCCGACGGGATGAACCGGTGGCCGTATCGTGTCGGGACGACCACCCATGCGGCGGGCACGTATTTTCTCTATGATCGAACGGTCGAGTACGACATGAACAAGAGGCGGTCTCGCTATCTGGACATCGATACGGCCAACGCGGTACGTCTGGGCGTCAGCGGAACTCATGACGGGCTGTTCAATCTTGGGGCGCCTCTGGCCTCGGCGGCCGGGACCTTCGTCTTGGGCGACGCCTTCGGCAAGGGAAGGGAAGTGGTGTTGCCCGATGGCACGCGGAAGCGGGCGGGCTTGCCGGTGCTGTACTACAGGGCCAATCCCTCCGGCAAGACGCGAGAGGATGTCTACGATTTTCGCAACAACGATTATCTGATCTATACCAAAGAGCAGGCGGATCTCACGCAGCGTGGGACCCCACCGGTCCGGGCTACGGGTCAGCATTGGAACCCGCTGGCCGGAGCGGCGGCGACGTTTTATGACCACATCACCGACTGGCGAGCCTCGACGGCGGCCTTCGGGGTCCCTCACAAGCCCGATTCGTATATCCTCATCTCGGCCGGAAACGACGGGCTCTACGGCACGGATGATGATATCTGTAATTTCCAGCGATAGGCCTGTCGCCTGTTGCGCCAGCGGCGCCCTGACGGCATGACGAATGCAAGACAACATCTCGGACTGAGTCTCGTCGAGACACTGGTGGTTGTGGCCATCGTCGCTCTGGCCGCCGGCCTGGCGGTCACGTTGACGCTTCGAATGACCAACCAGGCGAGGGAGCGTGAGTTGGCGAGCATCTTTGCATTGCTCAAGACCGCGTTGCAGGAGTACCGCCAGGAAACAGGCCAGTTTCCTCCGCAGCCCGAATTGGATCATGCCAACGCGGTCGCGCACATGAAACTGCTGTACGAGCGGTTGATGGCCGAGCCGGCGTCGCGACAGGTGCTGACGCATCTGACGGGTTTGCCCGCCAAGAGCGATCCAGCCGCTGTGGACGTGGCCGAGATTCGCGACCCGTGGGGGACGGTCTTGGACTATCGATATGGCCCCGACGACGACCTGCCCGAACTGATCTCAGCCGGGCCTGACCGCGAATTCGGGACCGAAGACGATATCAGCAGCCTGGCCGGCTGACGGAGCGGCACGGGACCCAGGCACATGATCTGGAGTGGGTGGCCGCTCCGGGCCTCTGCCCGCGGAATGGATGAACGGCGGCATGCTCGATACGAAACTGAAGCTTATGGATTGCCGAGCACACAAGAAGAGCGGATTGACGCTGGTCGAGATGACGTTGGTGATCGCGACCATTGTGCTGTTGGTGGGTTTCGGCCTCCCGGCTGTGCGGGCCCTGGTGCATTCGTTCGAGTCGAAGAGCGGCGCGCGAAGCATGATCGGCGCAGCCCTCAGTTCAGCGCGAGCGATGGCGGTGCGGAATCAGAGATACACCGGCGTGCGATTCCAGAAGCTGTGCCAATCGAGAGACCCGTTGAATCCGCTGATCGGCCTGGTGGACGCGCCGCAGTACATGATCTTCATCGTACACGAAGAGCCGAGGAACATGGGGGGGCTGGCGATCGGCTTCCGTGCGGTGGAAGGCATGGAGCCGGTGAAGCTGCCCGATAGCATCGGTGTTCTGGATATCAGCCAGATTGCCTCAGATGGCGACATCGACGAAGTCCACGAGTTGAACGATGCATCGACGTTCTCGATCATCTTCTCGCCGGCCGGCAAGCTGGTGGTGCGCGAGGTTCGCGTGCGCAACCGGGATGGCTACGTCCTGCCGAGCAATGAGAGCGGATCGAGCAAGGTGTCGCTGGACCAGATCTTCAACTCCGCGACGAACATCACCGAATACGGACGGGGGATGTTCCTTCAGGACGATTATTCCGTTCGCAATCCGTCACCCGGCAATGCCGTGGACTATGGTCTGGGCAAAGAAATGAGCCGGACGGGTTTTGTCGTATACGGTCGTCGGCGATTTGCGGATTCATTCCGACGCAAGGCGGCCTGGTCGGAGTATCTTTCGAAACTGTCGGGCGACGAAGTGGTTCACGTCAGTCCACACACCGGGACGTTGATTTCATCGAAGTGATTGAGCGATATGGATAGAAGACCGCGACAACATGGTTTCTCCCTTCTGGAGACGCTGCTGGCCGTCAGCACGCTGGCCGTCGGCATGGTGTTCGTCGCCGGCACCTTCATGGGGGGCATCTACTTCACGTCGTTGTCCACGGAGCGGACGATCGCGGCGGTGGCGGCCGATGAAGCCTTTGCGAAGATGCGCCTGTACGGCTTGGAACCGGACGATCCGAACCTGACGACGGACGGATTCGTTGCCTATGATGAGTTGACCACGATCCCGGTGGACGAGTTTCTTTATCCCTCGGTCGCCGGAGGCAACGCCAGGCAGTATTCCTGGATGGCCCTTTGCCGGCGCATGAACGCCGACAGTCGCCTGGTCCAGATAACGGTGTTCGTCTGTCGTCACGCCGGGACCGATGCAAGATACTGGGTGCGTGCCTCGGGCGCCGGCTCGGGTGTTGAGCCGGGGCCTCTGCCGCGACCGCTTCGTGTCACGATCGTCCGGGAAACCGGCTCAGCCGGCGACGAGGTGTCGATCCTCGATGCGGCCCCTTCCGATGGGATCGATGAGAACACATTCGTCAGCGAGGGGGCCATGCTCGTCGATGACGAAACCGGACAGATCTTTCGAGTTCTCCGGCGGTACAGGGAGCCGCCGAACCGGATCCAGCTCGACCGACCGTGGAGCGGGCCCGATCTCGCCCCATCGACGGGCGCCGACGTCTGGGTGGTTCCGCGTCCGGTTGCCGGTGGACGAAACCCTCTCGTGGGGGTCTACCAGCGGGTCGTGAGGTTCTAGGGCGATAGGATGCGAAAAGCCTTTACATTGATCGAATTGGTGGTATCGCTGGGCATCCTGGCGGTGGTTGTGTCGTTCGCCGGTGTGATCTTCCGGGTGAGCATTGAATCGCACCGGACCGCCCTGGCCAACGCGGAGATCATGC
Source organism: uncultured Pirellulales bacterium (assembly GCA_964610435.1). GTDB lineage: Bacteria > Planctomycetota > Phycisphaerae > Sedimentisphaerales > Anaerobacaceae > Anaerobaca. The sequence continues at coordinate 37,592 of CAZSXM010000029.1, read as the reverse complement.
AGAAGCTTCGCGTGATCGCCGAGCAGCTCGACAGTGACTTCCAGGGGCTGCGCCGAGACGGGGACATCTTCATCATCTGGGATGCCGCACGCAAGTCGGAGTACGGGGGCGTCCACAGGAACGACCCGTCGGCATTCGAGCGCTTCGATCGGATCATGTTCTTCACAACGGGGGACTTCCAGACCTATAAGACCGACCCTCCCGTCCGCGGCAACGTCGCGCGAGTCTGCTATACGCTTGTCAGCCTGCCGGCCAACAACCCGGCAGGACGTCTCCGTCCGCGGGATCAGGAGCCGTCCGAACGGATGCTGGCGCGAACGGTACACGTTCTCGTGCCTGCAACCGACCCGGCCGACAAGCTGGATACGGGGTCTTTTACCGATGCGCAATGGCGCCAGTGGAGCAGCAGCCTCGAATACGACACCATCTCCCTGCAGGAATGGATGCAGATGCCTCGGGCCGAGAAGATCGACATCCTCTCTGTGATCGGCGACGTCTCGGTCGCCGGTGACGTCCGCAGCACGACGAGCGAGGCCGCTCGCGGTGTGGTGATCGATCTGACGCAGCCCGATCCGGTGCACGCACTGCTGTCGGAGGGGGTGGGGCAGTTTGCCGTTCAGGGTTGGAGCGACGCCGAACAGCGGTGGATCCCGCAGGTCAATCCGAACGGTGACGAGAACCTGGAAGACGATTCGGACTTCCTGCTGCAAGGCGGCGACCTCGATCCGGAGAATAAGCCGGGCATCTGGTATCCGCGCGGCGCGCTGACGCTGCGGGGTATCACGTATCCCGCTTCGCAGATCGATGAGGCACATCTCCACGAAATCCCCGGGCTCGGACGGGCGCTGAAATTCACCTTCACCCTATATGACTCAAAGGGGGTTTTCCCGAGCGGCAGAACGTTTACGCACATTGTTTATCTGGACCACTGATGGGATTGCGGATGGCGGCACGGACTGGACAATCATCGGCGGGCTTGCCTCGCGGCTCGGCGCTCATCCTTACGGTGGTGCTCACGAGCCTTTTGGCCATTGTGGGCGTGCTGTTCATCATGACGGCGCGAATCGATCGGATGGCCACGTCGGCGGCCATGGAGAACCAGCAGCTCAAGCTGGCGGCCGATACGGTCGTGGCCCAGATCGGTGAGATTCTGGCGGCTGATACGCCCGGAGTCTCGGATGATTCGGCCTACTACGACTTCCCGGATGCCAACAATCCGTGGTTGGCGGACCTGGAGCCGTATCAATCAGGCGCGACCTACTACTGGAGGCAGATCAGTCGTATCTCCGATGTCGACGAGGCCGACGCCAGAGACGTGCTCATCCGCGTTATTGGCGATCGTGATGTGATCGACGTCAATGTGGCCGGGACCAATGCCGATGCCGACGGGGACGGCGTGGGGGACGCCCGGTGGTTCGAGGTGCCCTGCATCATGTCGGGCAGAGGCCAGCCGATCTACGCCGCCGTGCGCATCATTGACAATGCCGGCATGCTGAATCTCAACACGGGGTACTGGTTTGATCCGACTCGTTCCGATCCCGCCAGTGTCGATGGAACCAGCGTGCAGCAGATCAACGTGGTGGCGCTGGCCGCCGGCCGGGGTGCTGCACAGGCCGACCTCCAGGACCACGCCGCGGCGCTCCTGGCCGAACGAGGGATCGATCCCGTCGAGGGTCTGGAGGGCTATGAAGATCGCGTGATCTGGCGCTATGGACGTCCGGATCCGAACAACCCCTATCGCGTGTTCGATCTGTCGGATGAATTGGAGTTGCGGTATCGGTTTTTGCTGAATCACTCCGGCGTCGACGCCCGCGCCGAGAGGTGGGGACGGTTCAAGCGCAATACGATCTCCACGCCCGTGGATTCGGGAGGCCAAGCGCTCGACAAGTGGTTTCTCCGGGCTCGTGACGACGGGGCGCTCGATCCCAATTATGCCTATCGGCACATGGCCACAACGTACAACATGGATCGGATCATCACGCCCAGGCCTATCGTGATCGGTTCCGTGGCGCGGCGCAAGAAAGTCAACGTCAACACGGCCGATGCGGATATGATTCGTGAGGCCATTGTCACGGCGTTGTCCGGACGGGGCCGAGATCCGTCGCTTGTCAGGGCCGAAGCCGCCCAGATCACGGCAAACCTGTGCGACTTCATCGATGACGACGACGAGGTCACGGTCGTTGTGGATCCCGCGGCTCCCGACACGTACTATTATGGCTTCGAGCGGCCGTGTGTATACATCTCCGAAATTGCCTATCATGGTGTTACCGATGAGATCGGAGTGGTGCATACGTCGACGGCCATTGAATTGCACAAGCCGTACTTTGAGGATCGGGACCCGGCGCCGGGCGAATGGCGGCTTCGGATCGTCGACGAGGAAGGGGCCAGAGACATCCCCGTCGTCTGGTCGGGAACGCGACGCTTCCACGTCGTTCTCAATCAAGACCCGATGGCAGAGCTATTTGACGAGGGGGCTTTCTCCGATCCGGAAGAGCCGGCCGATGCGCTTCAGCGGTACGAATATCGTCCCGGCACTTACGCCAATCCGACGGCGCAGACCAGTTCCGAGCATTTCACTGAAGGTTCCAGTATCTCGCTCCAACGACGGGTGCAGCAGAGTGGCACATGGATTACCGTGGACGAGAAACGGGTCCCTGCGACAGGATGGATGGTCCCTGATCGGGGGCCGCGCAGTTTCCAGCGGGATGTCTCGCCCGGTAAGTGCATCCGCCGCTTGTGGAGTCCGGTTGTGGCGGTCCCACCCGGCCTGGGCCATGCGATCGGCAACTATGTGGACCCGGACGAGGGAGTTATTCAGGCCCATCCCGCCAACCGGCCCCTGACGAACGTCGGTGAGGTGGGGATGGTTTTCGCCGTCAATGCCTATGGTGTGACGCCTGCGGACACGGCCACCGGCGTCCTGGTCGATTTGGCCAGACCGAGTCACGCCGAGCTGCTGAACTACCTGACTGTCCTGGATCCCGCCGAGCATGGTCTGCCGCCGCACGAGACGCGTGTCATGGGGCGGATCAACGTCAATACCGCGCCGTGGTTCGTGATCGCCCAACTGCCGTGGATTCAATACCAGGCCACCGGCCAACCGACCTTCGCACGGGCCTTGGCCATCGTCGACCATCGGGAACGATATGGTCCCTTCCGGAGTCCTGCCGAGTTGTTGCAGGTTCCTCGGATGAGAGACCTCGCCTACGATGGCTTCGACAATCTGCACGAGGACAGCCCGCGCGGGCCCGATCTGACGCCCGACCGCGTCCGCGACGATTTAGAGGAGCGCGATCTCCTTTTCACCCGGGTCAGTGATCTGGTGACGGTGCGGAGCGACGTCTTCACGGCCTATATCCTTGTCCGGATTGGCCTTGACGGACCGCAGAGGCGAATGATGGCGATCTTCGACAGGAGTTTGACGAACGAGGAGAATCCGCAGGTCAGGGTGGTCTCGCTGCATCCGGTCTCTGACCCGCGATAGGTGTTACGCGCCGATCCAATCAACGAGTTTCGAATGCGCTTTCCGGTTGGCGGCCAGCACGTTCATCGCCTGGCCCTGGTAGGCATCGAGATCCACCGGAAACAGCGGTTCTCCCTTCCAGTTGGTGGCAACGGCTCCGGCGGCCTCGGCGATCAGCACGCCGGCCGCCACGTCCCACAGCTTCGGGGTGCAAACCACGGTGCCCACTAGTCCTCCGCTGGCCACATACGCCAGTTGCAGCGCGGTCGTGCCGAAGTTGCGAAAGCGCGATTCGCGGACGATCCGGGCCACCCAGGCCGGAAGCGGCTCGCCGAAGTGGCTGTCGAGTCCAACGCTCGTCGTCGGCGCGATGTCGTCCTCGCCGGCCTCGATGCGCCGGCCGTTGAGGTGAGTGTCTCCTCCGTGGACGGCGGTGTACATTGATTCGGTGCCAGGGTCGAAGACCACGCCGACGATCGGGCGGCCCTGATGGAGTACGCTGATGCTGACCGTGAAGATCGGAATGCCATGGGCGAAGTTGTTGGTGCCGTCGATCGGGTCGATCACCCACCAGATCGCCGGCTCGCCGCGCGGGGTGCGTTTGAAGATCGTGCCCGGTTCGCCCTCTTCGCCGATGAAACCATGGTCGGGAAAGGTCTCCTTGATGCGATCGACGATGAGCTGCTGGCAGCGCCGATCGGTGTCGGTCACCAGTTCCGTCCCGTTCTTCAGGGTGGCCTTGACGTAGTTGATCTCTTCCATCGCCCGCTGCCCGGCAAGTCGAGCGGCGACGACGGCTGTTTCCAGGATCTGACTCAACGCTTGTTGTTCCAGGCACATACTGGGCCACCTATATCGTTGTCGTTGACACGAATATCGCAAGCCGCTATTGTATCGGCGTTATGTTGGCACGCCAACGGGCAAATGTCGCCAAATTCACTCGACTCGCATCGGTGTCGGAGCGCCGCGCGGCGCTGGGGGTTTCGCTATCGATCCTCGGCTGCTTCGCCGGACTGTGGGCGCTTCAAAGAGTGGGCTTCGATTTCGGAACGCTTTTCAATCCGTGCGGGTTCAAACAGCGAACGGGTTGGCCTTGCCCGGCCTGCGGGATGACCTCCGCCGTTCTTGCCTTCGCACGCGGTCAATTGTTCGATGCATTTTACATTCAGCCGGCCGCCGCCTTTTTGTGCAGCTTCATGGCTCTGACGGCACTTTTGACTTTGCTGATGGCGATTCGTGGAGTATATTTTACAGCCTTCGACCGTCTGCTGTACGAGACGAATGTCATTCATTGGATTGCGGCGTTGCTCGTGATTCTGGCTGCCGGCTGGGCGGTGACCCTGGCCCGTGCCCTCGCAGCGCAGAGTTCTGGTTAGGTGTACGAAAAACGGGTAGTCTCGGGAGTACTGTCATGAAGAGAGTGTTGATCACAGACAAACTGGCCCAGGAGGGGATCGACATCATCAATGCGGCTGAGGGTTTCGAGGCCGTGGTCAAGCTGCGGATCAGTGAGGACGAACTGGCCTCGATCATCGGCGACTACGATGGCCTGATCATTCGCAGCGGGACCAAGGTTACCGCCAAGGTCCTGGCCAACCCGGGCAAGCTCCAAGGCGTGGCGCGAGCCGGCGTCGGCGTCGACAACATCGACGTGAAGGAAGCGACGCGCAAGGGGGTTCTCGTGATGAATACCCCCGGGGGCAACACGCTCAGCGCTGCCGAGCACACGATGGCCCTGATGCTGGGGATGAGCCGAAACGTCGTACCGGCCTGCAACAGCCTCAAGGCGGGTGCCTGGGACCGCAAGAAGTACACAGGCAACCAGCTCAACCGCAAGGTCCTGGGTCTGATCGGTCTCGGACGCATCGGCATGGCCGTGGCCCGGATGGCGTGTGGATTCAACATGACGGTGCTCGGATACGATCCGCTGGCGGCGCCGAAAGACGCCCAGCAGCAGGGCGTTGAGGTGACCGATGATATCGACAGAATCTTCAAGGAGGCCGATTTTATCAGCCTTCACATACCCAGGAACGAGCAAACCCTCAATATGATCGGGGCCAAACAGTTCGAGATGATGAAGCCGACGGTGCGTCTGGTCAACTGCGCCCGTGGTGGGATCATCAATGAAGAGGCCTTGTACGACGCTCTGGCGGCCAAGCGGATCGCCGCGGCGGCTCTCGATGTGTTTTCGAGCGAGCCGCCGGAGAACATCGGCTTTGCCGAGTTGGAGAACTGTCTGGTCACCCCGCATTTGGGCGCCAGCACGGAGGAGGCGCAAGTGGAAGTGGCCGTCGAGGCCGCTGAGATCCTGATCGACGCCATCAAGGGCGGTCCGGTCCGGAACGCGCTCAACGCGCCCTCCACGGCCGGTGCGATGCCTGTGGCGGTCAGCCGGTACGCCGAGTTGGCGCGCCGCATCGGGGTGCTTCTCAGCACGATTGCTCCAGGCAACGTCAAAGGCGTCGAAGTTCAGTATCGCGGCGCCATCGCAGAGATGGACGTCGAACCGGTGACGCTCGGCTTCTCGATGGGGTTGCTTCAGCAGCATTTTGAAATGCCTTTGAACATGGTCAATACACCCGTGCTGGCGAAGGAACGCGGCATCAGTATCGACGAGACCAAGAATGCCGAAGCCAAAGACGTGGCGTCGAGCTTCAGTGCAAAGGTCGTCACAACAAAAGTCACGCGAACTGTGACGGGTTCCGTTTTCGGCGAGCGACTGCTGCGGATCATCGAGATCGATGGTTTCAATATCGAGATGACGCCGCAGGGAGCGGTCTTGGTGATCTTCAACGAGGACAAGCCCGGCGTGATCGGCGCCGTCGGCACCGTGTGCGGCAAGCACGGCATCAACATCGGGACGATGGGCGTCGGCCAGAAGCTCGAAGAGCACAAGGCCATTTTGGCGGTCAGTCTCGACAAGGAGCCGGAGGCCGATGCCGTTGCCGAATTGAGCAAGCTCGACTTCGTCAACGAGCTTTACGTCTGCACACTCAAGTAGTGTGCGTTCGAAAACGAGCAGGACGCATGGCGCAGCGACGTCCCGCCGGTTGTGAGGGGGGCGGATTGCGCGGGGAATGGATACGATGGCCCAAGAGCTGATCATCAGCGTCAGCGGGATGCGCGGGATCGTCGGTGAGAATCTCACGGCGGCCGTCGCCGCCCAGTACGGCTGTGCCTTTGGCAGTTTCCTGAGAGACCGCATCGATGCAGACGGCCCACGCCCGGCCGTCTGCATCGGGCGCGATTCGCGCGGCAGCGGACAGATGCTGGCTTCGGCGGTCACGGCCGGCTTGTGCTCGGTGGGCATCGACGTGGTGGATCTGGGACTCGTGACCACGCCCGGCGTGGGTATCATGCTGCGCCATCTGAGTTGCCGAGGCGGCATCATGATCACGGCGTCGCACAATCCGCTTCCCTACAATGGAATCAAATTGCTTTTGGACAATGGGGTGGCGCCGCCGGCCGATACGGCGGCGCAGATTCGTCAGTGCTTCTTCGAGAAGCGATTTCGATACGTTTCGTCGTCTGAGTGCGGGCGGATGGGGGCCAATCGCGAGACGGATCGTATCCATACTGAGAAGGTTCTGGCGATTGTGCAATCACAACAGATTGCGCGCCGTAAGTACGGCATCGTGCTCGATAGCGTCAACGGCGCCGGCGCGCCTGTGGCGAAGAGGCTGCTGGCTGAGCTGGGCTGTGAGGTCGTCGCGATGAACGACGAACCGACCGGTTTGTTTGCGCACGAGCCTGAGCCGATCGCCGCCAACCTGGGTGGGCTCTGCGAAGGCGTCAGGCGGGCGGGGGCCGATGTGGGCTTCGCCCAGGATCCCGACGCCGATCGACTGGCCATCGTCGATGAGAACGGGGTCTATATCGGGGAGGAGTACACGCTGGCGCTGGCCGCCAAGTACGTGTATTCGGTTCGTTCGGGTGCGGCGGCCGCGAATCTGTCTACGTCGCGCATGATCGACGATGTGGCCGGAGCGGCCGGTGAACGGGTCATTCGTACGCCGGTGGGAGAAGCCAACGTCGCGAACGCCATGTTGGACAACGATTGTGTCATCGGCGGCGAAGGCAACGGCGGGGTCATCGACCTGCGCGTCGGGCCGGTTCGTGACAGTATCGTGGCCATGGCGCTGATCCTGCAACTGATGGCCGATACGGGCAAGACCGTCAGTGCATTGGTCCGTGAGATCGGTGGCTACGTCATGCAGAAGGCCAAGTTCGCCGCCGACAGCTCTCAGGCGGATCGGATCATCGATCTGACGAAACAGCGGTTTCCCGGTGCGGCGCTGAACGGGGCCGACGGGTGCCGTTTCGATTTCGACGATGGCTGGGTGCATCTGCGGACGAGCAACACCGAACCTGTGATGCGCCTCATCGTCGAAGCCAACGACGAAGGCGCGGCACGGCGGTACATGGACGCGGTTTCGGAGATTCGCAAGTCTGTGCTGGGGTAGAGCGGTGCCAGTCGACGACAAAAGCGATGTGGCTGCGCGGCAGATTCGGTGGGTGACCTGTCTGGGCATGGGGGTGAACGTCGCGCTCTCGGTCGTCAAGGTCGTAGTCGGTTTGGTCTTCTCCTCTCTTGCATTGGTCGCCGACGGCATCCACTCGCTCGGCGATCTGGTCACCGATCTGGCAGTCTTGCTCGGGATGTATCTCGGGGCGCGAAAGCCCGACACGACGCACCCCTATGGGCACGGTCGCCTGGAGACGTTCTCTGCGGTTCTGATTGCGGTCGTGCTGATCGGCGTCGGTGGGACGACGATCTACTACGCCAGTCTCGCTATTGCGAGCGGGGACACGGCGGTTCCCCGCTGGCCCGTTCTCGTGGCGGCGGCCCTTTCGCTCCTCGCCAAGGAGGCCCTATACCGGATCTCCAAACGGGTTGCGATCGCATCGCACAGCACGGCCCTGTACGCCAATGCGTGGCACCATCGCAGCGACGGCCTCAGTTCCGTGGCTGTACTGGTCGGCTATGGGGTGCTGTACGTCGGGTTTCGTCACGGCGACCAGGTGGCCGCTATAGCCGTTGGACTGATGATCATTCTCGTGGGCGTTAAGATCATCGGGGATTCGCTGCGGGAGCTGACCGAGGGCGCGGTGGATCCGCAAACGGTCTCACAGGTGATACAGGTGATCGACGGACACCGCGAGATTCGCCAATGGCACAGGTTGCGAAGTCGCAGTGTCGGGCGGGAGTTGTTCCTCGACGTGCACATCCTGGTGGATCCGGATCTGAACGTGGCTGCGGCGCATGAGATCTCCGAGCGGCTGGAGAAGGCCCTGGACGAGGAGATTCCCCGCCCCGTCAATCTCACCGTGCACATCGAGCCCGACCTGCCAGCCTTTCGGAAACAGTCGCCGCCGGGACAGGCGTGAAGGGGGCAACACAAATTCCGTGTTGGCCGGGTGGAAAAACAGTTGCAGATGTACGCAAGGTGGCATACAATCACTCCCTTTTCAGTGGATCATGTAGTTCGAGAAAGGACATTCCTCACGATGAGTCTTGAAAGCTTCTTTGCCCCGAAGTCCGTCGCGATCGTCGGGGCGTCACGCCAGAAGGGCAAGGTCGGGCGCGAAATTCTGGTCAACATGATTTCGTCCGGCTTTGAGGGCAAGATCTGGCCCGTCAACCGGAGCACCGACTCGGTTGAGGGGCTCCAATGCTACCCCGACCTGACGAGCATAGGGGAGACGCCGGAACTGGTGATTGTCATCGTTCCGGCGAAGTTCGTTTTAGGGGTGATGGAAGAGTGCGCCACGATCGGCACCAAGGCCGTGATCATCATCACGGCCGGTTTCAAGGAGATCGGAGAAGAAGGCAAGAAGCTCGAAGACGAAGTGGTGCGCGTCGCGCGCCGGTCGGGCATTCGGATCATCGGACCGAATTGCCTGGGCGTGACCGTGACGGCCTCGAAGCTGAATGCCAGCTTTGGAGGGGACCTTCCCGACGTCGGCGGTATCGGCTATCTGTCTCAATCCGGGGCACTGCTGGCGGCCATTCTGGACACCGCCAAGGCCAACGGCATCGGTTTCAGCAGCCTGTTCAGCATCGGCAACAAGGCAGACGTCGATGAACTGGATCTGATCGAGGCCCTGGCGAAGGATCCCAACACGACCGTCATTGCCGGATATCTTGAGAACATCAAGGACGGAAACGCATTCGTGCATGCGGCCGAGCAGATCTCGCACGAGAAACCGATCCTTCTGATGAAGTCGGGCGGGACCTCGGCGGGCGCCAAAGCCGCGTCGTCGCACACCGGCTCGCTGGCCGGCAGTGAAGTGGCGTATGAGGCCATGTTCACACGGGCCGGCATCATTCGTTGCGAATCCGTTACCAAGCAGTTCGATTTCGCCCAAGCCTTCGCCAACCAGCCGTTGCCCAAAGGGCCCGGCGTGGTGGTCCTGACGAACGCCGGCGGCGCCGGCATCATGGCCGCCGATGCCATCGAACGCGAAGGCCTGACCTTTGCCAAGCTGAGTCCCGAGACGATCGAGACGCTGAAGACGAAGCTTCCTGCGGCCGCAAACTTCCACAATCCCGTAGATGTTCTCGGCGACGCGCTGGCGGATCGCTATGAGTTCGCGCTGGGTGTGCTTCTCGACGATCCCAGCGTGGAAAGCGTTCTGGTTCTTCTGACGCCGCAAGCCATGACCGAGGCGAAGGAAACGGCCGAGGCGGTCGTCAAAGTATCGCGTCTCAAGCCGGACAAGCCGATTCTCGCCTGTTTCATGGGGGCCAGCAAGGTGGAGGAAGGGGTGAAGGTCTTTCGTGAGGCGAAGATCCCGCAGTACGAGTCCCCCGAAGATGCAGTCGCCACGATCAAGGCGATGGCGGACTACGTCCGCTGGCGGAGTCGGCCGAAGCGCGTTGTACGGCTGTTCCCGGTCAACCGCCGCAAAGTCGAGAGCATTATCGAACGCCATTTGCGCCATGGGGCTCGCGAGATCGGCGAATCGGAATCGAAAGAAATCCTGGAGGCCTATGGGTTTGCGACTCCAAGCGGCTCGATTGCCACCACCGCCGATCAGGCGGCCAACATCGCCGAGCAACTCGGCTATCCGGTCGTGCTGAAGATCTGGTCGCCCGACATCGTGCACAAGTCCGACGTCGGTGGGGTCAAGATCGGGCTCAAGAGCGCCCAGGAGGTCAAGGACGCGTTCGATCTGATGATGTATCGCATCCCGAAGAAGGTGCCCGATGCCCATATTCTGGGGGTGTTGGTTCAGGAGATGTGCGCCAGCGGTCGTGAGGTGATTCTGGGCATGCATCGCGACCCGCACTTCGGTCCACTGATGATGTTCGGCATGGGCGGCGTCATGGTCGAGGTTCTCAAGGACGTCGCGTTCTACCTGGCGCCCCTTACGGGCGACGAGGCGAGGCAGATGCTGGTGAATACGAAGACCTACCAGCTCCTCACGGGCGTCCGAGGCCAGGAGGGGGTGGATATCGAAGCGATTGCCGAGGGGCTGCAACGACTCAGTCAGTTGGTGACGGAGTTTCCCCAGATTCAGGAAATGGACATCAATCCGTACGTCGTGGGCCTTCCGGGGACCACGCCGATAGCTGTAGACGCCCGAATTAGTGTAGAGAAGTGACATGCAATCCATTGACTGGCAAGCGAAGTACAAGGACAAAGTCAAGACGGCTGGGGCGGCGATGAAACTGATCAAATCCGGCCACAGTATCTTCATTGGGACCGGTTGCGCCCAGCCGCAGCATCTGGTCCACGCCCTCGTGGAGCACAGCGACCACATTTACGACGCTCACATCGTGCACCTGCTGACGATGGGAGATGCGCCCTACGTGGACGACAAGTTCCGCGAGAAATTCAAGATGAACAGCTTCTTCATCGCCGACAACGTGCGCCACGCCCTCGATCGGGGCGTGGGGGACTACACGCCGATCTTTCTGTCGGAGATTCCCGCTGAGTTTGAATCGGGCCGCATCCCGATCGATGTGGCGCTGATCTCGGTGGCGCCGCCCGACGCCAACGGCCTGTGCAGCCTGGGGGTCTCGGTCGACATCGTGCACTCGGCGGCCGCCAACGCCCGCTATGTCATTGCGCAGGTCAACAGTGACATGCCGCGCACCCACGGCAACAGCTTCCTGCACGTCAATACCATCGATGTTCTGGTTCCCTACGACGAACCGATCATCGAGATCCCGATCGACGAGCCCGACGAAACGTTGCGTCGAATCGGGCAGAACGTCGCCCGCCTCGTCGAAGACGGCAGCACGATCGAGTGCGGCATCGGACGCATCCCACAGGCTCTCGCCGAATACCTCGTGTACAAGAAGGACCTGGGCGTCCACACCGAGATGTTCAGTGACTGGATCCTCGAACTGATCGAATGCGGTGCAATCACCTGTGCGAAAAAGTCGCTCAACCGTGGAAAAATCGTCGCCAGTTTCTGTATGGGCTCCAAGAAGCTCTACGACTACATCGACAACAACCCGTTCTTTGAGTTCTATCCCACCGAATACGTCAACGACGTCAACGTCATCAGCCAGCACGACAAGATGGTGGGGATCAACGTCGGGCTGGAGATCGACCTGACCGGGCAGGTTTGCGCCGATTCTCTCGGGTACAAGTTCTACAGCGGCATCGGGGGGCAGGTGGACTTCATTCGTGGCTCGGCCCGGAGTCGCGGGGGCAAGGCAGTGATCGCGATGCCGTCGACGGCCAAGAACGGCGAGATCTCCCGCATCGTGCCCAACCTGACGGAAGGGGCCGGTGTCGTTACCACGCGCGCCGACGTCCACTACGTGGTGACGGAGTATGGGATCGCCTATTTGCACGGCAAGAGCATTCGGCAGCGCGTGCTCGATCTGATCAACATCGCCCATCCGAAGTTCCGCAAAGGTCTGATGCAGGCAGCCAAAGCGAGGAATTACATCTACCAGGACCAGATCGAGTTGTCGTGGGACCAGGTCAATTATCCCGAGGAGCTGGAGCACTACGCCACCCTGCGGGACGGAACGGAGATCTTCTTCCGGCCGATCAAACCAGTGGATGAGCCGGCGCTGTCCGAGATGCTCTACTCGCTCAGCGAGCAGTCCGTCCGGACGCGCTACATGACCCGAACGATGGCCTTCCCGCACAAGGATGTGCAGCAGTTAACGAACATCGACTACAAGGGCGACATTGCCATCGTCGGGATCGTTCCAGGGATCGGCGGGGACGACATCGTTGCGATTACCCAGTACTACCTCGACCCCAAGACGATGGCGGCCGAAGTGGCCTTTCTCGTGCAGGATGAATGGCAGCAGAAGGGGATGGGCACGTTTCTGCTGGACTACATCACGCAGGTAGCCAAACAGCGTGGCGTCAAGCGATTCTATGCGAAGGTTTTGCCCGACAACAAGCCGATGTTGGCCGTCTTCCAGAACTCCGGATACAAGGTCAACGTGGAATTTGACGGAGACGTCTACAACGTCTCATACGATCTGACCAAAGAGCCCTCATAGGAAATCGCCTTGTCCGGACGAAGAGCTGCTTTCATTCACTCAGAGCAGATCGAGCAGTACAGGTATCCGGAGGGTTGCCCCTTTCGGACCGACCGAGCCGGGATGCTGCGGAAGACCCTGCTCTCGATGGGACTGCTCTCCGGGCAGGGGATCAGTGAAGTGGCTCCCCGGCCCGCCGATCCGCAGGTCCTCACACGGTTCCATTCCCCTCGTTACCTCCAGGCCCTGAAGCATGCGGACCAGGGGCACTGGGACATCGAATCGCTGCACATGGGCATCGGTACGGAGGACGTGCCGATCTTTCGCGGCATGTACGACTATGCAGTGCTCGCGGCGGGCGCTACGCTTGTCGGCGCCGAACGGATTCTTGCAGGACAGGTCGATGTCGCGTTCAATCCGTCGGGGGGGTATCATCATGCGTTCCCCGAGAAGGCGGCGGGTTTCTGCTACATCAATGACAACGCCATCGCCTGTTCGGTCTTAGCCGAGGCGGGCAAGCGGGTCCTCTTTTTGGACATCGACGTGCACTGCGGAGACGGTGTTGCCTACGCCTTCCACGACCGTTCGGACGTCATGACGATCTCTCTCCACGAGAATCCTAAGATGCTCTTTCCCGGGACGGGATTTGAAGACGAAATCGGCGAGGGCGAGGGTCGGGGCTATTGCGTCAATCTCCCGTTGCCTGTAGGGACGTACGATCGTGCCTACCTGTATGCGTTCGAGTCCGTTGTGATGCCGCTGATCGGCGCCTTCGATCCCGATGTGATCGTTTTCGAACTCGGGGCCGATGCGCTGGCCGGCGACCCGCTCGCCCATCTTCATTTGACCAACAACACCTACGCCGAAATCATCAAACACCTGCTGAGCTTCGACAAGCCGATCCTCGCCACCGGAGGGGGTGGCTACAGCGTCGAAAACACTGTCCGCGCCTGGGCCTTGGCTTGGACGGTCTTCACCGGTGACGACGATGACTTTGGCCTCGGCGCCCTGATGGGCGGCGTGATGATGGAGAGCACCGACTGGCAGGGGGGGCTCCGGGACAGGCAACTGGTCGTCACGGACGAACAAAGGAGGGCCGTCATGCCGGCCCTGGATGCTTCCATCGATCTGATCAAGGCCAAGGTCTTCCCCGTCCACGGGCTCTGACCGGCCTGTCAGACAAAAAAAAAGACCCGGGGTATCCCGGGTCTTTGGACGATTTCAGGAGCTGAATGTCATCGCTTCTTGAAGGTCCCGTCGAGTTCGCCCTTGATCTCCGCTGTGACGGCCGGTTCGGAGATGGCAATGGGCCTGAGCGTTGTCGCGACGGCTGCGGCTGCCAGGCAGGCGATGCCGGCGGGAATGAAAGCCCACATCCAGGCCTGCGCGTTGCCCATCAAACCGCCCAGCCGCGGACCGACCAGGCCGCCGACGCCGTAGGCCATGAAGACCCACGGATAGTTCTCGCCGACGCTCTTGTTGCCGAACAGGTCGGCCGTCGCCGCCGGGAACAGTGCGAAATTGCCGCCGAAGTTGAAACCGATGACCGCGGCGCCGAGGTAAAGGCCGATCTCGTTGCCGCCAATGAAGTAGAACAGGATCATCATGACGCCCTGCAGGGCGTTCATCAGTATGATCGAGTTCCTTCGTCCGAGTCGGTCCGACGCTGCGCCCCAGATGATCCGCCCCAGTCCATTGAGCAGGGCATAGAACAAGCCCATCGCCGTGCCGGCGATGATGGTGGCCTGGGCCGGCTCGACGCCCGCCTTGCCGAGCGCTTCCTTCCCGAACAGAGCGATGATACCGATGACCATCAGACCGGCGCCGGCGCCGAAAGTGAAGTTGGCGAACAAGATCCAGAACTGCCGGGTCCTGGCCATCTGGCGTGGTCTCAGGTTGACTCCGCCTTCACTGCCCTTGCCCGTGGTCGGCGGCGTCCAGCCCTGTGGCTGCCAGCCGGCCGGCGGGTTGACCATGACCAGTGAGCCCAGGCCGACCAGGACGGCGAAGAGCACCCCGTAGAGCTTGAACACGTCGCTGACGTCCCAGCCGGCGCCATAGAGGCCGGCCCAGCCGGGTGTCAGGTCGATCGGCCCGAACTTGAACCCCTGGGTCAGCTTCACCCAGATCAGCGCGCCGAATCCAAACCCCGCCACCGCGAGTCCCATGATCAGGCCCTTCTTGTCGGGGAACCACTTCGCCAGCGCGGCGATCGGGCAGACATACGCCAGGCCGATTCCCGCGCCGCCCAAGACCCCGACGCCGAGAAGGACACCCCAGAAACTGGTGCCGGCGAATCCCGCAATCAGATAGCCGATGCCGAGTATGAGGCCGCCGGTGAGGGCGACGATGCGCGGCCCGGCCTTGGCCTGCCATTTGCCGGCGATCAGCGCCATGATGACGGCGAAGGAGATCAAGCCGATCGAGAAGGGCCATTGTGTCTTGTCGGGGGAGAAGTTGAACGGCTCCACCGTGAGCTCGTTTGTGAAGGCCGACCACGCGTAAATAGCGCCCAGACACAATTGAATCAGGATGCCACCCACCACGACCAGCCAGCGATTCATGACCTTTCCTTCAGGCATGCTCTCTCCTTGGTTGGAAAAGGGCCGGGTGCGCAACGGGGTGCGCACCCGACTCGTTCGTGCGGTATGACGAGACTACTTGCCGCGGCCCTTGACCAGGACTTCCACGACGTGCGGATCGGCCAGGGTCGTGATGTCACCGAGGTTGTCGGTGTTGTTCTCGGCGATCTTGCGGAGGATGCGCCGCATGATCTTGCCGGAACGGGTCTTCGGCAGGGCCGGTGCGAACTGGATCATTTCCGGCGCGGCGATCGGGCCGATCTCCTTGCGCACGTGCATGACCAGTTCCTTCTTGAGGTCGTCGCTTTCCTGGGCACCCTCGTTGAGGGTCACGAAGGCGTACAGGGCCTGTCCCTTGATCTCGTGCGGCATCGGCGTCACCGCGGCCTCAGCCACCTTCGGATGGCTGACCAGGGCGCTCTCGACCTCGGCGGTGCCGATGCGGTGACCGGAGACGTTGACGACGTCGTCGATGCGGCCCATCAGCCAGTAATCCCCGTCCGGATCGACGCGGCACCCGTCGCCGGTGAAGTATTGATCGGCAAACATGGTGAAGTACGTGTCGATGAACCGATCGTGGTCGCCCCACATGGTCCGCATGATGCCGGGCCAGGGCTTGCGAATGCAGAGCTTGCCCCCCTCGTTGGGGCCGCATTCGCTGGCGTCGTCGCGCAGGATGACCGGATCGACGCCGAAGAACGGTTTGGTCGCGCTGCCCGGCTTGAGCGTGACGGCGCCCGGCAGCGGCGTGATCAGGATGCCGCCGGTTTCGGTCTGCCACCAAGTGTCCACGATGGGGCACTTCTTGTGGCCGATGTGCTCGTAATACCACATCCAGGCCTCGGGGTTGATCGGTTCGCCGACCGTGCCCAGGATTCGCAGGGTGTCCAGCTTGTATTTGGCGGGCCACTCCTCGCCCAGACGCATCAGCGCGCGAATCGCCGTCGGCGCCGTGTAGAACACCGTGACACCGAACTTGTCACACACCTGCCAGAAGCGGCCTGCGTCCGGATAGGTCGGGACGCCCTCGAACATCAGGGTGGTGGCCCCATTGGCCAGCGGGCCATAGACGATGTAGCTGTGTCCGGTGACCCAGCCGATGTCGGCGGTGCACCAGTAGATGTCATCCTCGTGCACGTCGAAGATCGTCTTATGACTCAAGGCGACGTGCAGTAGGTAGCCGGCGGTTGTGTGGACCACGCCCTTGGGCTTGCCGGTGGAGCCGGAGGTGTAGAGGATGAACAGCGGATCCTCTGCGTTCATTTTCTCGGCCTCGCATTGCTCGGCGGCTCCGGCCATTTCGTCATGATACCACACGTCGCGTCCCGGCTCCATATGGCAGGGATCGTCCGTTTCCTTCGTCACAATGACGCACTCGATCGACGGGGTTTTCTTCAGGGCTTCGTCAGCGATGTTCTTCAGCGGGATATGCTTGCCGGCACGCAGCGACACGTTGGACGTAACCAGCATTCGGCACTCGGAGTCGTTGATGCGTCCTTCCAGTGCGTCGGCGCTGAAGCCGCCGAAGATGATTGAGTGGATCGCCCCGATGCGCGTGCATGCAAGCATTACGATCGGAAGCTCCGGGACCATGGGCATATAGATCGCCACGCGGTCGCCCCTCTTGATTCCTTTGGACTTCAACACGTTGGCGAACTTGCAGACCTCTTTGTGCAACTCCTCATAGGTGAACTTCCTGACGGCGGAATCGACCTCGCCTTGCCAGAGGAGGGCCGTTTTCTTGGCGATCGGCGTACCCAGATGGCGATCGAGGCAGTTGTAGGAGACGTTCAGTTGCCCGTCCGCGAACCAGGTGTGCTCGATCTTGCGGGCCCCGGTGTCCCAGGTGTATTCGAGGCTCTTGGTCGGCTCCTTGAACCAGGACAGTGTTTTGGCCTGCTCCAGCCAGAACCCGTCCGGGTCCTTGATCGACCTGTTCCACATCTCTTTGTACTGGGCATCCGAGGAGATGTACGCTCTCTTGGTGATCTCTTCGGGCGGAGGAAACGTTCGACTCTCGGTCATAAGAGAATTGATGGCCTTCTCTTGTGTCATTGTGTTCTCCTTCTACCTGATGAACAATTCGTCTTGACGGCTTCTCATTCCGCTCCTCACCGGCGAAGTCGGATGTGGCCGATATCGCCTTTGTTCCGTTCACCAGTACGAGCAAAATGTAAAACAAACTTTATAATGCGCACAGATGGAAGATGTCAACGGAAAATTCCGAACTTGTATCTCCGATCTTGGGCTCGGCTTGGGAAAGGTCAAAAAGCGCTTGGTTGGCCAACTCGGTGCGACTATAATCGTCGAAACGCTTATCTGTGGAGATCGCTTATGTCGCAAGCAAGTCAATCAGGCTGCCCCGAGGCCGAGAAGAGCTTCCAGGAGAAGGTGACCGAGGTCATCGAGATGGTTCGTCCAGCCTTGCAGGGCCACGGTGGCGACGTTCAACTGGTGGGCGTCCAGGAAGACAAGACTGTGCAGGTGCGCTTGCAGGGGGCCTGTCAGGGCTGTCCCGGCGCGGCGATGACAATGAAGATGGGCATCGAACGCATCCTGAAAGAGAAGGTGCCCGAGGTCAAGGAAGTCGTAGCCGTCGCGTAGTGCGGCGGTTGCGAGCGGGCCGCTCGGCTCTAGCGTTCCGTCAGCAGTTCCCGGATGCGGACAGCGTCCGGGTTCTCGACCACGCCTTTTTCCGTGATGATGGCGGTGATGTTCTGCGCGCCGGTCACGTCGAAAGCCGGGTTGTAGACGGCGACGCCTTTCGGGGTCGTGGCCGTGCCGCCAAAATGGGTCACTTCACTGGAATCCCTCTGCTCGATAGGGATTTCGGTGCCGTCGGCGATGCTCAGATCGAACGTGCTGGAGGGGGCGGCGATGTAAAAGGGGACCCCGTGTTGTCTCGCCAGGACACTGAGGCTGTAGGTGCCGATCTTGTTGGCGGCGTCGCCGTTGGCGGCGATGCGGTCGGCGCCGGTGATGACCAGGTCGATCCTGCCTTCCTTCATCAGCCACCCGGCCATGTTGTCGCAGATGACCGTTACGTCGATGCGCGCCTGCTGCAATTCCCACGCGGTCAGGCGAGCCCCCTGCAAGAGCGGCCGCGTCTCATCGGCGTAGACCTTGAACGAGCGGCCCTTCTTCTGCGCTTCGAACATCACGGATAGCGCGGTTCCCTGTCCCGCGGTGGCCAAGGCTCCCGCGTTGCAGTGCGTCAGCACGCCCGCCCCCTCGCGAATGAATGCCTCGCCATGCCGACCGATCGCCCGGCACATCTCGATGTCCTCGGCGCGAATCGCATTGGCCTCGGCCAGGATCGCCTCATGAAGCTCGCCCAGTGTGAGTTGCGGATGCTGGCAGACCTTCTGCGCCTTGTGGCGGATGCGGTCGAGGGCCCAGAAGAGATTCACCGCCGTCGGCCGCGACGTGGCCAGAAAGTCGCACGCCTCGACAATGGCCTTCAGGCCGTCCACGGTCGTCGCGCCGGTATCGAGCGATTGGAGGGCCAGGACCGGTCCGTAGGCGGCGGCGACCCCGATAGCCGGAGCGCCCCGCACGGCCAGCGTTCGGATCGCTTCGTGCAGTCGTCGCGTATCGCGAACCAGGAGCGTGATGAACTCACCCGGCAGACGCCGCTGATCGATCAGTTCCAGCACCCCGTCGGTGCCGTCTATCCATTTGACTGCTTGTGGGATCGTAGGACGATTCTCCCTACCGGTCGACGCGAGCGCCGCTGCCTTTCATGACTTTCTCGACTTCGCCCAGACTGGCGGTCGTCGTATCGCCCGGCGTGGTCATTGCCAGCGCCCCGTGCGCGGCGCCGTAGTTGACTGCCTCGCTGGGGCTTTTGCCTTCCATCAGGCCGTAGATCAGGCCGGAGGCGAAACTGTCGCCCCCGCCGACGCGGTCGTAGATCTCCAGGTCCTCGCGCAGGACCGCATCGTGGAACTGCCCGTCCATGTAGAGCACCGCCCCCCAGTCGTTGACCGAGGCCGTCCTGGCGTTCCGCAGCGTGGTGGCGACCGCCTTGAAGTTGGGGAACTCTTTGACCGCTGTTTCGATCATCCTTTTGAAGTTTGTCGGATCGAGCTTGGAGAAGCTCTTGTCCAGGCCCTTGACCTCGAAGCCAAGCGCGGCGGTAAAATCCTCCTCGTTGCCGATCATCACATCGACGTGCGAGGCGATGGCCCGGTTCACCTCGCGGGCCTTGGCCTGTCCGCCGATGTCCTTCCACAGCGAGTTGCGGAAGTTCAGGTCGTACGAGACGATGGTGCCGTGCTTCTTGGCGACGGTGACCGCTTCGAGGATGACGTCGCGCGTCGTTTCCGAGAGGCCCGCAAAGATGCCGCCGGTGTGGAACCAGCGGATGCCGTCGCGCCCGAAGATTGCGTCCCAGTCGATATCGCCTTTGGTCAGTTGCGAGGCGGCGCTGTGGGCGCGGTCGCTGCACCCGACGGCCGCGCGGACGCCGAAGCCTCGCTCGGTGAAATTCAACCCGACGCGGACCTTGCGTCCGATCCCGTCGTAAGGGACCCATGTGATGTATTCGGTGCTGACGCCGCCCTGAAAGATCAGATCTTCGAGGAGACGGCCGACAGGGTTGTCCACGCTGGCGGTCACGACGGCGGCCCGCCTGCCGAAGCAGCGTTTCAGGCCGCGAGCGACGTTGTATTCCCCGCCGCCCTCCCAGACGCGGAAGTGGCGCGTCGTGTGGATGCGCTCCTCGCCCGGGTCCAGCCGGATCATGATCTCGCCCAGCGAGAGGATGTCGTATTTGCACTCGGATGCGGGTCTCAGGTCGAGTCCAGCCATCGGGACGCTCCTTTCTCCGGTCGGTTACGGCTGGTAGATCTTGCCTTCGCGATAGTCTTGCCAGGCCGGTTCGAACGCCTTTCGCTCGGTCGGCACCGGTCGCGGCGTCACGGTGGTGCACCTGAACAGGTCGGCGGCTTTCGGGTCGAACTCGATTCGCAAGATCGACTTGCGGAGCTTCTCATTCTCCGGCTTGAACCGCAGCGGGGCCCCGGTCGCCTGGTCGATCACGTCGGCGTGGACTTCTACACCGTCGCGGGCCAGGACCAGGTGCGAGCCGCGTGAGCCGCTGCCCTGGCGGAGCAGTTCGACGATGGCCTTCAGGACGCCGATGCTGGCCAGCGCGAGGTGCTCGGCCTGGATCGCCGCGACCACCGATTTGAGCCCAGCCAGCCTGATGCCGTCCTTCTGGATCGCCCTGTAGAGGGCCATCGCCTCCTGCAAAGCCTTGCTCGTGTCGCCCAGCTCACGGATGTGCCCGCCCGATGTGGTCATCCGGCTCTGGATCTCGCCGATCACGGCCTTGGCCGTGGCGCCGGAGGATTCCTTCCAGGTGTTGAGCTTGCGGACGAGACTCGTCAATTGGTCGTTGATTTCCTTCTGCTGTTTGCTGTAGTTGGGGATGTCGCCGCCGTAGACGTTGGCGATGTACTCGGCGGCGCGGAGCCCGCCGGCCTGTCCAGCGTTCAGCGCCGATCCGCCGGGCCGTTTGACGCCGTGACTGCCCGCCATCTCGCCGATCACGAACGTGTGGGGGACGCTCGACTCCCACCACTTGTTGATTGCGAAGCCGCCGTTGTTGTGTTGGGCGCAGACGGCGATCTCCAGCGGCTCCTTATACAAATCGATCCCGTTCTCTTTGTAGATGTCGATCGCCAGCGGGTTCATGTGGGCCAGCCGCTTGATCGGCGTCGTCTGAAACGCGCCGGCCTTGTCGAGATAGTCATACGCCTCGGGTTCCAGGTCCTTGATGTCGAACGGTTTCATCGACGCGTTGCCGATCGGGTTCTTGCGGAAGTCCATGAAGACCCGGCGGCCCTTTTGCGTCTCGTTGAAGACCAGCACGTCGATCAGCGACGATTGGTGGTTCTCGATCCGCTGCGGATCGAACGGCCACTGATAGCCCTTCAGGAAGATGTCGGTGGCCATCCTGCGCATCGTCGGGAAGAAATCCGTCAGGAACTCACGTTCATCCTTGCCGTTTGAATCCGTGCTGAAGATTCGCGGCAGCGCCTGCATATAGGTTCCCGAGACGTTCCATCGGAACTTGATGCTGGCCAGGCCGAACTGCGATTCGGTGATGTTCTCGGCCGCTAGTCCCGCCTGGAACGCCAGGCCGTGGATGCCGATCTGGCCTTCCGGATAGACGCTCGTCCTGTATAGCGCGCCGGGGCCGCCGGCGGCCAGCACGACGTTCTCGGCGAGAAAGGCGCTGAGCCCCCAGTCCGAGTCCGTGACATTGGACTTCTGCAACGTCGCGAGTCCGGCGATGCGCTTGGCCTTGCCTTGGCCGACTGTGAGCAGATGCGCCGCTTCCTGCTTGTCGAAGATCTCGATGCCGTAGGCCTGGACCTGCCTCTGGAGGCATTCGCTCATGAACCTGCTGGTCTTGGGACCGGCGCTGGTGGCCCGCTCGGCCGGGTCGTGGTCGGTCTTGTAGCCGATGAACGTGCCCATCGCGTCGGTGGGGAAGGGCACGCCGGCCTGCACGAGGTGCGAGAACTCGCGCAGCGAGCTGATCCCTTCGGCCAGGGCCAGATCGCCGTGACAGCAGCCGCCGGCCAGCAGGGTCTTGGCGAATTCCTCGGCGCAGTCGGGGATCTCCGGGCTGGTGCCCTGCTTGTAGTACGTCTGCTTGTCGGAGCCGCTCATCCGTGAAGCGCCGAGCTTCAGGCCGCCGGTGATGACGGCGATCCGCTTCTGCGCATCCTTGACGCCTTTGCCCGTCAGGAACTCATAGAGGTGGACGGCGCAGTTCATCCCCGCGGCGCCGGCGCCGACGATGATCGTACTGTAGCTGTGAACGCCTATCGTCTGTCGAGCGATTCTCCTGGTCTTCACGATCGCTGATTCTCCTTCCCAAATCCATTGGTCCTTACGGCGAATTCGCTTGTCACTTCGCCTTCTCCGGAGGCGCCGGTTCAGTATTCTCAGGGGATGTTGAAATCCCGTCCGGTGGTCCGGCTGATCTGTTCGAGCGAAGCGCCGCCGAAATTCAGGCTCGGATACTTCTCCTTGCGGAGTCGGTCGATGAGCGTCTTGACGACGGTCATCTCCTGCGCCAGCAGCTTGTAGTCCTGCTCCTCGACGATCTTGGCGAGGGTGGCCTTGTCGATCATGCTGAACGAGCCGCCGAGCACGAGCACGCCGGCGCCGATGTAGTCGGGGATGTTCCCGGCGTTCGTGCCGCCCGTGGGGACCAGGCTGATCGTCTTGTGGATGGCTGGATCGACCGCCTTGACGTAGGCCGGGCCGCCAAGCTCCTTGGCGGGAAAGACCTTGCAGAGGTTCGCGCCCTTGGCGTACTGGCTGACGATCTCGGTGGCCGTGCCGCAGCCGGGGATCATGGGCACCTTGCCGGCGAATCGAGCGAAGCCGGCGTCGCTGAAGTTCACCGCCGAGACAAGATAGGCGGCCCCCGCGTCGACGACCTGTGGCAGCGTCGGCAGCGGATCGTCGGCATGGGCGGCGTTGTAGACGTCGAGCATGCCGGGCCAGTCGATCAGACTGGCGGCGCCCGCGACGAAATCGGGTAGCTCCTTGCGGAGCCGCGAGAGCTTCTCTAAAGGCTTCTTGATCCGGCAGGTCACTTCCATGTTGTGGATGCCGGCGGCGATGAGCGCCTCGGCGGTCTTGACGATGTCAAGCTTATCCTGGTTGAAGACGAGGATGAAGCCGTCTTTGAGCAGCGTGGTGATGGTGGCTTGCAGGGTCATGGGCTTCTTTGCCTCCTGAGAGGAAAAGGACCTAAGGGACACAAAGGACCTAAGGGATCTCCTGTTCTCTATAGTCTTCGCAGGTGGAAGCCGCCGTCGACGTTGATGACCTGGCCGGTGCAGAAATCGAGGCGGCCGTCGGCGATCGCGCCGACCGCCTTGCCGATGTCCTCGGGGTAGCCCCATCGCTTGATGGGGGTGATGCCCTCGGCGATCAGCTTGTCGTACTTGGCGGTGACAACCTTGGTCATGTCCGTCTTGATGATGCCGGGACGGACCTCGAAGACGCCGATGCCGTACTCGGCCAGCCGGTCGGCGTAGAGCATCGTCATCATGCCGACGGCCGCCTTGCTGATGCAGTACTCGCCGCGCGCCGGGCTGCTGGTGTAGGCGGAGATCGAGCCGGTGTTGACGATGCGGTAGCTGCCTTCCGGGTCGCTCTTCTTCTGCTCGATCATCCAGTTGGCGACCATCTGCGTCAGAAAATAGGGGCCCTTGAGGTTGATGTTCATCACGCGATCGAAGCTCTCTTCGGTGGCTTCCAGCAAATCGAGCCGCTTGGTGGGGGCGACGCCGGCGTTATTGGCCAGCAGGTGGCAGCAGCCGAACGCGCTTCTCGTGGCCTCGATGAGCTTCGTGCGCTCGGCGCTGTTGCTGACGTCGATTCGCATCGCCTCGCACTTAGCGCCGAGGGTCTGGGCCTTCTTGCGGGTTTCCACGGCGTTGCTCTCGTCGGGCTTGCCTTGCTCGTCGAAATCGAAATGGGCGAGCATCAGATTGTAACCCAGTCGGGCCAGCTCCATCGCGATGCCCCGTCCGATCCCTCGGCTGCCCCCGGTGACGATGGCTACAGGTCGTTCTGCCATAGTAGATATTCCCTCTCTTATCCTTGCGATTGCAGGTATCGGTCGATTTCCCGTGCGGCCCGCATGCCGTCGGCGACGGCCGCGACCACGGTGGACGGCCCGCGAACGAGATCGCCGCCGGCGAAGACGGCGTCGCGCGAGGTCACAAGCGTTCCATCGGTCGTTTGGATGAGTCCGTTGACGATCTTCACGCCGGGCAGGGTCCGTACGATGTCGTCCGCGGCCGACTGGCCGATGGCCTCGACGACGAGGTCCATGTCCAGATCGTACGCGCTCGATGTCACGGATTCGGGCCGGCGCCGGCCGCCGGCGTCCGGGTCGCCCAGCCGCGTCGGGCACAGTCGGATGCCCGTCAACTTGCCGTGGGCGCCGTTGTACTCCAAGGGCTGCGTCAGGATCAGGAAATGCACGCCGTCGTCGATGGCCCGCTGTCGCTCGGCGCCCCAAGCGGGCATCTCCTTGAACGACCGGCGATAGATCAGGTACACGTCTTTGGCGCCAAGCTGCTTTGCTGTCACCGCCACGTCCATCGCGGTATTGCCGCCGCCGATGACGCCGACGGACTTGCCGGTCAGGTCCAGCGCGTCCGGCTGTTTGGCCTCGGCCAGGAAGTCCATCGCGTTCCAGAGTCCGTCGAGCTGCGTCTCGGTGACGCTGGTGGCGTTGGGCAGGCCCAGACCGATGAAGGCGGCATCGAATCCTTGCGCCATGATCGCGTCGAGGTTGTGGTTGCCGTCGAGTTCCTTGCCCAGTTCGAGCGTCATGCGGTCGGCGGGCACGTCGGCGAAGATGGCCCTCAGCTCGTTGGCCAGGGCCTGGCTCTGTCGGTCGGCGGGGATGACGGATTCGACCATGCCGCCGAACGCGGCGCTCTTGTCGAAGATTGTCACGCTGTGGCTGGCTTCGAGCAGCCGGGCGGCGCAGGCCAGGCCAGCAGGACCGGCGCCGATAACGGCGATCTTCCTGTCGCTGGCTTTCTGCGGAATGCGCAGCTTCGACCAGCCGTGCTTGTTGGCCTGCTCGGACAGATACCGCTGGATGTCGGCGATCGGCAGGGGACCGTCGCCGATGAAATGCTGGAGGCAGTTGCCCTGGCATTGCTGCTCGACCGGACAAAGCCACGCGCAGACTTCCGGAAAGACGTTTGCCTGGCGGATGACCTCGTAGGCCTCGCGTTCCTTGCCATCGAGGAACAGGTCGATGAACCGTGGAATCTCGATGCCCGCCGGGCAGGCGAGTTGGCACGTCGGCTCCTGGCATTTGCGGCAATCGGCCGCCAGGCGAAGCAGATTGTCTCTGTCGCTCATGCGACCGTGCCGGAAGATCGGCCCGTAGACGGCGCTGTCCCGCACGACGCAGCCGGTCCGGCCGCCGTCCCGCATGATCTGCGTGCACGCGCTGCATCCGATGCAGACCTTCTCGGGGTCCATCCTGCCCTTGTTGACGATGTCGCGGGCGAAGTCGGGATAGGCGAACGCCATGCGTCCGCCGCCGACGATGGTGACCCTTCCGGCGGCCTTGTTGGCGGCGCCAACGTTGGCCATCAGCGTACGCAGCCAACTGTAGCCGGTGCCCACCATCGCGACGTCGGGATAGGCCCTCTGCATCTGGCTCGTGACATCGACGAGTCGCGCGACGCCCGCGAGCGGGTGCTCCGGCTCGGGGTAGCCGCCCACGATCGGTTCGTTAAAGGGCCGACCGACGTGGGGGTTATAGTAGGGATTGGCGATTGTGACGTCGATCAGCTTGACGCCCCGATCTCGGAGCAGGCCGATGAGCTTCTTCGGCTCGGTCAGATCGGGTTTGGTGTAGTCGTTCTCATCCACCGCCCAGCCGTAGGGGTAGGGGATGGCGTCGTAGATGCCCAGCCGTGTGACGACCTTGCCGCCCAGTTCGCGGCGCACTCGCTCGACGGTCTCGACGAGCAGTCGCGTGCGGTTCTCGAACGAGCCGCCGTACTTGCCCGGACGATTGCGGCAGGCCAGCAGCTCGTTGATCAGATAGCCGTGGCAGGCCTTGATATCGACGGCGTCGAAGCCGATCTCGAACGCGATGCGGGCCGCCTCGACGTAGGCGTCCTGGAGCCGGTCGAGATACTCGTCGGTTGCGAGCGGATAGTCGTCGGGGAGCTTGCTCTTGCCCTTGGTGTGCGGCGGCCACTGCGGAACGAGGCAGTCGCGATAGGGGTCGCGCTGCCCGATGATCGGCCGGGCGACACCATCCGGCTTGCTGTATCGGCCCGAATGGGTCAGTTGCGCCACCATGATCGGGCGGTGGTCTTTGCCGTTGGCCTCGGCGGCCTTCGCTCGCGCCCGGCCGACCATCTCGGCGAAGGTGTCCTTGCTGCCCTCGTGCAGCCACAACTGACGCGGGTTGGCCCGGGCCTCGGGCACGACCGCGATGGCCTCGGCCCAGAGCAGCCCGACCCCTCCGGCCCCGAATCGCTCGTAGCGGCGGACGGTGAGCTTGCTGGGTCGGCCCTGGGCATCACCATCGCAGCCTTCCATCGCGTGGACGCTCAGCGAATTCGGGATGGTCAGGCCGTCGAACGCGACGGGCTGCGCCAGAATCGAGACATCCTCGACCGCTTCGACGTTGACCCCCAGTCGCCCGCTGAGGTCTCTGAGGTCTTCGATCGTGCCGAGTTGGAACTCCCACTGACGAGGTTGTGCGGCTGCGTGTACGCTCAAAACGGCAGTACCTCCTGTCTTGGCCCTATTCCTGAGTTTCCAGCTTCGGCCTTAAGAACCTGGCGGTATAGCTCTTGGCGTTCTTGACGATCTCCTCGGGCGGTCCGGCCACGACCACGGTTCCGCCGCCGTCGCCGCCTTCGGGCCCAAGGTCTATTATATAATCGGCGATCTTGATCACATCAAGGTTGTGTTCGATTACGACGACGGTATTGCCCATGTCGCAGAGCCGCTGGAGGACGTTGAGCAGGTTCTGAATGTCGGCAAAATGCAGGCCGGTGGTGGGCTCGTCCAGCAGATAGAGCGTGTGGCCGGTGGCTGCTTTGCCCAGTTCGGCCGAGAGCTTGACGCGCTGGGCCTCGCCGCCCGAGAGAGTGGTGGACGATTGGCCCAGTTGGACGTACCCGAGCCCGACGTCGGTCAGGGTCTTGAGGATGCGCACGATGGCTGGGAAGCTGGAGAAGAAATCCACCGCGTCTTCGGTCCGCATGTCGAGCACGTCGGCGATGCTCTTACCCTTGTACGTGACCTGGAGCGTCTCGCGGTTGTATCGCGTTCCCTTGCAGTCCTGGCAGGTGACATAGACGTCGGGCAGGAAGTGCATCTCGATCTTCTTCGTGCCCTGGCCGGCGCAGGACTCGCAGCGCCCGCCCTTGACGTTGAAACTGAAGCGTCCGGGTTTGTAGCCTCGGATCTTCGCCTCCCGCGTCATGGAGAAGAGCTTGCGAATCTGGTCGAAGGCCCCGGTGTACGTGGCGGGATTGCTTCGCGGCGTCTTTCCGATGGGTGACTGGTCGATCTCGATCACCTTGTCGATCTGGCTGGTCCCGAGGACGTTCTTGTGCTTGCCCGGCTTCTCTCGCGATTGGTAGAGCCGGCGCTTCATCGCCCGCAGAAGGATCTGGTTGACGAGCGTGCTCTTGCCCGACCCGGAGACGCCGGTGACGCAGACGAAGACGCCGAGCGGAAACTTGACGTCGATGGCCTTGAGGTTGTTCTCGGCGGCGCCTTTGACCTCGATGCACTTTCGCAGGTTGTACTTGCGTCGTTTGATCGGCAGCCGGATGCTCTTCTTTCCACCGAGGTACTGGCCCGTCAGCGACTCTTCGCACGCGATGATGTCTTCGAGCGTGCCCTGGGCGACGAGCCGGCCCCCGTGCTTGCCGGCGGCCGGACCGATATCGACGATGTGGTCGGCGGCGCGGATGATGTCCTCGTCGTGCTCGACGACGAGAACGCTGTTGCCGATCCGGGCCAGCTTCTGGAGGATGCCCAGCAGGCGGTCGTTGTCGCGGTTGTGCAGGCCGATCGTCGGCTCGTCGAGGACGTAGCAGACGCCGACCAGGCCGCTGCCGACCTGGGTGGCCAGGCGAATCCGCTGGGCCTCGCCGCCGGCCAGGGTGCTGCTGATGCGGTCGAGCGTCAGATAGCCCAGGCCCACGTCGACCATGAACTTCAGCCGGGCCTTGATCTCTTTGAGGATCTGCTCGGCGATGATCGTCCGCTCTTCATCCAGCTTCAGCTTGCTGAAGAACTTCTGCGCCTTCTCGATGCTCAGGCCGGTCAGTTCGCAAACGTTCTTGCCTCCGACGGTTACGGCGACGGCCTCGGGCCGCAGCCGTGCGCCCTGGCAGCTCTGGCAGGGCTGCTCGGAGAGATAGCCGTGCAGCCGGGCCTTGACGTAGTCGCTCGTGGTGTTCTTCCATCGTCGCGCGAGGTTCGGGATCACGCCCTCGAAGGACAACCCGTACTGGTCGCGATCCTCCTCGGTCGTGCCGTACATCAGGACGCGCTTCAACTCGGCCGGAAGCTCGTCGTAGGGGATCGATTTGCTGACGCCGGCCCTCCGGCAGAAACGCTTGATCAGCCGGTTGTAGAAGATGTTCATCCGCTTGCCGCCTTTGCGCCAGGCGTCGATCGCGCCGTTCTCCAGCGAGACCGTCTTGTCGGGCACGATCAGCTCCGGGTCGAATTCGAGGATCGTGCCGAGCCCATCGCAGCTCTTGCAGGCCCCGTACGGGCTGTTGAAGCTGAACAGGCGAGGCGAAAGCTCTTCCAGACTGGCCTCGGGGTGTTCCGGGCAGGCGAACTTCTCACTGTAGACGACCTCCTCCCAGTTGCCGTTGCCGCCGTTCTCCTTGTCGGCCTCGGGATCCTGGAGCAGGACGAGCAGCATGCCCTCGGCCAGCTTCAGCGCGGTCTCGATGGAGTCGGCCAGGCGGATGCGGACCCCTTGCTTGAGGATGAGCCGATCGACCACCGCCGCGATGTCGTGCTTCTTGTTCTTGTCCAGCTCGGGCACGTTGCGGACGTCGAGGATCGTGCCATCCACGCGGACGCGAACGAAGCCTTCCCGCTGAACGTTCGCAAGGATGTCCTTATGCTCGCCTTTTTTGCCCCGCACCAGCGGCGCGCAGACCTGGATCTTGGTCCCTTCCGGGTGAGTCAGGATCGATTCGACGATCTGCGAGGAGTGCTGGCTGGTGATCTCCCTGCCGCAGACCCAGCAGTGGGGCTGGCCGGCCCGGGCGAAGAGCAGGCGGAAGTAGTCGTAGATCTCTGTCGTGGTCGCCACGGTGGAGCGCGGATTGCTGCTGGCGCTGCGCTGCTCGATCGCGATGGTGGGGGGCAGGCCGGAGATGTCGCCCACGGACGGTTTTTGCATCTGTTCGAGGAACTGCCGGGCGTAGGCGCTGAGCGACTCGACGTACTTGCGCCGGCCCTCGGCGTAGATCGTGTCGAACGCCAGCGAACTCTTGCCCGACCCGCTGATGCCCGTGATGACCACAAGCTGGTCGCGCGGGATGCTCAGATTGATGGTCTTGAGGTTGTGCTCGGCGGCACCGGTGATCGTGATGACCTTCTCGTTTCGTTGCGCCATATCGTCAGCGGACCAAATCCTTCGATTCCGATTCTCATCCATACGAATCCCCCGTTCCTGGGGTGTGCATCCGACTCTTCTCGGACGGCACAAACCAATGATTGTACCGGCCTCACGCGGAAACGCCAACCTCCTCCTTGCCTATTTTCTCACATTCCGGTCACCTCCCGGTCATGTGACGGTCCGTTCGATTCGGGCTTGCAGGTCGAGCGGGGGTGTGATTTGCTGCATGGGATGTAGCTGTTTGCTTGTGCCGATGCGTGTAATACGCCTTGGGCGGCCTCTCGCCTGAAACGATAATTAGAGTAGCTTACCTTGCTAAGGTCGGTGACGCATCCCGGTTTGGGTGGGAAACGCATGTGTGGCACCTTGACGAAGCACGTTGCCGCGGGTGCGTTGCCGGCCGTTTTGAATCGTCGGAGGTGGAAGTGGGCACAGAGACGGATAGTGCGTCCAGTGCGGTGGGACCGGGACAAGGCACCGAACCCAAGCCGATCCTGCTCGTGGAGAGTGTCTTTCAATCGGCGGTGCTGATGAGCCGCATCTTCCGCGAGCTGAACCTGCTCGATCAACTGGCGATCTCGATGGACTGCGAAGGCGCGCTGGTGCGGCTGCGGCAGGCGAAGATCGCCAGGCCCCGCCTGATCCTGCTCGACGTCCGGATGCCTCGCATGAGCGCGCGCAGCTTCCTGGAGGTGATCAAGAGCGATTCGTCGCTGCGGATGATTCCCGTTGTGGTCCTGGGCGACTCGGATCGTGCCGAGGATGTGGCCCGGTACTACGAGCTGGGGGCGGCCAGCTATATGGTCCAGGACGGCGAGTATGCCGACGTGTTCGACAAGATGCGGGCCTTGTGCAACTACTGGATGCTAAGCCGCTCTCCCGTGACGTACTGAGCCCGTCGCCCAGAGTGAAGGCAGGACGTGTCAGGAGAGGATGTCGTGGGGGTGCGAGGTGGTCAGGAGGCGAGGGTGGTCATGCCCATGGCGAGGGCGCGCTTGACGAGTCCGGCGACGCTGTTGACCTCGAGCTTCTTCATGAGCTGCCGTCGGCAGGCGTCGATGGTCTTGCTGCTGACGTCGAGCATCAGGGCGATTTCCTTGGACGTCTGTCCCTCGGCCAGCAGTTGCAGGACGGCGGCTTCCCGCTCGGTGAGGCAGGCGTCGGCCGGCTTTCGGGCGGCGGCGTGGGCCTGGGCGTAGTCCGGGAGGATGAGTTCTCGGACGCGGGGGCAGAGGTAGGTCGATCCGGCCTGGACCGCTTCGATGGCGCGGAGGACCTCGTCGAAACCGTTTCGTTTGACGACGTAGCCGTGGGTGCCGGCGCGGAAGGCCGCGGCGACGAAGGCCTGGTTGCGGAAGGGCGAGAGGATCACGATCCGGGTATCGCGATGCGCCTCGGCGATTTGACGGATCATTTCCACGTTTGCCGACGTCCACGATCCGACGTCGGCGAGGACGAGGTCCGGCCGGTGCTCGGCGACCCGCTCGACGGCTTCAGGGCCGCAGTTGGCTTCTCCGATGACTTCGGTTGTCGAATCCCGGCCCAACAGGGCCCGCAAGCCGTCGCGCAGAATGCGATCGTCGGCGACCAGCACAATTCGCATGTGTTAAGAATCCCCCGATCGTTGGACCCCCCCAACATTCGGTTGCAATCTTCCATGCCTCGGCGAGTGGCGTGATGCTGCCTGTGCATCGTCCATCACCTGTATTTTCGGAAGATCGACGCGCAGACCCCATAGGCAAAAGGCTTGAGTGGAACGGTTTTTGGCTAATCGCACGCAGCCTGTGGCTATCCGGTGGCAGGCCGACGGGCGCACAGCCGCACCGGGAGGGGACGCGGGGACAGGGCCCGACCCTACTGATCGACCGTGGTCAGGCCCTCTCGGATGGCGTACTTGACCAGTTCGGCCACGCTGTTGATGGTGAGCTTCTGCATGATGCGTCGACGGCAGGCGTCCACCGTCTTGACGCTCGTCTCGGTGATCAGAGCGATCTCCTTGCTGGTCTTGCCGTCGGCGAGCATCCGGATGACCTCCAGCTCCCGTTTGGTCAGGCGCTCCCTGGCGGCCGACTCCTGGCCTTCCTGGACGTATTCGTCCACCAGCAGGGCGGCCACCTTGGCGCAGACGTACTTCTCGCCGCTGAGAATCGTCCGGATCGCCTCGACGATCTCGCTGAAGGCGTTGTCCTTGAGCAGATAGCCGGCGGCGCCGCTCTTGAACATCTCGGTGACAAAGGTCTTTCGCAGGAACATGGACAGGGCGAGCACCTTGGTCTCGGGACACTCGCGATGGATCATTCGCGTCGCGTCGATCCCGTCCATGCCGTCCATGTTGACGTCCATGATGACCAGATCGGGCTCGAGCTCGCGCACCAGGCGCAGCGCCGTCATGCCGTCGCCCGCTTCGCCCACGACCTCCATGTTCGACTGTTGCTCCAGGAGGGACCGCAATCCTTCACGCAACACCTGATGATCGTCAACCAGCAGAATCCGTACCGCCATCATGGCTCTCCTTCGTAGCGTGTGGTTCGCTTTTCAACGGCGCGACCAGTACGAACCGGCTGCCGCGGCCGGGCGCCGAGTCGATGTCGAGCGTCCCGCCGATATAGTCCAGGCGTTCTCGCAGATTGAACAGTCCGACGCTGCGGCCTCGCGACGGAGACGACAGCGCTTCGGCAACGTCGAAGCCGGTCCCGTCGTCGGCTACGGTGATCTTAATAGAGTCCAGCTCGCGGCGAATGTCAAGCGCCACCTCGTGGGCCTGGGAGTGCTTGATCACATTGAACAGCAGCTCACGGACCGACTGAAACAGCAAAACCAGCATGTCCTGGGGCAGGGGCTTGGGCTGCTTGTCGTCGCGAAACCGATAGAGAATGTGGTGCTCGCCGCTGAGCTTGTCTTCCAGCAGCTCCTCGAGGGCCGCTTCGAGCCCGAACTTGTAGAGGGTTGGCGAACTGAGGTCGAACGTCAGCTCCCGGACGCTCTCGATCGTGGTGTTGAGGGTCTCACAGATGCTCCGCAGGGCCTGTGTGTTGGCGGGGTCGGAGTGTTCGACGAGATCCTGGAGCCGCATTTTCGAGAGGGCCAGCGACTGGCAGGCGTGGTCGTGCAGGTCGGCGGCGATGCGGCGCCGCTCCCGCTCCTCGGTCAGGGCCAGTTCGGAGGCCATCGACTTGAGCTTGTTCTGATACGCCAGCAGGCTCGCCTCGGCCTCTTTGCGCTCGGTGATGTCTCGGGCGAACGCGCAATTGTACTCGTGGCCCTCGAAAACGACGAAATTGGCGGTAAGTTCAACGGGGAACACGCGACCGTGCCTGTCACGGTGATGTGATTCGAACACGAGCGCGCGGTGCTGTTTGAGCGTCTGCCAGTGGTCCGGCCAGGCCGACGGAGGGAAGTCCGGGTCGACGTCGTGGACGGTCATGTTCAGCAGTTCGTCCCGGCTGAACCCCAACGATTTGCAGGCCGCATCGTTGACGTAGACGAGGCGGCCGTCCGATCCGATCCAAAAGGCGCTGTCGGAGGCCCGGTCCACGGCGAACTGAGTGAACCGCAGGGCCTGCTCGGCCTTCTTGCGTTCCGAGATGTCCAGGATGAAGCCCTCGAGTACGCCGCTTTCGTTGTGAAGCCCGTTGACCGACCGGCCCCGTTCCCACACCCATCTTTCCTGTCCGTCAGCCGTAACGATCCGGTACTCGATCTCGAACACGCCGCCGTCGGTCAACGCTGTTACGATCTCGGCATGCACGCGCCGCCGGTCATCCGGATGGATGATATGGTCATAGGAGATCGCCCGATTGCCGAGCAGGTCGTTGCTGTCGTAGCCTGTCAGTGCCGTGCATCCCTCGCTGACGAACTGCATGGTCCATGCCTCGTCGGCCAGACACCGATAGGCCATCCCGGGCAGGTTGGCCATCAGGGTCGAGAGCTTTCGCTCGCTTTCGCGCAGGGCCGTCTCCGCCTGCTTGCGGTCGGTGATGTCCGAGGTGATGATGACGATGCCCAGGGGCTCGCCCGAGGCCTGGCGCATCAGGCTGGCGGAGACCTCGCCGGGAAACTCGGTGCCGTCGCGGCGAATCAGGGTCAGCTCAACGTCCTTGACCAGGCCGTCCTGCAGGAGTCGCGCCTCCAGAGAATGGACGAGAGGATGGTCTTTGTCGGCGATGAAGTCGAAGCTGGTGGTTCCGAGGATTCGATCCTTGCTGGGCAGGGCGAAGATCCGCAGCATCGCCGGGTTGCAGTCCTCCAGGCGCAGGTCCAGATCGGTGACGGTGATGGCGTGCGGCGACGACTCGAAGACGCTTTGCAGCTTGGCCTTGCTCTCCTGGAGGGCCACCTCGGCCGCGCGACGGTCGGCGATGTCCACGGCGATGCAACGCAAACCCACCGGTTCGCCGTTGCGGATGATGGCCGAGCTGTACAGCAGCATGGGAAAGGTCGTCCCGTCGGCCCGCATGGCCAGGTATTCGTGGTCGCCGAACGACCGGCCGGCCAGGCGTTTCTCGATGTTTCGCTCGATGCGGGCCCGGTCCTCGGGGGCGGTCAGATCGGTGACGTGCCGGCCGATCAGATCGCTGGGCTCGGCGCCGAACGAGTCGTGGGCGAAATGGTTGACGAAGGTGATGCGTCCCTGAGCGTCGATCTCGAGGATGGTTTGCGGCAGTAACTCGGCCAACTCGCGGAACCGCGTTTCGCTCTCGCGCACCGCCGCTTCCGCTTCCTTGCGTTCGGCCACTTCCTGCCTCAGCGCCTGGTTGGCCGCCTTCAGTTCGCCGGCGCTCTCGGCGACGGCCGCTTCGAGCTGCTCGGCGCGCCGGCGAAGCTGGAAGGCCAGGGCCCGATGGACGTGACGCACCAGCTCTTCCGGGTCGCCGGCCTTCTCGACGTAGGCGAAGGCCCCCAGGTTCAGCGCGTCCCTGGCCGACTGGTAGGAGCTGTGGCCGGTGTTGATGATGATGCTCGTGCTCTCGGCGCGGTCTCCCAGCCGGTTCAGCAGTTGCATGCCGGTCAGGTCGGGCAGACGCAGGTCGAGCACGACCACTCGGATATCATCGCGCCCGAGCCGTTCCAGGGCTTCGGTGGCGCTGGCGCACGCGGTGACGTCGAGTCCCTCGGCCCGGAGGATCTCCGTCAGCGTCCATCGCTGCGCCTCGTCGTCCTCTACGATGAGGACCCGACGATACGTCTCTTGGACGGGGTCTGCCGCCATCGATCTATCCTCCCAGGACAGCCCGCCGTCAGGACGTGTTGGGCAGCGGCGGTTTGCGATGATCGCCGGAGAACCGCCGGCCCGCGATCCGATCGAGCATGTCCAGAATGGTATCGATATCCAGTGGCTTCCTGACGATCGTATAGGCGTTGTGTTGTACGGCTTCTTTCGCGAGAGTCTCGAATTCCCGGTCCAGGCCGGCGATCATGATTGCTACGGCGCCGGGTGTGATCCGCCGGATCGCCAGGTACAATTCAAGTCCGTTCATCGCCGGAAGGCTCGTCTCGACGAAGATCAGGTCGAACTGAATCTGTTCGACCAGCTCCAGCGCATCGAGCGGGTCCTCTGTGATCGTTACGCGGTAGCCCCGCTCGCGCAGGGCCTTTTGCAGCGCTGCGGCGGTCTCCTCTTCGTGCTCGACGACGAGAATAGCGGTGTCCCTGGCCTCGGCGACAAGGTCGATGACCCGGTCGAGGTTCAGCGGCTTGGGCAGGAAGGCGATGGCCCCGTCGTCGAGGGCGGCCTCCTTCAGGGATTCGATGCTGTAGGCGCTCATGAGGATGACGCGGACGCCTTTGTGGTGCCGTCGGATTTGGCGAAAGGCCTCAACGCCGTCGATGCCCGGCATGCGGACGTCCATGAGGACCACCTCGAAGTCGCGCCTCTGGCACAAGCGGACCGCCTCCTCACCCGTGGCGGCGGTGGTCACCTGGTATCCTTCGTCTCGGAGGATCTCGGCCAGCGTCTTGCGCATGTTCTCCTCGTCGTCGACGATCAGTACGCGTCGTTCGGCCACGGCGGTCATGTCCGTATGCATGGATGATCCTCACCTTTCTTCGCGTCGAGCGCTACGACCGAGGCAGCCGGATGCGAACGGCCGCTCCTTGGCCGGCGCCATCGAGCGCTTCGATGGTGCCGCCGTGACTTTCCACGATCTGCCGGCAGATCGCCAGCCCGAGCCCCGTGCCGGAGGTCTTCGTGGTCACGAGAGGCTCGAACAGCCGCTCCCGCGTCTCTTCAGGCCAGCCGGGGCCCGTGTCGCGGACGATCAGAACGTCGGATTGCGGTTCCCGCAGCGCCTCCACGACACATTCGCCGTCGCCGCCGACGGCGTCGGCCGCGTTGCCGATCAGGTTCGAGAGCACCTGGGAGAACTGATCCGGGTCCGCCTGAATGAGGAACGGCTCCTCCGGCAGTTCGATGCGGAACCGCACGGCGTCGGGGTAGACGCAACGTTTCCACGCCGCCTGCGCCAGAGCGGCGAGATCGACGGGTTCCTTATTCGGCGGTCGCGTCCGCGTCATGTTCAGCAGGTTCGTGATGATCCGGTCGGCCTTGGTCACCTCCTGCTCGATGATCGCGACGTGATCGCGCAGGCCCGGCTGCTCGGCGCCCAGCCGGCGCTTGAGCAGATAGGCGGCGTTGCGGACCGCGCCCAGCGGATTGCGCAGGTCGTGCGCGATGCTGGCCGAGACCTGCCCCAGCGCGGCCAGGCGGGTTTTGCGGACCAGTTCGTCGCGGACCTTCGCCAACTCGCTCTCGATCCGCTGCGTTTCCGTTGCCTGTTGCTCGCGCAACTGCCGCTCGTGCTGCTGGATCCGGCCGAGCATGGTGTTGAAGGCATCGACGAGGGTGCGCATCTCGCCGTGCGAGACCGGGGCAGCGCGGACCGAGTAGTCTTCATGCTGCGAGACGGCCTTGGCCGTCTCGGTCAGAGCGACGATCGGCCGGGCGATGTGCCGGGCCAGCAGCAGCCCACCGAGAAGGGCGGCCGCGGCCACGACGGCCGAGAACGCCAGCAGGACCGTTTGCAGGCCCGCTGCGGGCGCCAGAATCTCCGCCGCGTCGTATCCCATCCGCAGCGTCCACGGCAGGCCCTCGAAATCGCGATAGCCTCGCGACGGCGCGTGGACGACGAACGCCCTGGTCCCGTCCGGAATCCGGACGATCCCTTCCTTGGTAATCCCGGAGCCTTCGGACATCGCGAGCGGGCCGACGTGGTGGAGCACCTGTCCGTCGTCCGAGAGCAAATCGAGCGTAGTGCTGCGGTGCTCGGAGGCGTCCCTGACTCGTGCGAGGATGCCGAAGATCTCTTTGACGTTCCATACAGCCTTCAGCACGCCGGCGAAATCGCCGCGGGCATCGGTGACGGCCACGGCCAACTCCAGCGAGAGGATGCGAGCGCTCTCGTCATAGGCGATGTCGCCGACGTAGGTCCCACGGTCCTTGGCGTGGTGCCACCAGGGTTCGTCCGCCTGGTAGTAGTCGGACGTCCAGCCGGTCTGCGCGACGTTTGCACCGTGCTTGTTGGTCACGAAGACCTCGCCGAACAGGGTGTAGCCATACTGCCTTCGGTAGAAGTCTTCGATCTCGACCTCCTTCCGGAGGGTCTCTGAGAGTTCCGCATCGAGCAGTGCGTGCATCCACGGGCTCAGGACGTGCTCGGGCGACGCCATCCACTTCTCGTCCAGCTCATGGATGTGACCGAGCGGGTCGGCCATCCGATCGAACCGCTCGTTCGACTCGGCCAGCGCCTCCTGGAGTCTCTGCACGCGGGCGTATACCTGAAGGTCCTCGATCCGTCTCTGGATGCAGCGGTCGATCTTGTCCATCGTCTCGGCGGCGACGGCCTCCCAGCCGGCCCGCACCGCCTCCCGGAGCGTCCGCTGGCTGTGAACGGCGGCGAACTG
>CAZSXM010000028.1:0-61447 GCA_964610435.1 uncultured Pirellulales bacterium | reverse complement strand
CGACCGTTACGGCAGTTGCGACCTGAAGGTATAGCTCCCGGAGCCGACCTCAAACATCGCACTGTCGCCGTCCGTTCCGATGAACAGGACACCCTGTGCGTTCATCACGGGTCGTCCGCCTTCGGTAATCGCCGCGGCGTCGGCCGTCGGGATATAGACGGTGGCGGTCGTGTTGACGGGGATCGTCACGTCGAGCGTGAACTGGGTGACGGAGTTCTGCCCGCTGATCAGCGGATGGCGCGCCAGGTCCCAGCCGCCCCGCTCGGCCGTCTTGCGGACGGTCCAGGAGGTGGCGACCGGGCCGCGAATGGAATCGTAACTCGTTTTGGCCCAGGAGAGCCGCCCTTCCGGTCGCGGACGGATGATGACGTGCTTGTAGCCGGGGCCGTCCGTGTCGATCCCGCCGATAGTCTTGAACATCCACTCGGCCACGGCGCCGAAGGAATAGTGGGCGAACGAGTTCATGCCGGGGTCCTGGAAGCCTTTCTCCGGCGTCCAGCCGTCCCAGCGCTCCCAGATGCTCGTGGCCCCGTGCTGGATCGAGAAGCCCCACGACGGGAACGTCGTGTTGTGGAACAGGGCGTAGGCCACATTCGTCTGGCCGAAGCGGGTCAGCGTGGTCATCAGGTCCTTGGTCCCCACAAACCCGGTGGACAGGTGCCAGTTGCGGGCGCGAATGTCATCGACCAGATGCTCGACGGCCATCGCCTGTTTCTCCTCACTCAAGAGATCGAACGCCAGTGCCAGCACATAGACGGTCTGTGTGTCGCCTTTGATCCGTCCGTCGGCGCCGACGTATGCATCATTGAAAGCCCGTTTGACGGCTTCGAACAGCTCGCGGTACTTCTTCGCGTCCTCGCGCTTGCCGAGCACCTCTGCGGCCTGGGCGACAAGCCGAGTGCTGTTGCCGAAATACGCGGTGGCCAGCACGTCCTTGGGCGTGTCGGCCTCGATGCTGAGCCAGTCGCCGTAACCCTGAGCGGGACGCAGCAGGTCCTTCGTGGTGCCCTTGCAGTAGTCAACCCACCCGGCCATCGCATCGTAGTGCCGGCTCAGGACGCGCTTGTCGCCGTAGACCTGATACATGGTCCAGGGGCAGATCACGCCCGCGTCACCCCAGGCGGCGGTGCCGCCGCCCTCGGCCACCACGCGCGGCGCGACATCGGGAAAGGCGCCGTTGGGAAGACGGGCGTCTTCGAGATCCACCAGCCACTTCGTGAAGAAGGCGGCCACGTCGGCGTTGTAGGTGGCGGTGCGGATGTAGATCTGGGCGTCGCCCGTCCAGCCCATCCGCTCATCCCGCTGCGGGCAATCCGTGGGGACCTCGATGAAGTTGGCCCGCTGCGTCTGGCAGATGTTGCGATAGAGCGTATTGGCCATGGGGTCGGAGCACTCGAACTGGCCGGCAACCGGCGTATCGGAGGTCAGCTCGATGCCCGTGATGTCGCTCAGTTGCGGCCGGCCGGGATAGCCGGTCAGCTCGACGTATTGGAACCCGTGGAAGGTGAACTCCGGCTGCCACGTCTCCCGGCTCTGACCCTTGCAGATATAGGTGTCGGTCGCGCGGGCACCGCGCAGGTTCGTCGTGTAGATCGTCCCGTCGGGATTGAGACGCTCGGCGAAGCGCAGGACCACCTTCTGCCCCGGCTCGGCGCCGTTGACCTGCAACCGGACGAAGCCGGCGAAATTCGTCCCCATGTCGAAGACAAAGGCGCCCGGGGTTGGCTCGGTCACGGCGACGGGTTTGATCTCTTTGAACCGGCGGACCAGGACACCCGGATAGGCTTCGAGTTTGGCGTCGATGCGGCTGGTGACGTTGACGCTGGACCAGGCCGACTCGTCGAGGTCGGCCTCGCTCCAGGCGGGAACCTCCTTGCGAGCGTCGTAGGTCTCGCCCATGAGGAAGTCGGCTTCGAGGACGGGCCCGGTCGTCGCCTTCCAGCTCCCGTCGGTCGTCACGATTCTCGTGGTCCCGTCGGTGTACTCGACGACCAGTTGCGCCGCGAAGCGCGGATCGGTCCCGTAGTGGTCGCGGGCGTGATACCATCCGATGTAGCCGCTGTACCAGCCATCGGCCAGCATGGCCCCCATCGCGTTGAAGCCCTTCTTGAGCTGCCGCGTGACGTCGTAGGTATTGTAGTAGACGCGAATGCGGTAGTCGGTCCATCCGGGCGTAAAGTAGGCGTCGCCGACCTGGCGGCCGTTGAGAAAGAGGCGGTAGTCGCCGAGGGCCGAGGCGTAGACCGTCGCCCGCCGGACCGGCTTGTCCAGGACGAAACGCGTGCGCAGCAGTTGGACCGGCGGAAGGAACAGTTGGGCGGCGTCCAGCGTGACCTCACCCCAAGGCCCCGCGCCGTAGGCGGCAGAGACGGCGACATGCTCCCAGTCATCGGCTTCAAACCCCGGCATCATCCAGTCGGTTGGGCCCGACTGGGCCGTCCGCCAGGAACCGTCGGAGACAAGAACGGTCGAGCCGCCGTCGGCAAACCGCACGTGCAGCACCGCCAGGACGCCGGCGGGATTGGGCTCGTCGCCACGATTGGCCGCATCGATCGCCACGACGTTTCTGCCGGCCACGAGGCTGTCCTTGATGTCAAGAACGCGGGCCTGCTTGAAACTGGAACCGTCGTGGACGGGCCGGCCGTTGACATACAGCTTGAACCAGTTGTCGGCGGTCACGGCGCAGGCGGCCGAGGCAATCTCGCGGTCCGGCGACACGTTGAACTCCCTGCGGAACAGCCGATGGGCCGCGGGCACGGCGACCGTCGCATCGCCCTCCGGATACCAGATCCACGAGGCCTTCGACAGGTCTACTTTCTCGGCCGCTTCGGTGCGCTGCCGCGAGGCATCGAACCCGATCCAGCGGGCCTTCCAGTCGTCCGGATCGAGCAGGCCCATCGACCAGGACGCGACCTTGCTCCAGGCCGACGGCTCGTCGTCCTTGTCCCAGACGCGGACCGTCCAGAAACATTGCATCTGCGACCTGAGCGGCTTGCCGGCGTAGACCACGTGAGTCGTCCGATCCGATACGACCATGCCACTGTCCCAGAGGTCGCCGACCTTCCTGTCGATCAGTTCCCGGCTACTGGCGACCAGGACCCGATAGGCGCTCTGGCGCTGGCCTCGCTGGTTCGATCGAACGGTCCAACTCAATCGCGGCTCGGTCACGTCGATGCCGAGCGGATCGACGAGGTACTCGCATCGCAGCTCGTCGGGCGTCAGGCCACCACCTCGTGCAAAGGGCCAGCCGCCAAACAGCCCGGCCACGACGGGGACGCTCGGCGAGAGAATCACCGCCGCCAACAGAATGATCGTCCATGTCTTCATCGCGGTTCACCTCCCATATTCAACACCTGGCATGCTCCGGCCCCACTCGTCACGGATTCGCTCGCCCTCGCACGCGGTATTCCGAATCGCCGCAGGTCTTCGGTGCGTCAGTTCACTTCCTGTTTGGCGCCAATGTCCTCGCCGTCGATCCCACCGTAGACGAAACGCATTCGCCCGACGTTCGGGATCCACCGCAACGAGACCAGCGTGTGGAGCAGCCGGGCGCCCAGGTTGCGTTCGGCGTTTCTCAGCAGCAGGTCCTTCACCGGCATCGGCCAGGGGAACTCGAACCCGCTTGGCCAGTAGACGAACAGGGCCTTGCCCACGAGGTAGTATCGCGGCACCACGCCGGGTCGCGGCGGTTCCATACCGCGACTGGCAATGGTCGGCGGTCCCCACCAGCGGCCGTCTTCGCTGTTGGGGCTGTTGTCGCCCAGCATGAAGAACTCGTCGTCGCCGAGCGTAAACGGGGCCTGCTCCGTCGCGCGGGGGATGCGGCCTGCTTCGGGCTCACTGAGGTAATGGATGTCTCTGAAGATCGCCACATGCGAGAGCGTCAGCTCCCCGGCTCCGAAGATCTGCACGCCCGGCGATACGTCCACATGGCGGTCCAGCGCGTCGGACGACCGTCCCAGGTCGGCCGTCAGCAGATGTCCGTCGAACTCGAAGAGCAACTGACGGTCCACGTTGGCGAACTTGACCAGGGTGAAGGCTCCTCGCGCCGGCGGCCGGGCCGGCTTGCGAGCCAGCACGGTCTCCTCGCGCCCGTCGAAACGCGACAGGACCATCTCGCCGCTCAAGTCCAGCCAGGCGCGGTAGTTCACACCGTACTTGCTCAGCGTCGCGCCGACACACCCTTCGTCGCTGCGCGGCTCGACGTAGAACCGCACCATCAGATCGCTGCACTCGGGCATGCGCGGGTACGTGCGGATGTCGTTGTAGGCGTAGGTGACTTTGAAGTCGTTGGCCGAGCGGCCCCCGTACGTCAGCGTCTCGATCCTGTCAGCCCGGCCGTCCAGCACGAACGCGGTAGGGTCCGTCTCGCTGATGGCCCAGGCCGATGTGTCCAGGTCGAACGGCGGACGCCACCGATGGCCGTTGAACGCCCCTCGTTGGTTCGGGTTGATCGGCCGATAGTTGTTGTCGTAGACCGGCATCCAGAGCTCGCGCTGGACGCGGGGCGGTTTCCGCGCGATCCTCCCGTCGACGTAGATGTCTCCGTCAATGATCTCGATCTGCTCGCCCGGCAGCCCGACCAGGCGTTTGATGTAGTTCTCGGAAGGATTGACCGGGTTCTTGAAAACCACCACATCCCACCGTTTCGGCTCGGCGAACTGATAGAGGCACTTGAGCACCAGGATGCGGTCGCCGTTGGAGACGGGATTGCCGTTGCTGGTCGGCACCAGGTAGCCGCAACTGGGACAGCGCGTCTGCTGTATGGAGATCGGCCCGAGAGGGATGGTGTCCTCGCGCATGTTGTGCAGGCTCGGGATGAACCCATATTGGTACGCGTATCCACACTCCGGGCAGCGCAGTTGGAAGTGGGCCCCCATCAGGGTGTCGGCCATGCTGCCGGTCGGGATGCGGAAGGCCTCCATCACGAACGCGCGAAAGACGAATGCCAGAATAAACGCCGTGATGAGCCACTCAAAGGTATTGGCAATTTCGGCGGCGCGGTCCTTGCGTTTCGGAATAGGCTTCTTGTCCGAGGCCTTTGCGGGGTTGCTTGTAGCCATTCACCGTCGTCCTGATCGTTCGTCCATGCGATATCGCCCCGCCAAAGGCGGCAACGGAGACCCTGCGCCCCGTCCGGCGATCCCAAAAAGCCTGTCGTGTGGCTTGTGGCGAAGCGGACAACCTGCCACATCCAGACGAAAACTGTATTATGCCGCCCAAACCCGCCCCGGTCAACCGCTCTGTCGGCCTTCTTGGCAACGTGGGCACAAGGACTGCCACGCTTGGCGCTGGCCGGAGCCGCAAAAACACTACGACCCGACGCCGATGCGCACCTGCAAGCCGTCCCGTGCGGCCCGCCCCAGAGGAGTATTTTTTGACCAAAAGAACTTGATGCATAGAAGTCTTTATTGTATAGTAGGTTGCAGACGCCTGTCCTTTCCGTGTCGGTGGCGGCAGAGTGGCAATGATGCGGGGGTCGTTCTGCCGGCGCAACATCCGGAGAGGGTTTGCGTTGGCCATAAGGGTTCCAGATGCCTTCGATGTATTGTTGGACAATGTGGTGGTAGCGGTCGTCGTACCGTACGGTTGGGGACCCAACGCGGTTTCTGTTTTCGAAGCGCTCTTTCCATATCAGTGAGGTAACGTATGGCGACAGTAACCAAGAAGGAACTCATCGATCGCATTGCGGAACGCACACAGGCCAAGAGGGTGTCGGTGAAACGAATCGTTCAAACCTTCCTCGACGAGATTGTGTCGGAGCTGTGTCAGGATAACCGCCTGGAATTCCGGGACTTCGGCGTGTTCGAGACTCGGACGAGGGCGTCGAGAGTTGCGCAGAACCCCAAGACGCTCGAACGCGTGGAGGTACCGGCCAAGCGCACCGTCAAATTCAAGATGGGCCGACTCATGCGAGAAAACCTGAGCCGTTCCAATCCGGAATCCGCCGATGTCAAGCCGAGGCTGTGAGCCTCTCGGCCCGGCCGACGCAGCCAATCAGCAGAACGAGCACGAACAAGTCATACCAGGTATCTTCCAAAAGGAGCGATCGATGTCGGAAGGGAAAGTCAAGTGGTTCAATCCAAGGAAGGGATACGGATTCATCGGGACGGCCGACGGTCGAGATGTCTTTGTGCACTATTCGAGCATAACGGCCGAGGGATTCAAGACACTGGATGAGGGGGATTCCGTCACCTTTGACATCGTCGAGGGAGAAAAGGGGCCCCGTGCCACCAACGTCATGCCGATGCAAGCATCCGAGTAGCCCCAACGGCAACGAGTCGCTCGACCCACAGAAAACAACGGGTCGGGGCACACCCTTCCGCGTCCATACCGCCCGGTCTCTCCCAACCGAACTTGGGGAAAAGGCCCTGCCTGGGGCGTCTGTCCGGATCTTACCGGTCGATTCTTCCCACAGCACTTGCGTCTGCGGCCAATCTCGTGTATGATTGAGGTTGACAGACTTGGAAGGACGTTATGGTGTTCGGAGAAAGTCAATCCGGCTTGAATTGTAGCGTGCTGGTGCTGAACAAGCACTACATGGCGATCCGGATTATCGGCGTCAAGAGGGCCTTTTCCCTGCTGTGCCGTGATCTGGCGGAGGTCGTCTCACTGGAAGAGGGCGCCTACGCCAAC
Source organism: uncultured Pirellulales bacterium (assembly GCA_964610435.1). GTDB lineage: Bacteria > Planctomycetota > Phycisphaerae > Sedimentisphaerales > Anaerobacaceae > Anaerobaca. The sequence continues at coordinate 54,811 of CAZSXM010000028.1, read as the reverse complement.
TACGATTTCGCCAGTTGGTGCGAGGTCAGCCAGTTCCGTCGCCGGTTTGAGCCGAATGGCCACGACTGGATCTCTACCGTCAATTTCTACATTGCCGTACCACGGATTATCCGACTGTTGTTCTACGACCGCCTGCCCCGAAAGGACGTCAAGTTCAACCGGCGCAACATCTTTGCCCGCGACCGCAACCGATGCCAGTACTGCGGAAGGCGATTCCCCACCAGCGAGCTGTCCCTCGACCACGTCGTGCCCCGCAGCCTCGGCGGCGAAGCGACCTGGGAGAACATCGTCTGCGCGTGCACCCGGTGCAACGTCAAGAAAGGCGGACGCACCCCCAGGCAAGCCGGTATGGACCTCTTCCGCCAGCCTGCCAAGCCCAAGCACAACACGCTCGTCCACATCCACCTCGGACACGAACGCTACCGCTCCTGGAAGCAGTTCCTCGACCACGCCTACTGGTCGGTCGAACTCAAATAGGGACACGACCGGCGAAGACCTGCGACTGGGCCGTCCTCGCTGCGATGAAATGGCGCGCACTTAACCTTCGGGCTGACGTCGCGATATTGCGAGCGGCCCGCGTGCCAGTGGCGGTTCAGGAGGTTCTGCGGGCGGGCGCAGTCTCACGTGTTGACCTCGCGGTTGTCCGGGCCCATCCTCCATGGTTTCCGCAAACCCTTGTGTCCCGCCGTCCGTAGGCGGTATATTCGCAGGGGGCAGGCCGCGTTTCTGCGCGGGAACGGGGGTGCGTGTCCGGTCCTGCTCGCCGATTGGATGCTGGGGTCGTACAGGGAGGTGTCCGATGCAAATCACCGAATTTCTCGACAAGTCAGGAGTGAAGTACGAGGTGTTGGAGCACCGGCCGGTCTTCAGCGCACAGCGGTTGGCCCAGATCGAGCACGAGCCGGGCCGGTTCGTCGCCAAGCCGGTGATCGTCAAGGCCGACGGGAGGTTCCTCATGTGCGTGCTGCCCGCCGACGCCAAGATCGACCTGGGAGCCCTCAAGGGCCAGCTCGATGCCAAGTCGGTCGAACTGGCCGACGAGGAGGACTTCGCCGGGCTGTTTCCGGACTGTGAGGTGGGGGCCGAGCCGCCGTTCGGCCACCTCTTCGACTTGGAGACGGTCATGGACAAGGCCCTGGAGAAGGACGACCACATCCTCTTCCGCGCCGGCAGCCACACCAAGGCCGTCCGCCTGAACATGGCCGACTATCGCAAGCTCGCGCATCCCCGCGTGCTCAACCTGCACCGGCAGTGATGCGCTCCGGACGGCTCGACCGCGACAGTCTGTTCGGCGGCGGTGCCCGTCAGCGGACGGAGGCGTCTTCGGGCAGGCCGAGCTTCTTGTAGAGGTTCCGCCGGCCGGCCTTGTCGCCTTCCAGGATCGTTCGTGCGTATTCGGCGACCTCTCTGGCCTTTTCGCGCGGCACGCAGATCACGCCGTCGCCGTCGGCGACGATGACGTCGCCGGGCCGGACCAGCACGCCGCCGCAGACGATCGGCCGATTGACCGATTCAATCACGTTACGCCCCGGGCGGATACCTCGACCGGGCCTGCGGAGGTACAGCGGATTCTGCTGCGTGGCAATCTCGTCCAGATCGCGCGCCGTCGCGTTCGTGACCACGCCGACGCAGCCGCGGAGTTGCCAGCCCATGATGTTGTTCGAGCCGATCGAGCCGACATCAGAATCCAGGGCGTCGTCCAGGACCAATGCCGTGCCCTTGCGAATCAGCGGCACGAACGGTTCGGGCGTCACCTCGTTGTAGGTCTTGCCGACCCATTTGTTGAAGGCGTCGGTCTCCATCGGCGGGGCGGGGGGCTGGTTCGTCGGAACGTACCGCGCCGTCACGGCGATCCCGATGAAGCGGTGTTTGTACTGCTGGACGTCCGTCCAGGCGGGACGGATCTCCGGCGACATCAGGCCCACGTTGGCCAGTCCGACCTTGTCCATCCCGTCGGAGACGTCGGCCACACGGAGATCCTCGAACAGATCGAGAATCTCCAGGTCCTTCTGTTCGCTGTAGACCTTGGTCTCGATGAAGTTCCTGCCCCTTCGCAGTTCGTCGACGGCGGGACGGGCCTCGGGCTGGGCCAGGACCGACTGCGAATCGTGCGTCAGCACGGCCCACGCCGACAGGAGCAGGGCGGTGGTGAGGGTCAACGTGAGCGTCGTCTTCGCCGGCGGGTTCTTCCGGGTCATGATCTGCCTCCTTCATGTCCGTCAATCCGGTTGTCCGAGAACTCTTGCGAGGCGGTTACGGGATCGGTTCGTAGGTGAACTTCTGTCCGCCGATGGAGGCCTCGTACATCAGGCCGGCTTCGCCCATCGTGAAAACGGCGACGCCGTCCTCATATCGGGCGTTGGTCGCGGCACCTGTCCTGAGCGCCACCGCCGAGGCCTGGGCGGCAAATGCCAAGGTGCCCGACTTGAACCGCTGCAGCGCTTCGCGGGTCTCGAAAAAGATGAACTCGGTGTAGCTCTGGCCTCCGAGGGCCAAGCCGATTGTGGCCTGGGTCACCGTGCAGTAGCCGACCAGCCGGCCGTTTTCGTGCAGTTCCCCTTTGCCGTAGGCGCCTCCGACGCCGACGGCACCCTTGCCCACTGTCGGAAAGACAGCGTAGCCGACGGACTTCTCGAAGAATTCCGCCAGCGTGGAATCCACGGCCTTGGCGTGATCGATCGCGTCCTGGACCTTGGCGGCCATCGCGACTCTGTCGGTGGTTGATTCCGGCGTGATCGAACAACCGCTCGCGAACGCGCCTGCGAGGACTACGAAGGCGCAGGTCAATGCGACGGTCTTCATGGCACGCTCCTTCCACAGTCATCGGTTCTCTGTCGCAGTCTGCCACCGGTGGCTGCGGCCGGCTACGATCAGACGGTTGCCGACCGGGATTCCACGCAGCCACGGAGCCATCATACACATAGAGGGCGGCCATGCCGAGGCAAAACCCGGATTGGGAGCAGATCGGATTCCACGATCGGCGGGCCGTCAGGGGGGGCGATGTGAGGTGATGAGCAGGTGGGGTGGTCCGATGTGGGGTACAAAGAGGCCTCCCGCGACGTCAATGGTCCAAACCAAAAAGGCCCCTGCCGGGTCAGCGCGAGAGTATTCCCTTACATCAGTTATGGGTGTGTTTGAAATACCTGTCTGCTGTTTCGCGCAGGGGCGCGCACTCCACTCCAAGCTTGTCCTTGTCCGGGAGACCTCGTGTTCTTGTCAAAGAATATCGGTGTTCGAGGCCATCAGACACCGGCCGTCTGCACGTGTTGATCGGCATCCGGATCGCGAGGGCTTGAGGCTTTTTGGATGACGGGCAGTGCTTGCCCGATGCAGGCGTGGAAAGCGGACAACGGCCGGTGGATCGTCGTCGTCTTCCGCCGATCCCCACAGGACCCGAACTCCATTGCGGTCTCCTGGAACACTCGGCCCAGGTTGATATGCCTGCCCGTCTTAAACCCGATAAACTGGACAGCATCGGCACTGGCAAGACGTATCGGACGCAAAAAAAACTTCACAGACTTCGATTCGCGTCCTACGATAGACGCACCCCGGCCGGAGGCACCGACCGTCGCGGGCGGATGGAACCGGACCATGCTGGAGATTGACGCCAACACACAGATCGATGAGAGCGAGCTTCGGTTCAAGGCCTCGCGCAGCGGCGGTCCGGGCGGACAGAACGTCAATAAGCTCAACACGCGCGTGACACTGCTGTTCGACGTGGCCCGCTCGCCCAGCCTGTCGGACGAGCAGAAGCGGCGGGTCCTCAGCGCGCTGGCGACACGGATCGACAAACAGGGAGTGCTCCGGATCGTCTCACAGCGATTCCGTACCCAGCAGGCCAACCGCCGGGCCGCCGCGGAGCGATTCGTTCGATTGCTGGCCGAGGTGCTTGCGCCCCGGCCCGTCCGGCGCAAGACCAAGATCCCCGCCGGCGCCCGGCAGCGACGTCTGGACGACAAGAAGCATCGAAGCCGGCTCAAGCAGCAGCGCAGCGGAAAAGACTGGCTGTAGATGATATCGAGCGGCCGGCGGACCTGGCCTTTCTGAGGTTACGCCGTGGTCCTCGCCTGGCGGGCCGCTTCGAGACGCTGGGCGGCAAAGGGCCAGTTCGCCATCCTCATGAAGTTGTCCACCCACGCGCCGCGGTCGTTGGCGTATTTGAGGTAATAGGCGTGCTCCCACACGTCGCAGACGAGCAGGGCGATTGCGTCGGTGAAGGCGAGGTTCTGGTGCTTCTCCGCCTGAAGGATCAGGAGCCTGTCGGCGATGGGCTCGTAGGCGAGCACGCCCCATCCGCTGGCCTCGGCGGCCTTTGCAGCGGCGGCGAGTTGCTTCGTGGCCGCCTCGACCGAGCCGAAGCTCTGGATCATGGCCTGACGGAGACCGTCGGGGATCGCGGGCTTGTCGGGACTCATTGAGTGCCAGAACAGCGTGTGCAGCACGTGGCCGCTGCCGTTGAATGCCAGGTCGCGACTGAGCGCCTTGATCGAGCTGAAGTCGCCCGAAGCGCGGGCCGCCTGCAACTTCGTTAGCGTGCTGTTGAGTCCGTTGACGTATCCGGCGTGGTGCCTGGTATGATGGATCCTCAGCGTGCGCTCGTCATAGAGCGGTTCGAGCGCATCGTAGGGGTACGGAAGCGGCGGCAAGGTATAGGCATTGCCCTGGTAGGCTCCGCCCATCGCGGCAACTGCAACGGAGGTCGATGGCGTCGCAAGGCCCAGAACGGCCGGCCCAGCGGCGCCGGCGCCGAGCAGTCCGAGCGATCCGGCCGTAACGATGTCTCTTCGAGATGGTTCCGATCTCATCATCAAGTCCTTTCGGTTTCGTTTGCACCCAGACTCTTCATGTCGCGACCGAGGGTAGCAGAGACGACTCGCCGCATCAAGTAGTGCAATGCCTGATTATCGTACAGGGTTTTTCCCCGATTTCGTGGGTAACGCCGCCCTTGCGGCTGCGTCTTGTATGTGGTAGGTATAGAAGGAGTGTTTTTGTGGCCGGTAACCGTTGCCCAACAGGTTTTGGGGTCGGGATTGGGGGCAAAGAGGACATGAATGCGACACACACGACACCACACTGGCGGGCCCCCCAGCTCGTGCAACGGCTCCTGACGGCGGCGGGATTGTGGATCGGCATGGCAACGCCTGTTTTCGCGGCGGCTGTGGCAACACCGCCAAGGTCGGCGACCAGCCCCGCAGCCCTGACGCGGGAGACGACCTTTGGCGAGGCGATCGAGGTCCTGCGGAACGCGACGGCACCGCCGCTGAACATCGTCGTGCTCTGGCGGCCAATCGCTGACCATGCGGACATCCATCGCGACACCCCGATCGGGTTCGACAGCGTCCCCGGGCTGCGTCTGCGCCAGTATCTGGAGATTCTGCTGCTGTCGGTTTCGGCCGGCGGGGTCGCTCCTCTCGAATACGTCGTGGACGGCGGTGCGATCATCGTCGCGACAGCCGACGCCCTGCCGGCCCGCAGGCGTGTGGCGCGCGTCTACGATGTCAGCGACCTCGTGGCTACGCCATCGTACGCGCCCGCCCCCGGCATGATGCGCATGATGATGGGTGGCGGGATGATGGGCGGCTACGGACAGGGTTTCGGCGCCGGCTACGGCGGCCCAATGGGCGGGCCCGGCCAGGGTCTCGGCGGCGGCTACGGTGGTTCCAACTCGGCCGGCGGTCTGCCCGGGCTGGTCGGCTCGGTGCAGGGCCGGACGCGCAGCCGCACCCGTTGAACCGACATCGTTTCCGGTCAGCCGACGCCGCTCAACCTGTGCGTCGGGCTGCCCGGCGGCGGTCGGTTTCCTTGAGCAGACGCTTGCGAACCCGGATCGACTTCGGGCAGACCTCCACCAGCTCGTCCTGCTGGATGTACTCCAGGCACACTTCCAGACTCATCAGGCGAGGCGGACGCACGCGGGCGGCATCGTCCTTCGACGACGCGCGGATGTTCGTGAGCTGCTTGGCCTTCGTCGCGTTCACGGGGATGTCGCTGTCCTTGCAGTGTTCGCCGACGACCTGGCCCTCATAGACCTCATCGCCCGGCTTGACGAAGAACACGCCGCGATCGTACAGCGCATCGAGCGCGTAGGCCGTGACGGTGCCCGTCTCGGTCGCGATCATCACACCCGCCTGCCGCTGCGGGATCGACCCGCGCATCGGCTCGTACCGCTCGAACGTGTGGTGCATCACCGCGCGGCCCTGCGTCGCCGTCAGGATGCGGGCGTTGAGGCCGAACAGCCCGCGCGACGGGATCATGAACTCCATGTGGACGTAGTCGCTGACACCCCTCTTGGAGTCCATCTTAGTCATCTCGCTTCGCCGGTTGCCGATCAGACTCATCACGGCGCTCTGGCATTCGGCGGGGCATTCGATCACCAGACGCTCGATGGGCTCCTGCCGGAACCCGTTGACCACCTTGATGATGACCTCCGGCTTGCCTACGCAGACCTCATAGCCCTCGCGACGCATGTTCTCCAGCAGGATGCCGAGGTGCATAAGGCCACGTCCCGAGACGATGTAGGCGTCCGCGTTCTCGCCCGGCTGGACGCGCAACGCCACGTTGGTCTGAAGCTCCTTGTACAGGCGGTCGCGCAGATTCAACGATGTGACGTACTTGCCTTCGCGCCCGGCGAACGGGCCGTTGTTGACGTGGAACGTCATGCTCATCGTCGGCTCGTCGATCGCCACGATCGGCAGCGCGCTGGGCTCGTCCGGGCAGGCGATCGTATCGCCGATATCGACCGGGTCCAGGCCCGCTACGGCGCAGATGTCGCCGGCCTGAGCGGTCAGCGACGGCTTCTTGCCGAGCCGTTCGAACTCGTACAACTGCACCACCTTCTGCTGCGTGTGGCGTCCGGCCTTGTCGATCACCGTCACCGCCTGCGCCTGCGTCAGCCGCCCGGCGAAGACCTTGCCGATCGCCACCCGCCCGACGTAGTCGGAATACTCCAGCGTGGTCACGAGCATCTGCAGAGGCTGGTCGGGATCGACCTTCGGGGCCGGAACGGATCGGATGATGGCGTCGTAGACCGGCTTGAGATTGTCGTTAGGCCGGGCCAGATCGGTCGTCGCCCAGCCCTCCTTGGCCGAAGCGAACAGTACGGGAAAGTCAAGTGCATCATCGTCGGCGCCGAGATCGACAAACAGGTCGAAGACCTCATTGACGACGTCGTCGGGCCGCGCGTCGTGGCGGTCCGCCTTGTTGACCACGAGAATGGGCTTGAGCCCGTGCTGGAGGGCCTTGCCCAGCACAAACCGCGTCTGGGGCATGGGGCCTTCGAAGGCATCGACGACCAGCAGGACGCCGTCGGTCATCTTGAGGACGCGCTCGACCTCGCCGCCGAAGTCGGCGTGCCCCGGCGTATCGACGATGTTGATCTTGTACACGCTGCCGTCGGCATCGACGTACTGGATTGCGCAGTTCTTGCTTAGAATGGTGATGCCGCGCTCGCGTTCGATCGGGTTGGAGTCCATGATCAGGCCGTACTCGCCCCCGGCCAGTTTGTCCAGTTCCTCGTCGCGGAACATCCCCGATTGATACAGGAGCTGATCCACCAGCGTCGTCTTTCCATGGTCCACGTGGGCGATGATCGCCACGTTACGAACCGTATCAGCGTACATACACCGTAATCCTCAGATTCACAACCTGCCTGAAATCCGCTATTGGCCGCCGACTCACGATCGAGCCGGACCCACCCCCACAAGATAAGCCCTGTAGGTTACCCCGAGCTGAGCCCGAAAGCAATACCCCCGTGCGAAAATTCGCTCCAGAGCATTGGGGAGATTTTCCCCAATCAGACCACGGCCGTTCGCAGTGGCGCCGTCAGACGCGATACATGCCGTTTGTAGTGGCGTCGTCAGACGCTATCATATGCCCTGACGGGCACACTACGAACGGACCATCCCCCTGTTTGCAGAACTGGCGTATCTTCCCCGGCCGGACCGCGGCAGATGGCGGTCCGGCCCCCTCGCTGTACGATGTGGTGTCGCCTCAAATGGTCAGTTGATGACCACGCACCCTTGCAGCAGAACCATCACAACCGCCCATCCCAGAACCAACAGCACCTTGCTCATACTTCTCCCTTCCGAACGAAACGAGATTGGTCTTCCATCGAGCCGAATACCATAGCGGACCTCTGGGGTCCGGTCAATGCCCGTGCCGTTCCGCGTTTGGCCCTTGCGGCCCGCCCGATTCTGTGTCACCCTATTGAGGCCCGATGCACCGCGGCGGTAACGGTCGCGTCGGAGGCAAACATTGATCTTGTTGAAACGGGAACGCGACGAGTATGGAACCGAATTGGCTGCGATGGGCAAAGCAACTGGCCGCACTGGCGCAGAACGGCCTGACCTTCTCCGACAACCCCTACGACATCGAACGCTATGAGCATCTCCGCCAGATCGCCGCCGAGATGATGGCCGAGGGGTTCAATCTCGACAAGAAGAGCCTTCTCGATCTGTTCGCGCGCGAAGAAGGATATGCCACGCCCAAGGTGGACGTTCGCGGTGCGGCCTTTCGCGACGGGAAGATTCTGCTGGTCCGCGAGGCGCTCGACGGCGGCTGGACCCTGCCCGGCGGCTGGGCCGACCCCTGCCAGAGCCCCTCGGAGGCGGTCGTTCGCGAGATCCTTGAAGAGTCCGGCTTCGAGGCCCGCGTCCGCAAGCTGGCCGCCGTCTACGACCGCAGCCGGCACCCGCACCTGCCCGCCATCCCCTTCCACATCTACAAGCTGTTCTTCCTCTGCGAGATCACCGGCGGCGCCGCCGCCGAGAGCCACGAGACCACCGGCGTCGCCTTCTTCGCCGAGAATGAGATCCCCCACAACCTGTCCATCTCGCGCACCCTGCCCTTCCAGATCGCCCGCATGTTCGACCACCTCCGCAACCCCGCCCTGCCCACCGACTGCGACTGACCACACCGTAGGGCGAGCGTCCCCGCCCGCCCTATCGTGCGGGGATGCACGACACACACGGAGACGACGCGCTTGATTCGTTTGGGCGGCTGGTTACAATGCGGGGGCATTGAGCGTATGTGTGGTATGCAGCCTTTTGAGGACGGTCCTGCCATGAGAAGACTTCCTGTCGTCGGTTTGTGTCTGATGCTGGCTGCCGTTGCGGCGGCGAACGCCCCTCGGCCGGTGGTCGAGGTCGAAGAGGACGTCTACAGCTACAGCCCGGCCGACAACGGGGCCGGGCCGATGTGGTGCCACGGGTCCACCTGCCTGGTGCGGATCGGCGAGACGGTCTTCGCCGGCGGCCTGGAGACGCTCGCCGACGCCGAGCCGCTGAACAACTGCCGCTGGATGTTGTTCGCCCGCACGGATCGCGGCTGGAAGAAGGTCGGCTTCGACGAGTTCGGCCGGACCCGCGAGCCCTGCCCGCTGGTCGGCTTCGCCGACGGCCCGCTGTTCCTGTCGGCCAATCCGACGCTGGCCCCCAACGCGTACGCCGGCCCCGCGCAGCCAAAGGTCCTCCAATTCGACGTCGGCGATCCGACCCGGGCGCCGCAAACGCTGCGCCCCGTCTGGTCGGGCCAGCCCAAGTTCACCGAGCATTCCTATCGCAGCTTCGCTGCCGACGGACCCGGGCGGGAGCTGATCCTGATGCAGAACGTCGGCTATGCCCACGCCGAATGGTCGTTTCTCGACCGCGATGGTCGATGGAGCGCGCAGGGCCGGCTTGCATGGCCGTGGGGCGCCGAGTACAGCAAGCCGCAACCGATCCGCATCTGCTATCCCAACGTCGCGCTGAAGGACCGGGCGGTGCACTTCTGCGGGGTCAGCGACATCATCGAGCCGAACGAAACGTGGCGGGCGTTCAAAAAGGAGCTGACCGGCCGCGAGTGGGACTACGACTTCCGCCGGCTGTTCTACACGTGGACGCCCGACGTGGCGAGCGAGCCGTTCCGGCCGTGGGTCGAGATCGCCAGCCGGGAGACCACCTGCGGCTGGGTCACGCCGGGCGACCTGTGGATCGGACCCGACGGCGCCGTCCACATCCTCTGGACCGAGCGCGCCCTCGACGAACGGCTGCGCGAGAGGTTCTTCCCCGACGCCAGGCAAAGCCACTCGCTGAACTACGCCATCGTGCGCGAAGGCAAGGTGCTCTCGCGCCGGACGCTTCTGATCGCCGAAGAAGGAAAATCGAACGAGCGGCCGGGCCGGGGACGCTTCCACGTCACGCCCGACCATCGACTGTTTGCCTTCTTCTACGTCAGTGGATCGGATGCGACCGGCAAGAGCGTCTCGGAGAATCGCCTGCTGGAGATCGGACCGGACGCGACCGTCGGACCTGCCGTCCGCGTGCCGCTGCAGAAGCCCTTCACCGAGTTCTTCACCGCCACCGTCCGCGCCGGCTCGCCCCCGTCGCAGATGCTGGAGCTGCTCGGGCCAAGACACGGCGGAGGCCATACGATCAGCTACGCGCGAATCCGAATCGATTGACGCATCGCCCGCTCGAAGGGACGCCCATGGGCCTGTTTCTCGACATCTTCACCAAGGTGTTCTTCATCCTCTCGCCGTTCTTCTCGATCTCGATGTTCCTGCTGCTCTCGGGCGACATGGATCGGCGCACCCGCAACCATTGCGCCCTTCGCACCAGCACCGCGATCCTGGTCATCTGCTTTTCGGTCTATTTCTTCGGCAACGTCATCTTCCGCGTCCTCGGCATCACCGTTCCCGCCTTCCAGGTCGGCGCCGGCACCCTGCTGTTCCTGACCGCGATCGGCATGGTCTCGGGCAAGCGGTCGGAGGTTGGACCCGACAAGGACAGCGATTTCGCGGTCGTGCCCCTGGCGATTCCGATGATCGTCGGGCCCGGCACGATCGGAACGATCCTCGTGCTCGGCATGGAGATCGGCGAAATGGACGAGAAGCTCACCGCCGCCGCCGCCATTCTGCTGGCGGTGCTGATGATCTCGCTGTTTTTGTTCCTGGCCGTGCCCATCGGACGCCTGCTCGGCCAGAAGGGCCTGCACATGATGATGAAGCTCACCGGCCTGATCCTCACCGCCATCGCCGCCCAGATCATCTTCACCGGCGTCCGAACCCTCCTGAACATCCCGCCCCCCTGACGCCATCGCTCGTAGTACCATAGGTCGTGCGTCCCCACACGGCATTCATCGGCGAGCGGCTGGGTGGCAGCCTCAAACGCGCAGCGTTTGGGGATGGCGGACCTGCCTGCCGCCTCGATCCCACAGAACCACCCATGACCAAAACCTTCCCCAAGCTCTCTGAGCCCATTCGGCTGCGCTCAGGACAGGCTTTGAGGCCGCCACCCGTCGTTTGTAGTGACGCCGTGAGGCGTTGCCTATGCCCTGACGGGCACACTACGAACGTGCGGCGACGAGCGCAAGTTTGCGGCGGAGGCGGTCGAGCAGGGTGGTGACGAAGCGGGTGCGGGCCGGCTCACTTGTGCCGCGAAGGACGATTCGCTCGCTTTCGACGGCGCCCGATGGGCGGCGGAACGCCACCTCCACGGTACCGTCGTCGCGCAGCGGGCCGACGGCGATGGCCCAGCCGCTCTCGGCGGCGCGCACAGCGGCCGTCGCCAACAGCGCAACCGTCTCGACGCCCGGCGCCCCGTTTGCATCGTGGACGTCGAGCAGATGGTGCAATCGGTCCATCGTAGGTGCAACGTAGGCGCCGAGCACGACCTCGCCCGTGCCGTCGGCGCCGGTCAGAGCGGCCGCCACGGCCCCGCCGCTGCCGATCTCCACCAGGGCCAGCGTCGCGCTGCGCGCCCGCAGCAGGTTGACGACGTGCCGCTCCAGCGACGTCTCGTCGTCGGCATAGATCGACTCGCCGAAGATGCCGACGATCTTCTGCTTGAGGTCATCGAGGCGCTGCCTGGCTTGCGGCGTGTCGTCGGGCAGCGTGAAGGTGAAATCGACGCGCCCGCCCTCGAAGTGCGAGCCGACGATGATGTCCGCGTCCAGGGTCATGCGCTCCTTGATCCGATGGTCGATCTCCGACTGGCCCAGCCCGACGAAACGCAGCAACAGCGAGGGGCCGGGCGGCCGCGTCCCGAACCGCCGACTCAGGTACGGAATCAACTCACGGCGCACCATCGCCTGCAACTCGCCCGGCGGGCCCGGCAGCGCCACGATCGCGCCTTTGTCCGATTCGAACACCAGGCCGACCGCCGTGCCGGCGGCGTTGGGAAGATACGACCCGCCCACCGGCGTCTGTGTCTGGCGGCGCAGGTTCGCGCGAAGCTGATCGGCCCGCACGCGGAAGCGCTGTGCCATCGCCTCCAGCAACTCCGGGTGCTCGCGCAGCGGCGTACCCGTGAACTCGCTGATCGCCTCGCGCGTCAGGTCGTTGTCGGTCGGCCCGAGCCCGCCGGTGACGATCACCAGGGCCGCCCGGTCCGTGGCAAAGCGAAGGGCCGCTCCGATATCCGCCCGCGTGTCGTCCACGCACATCGAACCGACGCAGTGCAGGCCCAGCGGGTGCAGGGCTCGCGTCAGGTAGACGGTGTGCGCATCGGCGTAGGCCCCGACCAGCAGCTCGCCCCCGGTCACGACGATCATGTAGCGAACCGCCTCACCCGGCGATTCGCACGCCGCGACCTCCACTTGCGCCGCACCGATGAGCCCAAGCGACATCACCAGCATCGAGATCGCGATCAACTGGCCCCGTTGCATGTACACTATTCTGTCCCCGTCAACTCGTCCTTCATAGCGAGAACCGATCGTGAAGGGCAGCATACCCCACGTGGCGATGGATTCCCAGAAGAAACGACGTTCGGTCGCGGGTGCCCTCCGACCGCGTGCAGGGGATTGATAGTTCGATCGCGTTTCCTGGTGTCGGCAGACAGGGACTGGTCCGCAATCGACAAGACGGTTATGATGGGCCCGATGTGGGATGTGGGGAGGGGACGACAGGGGCACGGCTGACTTGTGGGATGGGCAAAGCACTATGGTGGTTGGAGTTTCGCAGGATGTGGTCGAGCGGTTTGTGGGGGCTTGTCGCGAGGCCCAGCGGCGCGGGCTTCTGCGGTGCAGCAGCGGGAACCTCTCGCAGCGGGTCGATGGCGAGCGGATGCTGGTGACGGCGACGCGGAGCTGGCTGGGCCGGCTGACCGCCGCCGACGTGGCGTTGTGCCGGATCGACGACGGCGCGTGCCTCGACGGCCGGCGGCCGACGGTGGAGGTGAATCTGCACGCGGGCATCCTTCGCGCCCGGCCGGAGATCGACGTCGTGCTGCATTTCCAGTCGCCGCACGCCACGACGCTGGCCTGCTGCGAATCGCGTGACGTCAACTTCTTCGTCATTCCCGAAATCCCGTTCTACATCGGCCCGATCGGGCGCGTGCCGTACCTGACGCCGGGTTCGCAGGAGCTGGCCGACGCCGTCGTCGAGGTCATGCGGAACCACAACCTGGCGCTGATGGGCAATCACGGGCAAGTGACGGTCGCGCGTGACCTCGATCACGCGATCCAGAACGCCGAGTTCTTCGAGCTGGCCTGTCAGATCATCCTTCAAGGCGGCCGGAGCGTGACACCCCTGAGCGATGAAGCCGCCCGCAACCTGAGGGCCCTCGGCGCCGTCTGACCGAAGGCAACGCAGCATGTGACATTCAGCGCACGGCGGCGGGGCGGGGGCAGGCGTCGGCCAGTTCGAGGATCCGCGTGACGAGAATCTCGCCCGTTCGCTCGCCGAGGCAGGTGCGAGTGATGTAGCTGTAGCGGTCGAAGCTGTCGAAGTCTTCCTTCGTGAGGATGTAGCCGAAGGCGTCGTTGGTCAGGCCGAAGAGGAAGTTGTGCCGGCCGTGCATCTTGCGCTTGAGATAGTAGCCGATGTTGGGCATCGCCTCGCCCGGCATGGTCGCCATCTGGGCGTCGCCGAGGTTCACGATGTGGATCCGCGTGGCGATGTGCCCATCGTCGTCGAGCTTGAATCCCAGCGGCGAAAGCTGCACGACCGTCCGCAGCATGTCGTTCTCCACCGGCAGGCGCACGATCGCGCTCTCGCAGACCAGCATCGGGTTCTCTTGGATCGCCGCATCGCCGACGATTCGCAGTGCTTCATCGGCCAGCAGGCGACCGATGCGAACGCATTCGTCCCACGTCCGGATGTCCCTTCCGTCGGGGCCGCGACAGTCGGCGGTGACCATGCCGCCGAGCGCCGAGTTCATGAAGATACCCACGCCGCCGCCCCGTGCTTCGATCCGGTCGTACAAAGGGCCAACGAAATCGGGGCTGAGGATGCCCTGGTTCGATCCGAGCACTTCAGGATGGCAGGCGTAGTTGACGAGCGTGGCGATCGACTTGCCGTCACGGTCCACGACCTGCAGGACGTGACATCGCGGGTCGTAGAGCCTCTCGGCATAGTAGTTGTAGGCGATCTTGCCGTTGGCGTTTCCCGTGGCGATCTTCACCGCCGCCGGGCGGAGGTCGGCCGCTGCGGCGTCGATGGCTTGTGCCAGCGCCGAGCAGACGCTGTCGAGATAGGCCAGGTCGCACGAGGTCTTGCCCTGCCGGTCGGGAAAGCCATAACAGTCCGGGGCGCTGTGCGTGTGCGTGGCGCCGATCAGGATGTTGGCGGCCGGCACGCGCGCGACCTGCGCGCGGACCTTCTCGCACAGCACGCCGGGGAAGCCGAGGAAGTCGGTGCTGCAGATGGCGACGCGTGTGTCGCCCTGCTCCAGCACGAGCGCCCGGACGGTCAGTTCGCCCATCTTCCTCGTTGTCGGGCTCGACGGCCCGACCCCGCCGGAGACGGGCAACAGCGGCTCGGGCGTGACGCAGCGCACGGCTATCGCCGCGCGAAGCCCGGCTGATGCAGACTCCGCAAACAGCAGGCCCAGCGCTGCCACGATACACGCGAGAGTGAGAAACGGTTTGCGTCCCATGCCTGTCTCCTTTGCTGTTCCTGTTGTTCGACCGACGCGGGTCATTGTAGATCGTGTCTCTCCGCACGACAAGGCTATGCCTCGCCCTCACAATTGCGTGCGGAGATGGCGCAAGAAGAAGGGCGAGCGGGGACGCACACCCTGAGGCGGCCACTTCGTTGTCCAGCGTCGCCAGACGCTGCCGGCAATGCTCCATTTCGCTGCGGTACCCATCGAAGACGCCCTGCAGGTCCTTCGAGTCGAACGGCAGCGACCGCAGCCACGCCATGTGCTTGCTCGTCCAGAGCCGGTCGTTCCATATGTTCTACAGCGGCAACCACCAGGAGTCGGCCGTCGGGATCCATCTCTTGCGCAAGTTCTGAATCCGGCGTACCGGGGAACCGACGCCGCTATGAGCCCCCGCCGTTGGCCTCCCAGATGTCTCGCTTAACGACCCAGACGCCCGGCTGATAGGGCTTGACCTGCGCGTGCTCGGGGACCCAGAGCTTCTCCTTGCGCCAGCTTTCCACATGGCCGTCGTAGAAGGCTAGATTCGCCGAGTGGTTGTGCCGGTACATCGTCGGGCCGCCGCAACCGACCTGCTTGTACTCGTTGACGCTGCCGTCCTGGCCCAGGACGTCCCAGCCGGCGATGTAATTGGCGCCGCTCCACTTGCTCCACCAGTCGTGTCCCTCATTGAAGTGGAGCTTCTCTGCCGGCTGGGGGATCGTGGACATCTTGTACCCCAACACCGCCATGTCCATCGTCGTCGTCCACGAGGCCTGCCCGACGGAGGGATACCAGTCTTCGATGTTGAAGCCGTAACTGACCAGCGTGCCCGTCGTGCTGCCCTGCTCGACGTCGTAGGCATGCTCCCAGGCCTTCTGCCGGTCGCTCGGGCACTTGTACTTCTTCGGGGTCTGAACGATCGACTGCTCCGGAAAATCCTCGGCCCCCTCGTAGCCGATATACGTGCGAAAGAGACGATTGCCGGTCCAGAGGATCGTTCCCCGGTCGGTGAAGACGCGGCATGGCACCCCCCAGTCGTCGTTGTTCGCGGCGTATACGCCGTTGGCCACGGCCAGACTCCGCAGGTTGCTCGCACAGACCATCTTGCGTCCCTGGTCCCGGGCCAGATTCAACGCCGGCATGAGAATCGCCATCAGAACGGCAATGACGGCAATTACGACGAGCAACTCGATCAGCGTGAACGCATGTCGTTTCATCGTCCGTCTCCTGTAACGCGTCGTCTTTGCCGTCCGGAGAACAGATCCGGGCGACCCACACTCCCATGATACCCAATCACGCCCCCCAATCGCAAGGACCAGAACCCGTCGAGGGACGATGGCCGCCGCAAGCACATGCGGATGCGGTCTGTGAAGAGCATTTTGGCCTTGCAAAGGGGCCTCTGAAACCGTAGCATGAAACGATTGCCGGCCGGGCCGGATGGGAAGAGGTGTGATGCGGTCCCGGCGATCGGGTTTTGACATTCAGGGGAACTCCCGTGTTCGAGTCATTGACGGAAAAACTCAACTCGGTCTTCAAATCGCTGTCGGGTCGGGGCCGCATTACCGAGGCCAACGTTTCCGACGCCATGCGAGACGTCCGCAAGGCCCTGCTCGAGGCCGACGTCAACTACAACATCGTCAAGCAGTTCTGCAAGGATGTCCGCGAGGCGGCCCTGGGCGCCGAGGTCATCAAGAGCCTTCACCCCGGCCAGCTCATGATCAAGATCGTCAGCGACGAACTGACCAAGCTGATGGGGCCGGTCGATACGCGGATCTATTTCGTCTCGCCCGGCCCGACGATCATCCTGCTAGCGGGCCTTCAGGGCTGCGGCAAGACGACCACGGCCGCCAAGCTCGGCAACTATCTCGTCTCCAAAGGCAAGCGTCCGCTGATGGTGGCCGACGACCTCCAGCGTCCGGCGGCCATCGAGCAGCTCAAGGTCCTCGGCGAGCAGACGGGCATCCCCGTCTATAGCGAGGAGAGCAAAGACGCCGTCCGGGTGGCCCGCAACGCCATCAAGCACGCCAAGGAGAGCGGCAACGACGTGGTCATCGTCGACACCGCCGGCCGGCTGCACATCGACGAAGAGATGATGACCGAGGTGGCCAACGTCGCCAAGGCCATCACGCCGCACCAGATCTACCTCGTCTGCGACTCGATGACCGGCCAGGACGCCGTCAACAGCGCCAAGGAGTTCAACGACCGGCTTGAACTCGACGGCGTGATCCTCACCAAGCTCGACGGCGACGCTCGAGGCGGCGCGGCCCTGAGCGTCAAGGCGGTCACCGGCAAGCCCATCAAGTTCATCGGCGTCGGCGAGAAACTCGACAAGCTCGAAGAGTTTCACCCCGACCGCATGGCCAGCCGCATCCTCGGCATGGGCGACGTCGTCACCCTTGTCGAGAAGGCCCAGGAGCAGTTCGACGCCGAAGAAGCCGCCAAGTTCCAGAAGAAGATGGCCAAGGGCAGCTTCGGGTTCGACGACTTCCTCAAGCAGATGCAGGCCGTCAAGAAGATGGGCGGCCTCAAGGACATGCTCAAGCTCATGCCCGGCCTCGGCGGCCAGCTCAAGGACGTCGATCTCGACGGCAGCGAGCTCAAGCAGATGGAGGCGATCGTCCATTCGATGACGCCGAAAGAGCGGCGGGACCCCGACCTGATCGATCCGCCGAGGCGGCGACGCATCGCCGCGGGAAGCGGCACCCAGCCCAACGACGTCTCAAGTTTGGTCAAGACCTTCAAACGCAGCCGCGACATGATGAAAGCGGTCAGCGGCGGCAGCTTCGGCGGGCTCAAGGCCATGTTCTCCGGTGGCCTCAACATGGAGGCCATGACCGCCCAGATGACCGGCGGACGCAAGATCAAGCAGCGCTCCAAACGAAAACGCGTTATCAAACGACGGGGAAAAATCAAGAAGCAGCGGTAGCCCCGGGGGTCGAGCCAATGGCCGAACAGGAGCCGAATTCCGTCCCGAAGGTGAAATTATCTCTCGAAGAATACCTCGAAGAGGTTGCTCGATTCTGCGAAAATGAGTATGGTAATATGTTTCGCGGCCAGTTCCAGGACATGGAGGGCACCAGCGAACTGGCGATGCTGGCGGCCCCGACGGCCGTGGAATTGACGGAGCTTCGTCGGGCGGTGGCGATCATGACGGCCGCCGAGAAGCACAGCGCCGAGACGCTCTCGGACGAGCAGGTGGAACGAATCGCCGAGGACGCCAAGGTCGATCCGGCGAATTTCGCCATCTTTATCAATGGGTATACGTTGACCTGCAAACGCGTTTCGTGACCGGCACAGGGCCGCTCGCGGAAATTTGACATACGCTATCAGCGAAAGGAACAACATGGCAGTACGCATCAGAATGACCCGCATGGGTCGCCGGCATCGGCCGTTCTTCCGCATCAACGCGATGGAGTCCCGCGCGCCGCGCGACGGGCGAATCCTTGAAAAGCTCGGGCATTACGACCCGCTCGAAAAGGACGCCGCCAAGCAGATCGTCCTGAACCGCGAACGCGTCGAGTTCTGGCTCGCCCAGGGCGCTACGCCCAGCGATACCGTTTCCGAGGTGCTGCTGCGCCACGGGATCAAGACGAAATACGCCGAGGAGAAGGCCACCCGACGCGCCAAGGCCAAAGCCCTCGCCCGCAAGCAGGGCAAGCTGTTCACCGCCACCGAGCGGATCGTGGCCGAGAAGAAGGCCAAGGCGGAGGCCGAGGCCAAGGAAGCCGAGGCGAAAGCCAAGGCCGAAGCCGCCAAGGCGGCCGAAGCCAAGGCCAAAGCGGAGGCCGAAGCCAAGGCTCAGGCGGAGGCCGAGGCGGCCAAGGCCGCTGAAGCAGAAGCGGCCGCCACCGGCGAAGCGGCCGAAGGCGCTGCCGAGTAGCGGCGAGGCGCGATGCGAATCGACGTCCTCACGCTCTTTCCGGAGATGTTCGCCTCTCCGCTGGGCCATTCGATTGTCAAACGGGCGCAGGAGCAGGGGCTCGTCGAGATCGTCTTGACGAACATCCGCGACTTTGCGATCGGCGAGTATCGCAAGGTCGATGACAAACCGTACGGCGGGGGCCCCGGCATGGTCATGATGCCGGGCCCCGTCTTCGATTGTCTCGAGCACGTCCAATCGCTCAGTCCCCAGGGCGGCCGGGTCATTTTGCTGACGCCGCAGGGTGTGCCCTTCAAGCAGGCCAAAGCCGCCGAACTCAGCGACCAGGACAGATTGATCCTCATCGCCGGACGCTATGAGGGCTTCGACGAGCGCATCCGCATCGGCCTCGGCACCGAGCAGATCTCCATCGGCGACTATGTCCTCAACGGCGGCGAGCTGGCCGCGATGGTCGTCATCGACGCGGTCGTCCGCCTGCTGCCCGGCGCCCTCGGCGACGAGGACTCGGCCAAAGACGACTCGTTCAGCAACGGACTGCTCGAATACCCCCACTACACCCGCCCCGAGACCTTTCGCGGCATGAAGGTCCCCGACATCCTCCTCTCCGGCGACCACGCCAGGATCGCCCAATGGCGACGCGACCAGTCCCTCGAACGCACCGGCCAACACCGCCCCGACCTGCTTGACGGGAGTCGGCAGGGCGATGATGATCTATGCCAATGACTCGGTGACAAGCTGCCCGTTGCGGGGGAACGGGGCGTAGCTATGCCTATCATCAACCCTACGGCCCCTATGCCATGACGACGTTCAGCGAGCGCGGAATTGCTGTCGCCGCCGACCACAACCCGTGGAGCGACAGTGCGAAGTGGAAGGCCGACACCATACGACAGCCAGCCGGCCGATCCGCGGGATTCGCTGCTTCTCAACGATCCACCCCTGAAGCGGCAGCAGCGGTAGCGTGTGCACCGCACACCGATCTCGGCGCACGACGACCGACACAGTGGTGGGTGTGGCCCACCCTGATATGGCAAATGCAACCGATTTTCTTGTAAAGACTTACGAGTGCTTCCTGGCGCATCGGCTCCGGCGGGTCGATTGGGCGGATTATATCGTTGTTATGGGACGGCCTCTGTGGTATAATGCATCTGCGTTGGTGTTCAGTGAACTTCTGTGGAGGCAGGCCGGATGAATGCGGATCTGGTGCTTCTGAAGAAAGGCGGAGCACACAAAACGTTCTCACTTCGCGGTGCGGTCACGGTCCTCGGCCGGCGGCACGACTGCGACCTGCGGATCCCCTTGCCGAGCGTCTCTCGGAGGCATTGCGAGATCGAGCGGAACGGCGAGGCCTTGAAGATCCGCGACCTCGATTCGTCCTGGGGGACGTTCGTCAACGGCAAGCGGATCAACGGGGACTGTCCCGTCACGGCCGGCGACTATATCCGCATCGGTCCGCTGACCTTCGTCTGTCAGATCGACGGCAAGCCGGAAAAGATCGTGCCGCCCAAAAAGGCCGCGCCGGCCAAGCCGAAGAAGGACGCACCCAAGCCCGCCAAGAGCGCACCGGCCGCCGGACTCGACGACAGCTTCGCCGATCTCGACGCCTCCGACAGCGCCATCGATCTCGACGGGCTCGATTCCGACCTGGAAGACCTCGAGAAACTCTGATCCCGACGCGAACGCGGTGCGGGGACATACGGTGAGGATTTCCGACCGCGAGACTTGCCAGGGCCGGCCCGGCGGAGTATCCTGCGTGCACGATCTGTGGATGACCCAATACGAGCGGACGTAGCGAGGTTGTGTGTCGATGCTCGGTTCACTCTCTTCTGCCGGTGCACTGCTCCTTGAAGGCGGCGGTCGCGAGGTCGTTTCAGCCCTCTTGGCTTTGGCTCTGCCGTTTCATCCTCTCCGGCTGTTCCTGCTGATCGCGTGGGTGTATCTGTGCTTGTACTGCGTCCAGCAGGTGCAGTTTGGTCCGCTGGTGCCGGAGAAGTACAAAACGGCGGGCAAAATCGTCTCGCTTGCGGCCGGTCCGATCGTGCTGCTGAGTCTGGTCATCGTCGAGACGGCCAGGAGGAGCCGGTCGAGCCGAAGCTCGTTCTTCGATCTGCTCAAGCGGCAACTGCAAAGCACGATGGCCCGCATTCACACGATTCGAGCGACCGATCCGGAGGATGAGGCCGCGCTGCGTCTGCTCGATTCGTCCGGTCGAACGATAGACGAGATCGCAGGGCACGGCCCGGGCAAACGCGAAGAGGCTCGCGTCCTCGATCTGACCGAGTTCATCGTCGCCGACGCGCTCGATCGCCGGGCGAGTGACATTCTGATCGACCCCACAAACGAATCGACGTACAGCATCCGCCTGCGAATCGACGGGGTGCTCCGGACCACACGGGAGTTGAACGCCGAGACGTGCCGGGCCGTCATCAACAGCCTGAAGGCCGTCTCCAGGATGGACATTTCCGAACGGCGGCGGCCCCAGGACGGCGCGTTCCTGGCCCGCCGGGGCGACCAGACCGCGTCGTTTCGCGTCGCCAGCAGCGGGACCGTCCACGGCGAAAAGCTCTCGATTCGCGTGCTGAACCGCAACGCCGCCGCGCAGACGCTGACGGACCTCGGTCTGGGCGACAAGCAAAACGCCATCATCCAACAGGCCCTGCACAAACCGTCCGGGATGATCCTGATCTGTGGTCCGACGGGCAGCGGCAAGACCACCACGATGTACGCCATGCTCAACGCCATCGACCGGCTCACGCGAAACGTCATCACGGTTGAGGACCCGATCGAGGCGATGCTGCCGCAGACCAGCCAGATCGAGATCAATCCCAAGGCCGAGATCACCTTCGCCAACACCCTGCGCAGCGTCCTGCGACAGGACCCGGACGTGATTTGCGTCGGCGAGATTCGCGATGAGGAAACCGCCGAGATCGCCCTGCGCGCCGCCCAGACCGGGCACCTGGTCCTGGCGACGCTGCACTGCGACAGCAACGCCAGCGCGATCGCCCGACTGATGGACCTGGGCGTTTCCCGGCTGCTGCTGTCGCTGGGGCTGAACCTGATCCTGTCGCAGAGGCTGCTTCGCTGTCTGTGCCCGCGGTGTCGGCGGCGTGCGGCGCTCCGGGACACCCAGATCGCCGAATTCGAACGAAAACGCATCGACTATTCCGACATCTATGAGGCCGGGCGGTGCCGTCAGTGCGACAGCACAGGCTACGTCGGACGGACCGCCATCGGCGACATCCTGATCGTCGACGAAGAGGTGAAGGCCCGGATCGCCGCCGGCGGGTCGTTCGGCGCCGCCCAGGGCAACGGCAACCGAGAAGGCCGAATCCATCTGCGAAGGCAGGGTCTCAAGAAGGTGGTCGCCGGCGTCACGAGTCTCGAAGAACTCAAGCGGGTCGTGGGGTAGCTCTATGGTGTTCTGGATCGCCATCCTGGTCGGCGGCGCGTTCGTGTGGCTGGCGGTGCGTCTGGGCTTTTACCAGAGCTGGTGCCTTCTGTTCAACATCGTGGTTTCAATCTATCTGGCAATCTTCCTGGCGCCGCTCGTCGCCGACCGGGTCCCGACCGGCGGCGAGGCGTCGGCCTGCGGCGTGATGCTGAGCCTGGCGGCGCTGGCCGGCGGAAGCTTCGCCCTGCTTTGCGGCATGTCCTATGTGTTCCTGACGGGCCAATTCAGCATCCCGTTCCCCAAGGCGATGGACATCCTCATCGCGGGTCTGCTGGGATTCCTGTCGGGGTTCCTGGTTACGAGCTTCGTGGCCCTCCTGGTTGTCGTCGGCCCGCTGGCCCAACATGAAGCGCTCGGCACGCTCGGGCTCGATCTGCCAAGCCAGAAAGCCAACCTCGCCTGCATGGCCTGGTGCTGCGACGTGATCCACTCCGTGGTCCGTTCCGATCGCAGCGATCGGGCCACGCAAGAGGCCATCGACCGGCTCCTGGACGGGGCCGCTTCGCAGCCACAACCACCGTCATCGACGGAGACACCACCGACCGTGCGATCGATCTCAACGGGCTCACTTCGATGCAGAAACCTGTTTTGGGGAACAGGAAGCGGCCCAACCGCATCTTGGCTATTCGGCGCATGGGCCAACCGCATCGGCGTGTTGGTGGGCGGCCGGGTTGGAGCAAGACGGCGATGGCCCGGGACTTCGACAACATGCACGTGAAATCGGGGGACTTCAAGTGGCCGTGACACGTAGAGGTTTCATGAAGAAGATTGGTGTCCTCGGCGGCGCCGTCGCGCTCAGCGGCTGTTCGCCCGAGGACACAGCCCAAGGCAACCTCTCGGCCTGGCAGCCGGCGTATGCAAAGCTCCAGAACGAAGGGAGGCTCGCCGAACGGGTCGAACAGGCGTACGAGAAGTTCAAACAGTGCGATCTATGCCCCCGTCGCTGCGGCGCGAACCGTTCGGCCGGTGAGACGGGATTCTGCGGCGCGACCGCCAACGTAACGGTCTACAGCCATCATCCGCACTATGGCGAGGAACTGCCTCTCGTCGGGCGAGGCGGTTCGGGTACGATCTTCTTCTCGAACTGCAACCTTCGTTGCGTCTTCTGTCAGAATTGGCCGATCGCCCATCTGGGGCAGGGCCGCCAGATCCGCGACAGGGACTTGGCCGACATGATGCTCGACCTTCAGAGGCGCGGCTGTCACAACATCAACGTTGTTACCCCGACCCACGTTATGCCCAATATCGTCGGCGCCGTTCAGATCGCCCTGAACAAGGGGCTCCGGCTGCCGATCTGCTACAACACCGGCGGGTACGAGCGGGTCGAGAACATCAGGCTTCTGGACGGCATTGTGGACATCTACCTTCCCGACCTGAAATTCATGGACGGCGCCGAATCGGCCCGTTACGCCGCCGCCGGTGCGGACAACTACCCGGAAATGGCCCAGCAGGCCATCATCGAGATGCATCGCCAGGTCGGCGAGCTGGTGACCGACGACCGCGGCATCGCCCTGCGGGGGTTGATGATTCGCCATCTGGTCATGCCCAACCGCATCGCCGGGACACGGGAATTCGTCACGTGGGTGGCCGAACACCTTTCGCAGGACACGTACGTCAACATCATGGCCCAGTATCGCGTCGAACACAGGGCCTTCGAATACGAGCGCATCGCCCGTGCGATCACGTCCGAGGAATTCCTGGAAGCCATCGATTGGGCCAGAGAGGCAGGACTCCGCAATCTTGACGAGCGGTCGGTTTCTATCGCCCAGATGCACCGGCGACGGCTGGGGTAAATCACTGCCACCGGCCGGTGATCGCGGCGCCGCAGTGCTCGCACTTGCCGCCGGTCAAATGCATCTGATCGATCACAAAACCGAATCGTGTGATCACCGCCTCCCCGCAGCCGGGACAGAACGTATTCTCGCCCTTATGGCCCGTAACTCTGGCGACATAGACAAACTCGAGGCCAACCTCCAGAGCGATATCCCTGGCATTGTCCAGTGTGGAGACCGGCGTCGGCGGCAGGTTGGCGAGCTTGTAGAGCGGATAGAATCGCGCGAAGTGGATCGGCACGTCCGGGCCCAACTCATCCTTGATCCACCTGCACATCTGTCGGATCTGTTCCATGTCGTCATTGAGCGTGGGGATGAGGATGTTGGTGATCTCCAGGTGCACCCCCGCTTCGCTGAGCAGTTTCAGGGACTTCAGGACCGGCTCCCGCGTTCCCCCGCACACATTGCGGTAGAACTCAGGGTCGAAGCCCTTGAGATCCACATTGGCCGCGTCAATGTTGCCGCTCAGCTCTTTCAGTGGTTCGGGCTGGATATACCCGGCCGTGTGCAACAGGTTCAGAAGCCCCTGCTCCCTGGCAAGCGTGGCCGTTTCCAAGACATATTCATAGAAGACCACCGGCTCCCCGAATGCATAGCTGATCGACCGCAACCCGGCGGTCTTGGCGTGCTCGACGACCCTCTTCGGGGGCATGTCGTATGCGTGAACCTCCTCGGGATCGACCAGCGCCATATCCCAGACTTCGCAGAACTTGCATTCCAGGTTGCACCCCGCCGTAGAGATCGACAACGCACGGCTGCCCGGCACCACGTGGAAGAAGGGCTTGCGCTCGACCGGATCCTCCTGTACCAGAACGGGGTTTCCATAGGCCAGCGTGTACCCTACACCGTCGCGATTGGCCCGCACGCGGCACCTGGCTCTCTGGCCCGGTGCCAGCTCACACCGCCAGGGACACAACTCACAGCGGACCTTTGCATTGGCGGCCCGGTTGAACCATTGGCCCGGCCTCGGGCGAACGAGCCCCCTTTGAGCCATTTGCGCGTACCCCGTGCTGTGGCCGCCACCGATACCCGGAAGGCACAATGCACAGATGCCGCCCATGCCGGCTTTGAGGAATTCTCGCTTGCTCAACCCTGGGCCGGGGGGCGTTCCTCTACGCATGAGACCTCCTGACCATCAACAGTACGACGAAAGCCGTACCATTTGCCATCGTCGCCAACAAACAGCACGCCGCGATTCCCAAGACAGGCGCCACGGCCGCACTGGCAAGAGCGGCGCCCAGACACGCGCCGAACAACTCGACGCCATAGACCGTGCCGGCCGATCTCTCGGCCCGTTGGTGCACGACTCTGTAACACTCGGCTGCAAGTGGGAAGTCCACCCCGTTGAGCAACCCGGCCACAAATGTCACCAGCGAGAACAGCGCAAAGACAACTGCGCCAGACTCTATCTCTGCGGCTCTCGGCAACACGAAAGCAATCAGCAACGCCAGCACCGCCACAGACAATTGTACTGCCGCCAGGGTGTCCATGTTCGCCTTCCGTGTCACGTATCGGCGAGTAAACGCCGTGCCAGACGCCAGCCCCGCCATGAAGATCGCCACAATCAACCCCACCATCTCGTACACAAATCCGTACGTGCTTTGAAACGAAAACAGAAGCGCGACCTGCAGCGTCATCGTCGAGAGTCCCGTCGTGAACACGGCGACAATCACTGCGTAATGGGCGCTGCGCTTTGCGTTCGCAGCGTTGCCCACCACGCGAAGCGCCACCGGCACGGCCAGAAGAACGGCCGCTATCGGCAGGATCCACCAGGGCCGAATCTGCAATAACCACCACAATACTCTGGTGTGTCCGGCTCCCGCCAGGTCGCCCCAGAACATCAGGGTGTGATAGTAACCGATTGGCCGTGAATCGGAGTTGATGAAGAACCGTTCCTGCACGGGAGGCAACCGTTCTTCTGCTTGCTGCTGTTCGGCGATCGGATCGGGAAGAAGCGGGCCGGACTGAGGCCCTGTCAGATGCGCATCACCGCGGCGCCCGTGATGACGGAGGATCCAGTTCACCCGACGAAGCTGGGACGGCTCCAGCAGGAGATGGAAGTGATGGTGTGAGAAACCGTCCGTCTGGATGTTCCGGTCCTGATAGCGACGCTGAAGGGTCTCGACATCTGCCGAGACCTGATGCGGCGAATCGGTCGCGAAGTAGAACAGGAAACGTTCGCCTGCGAGCAGCACATGCGAGAACACGCTGCGCAGCGTATGATACACCGTGGCATTTCGGTTGGCGACCGCCGTCCCTCGCAGGCCCGCCGTGGACACGGCCCCGATGACGAATACGCCGTCTGAATGCAGCAGGCCGCGCGCCTGGCAAAAGAACTCCTGCGTGTAGTAACGGTTCAACACAGCCGTGGCCGGATCAGGCACATCGACGATGATCACGTCATACTTCTCATCCGCCTCCTTGACAAACGTCCTGCCGTCGTCGTGCAGCAGCCGAACACGCGGATCGTCCAGCGCTGCAAGGGTTGCCTCGGCGACATACGGTCTGGCCACCCGAGTCAGGACCTCGTCCAGTTCGACATAGTCGATGCGCTCGACCGGGTGCCTGCTGATCTCGCTGAGTGTGCCCCGCAATCCCCCACCAATCAGCAGGACGCGCCGCGGCTGTTCGTGCTGGACCATCGCGAAATGTGCAAACACCACCGCATCCTGCTCCTCCAGACCGGGGGTCAGTGTCCTCGGGCCGACCGTCGAGAAGATCCAGTGCCCGCTCTGAAAGAAGCTGTATTGATCGCCGCGCTGCACGATGGCGATGTTTCCGTACTTGGACTGATGGATCTCTACAAGCCGATGTTCCGGCGTGAGATACCGCCACTGCACTTCGTGGGTCCAACGATCCAGGACGCCCAGAAACACAAAACTTCCTCCGGCTGCAAACAGCGCCGCGACCGCAGCAATATGGGCGGCAAAAGAAACCGCATTGCCATGCCTGCCACGCGACCGGCCCGCCCACCATATCGTCACCAGCATCAACGTCCCGACCAGAACCGCCGACTGAAACGAATTCAGGTAATGGACCATCACGAAGGTGAACAGAATTCCCCCCAGTATGTTGCCTGCCGCTTCACCGATGTATGTCTCCACCGCGCCGGAGGTATCCTCGGCGCCGTCCGCTTCGCGGCGCAGACGCGACAACAGCACGAATTGCAGACCCAACAACAGGCACACCGGGGCCATCAGAACGAAGCTGGACACCGTGATATCCCACAGGGATAGATACGCCCCTGGCACCACATCGAAGAATCCTCGAAGCCTGCGGATGAGAACCATCGTCGCAGGCAACGCCGGCAGAATGCCCGCGGCGCTGAGCATCAGAAGATCGAGGTACCGATTCGTCCGCTCAGCCAGAAGGACGCCGATCCCGCTTCCGATGCCCACCCAGGCCATCCAGGCCGCAAGAATGATGCCGATGGACAGTTCGTTGCCGTGAAACACCATCAGCAGCTCGCGCAACAGCAGCACTTGGCCGACCTGGGACACCATGCCGAACGTCAGCACTGCAGAAGAATGGGCCGGCCCTCTTCGCATGATCGCGATCGACCCAGGAGATGGCAATTCGTACCCCATAGCGTAAGTGGCCCAAAGCAAAGACGCCGCGCAGAATGTGTCTTCGATGGCAGTATACAGTCTCACGCGGCGAATCGATAGCCCCAGGATGACCGGTTCGTCCTCTCTCTTCTGCCAGGATCATGAGGTAGACGACGGTCACACAGCGATGCCAACGCCCCCAGCACAATTCGTCGGCGCCGACCACCATAATCCCGTCCAGATCCTGATGCGAACGGTCCCAAGTGACGGCGATCTCCACCGAACGGTACACCGTATGCCCGCTCGTGCGAAACGCCTCGGCCTCCTGTACCCAACTGAGGCATGTGCCCCAGCGGGCCAAGAACCAGGCATAGGTCGTCGTCACTGTCGGTTTGCCCTCGGCCCAAGGGCCTGCTCGACCTTGACCACGCACGTCGGACAATCCACGTGACGCATCGCGTAGACGAAGCGCACCAGAATCCCCCAGAACGGGATGGACTCGAAGCGGCGCGGGGGCTTCTGGGTATCGTAGCCGGAGCGGCAGGATGAGAACGACCACACGATTATGCGACGCCATGAAGCCAAGACGCACAGCTTCACCCACAGATTCTCTCAGAGAGCCACTTTTTCTTTCGTTGAGGGTAGAAAACGCGATGGAGTGTATTCCACCGATCGGGGGTTGCTGCTATCTTGATTGAAGAAATCACCTCACGTCTGCCGAAGGGTGCCGGCAGAGTCTTACGAACGCACCCAACCGTCCCAAGCCTTCTGCATGAGGCAGACGACCTGTAAAGGAACGAACAAACGATGGAAGCAAAACCTGGATCCGCGAATCCAAAACCGCCCGACAAGGGCAAAGCGACCTCCGGCGGGACCAAATCCCTCGGGCCGGTTCCCAACCTCGAGGAGCACGTCAACAGCGAGTGGTGGCGGCAGATCTTCAACTCGACCTACCTCAAGACCGACGGCGACGTGGTGGACGATCTTGGCGTGACCACAAAGGAAGTGGACGCGTTCTGCGAGATCCTCAAGCTCCAGAAGGACCAGCGTCTGCTCGACGTCTGCTGCGGCCAGGGTCCGGACGTGCTCGAACTGGCCCGTCGCGGCTTCGCCAACGTCGAGGGGCTCGACCGCTCGCACTATCTGATTCAAAGGGCCCGGACGCAGGCCAAGAAGGAAGGCCTGAACGTCCGGTTCAAGGAGGGCGATGCGCGCAAACTACCTTACGCCACCGACACGTTCGACGTGGTGACGATCCTGGGCAACAGCTTCGGCTATTTCGAGACGATCGAAGACGATATGCGCGTGCTGAAAGAGGTGCGGCGCGTGCTCAAGCCGTGGGGCCGCCTGCTGATCGACGTCGCCGACGGCGAGTACCTGCGGCGCAAGTTCCAGCCCCGCAGTTGGGAGTGGATTGACAAGCACTATTTCGTCTGCCGCGAGCGGTCGCTGTCGCTGGACAAGCAGCGTCTGATCTCGCGCGAAGTGGTCACCCACGTGGAGAAGGGGGTGGTGGCCGACCAGTTCTACGCCGAGCGGCTCTACAGCCGCAAGGGCATCCAGGAGCTGCTGACGCGGGCGGGTTTTGCCGACGTGATCGTCCACGGGCAGATCTCCGGCGACTCTCAGCGCAACCAGGACCTGGGCATGATGGAGAAGCGCATCATGGTCACCGGTTCGGTGCGGAAGGAGTGGACGCCGCGCAAGCGTAAAAAGGACTTCAAGAACGTCACCGTTCTGTTCGGCGACCCGACCAAGCCGGACCCGCTCAAGCCGCTCTGCGTCTTCGACGACGACGATTTCTACACGATCGATCAGCTCAAGAATGCCCTGCGCGAGCTGGACGCCTATCACTACACCTACCTGAGCAACCACGACACGCTGATCGACGATCTGCGGAAGCTGATCGGCAAGACGGATTTCATTTTCAACCTGTGCGACGAAGGCTTTGGCAACGACCCGCGCAAAGAGCTGCACGTGCCGAGCCTGCTGGAGGTGCTCGGCATCCCGTACACCGGCGGCGGGCCGCAGTGCCTGGCGTTCTGCTACGACAAATCGCTGGTTCGCGGCGTGGCCAAGGAGATGCAGGTGCCGGTGCCCGAGGGCTTCTTCATCAAGCCGGAGGACAGCACGTTCGAGCTGTCGTTCGCCTTCCCGGTGATCTGCAAGCCGAACTTCGGCGATTCCAGTTTCGGCATCACGCAGCGCAGCGTCAGCAACACCGTCGAGGAGCTGGTCAACGCGATCACCGAGATTCGCGAGAAGTTCGGCTATGAGAAGCCGATCCTCGTCGAGGAGTTCCTGACGGGCAAGGACTTCACCGTCGGGATCATCGGCAACCCGCCGGAGTCGTATACGGTGCTGCCGATCATCGAGGAAGACTATTCGATGCTGCCGCCGGAACTGCCGCGTCTGTGCGGCTATGAGGCCAAGTGGCAGCCGGACTCACCGTACTGGCAGATCAAGTCGATCCCCGCCCAACTGCCCGATGCGACGGAGAAGCTGGTCGTCGAGTGCTGCCTGAAGCTGTTCGAGCGGCTCGAATGCCGCGATTACTGCCGCTTCGACTGGCGGCTCGACGCCGAGGGCACGCCCAAGCTGCTCGAAGTCAACCCCAACCCCGGCTGGTGCTGGGACGGACACATGGCCAAGATGTCCAAGATCGCCGGCATCTCTTACTCCGAGATGCTCGAAGCGATCCTCAAGGCCGCCGAGGACCGCCTCGGACTCCAGGCCGCCCGCGCCAAGACCGCCAACGGCGCTCGCAATGGTCAGACCAACGGGATCGTCGCCATCGACGCCCCCCGAGCCAGCGCCGAAGCCGAGTGCCCGAATTCCTGAGACGCCATCCGGCCGGAGAGGGGCGCCCCAACGTCCCTCTCCGCGTCGCTCATATCTCGTCAGACACATTATGGCTCGCGGGTGTGCGAAGACTCCCTGGCATGCCCTGGACGACATGCCTGCGTAGAACCTGCCGTATGAGGTTGCCCGCCGCGAACGTCATTGGGCGGAAACGCGGCGGTCGGGACAGAGAATCCCCCGCGCGACGGCGTCCTGCTCAATGTGATCCATAATCATCGCAAAGTGGATGGCAGGGTCCAGCGTTCTCGTCGCCTCGCCGCTCTCGGAGGATACGGCCGCAAGGATGCGACGTTGCTCCCACACCCGCGGCACGATCTCCAGCCGCATCGAGAACCCATGCCGAGCCAAACTGTCGAGTCTCGGAACGGCCAGAGGCCACGGCGCCGGAGACCCACAGACCGCCACGTCCGGAACGAGACGGGGCCTCACGTAGCCGCCGCTGAGCCCGATGTCGAAGTTCCTCTCGTGGATCACCGTGAACAGGCCCTGTGTCGAAAACCACTGGCCTCGCATCATCGCGGTGATCTCGCCCGCCGTCTCACCCGGTTGCGCCCCGAGCTCCACCAGCCATCGGTCGAGAGAGTCTGTCGCCCCCTCTTCGAACGGGCGGCTCTCATCTCGAAGGGCGGCCACAGCGACGTGTGCGCCGAGCAGGTTCGAGTAGCTGTCTTCCCAGGAGAAGGCCGACGGAAACTCCGACTGCCAGGGCCGGGGGCGGTAGCCGAACCACGTGAGAATCTCGTGCCAGGTCAGTCCCGTCCAGGCAAGATACGCTCCGAGATCGCATGCGATCTCTCTGGCGATTCGCTCCCGCCGGCGGCCGTCGAGGTCGTTCCACTCGTCGGGGTACGTCAGCTCGACGCGATACCGACACGGCTCGATCTGCTTGAACTGAAACGTGGTCCGGCCGGCCTCCATGTGATCGAGTACAACAGCGGCCAGATGCCCCGTCCAGTCGATGCCCTTGCGCACGTGGGCGATGTCGATATGCCCTGCCCGACAGGTGTACACGATCCCGCTGCGCTCCGAGGCGCCGAACCGGTAGCGGTGCGGTCCGAGGTCGGACGGATCGAGGAACGTGACACCGGCTGTGGCGCTGGCGTAGGACCCGGGACGAAAGGTCGGCGGAATGCGGGCATCCAGCCCGTTGAACGTCCAGTTGCCCGACGGGCCGACGCGGCGAAGCGGATTCTGATGGACGACCGACCCGGCAAGCCGAACGGTCTGTCGGCATCCAAGCACAAACAACAACACCACAAACAGCGGGTAGACAAGAATCCCATGCAGATTGCGAACCATCGGCACCTCGAACGCATACCCCAAAACCGGCCATGTCGCGACAGACGTGCGTATGGTAACCTGTGCGAACGCTGATGACAACGATTTCGAAGCAGTTCTCACAACCGACAGACGCAAACGGGTTGCGAAATCTGCGGGGATATGATATGACGGGCCCCAAAATGGGGAGTTCGACTATGAATAGGATCGACAGAGCATTCTACAGATCAGGAATGGGGGAAGTCGTGACGCTGCTGGCGTGCCTGTGCGCTGTAGCGGGCGTCGCGCAAGCCGGTGACAACGCCGCCCCGCCCTTCGCGATTCGGGGCACCTTGCCCTGGCACAATTTCCTCTCGGGGCCCACCGCCTGGAACGAGGCCGACTACGAGCAGTATCTCGACCGGCTCAAGGCCCTCGGGCTCAACTTCATCGGTTTCCACTGCTACACCGGCGGCGCTGAGCGCTACGCGCCCTACGTCGAGCCGATGATCCGCATCGAGTATCGCGACGTCGTCCCCCTGGCCGGCTTCGACACGTCGCTGACCGCCCGCTGGGGCTATCGGCCGCTGAAGGTCCGCGATTTCGCCTTCGACTCAGCGCGGCTGTTCGATCTGCCGGCGGGCGCCGAGGCCTTCGGCGCCGATTGCGCCATCCTGGCCCGGGACAACGAAGACGCGTATCGGCGGGCCCAGGCGCTGATGCAGCGCGTGCTGGCGATGGCGCACGAGCGCGGCATCGAGATGGCGATGGGCTTCGAGTTCGGGATTCACCCGCCCGAGTTCGCCTCCGTCGTGCCACCGCAATCGCGAATCGCAGGCACCATGCTGCCCGACCCGACGCACCCGTCGTCGATCGAGATCCTCCGCGCGACCATCGACGACATCCTCGCCGCCTATCCCGGCATCGATTGGATCTGGCTCTGGCTGCACGAGCACACCATGCATGTCGGCCAGGCGACGCTGTCGGGCGAGTTCCGCGCCGTCTATGAGAAAGAGGCCCCGCTCTTTGCCGCCGCCGGCAGCGAGGCCGTCACCTTCACCGGCGTCTGGTCGCTGGCCTACCTGCGCCAAGCGTACGCGTACATCCGCGCCAAGGCCCCGGACGTCAAGATCGCCTTGGGCGGCTGGGGCGGCGGCGTGCAACTGCCCCGCGTGCTGGCCGGGCTCGATAAGGCGCTGCCGAGAGACATCGTCTTCACCTGCCTCAATCCGGGCCTGGGCGGATCGCCGCAACCGGCGTTTCTGGCCGAGATCGGCAGGAACCGTCCTGTCTGGGCCATCCCCTGGCTCGAAGGCGACCATCGGCTCTGGCACCTCCAGCCCCGCGTGACGCTGATGCGCGAGCACGTCACTCTGGCTGCCGAACAGCAGCTTGCCGGCGTCGTCGCGATCCACTGGCGGACGGAAGAGACCCGGCTGAATCTCGACGCCTTCGCCCGTTTCGCCCGCGACCCACAGGACCCGGCCAGCGTCGAGGACATCTATCGCATCGATTGCGCCGTCCGGTTCGGTCCCGAAGCCGGCGCAGCGCTGGCGCCGATCCTCGCCCGCGCGGACCGCGAACGCTGGTTCGACGTCCCCACCTCGCCGGTATACTTCCCCTACACGCCGCAATGGGGCCGCGTCAATGAACAGCTCGAAGGCCGGATCGACGATCTGCTGGCCGCCATCGAGAAGGCCCGCCCACAGACCGAGAACGCCGAACAGCGGGACCATCTCGACTGGCTCGCTGCCAATCTCAAGTTCACGCTCCTGCTCGATGAGGTCTCGCGCAAGATCGAGCCCGCCTATCGCCTCAAGAACGACTGGCTGACCGGCAAAGTCGAAGCGGACCAGTTGAAGTCACAAGCCCAGGCCGCACGCGCCGATCTCGACGCCGCGCCGATCGAGGCCCTGTTCACCACCTACGCGTCCCGCGTCCGCTCCCGTGGCGAACTCGGCGTCCTCAGCTCGCTCAACCAGCGCCTCTGGCGCCAATACACCGAACTCCACAACTTCCTCCAACAACCCGAACCCCCAAACCCTCGATGACATCGCTCCACGTGGCAGCCTCAAAGCCTGTCCTGAGCGCAGCCGAATGAGCTCGGAAGAGCTTGGCAATGGGTTCCCGTATCGGGTCCCCCGCAACCGATGTGACAGCCGCAACGGCCATCCCCAAACGCCATCGCGTGTGAGGCTGCCACACGCCACTTGAGACTCGACATCAGTCTCGTAGGCTGTGCCCCCCCTGCGGAAGAAGCGAACCTGCATTCTAAGGGCAGGCCCCAGCAACGGCTTTGAATTGGGTACCCGCCTCCGAGTCTACGCCTGCTGGCAGGACCTGATAATCTCATCTCTTCTCCGCTGATTCAGATGTATCAGTTTCTTGAAATAGCGACGATGTTCTTCCAATGCGATGCTATCGGAGGATATCGGATCATAGAGGGCATGACAATAATTCTGAAGATCGTAGGTCTGCGCCACCAATTGATAGAGCGGTCGCGCCTCGCTCATGGAAACGCGGGCGTATTCGATTGGCGTGTCAAGATCGGCTATCACATCGACGCCCAGGGGCTCTTGGCGAAACAGAACGCCTTGGTTCGGTGCCGATGGAATGGTGTGATTGCAGAGGACTTCGTCATCAGGATTCTGAACACCTATGCAGATCCCAAGATTCTGGTTGGCTGTGCTTCGTTGCATTATTGGTTGATACAGATGAATAGATGGCTTGAAGATATCCGTATTGAGTATTGGATGCGTGACCTGCCTGGAAGTCGTGAACTCATCGAATGATAGCATACCTCTATCATCCAGAAGCCATTCGCGTATTTGCGGAGCGGGGAATCCACATCGTCCAGCACACAAATAGTCGCACGACATATTGAGAATGGCGACATTGTTGATGTTCAACATGAAGCAGGATGGCATGCAGTGGAACATGGGGGTTTCCACGCCAACAGGATTCATCCCTCTCTTGTGAGTCTGCATCAAATACACCGCCAGCATGCGATCTTTGCTCGCAATTCTACTGTTGATGTGAAAGTTGGGCGTGATATTGGCAGGGTTCTTCTGAAGTTGGTGGTATGCAAGCCATAGGCCGACTCTCGTTTTGTCGAGCCAGTCGAGAAGCAGAATGTACTCTGACCCGGTCAGCTCCTTCCGAGCAATGAGCTTCTCCACCAGAAGCTTTGCAGAATTTTCAAGAGCAGAGGCAGCAGAGTTACATTTCTTGCATGCCGGCGCAACGAAACTTGACCATGAGAAGCGGATTGTTTTCCCGTTCCGATAGTCCAGCGCGATATCGACCACGCGCGACGGCTTACCCGTGAGAGCGATAAGCCACCGAGGAAGAATGTGCTCTTGGGTCTTCTTCTGGGGGCGATTGCCGCAAAAGACGCAGAATTGGTCCGACGCCATGAGAAGACTCCACTGACTCCATAGCGATTCGCTATATCTGGTAACATCACACTCAATTCAAGACAGAAATACGCAAACTGTCCCCCGCTTTCGCATCTCGATTGATGAAGGCAGGCAATTCCGTAGCCAACTCTTCATCAGGCCTTTCACTTGTCATTGGCATCTGCTGATGCCCGTCGCTGTGATGCCCGTCGTTCTAGCTCAGCCCTTGCAGCCTCACGTACCTTGTCGGGTATGGACTCGATATCAAGGTCTTCGGCAACTTCACCCTGACCAAGGGCGGCAACCAGACGCCAACCCCATTTCCACTCCCATTGAGACCTCTGATCCGAGGGGTTAGGAAGACTGATAGATGGCACAGCACCCCGATGAGAGAAGTGCCTAGCTTCTCCGGGTGGAATTTTGCATCTGATCGTTCGAGACCCTCGAAAGAGAATGTCTTCTCGGGAGTTCCGCACGATGATCCTGACTTCCACTTGTTCCAGTCGAGCCTTCGAGTCGTTTTTGATGAAACCAAATAGTGTTCCGCCAGAATCCAAAGTCCAATCGTACCCCTCAATCTGGTCAGTGGGCAGCTCACAGAGTGTCACGGAGGGAGTCGGAGAGGGCTTGGGCGGCTTTCTGACAGGTCGCTTGCCTGGCGGGTCTGTCAACATCCATAAACAGATGGCCCCGACAACGAACGTTGGCAGACTCAATGCAAGTAGCA
This sequence comes from uncultured Pirellulales bacterium, assembly GCA_964610435.1. GTDB lineage: Bacteria > Planctomycetota > Phycisphaerae > Sedimentisphaerales > Anaerobacaceae > Anaerobaca. Next base: position 19,019 of record CAZSXM010000028.1, on the reverse strand, counting down.
GAGCGACGCGGCGTGGTTTGACATCCTGGAAGACACCGCGTCTTCCGCTTGGCTCGACATGAGATTCACCTGTGAATCCACGGATTACCCATACACTTAATTGTGCAATGGTCAGACCTCCGAACCAGAGAAGACAAAATGCAGCCGCGAATGCAAAGGATGGCCAAGCGACAAGTGTAAGGATGATGGCCCAGACGGGCATGGTATGTGCTTCCTCGGCACTGAGGCCTACGCCGACGCCCGTGCCAACGATACCAGCGACGACGGCCACGATAAGTGCAATCCGCCGGTATCCATTTCTTAGATCAACTGTAGCAAGCATCTCGCCTCCTCCTCCAGGTATTGACTGCCCCAGCAATTCGAGGGCCGCCTTACTTATTCTGCGCTCGAATCAAGAGGCGCATCCCCACACATTCGCATATTCCCGCCAATGCGTACGTACCGTTTGCTTTCCTGGGAATCCGCTGCGTTTCTGTTTCCCTCGACAATGCTTCCATTCGGTTTGGCTATCGGCCGGAAGGCGGGGCGGAATAAGGAGAAAATGGGAAAAACGTCGGCGGCAATCGCGTCATTCCGGCCGGAGCGCAGTGGAGCGGAGGAATCTGGCCGCAAGTGAGGTGCATGCCCGGTTTCCGGCCGGGTCCGTTCGGCAAGCTCGGGGCAGGCTCTCGTACGACAGGGCAAAGGCGAACGAGGACGTTCGCCCTACCTGTCGATGCGCCGTCTCATACGCATGAATGGGGACGGTCGCTGATTTCACTTCCAGTCCAAGAGGCGCTGTTGTCCCTTCAGAGCCCGGATATCGGTCACATCCTGACTGACTTCGAGGCAACCCAGATAGCGGCCCTGGCGACGGACGGCAAGATAGCGGATGTGAATGAATCGGTCGTTCAGTTCGATCCAGAACTCAGCCGTATCGCGTTCCCCGCTCTTGAACCGTGACACGATCTCTTCGACCACGTGCACGCTCTTGGGCGGATGGCATTTGGACACTTCACGGCCGATGACGGCTTCGCTGCGGGGGAATACGCGTTCATCGGTCTGCGAGAAATACGCAACGCGATCATCCGGACCGACGAAGGTCAAGTCAATGGGCAGGTGCTTGAGCATGGCGTTAATCACCTCGGGCTCCAATTGTCCGGCGTCGAGTCGGATCCGTCCGTGCGCTGCGTCGCGTTCTTCGGATGGCGCGGCGTCGGCGGGCAACCAGGCTTGACCCGGATCTACCCAGGCATAACCGATCTCCGCCTCGCCCCGTCTGACCTTGATCCAGTCGGCCTCGGAAAACGCGTCGTATACCATCGGCAAGAGAATGCTGTCTTCCTTGAAGATCATGTCGCGAACGGCCGCGGTCAGTTCCGACACCGCGTCAACCACCGAGGCGTAATCTTCGGTGTCGAGCCTGGCAAGGGCCGCCTTGAACATGGCCCGAATATCGTCGTGAATTTCCCACATGACCTGCGGCGGCGCCGTCAGGCCGTGAGCCTCCATGACCGGAAAGAGCTGGTTTTCCTTTCGTTCGTAGTGCCTGATGATATTGGACAGATCCGTTATGCCCTTCCTGAGATCGCCTCGGACCGCCGAATACGCGCGCTCATCTCCGATTCCACCGACAACAGCAAGAAGCTCGGCGGCTTTGGCCTCGGCGATTGCATTCTCCGCCTGGAAGGTGTAAATCGGGTGGCCTTCGGGCAAGGGCGGCAGTTCGGGTTGGTCTGAATCAGCGGTGAACAATTCCACGTGCAGATTGCACAGCCTCTTGATCTCGGTCTCCGGGACACCTTCTGCGACGAGTTGCTGCTCCATGGCGCCGACTTCGGCCGGTGAGACGTCCTTGAGAATCGCATGGAATGTGCGCCGGAGATTGTCCAGGGGTTCGCCCGCGTGGAGCCGCATGACGATTTCCTTGAACGCCTGGATGCGCTCTTCACGGCTCATACCGCCTGCCGAACCCGTCCGCTCGGCGCTGTTGACCAGGGTGACGGTATCATCGGAGTTCTTGAATATCTGGGCGGCGATGCCCATAAGGAGATCGTCCGGATCGAGCCCGCCCAGAGAGGCCGCACTGGAAATCGAGGCGAAGGCCGCCACCGTCTTGCGCAGGAGTGGGTTCTTCAACTTCGAGAACTTCGGCGATTGCGACAGAAGATACTCAAGAAGAAAGGGATACCTGTCGAGAAGGGCGCCGATCTTCGTCTTCGTTGAGAGTTCCGTTGTCTGAGATGTCCCCTTTGCCGCCATAGTTCGTACTCCTGCACCCAACGCGATCGATGACACGCGAATCAAGGCTCCGACTGCCGGCGGTCCGCCCGCCAATCTGGCCGGCTTCCGGTCCGCGATCCATCCCGTCCTCACGGAATCCGGGCTGGGTCTCAACCGGATGATTCGCTCAAGAATCTACCGGGAAAACGCCCTCGACACAACCACTTCGGCCACGTCAAGCTCGGCATTGGCAGAACATCGGGAACACCTGGCTCATATGCATATCAGAGCCTCCGCTGGAACAACCGGGTACGCCCGACTCCGGGCCCGGTCGAAATCTTCCTCAGAAGCCTACGGCACAGCGACATCAATGTGACGATGTCGAACTACACGCACACGCTGCGCGGGCAGGACGCCGAGGCGGTGGCAAAGCTGCCCGATCTGGCCACGGCCGAAGTCGAAATCCAGAGGGCCACGGGCACGGACGGCCGCGATGTCACGATGTCTTCGGACTTGGCGCTGCGCTTGGCGCGTTTGGGGCCAACGGTATGCAATCAAGAACAACGGAGCACAGGCGACACCCCCACTGGCGCTATGGAAGACCCCGATTCGACCACGCCCGGCAGGATTCGAACCTGCGGCCTACGGATTGGAAATCCCCTTGTCTGCACATACACCCCTTCAGATCAATGGCTTACAAGGCGTTTCTTGCGCAAGAATGGGGTTCACAACCGGTTAGCAGGTGGAGCCACAGGCGAATAACAAGTGGTCTGCCACTGGCGATTGACGCGAAAATGACGCAGATTCAAGACTAACTGACACCGTTTTTATCGAAAGCAGTCTGCAAACCAGCCGGTGCCTGCGCCGCGGCTGCGGGCCACTTTCGGCAAGCTCGAACTGTTGCCTCACACGCCTCCAACTGCTCGGCCGCAGCGTCTGGTAACAGCGGGCAAACAAGGCCGTAACCGTTCACGGAGTTCAGAGGAAGGAATTCTCGGCCGCCTTCGAGACGCCGTATACCGAATTGCGGGAGGCTCTCGTGCAGGAACCGTACGTCGGGTCCGATGAATCCGGACACAAAGACGGTGGCATGAAGCACTGGGCGTGGTGTTTCCGGGCGGCGCGTTTCACCGTCTTTCACATCGATCCCTCGCGCAGCTCCGATGTGCTCAAGGCGATCCTGACCGAGACCTTCGGAGGCGTCGTCGGATTCTTCTGCGACGCCCTCAACGCCCACTTCCAGCAGGAAGCCGCTCCATCTTTACTACGCTGACAGAAAGTCGTGAACGGTTACTGTATCGAACAACCCTGTTGGGCGCAGGTCGATCTGACCGCAGTCTGTACCTCCGGCGCTACTTCACCAGGGGGCGTCGGTTGGCGATGCGAGACACGACCAGGATGAATGTGAGCCAGCAGAAGGTCGCCAACGTTCCGGCCGCCGGCGCATTGGCCAGCGGCCTGAGATCGTGGGACAGTAGCTCGGCCGTCAGCACCACGGCGTACATCAGAGCCATCAGCAGGATCATGGACAGCAACGGTCGGCGGTAGAACACCAGGTGGATCGTCGCCGCGATCGGCAGCACGACCCAGGACCCGTAGAAGACGCGGGCGTTGATGACGTGGTAGGTGAGCCGCTGGCCGTAGATGTGAAGCTCGGGCAGCAAATGCGACAGCGGGACCGACAGCGCCGCCACGAGGGCCATGAACACCGTCACCAGGACCGCGCCGGTCGCCGCTACGGTCAGCGTCGCACAGAACCGCTCGCGCCGGCCGCCGGCCGTCAGCAGGCTGGAATAAAGGGCGCCGTGGGACAGACCCATCGCCCCGGCCACGATCGGCAGCGAAGCAAACAGAATCACCATCAGATGCCTGCCGAGGTAACCGAGGAAGACCGTCATCACGACCACCAGGAACAGAACGTTCGTCCATTGCGAGAGCACCAGGGCAAACGAACTGTAGACCGCCCCGCACGCGCAGCGCGCCGCGCTCAAGGGCCGGCATTTTGTCATGCCGCCGAGGAACAGCTTCTGAACCCACGGGCGCGGATGGTCCTTGAGCCGCGTCCAGGGTGCTGCGCTGCGGGCCTGAGGCGAGCGTCGCAGCTTGTCGCGGTCGAACACCTCGGCGAAGCCGATCCACGGCCGCAGGCAGTTGCGCCGGGCCAGGTCCGCCCGCGTCAGGTACAGCCACATCGCCAGAGCCGTCAGAACTCCGACCGTCATGCCCGCCAAGGGATGCAACACCACGATCCGTTCGAGCCGGACGTGCAGGCCAAGCTGCCGGCCGAAGAAGAAGATCGCAATCAGAAAACCGACCAGCGCCATTGGCTCGCGGACAAGGAACACCCACCACGCTCCGGCCAGATAGAACACCAGGCCGGCCGCAAACGCCGAGCCCAACACCAACAATTGCCAGACAAACGGCAGACCCGGATAGAACAGAAACAGCGTCGCCCCGGCGGCATTGGCCACGACGCCAACCGTCAGGATGAACCGCCCGACGGTCCGCCTGTGTTGCGGCAGACAGAACGCCATCGGCTTGGTCAGAATCTCCATCTGCACAACCGCCGCTGCCATGCCGACCAGGAACGCCAGCAGAATCAGGCCGATGAACGTGCCGGTCCCGGCCCTCGGCTCGTCCAGCGCCACTATCAGACTGACCCAAACGAAAACCGCGAACATCAAATACCCCAGCCAAAGCCCCCGCCGCTGGTACAACTGCTTGAGATTGACAGTCAGAACGCTCATCGGTGCACTCCGCTAAGAGAACAGATTCAAACACCTTTCACCGAACCGCAACTCTGTAGATATCTTCGAGTGGCAGGGGTTGGACGTCGGCCTGGCAGTGGATGCGAGCGGCGGCGGCTTCGATCAGCTCGGGCGGCAGGTCATGCACCGTCAGGGTCGCTTCGGACTGGTTGCGGCGGCATTCGAGGACGTTGGCGAAGTCCAGCGGCTCGGGCAAGGGGCCTGCCAGCGAGGTCAGACGCACCCGGCTGTACTTTTCGCGCAGCGCATCGAAGCTGGCGTCGGCGATGATCTTGCCGGCCTTCATGATGACGGCGTGGTCGATCACCTTCTCGTCGTCGCTGAGGATGTGCGAGGAGATTACGATCGTGCGCTTCTGGTCCTGGATCAGTTGCAGCAGCAGATCGAGAAACTGCGCGCGGGCCAGCGGGTCGAGCGCCGCGGCCGGCTCGTCGAGGATCAGTAGCTCGGGCTCGAAGCAGATCGCGATCAGGATCGCGAGTCTCTGCCTTTGGCCGGGCGAAAGCGAGCCGACGCGGGCCTTGAGCGAGATCTCGTATTCGCCGACCAGCCGCTGCTCCAGCTCCTTGTTCCAGTTCGGATAGTAGACGCTGACGTAGCGGATCAGTTGGGCGGCGGTCATCCAGTCGATCAACTCGCCCTCCTGGTGGACGTAGCCGATGCGAGCCAGTTCCGCGGGGGCGAGCCGACCGGCGTCGCAGCCCAGAGTGGTGCACGAGCCGCTGTCGGGCAAGTACAGGCCGATGACATGGCGCAGCAGCGTGCTCTTGCCGGCCCCGTTGGCGCCGAGCAGGCCGATGATCCGGCCGCGCTCGATGTCGAGGTCGACGCCGTCGAGGGCCTGGATACGGCCGAACCGCTTGCTCAGGCCGCGAATCCTCACCATGATCGTCTCGTCACTCATCTTCTTGCCTCCGCATTGCAGCACCATATCGTTCGAAGAGCCGTTCGATCGACTCGTGGACTTCGCTCTCGGGGATATCCAACTGGATAGCGGTCGCGACCGCCCGGGCAAGGACCTGTTCGAGCATCTGGCCCTTGGAGCGGGATTTCTGGTCCCGGCGGATGCGGGCGACGAACAGGCCGACGCCGCGACGCCGCTCCAGCAGACCCTCGATCTCGAGCAGGCTGTACACCTTGCTGATTGTCATAGGGTTGACTTTGAGCTGCCCTGCCAGGTCGCGCACGCTGACGAGCTGCTCGCCCTCGCCCAGGTGGCCGGCCAGGATCTGCCGGCGAATCTGCTCGGCCACCTGCCGGTAGATGGGCTGGCCGCTATGATGGTCGATCTGCAACAGCATGCCGCCTCAATATTGTTACGCCCCAGACTGTATTACTGAACTAATACAGTATACGACGTCCCAGGAGCCTTGTCATTACAGAGAATCTCCATTTTCTGAAAAATCTTCTTCGGCAGGTCACCACGCCAGGGCACGGGGAAGACGGGATGGGCGCACGGCCGGTCGTGCGGTATACTGGGCTGAGAAGAATTGGCGTGGAGAAAAGCAAGGCGAACACCGTCGGCGCGACCACCGATGGGAAAGGCAGGTGTTCCGTGACGCGAGAAGAGCTGCTCGAACGCATCTCCATCGACCCAAAGGTTTGTTTCGGCAAGCCTTGTATCCGAGGGCGGAGGATCTGGGTGTCACTCGTGCTGGACTTGCTGGCCGGAGGCATGAAGGCCGAGGAAGTCATGACCGAGTACGACCTCACGGAGGCAGACATTCGCGCCTGCATCGCATACGGCGCTGAGATGTCCAGAGAGCGCTACGTTGACCTGCCCACGGGGACCGATGGATGAGATTCAAGCTGGACGAGAACCTCGGGCGGTCGGCTGCCGAGGTCCTGCAATCCGAGGGACACGATGTCCACACCGTTCGCGAACAAAGCCTGTCCGGTGCGCCGGATTGGGAAATGATTCAGGCCTGTCAGGCAGAGCATCGGTGTCTGGTGACCGTCGATCTGGATTTCGGCAATCCGCTGGTTTTCGATCTGGCCGATTACGCGGGGATTGCTGTATTACGTCTGCCGGCCCGTCCCTCCCACCAGGATATCACTGAGGCGTGTCAGACGCTGGCAGCCGGCCTCCGAGATGACGATATCACCGGCAGGCTTTCGATCGTGCAGCGCGCCCGAATTCGTGTTCACCAGCGAGAAGACGAACCTTAGCGAGCGACCTGCCACACGGCATGCCGTCGCGAATAGCAGCGGCGCGAGAGCCTCCTGCTGTGATGCTCCTTGACAATGGGCAGACGGCAGCCGAGAATCGTCCCGCGGGTGACAATGGATCGCGAAACCCTCACGGAAAGGATCGAACCATGCGGCGAAGGGGCATTTCTGTGGTTGTTCTCATGGCGTTGGCGGCTGTATCGACCGCTTGGGCGACGCATGCGTCGCCCCTACAGGCGTATGGCGAGCTGCTGCCCGGCTCGACGGCGCGGATGGGCCTGTGGTGGGCGTCGTCCGGCTGGAAGATCGGGCGGGATCAGGCGTTGCCGGCCGCGACGGGCGAAGCGATCCTCATCACTGCGGCGAAGAACGAGGCGGAGGCGGCGCAGCTCGTGGTACGACCGAGCACGGCCTTGAAGGGTCTGCGGATCGTCGCCGGAGAGCTGGCGGGACCGGAGGGGGCCGCCACAGTACGGGCGACGCATGCGTCGCCCCTACGAGTCGAGGTGCTCGAAGTCCGCTACGTCAATGTCACGCTGCCGACGGACAAGACCGCCGTGGCGGGGTACTGGCCCGATCCCCTACCCCCGCTGGACGGACCGATCGATCTGGAGGCCGGGATGAACCAGCCCTTCTGGGTCCGCGTGAAGGTCGGCGCCGACGCCCGTGCTGGACTCTACAAAGGCGCGCTGCATCTGACGGCCGAGGGCTATTCAGCCCGCGTCCCGCTGCACGTCGAGGTGTACGACTTCACGCTGCCCGACAAGATGACCTGTTCGACGGCCTTCGGATTCAGTCCGGGCAATGTCTATCGCTACCACAAGCTGACCACGGACGCGCAGAAGCGAGAGGTGCTCGACAAATACTGGGCCAACTTCAGCGACCATCATATCTCGCCGTACAACCCGGCGCCGCTGGATCCGATCCGCGTGACGTGGCCCGACATCAAGCCGCCGGCGCGGAAGTGGCAAGGCGGGCGCGAGGTGACGAACGAGAAGCACAGCGGCACGCGCTCGCTGCTGGTCTTCGACGACCGCACCGATGAGAACGTCGGCGCCACGTACGCACCGCTGGTGCCGATTCCTGATGAAGGTCTGCGTCTGCGGTTCTGGTATCGCACGGCGACACCGGGGCACATGTTCATGGTTTCGCTGACCCATTGGGACGCCTCGGGCGAGTGGATTTGGGGTGCCAACAACGACATGGGGATCGAGGGCAACGGCCATTGGCAGAAATTCGACCGCACCCTCCGGACGTTTCCGCCCGGCGCCAGGAGCATTCAGCTTCACCTGCGGGCGACGATATGGACCGAGGCCGGAGAGAATACAGGTCTGATGTGGTTCGACGATGTGTCTCTGTCGAACGCCGACACGGGGGCCGAGCTGATCGAGGGCGGCGACTTCGAGCCGCCTGTGCTGCCGGAGGTGGACCGCGAGAAGCTGCGCGTGACGCTCGATTCTGCCGCGTGGGACCGCGCGATGGAGCAGGCCATCGACCGGTGGCACTTCAATTCGTTCCGGCTGAACATTCCGGGCATGGGCGGCGGGACGTTCCACGCGCGGACCGAGCCGCAGTTGCTCGGCTTCGGCGAACAGACGCCCCACTACCAGGCGCTCTTTCGAGACTACTGCCGGCAGATCGAGCGGCACCTTCGTGCCAAGGGCTGGCTGGAGGAGGCATTTGTGTACTGGTTCGACGAGCCGGACCCGAAGGACTATGCGTTCGTGATGAACGGCTTTGCGAAGCTCAAGGCCGCCGCCCCGGACATCCGCCGGATGCTGACCGAGCAGGTCGAGCCGGCCCTGATCGGCGGACCCAACATCTGGTGCCCGATCTCGAACCACTACGACCACGAATCAGCCGAGCAACGACGGGCCCACGGCGAGACGTTCTGGTGGTACGTCTGCACGGGTCCCAAGGCCCCCTACTGCACACTGTTCATCGACCATCCGGGCACGGAGCTGCGGGTCTGGCTCTGGCAGACCTGGCAGCGCAAGATCGACGGCATCCTGGTCTGGGAGACGAATTATTGGACCAGCTCGGCGGCCTATCCCGACCACCCGCAGAACCCCTACGAGGACCCGATGGGCTGGACAAGCGGCTACAGCACGCCGGCCGGCGCCAAGCGGCCCTGGGGCAACGGGGATGGGCGGTTCATCTATCCGCCTCTGGCCGCGGCCGACGCCAACCCGAGCGGGCCGGTCCTCGAAGGGCCGGTTGACAGCATTCGATGGGAGATGCTCCGCGACGGGATCGAGGACTACGAATACCTCGCAATCCTGAGCCGTCTGATCGAGGCCAAGGGCAGGAAACTCTCGGCGTCTCAACGAGCGAGCTATGCAGCCCTGCTGGAGGTCCCGGCCGAGATCACGAAGGACATGACCACCTTCACGACCGACCCGGCCCCCATCGAGCGGCACCGCCACCGCGTCGCACTGGCCATCGCCGAGTTGAGCCGGATCGAGTAGGTGAATCGGCGAGAGTACGCATTTTCTGCCCGATTGCCGCGAATAAATACGCCCGTGAGGCGTCTATCTCTGCAGAAGCACACCTGACGATTCGCCGCAGAGAACTGGAATGGATTTGACCGAAATGCAAGAGATGGCCGTTCTGCGATCCGGAAGGGCGTTTGCCTCACCGGCTGAGATTGCCGCGCAGGAACGCGCCACGGGCACGCATATTGTGGTGTTGTCGATCTGCGTGGCGACGCTGGCGGGGGCGTTCCTGCTCCGCCCAGCCGAGGACGGACTGTCTCTGTTCGGCTGCCGATGGCCGTTCTGTTGCTGGCTGCATGAAACGCTGGGCATTCGATGCGGGCTCTGCGGGCTGTCCCGGTCGTTCTGCTCGCTGGCCAGAGGAGACATCGCAGCCGGCCTGCATTTCCACCGGCTCGGGCCTGCCGTGTTTGCTCTGTTCTGTCTGGAGATTCCGTATCGGCTCGTCGCGTTGGCTGCGGGGAGTCGAGGCATCGACGCGAAATGGGCCAGGCTCCACCTCAGCGTGGTCGCCCTGGTCTGTGCGGCCATCCTGGTCAACTGGATGGTCTACCTGGGAGGATTGATCTTGTGAACCCGCGTCCCGCATACGTCAGTGTGATCGACCCGATCGGCCCGGCCATCGAGCGGGTCCGAACCATCCTGTTTCGTCCGTTCGATCTGGGCAAGTGGTTCGTCATCGGCTTGTCCGCCTGGCTGGCCGAGCTGGGCACGGGTGGAGGCGGAGGCGGACACGGCGGTGGCGGAGGCGGCGGCCGCTACCGGCCGGGCGACATTCCAGGGCAAGTTCGAGAGGGATTCGAGCACGCCAGAGACTATGTCGCCACCAGTCTCCACTGGATCGCACCGCTGACCGTCTTCGTTCTGCTCGTCGGCATCAGCGTCGCGCTGCTGATCGTCTGGCTGAGCAGCCGAGGCCGATTCAACTTCCTCTACTGCGTCGCACGGAACAAAGGGGAGTTCTGGAACCCGTGGCATCATTACCGCCAACACGCCAACAGCTTGTTCGCTTTCCGCGTGGTTCTGGGAATCGTATGGTTTCTCACAGCCGGAGTGTTTCTTGCTTTGGGAATCGGACTGGCCATTGCCTCGCACGAGAGATTGGGGTTCAACCTCCTGACCATCTCAGGCATCGTGACTTCCGGGCTCATGTTCATTTCGAGCATGATCGTCTTTGGCCTGATCGGCATGTTCACCACCGACTTCGTCGTTCCGATCATGTACCGGTACACGCTCAGTTGCAGACAGGCCTGGCGGGTCTTCCTCGACGTGCTGGCCGACAATAAGGGGCGGTTCGTCCTGTACGTTCTCTTTCAGATCATCATCGGGATGGTCATTGGCGTTCTGATGTTCGCGCTGGCGTGCGCAACCTGCTGCATCGCCTGTTGTCTCTTCGCGATTCCCTATATCGGCGCCGTGGCTCTGCTGCCGTTTACGGTCTTCCGGCGGTCGTATTCGCTGTGCTATCTGGCCCAGTACGGGCCGGACTTCTACGTCTTTGCGCCCGAGCCCGGCGAGCCGCCGGCCGACGAAACGAGCGCATGACAAGCAGGCGGAGCACGCAATGCCTGGATCGGCCAAACATCGAGTCCGCAGATGGGTGACCCGGAGCTTGTCAGGGGCGGGCGGTTTTGGTCTACTTGGCGCATGGAGAATCGACGGTTCGATCTGACGGGCAGGACGGTGCTGATCACGGGCGCGGGGCGGGGGATCGGACGGGCAATCGCGCAAGGGCTGGCCGAGCATGGCGCCGATGTGGTCCTCGTGGCGCGAAGCGACGACCAACTCCGCACGGCGGCGCAAGAGATCACCGCAGCGACGGGCCGCCACGCGTGGGCGATGCCCTTCGATCTGGCGGATCTTGACGGCGTGGAGTGGCTGTTCGCTAAGGCGGCGGAAGTCGCCGAAGGGATGGATATCCTCGTCCATTGCGCGGGCACGACCGTCCGCAAGCCGACCGAGGACCTCTCGCTGGAGGACTTCCGGCGGGTGATGGACGTGAATCTGACCTCAGCGCTGGTGCTGTCGCAGGCCTTCGGTCGGCATTGTCGCAGTGAGAAGAAGCCCGGGCGGATCATCCACATCGGCTCGCTGGCCTGCCATGCGGCCCGCCCGACGATCGCGGCCTACACGTGCAGCAAGATGGGGCTGCTCGGCCTGACGCGAACGCTGGCGGTCGAATGGGCCCCGCACCGCATCAATGTCAACGCCATCGGACCGGGCTATCTCGCCACCGGGCTGACCGAGCCACTGCGCAAGGACCCGGAATTCGACCGATGGGTCCAGGCCAAGACGCCGCTGGGCCGCTGGGGCACGCCGCAGGACCTCGTCGGCGTGGCGGTTCTTCTTGCTTCCAAGGCCGGCGAGTTCATCACCGGCCAGATCTTCTACGTCGATGGCGGCTGGACCGCCCTGATTTAGTCGGCGGCAATACGTTCACGGGAGTGCCTCATGAAACAACGCACGTTCAAAGCCTTGACCGCAACGCTGCTGCTTTCGATCCTCGGGGCCGTTTGTACGGGCCAGGCTCCCCTCGACCCTACGACCGTGCATCTGCGCACCCAGGTGGCTGTGCCCGGCATTCCGGGCGGGTTCCGTTTTGCGTGCCAAACGGAACAGTGGAATCCGTCGGAGACCGCGATCATCATCTGCGATATGTGGGATCGACACTGGTGCGAAGGGGCGTCGCGGCGCGTGGCCGAATTGGCGCCGGTGATCGATCGCGTGGCGTCCATCGCGCGCGGCAAGGGCATCCTGATCATCCATGCCCCGAGTGACACGATCAGTCACTACGGGGACTACCCCGGCCGCAAGCTCGCAAAGGATGCGCCGAGAGCGGCCAATCTGCCCGAGGGGATTGACCGGTGGTGCAACTGGAAGGACGACACCGAGCAAGAGGTAGGTTATCCGGTCGATCACTCCGACGGCGGGTGCGACTGCCGACCCCGGTGCCCGGAATCACAGCCCTGGACCCGGCAGATCGACACCATCAAGATCAAGGACAACGACGCCATCAGCGATTCCGGCGTCGAGATCTGGAACCTGCTCGAGCAGCGGAAGAACAGGAACGTCGTCCTGATGGGCGTCCACACGAACATGTGCGTTCTGGGCCGGCCGTTCGGGTTACGCAACCTCTCACGGTTTGGCAAGAACGCCGTGCTGATGCGCGACCTGACCGATGCGATGTACAACTCGACGATGCCGCCCGGCGTCAACCATTTCACGGGGGTCGATCTCGTGGTCGGGCACATTGAGCGGTACGTCTGCCCGACGATCGCTTCGACCGACCTGACGGGCGAGCCGCCGTTCCGCTTCAAAGAAGACCGCCGGCCCCTGGTGGTCTTCCTCTCGGCCGAGAGCGAGTACGGTGCCGCCGAGACGCTGCCCGACTTCGCCCGCGAGCTGGAGTTCGAGCACGGCCTGGCCTGCCGGATCATCCAGGGCAGCACCGAGAAGACCGGGCCCGACCGACACGAGATCTCGGGCATGGAAATCCTCGCCCACGCCGATCTCGTGGTCGTCTATGCCCGCCGAAGGGCCTTTCCCGCCGATCAGATGAAGCATCTGCACGCCTATCTCGATCGCGGCGGCCCGCTGATCGGTCTGCGGACGGCCAGCCACGCCTTCGACTCGCGTGGCAGCGGGCCGACAGGTCATGCCGACTGGCCCACGTTCGATCCCGACGTGCTGGGCGGCAACTACCAGGGCCATTACGGCGCCGGACCGGTCTGCACAGTGACGCGCGCCGCCGGCGCCGCGAACCACCCCATCCTTACAGGCATCAGGCTGCCGTTGACCAGCAATGGCTCGCTTTACCGGACCCGCCCGCTGGCCGCCGGCACGACACTGCTGCTCGTGGGCGCCATCCCGGGCCAGGAGCCCGAGCCGGTCGCCTGGACCAACCGATACAACAAGTCACGCATCTTCTACACCTCGCTCGGCCACCCCGACGATTTCCGGAACGCACCGTTCCGCCGGCTGCTCCTCAATGCGGTGCGCTGGGCGCTCGATACGCCGTGAAGCAAACGTGTGGCCGGCTCAAGCCGCAGGGCTTGCCGACGACGCAGCGATGGGACCTATGGGTCCGATAGGACCGATTGCACCTTCTGCGCGGAAATTGCTTCGATCTCTGTCAACCGATGGGCTACGATGTTCGTCTGGAGGAGGTAGTTGGAGTCGCAACATTGACATCAATGACAGACGAGAGTCTCATTGCCGCCCATCTGCGTGGAGACCCGGCGGCCTTTCGCGAGCTTGTCGAGCGGTATGCCGACGACGTGTTGAGGTACTTGATCCACATGACCACAAGCCAAGACCAGGCCGAAGACCTTTTTCAGGAGACCTTCAAGAAGGTCCACGAGAAGGCCCACGCGTTTCGCGGCCCGGTCTTCAAGAGCTGGCTCTTCACGATTGCGACGCGGACGACGATCGACCACGTGCGACGCCGCAGACGCACGGCAATGCTGTCCTTGGATCAGGAAACTGACTGTGGGCAGGACGGCGGCTCGGCGCTGGCCGAGTCCATCGCCGCCGAGGACGCCCCCGATCCGGCCGACGAACTGGTCCGAGAAGAACGCAAGCAGCAGGTCAGAGAGGCCGTTGCGAGTCTTCCCGTCAAGCAGCGGGCCGCCCTTGTGCTGGCCTACTATCAGCAGCTCAGCTACCGCGAGGCGGCCGACGTGATGGGCTGCTCGCTCGGCACGGTCAAGACCCAGATGTCCCGGGCCCTGGCGACGCTGGCGCGCAGGCTGCCCGACTCGATTAGTGTGACGAAATGAACGGACACTGCACCGAACAACAACTCATCGACTATGCGTTCGAGCTGGCCTCACAGGCCGGGATGCACGAGATCCGCGCGCATCTGAATTCCTGCGACGCGTGCCGAGCCAAGCTCGATGAACTCAAGAGCAAGTTCTCCTCGCTGGACCTGCTGCGCGAGGAGATGGGGGCGTCGGAAGCGCTGATCGCCGGCGCCGTTGCGGCCGCCACCCAATCCAGGCGTCCGGCGATCCTACGGCTGTGGGCACGGCCGTGGCTCGGCGCCGTCGCGGCGGTCGTTGTCGTGGGCGTCGCGCTGCTGGTCGTCTCGACGTTCGGCCCGGGCCAAAAGGCTTCGCCGCCTGCGGCCGAGGAACTGTTCGCTCGAGAAGACCTCCGTCAGCGTTCTCTCGATGCACCCGCCGCAGCCAAACCTGAGAAATTCGCCGCAACCGGCAGGCCGCTTTCTGCCGACGCCGAAGCGTGGCAGCCTCAAGCGAAGCTTGGGTTTGACACTCTCGCTGAACCATCCCCCACTCCCTCGGATTTGAGGCTGCCACACGCCGAGGCGGACGAAAAGCCGCCGTTCGCTCCGGCCAGCGCGATCGAGCTGGTTGTGCTGCCGCGCCGGCAGAACGTCCAACTGACGATTTATAACGGTGCCGACTTGACGCTGGTCCGCGAACAGCGCCGCCTGACGCTCAAGAAGGGCTGGAACTGGCTCCAGTTCATGTGGGCTAATACGCTGATCGACCCGACCAGTCTGAGCCTCGAACCGTCCGAGCATAGGGACAAGGTCGAGGTTCAGCAGCTTGTTTTCCCGCCGCGACTGCGAGAACTGGGACGCTGGCTGATCCGCTCGGAGGTCGAAGGCCAGGTTCCGTTCGAATTGACCTATATGACCAGCGGCTTGTCCTGGCGGGCCTTCTACATGGGCACCCTCTCACTCGACGAGCGCTCGATGCGGCTGGAAGGTTACGTCCGCGTCGACAACGACAGCGGCGAGGACTACGAGGACGCCCAGACCCGCCTGCTCGTCGGTGAGATTCACCTGCTCGATGAAATCCGCGACCTCGCCCAGCGGCAGTACGCCTACGACGACCCGCGATCCAAAGGGCCGGTCGGTGGCCTTGGCGGCGCTATGCACACAAGAAACCGCGATGACACGTACTTGTTCTTCCGGACAATGGATGAGTCAAGGGCCCTGTCAGAGGAGTGGTTGGAACGCAAAGAGATCATCAAGGAAGGCTTGAGCGAGTATTTCCTCTATACGATCGAGGGGACCGAGACGATTCCCAACGAATGGGGCAAGCGGCTGCTGTCGTTTGAGGCCGACGATATTCCTGTTACCAGCCTGTACAAGTACAACGAAGAACGCTGGGGGACCGAGCCGATTCGATTCGTCTCCTTCGCCAACGACGTCGAGCACAAGCTGGGCGAGACGCCGCTGCCGAACGGCAACGTGAGGATCTACAGCCAGATCGATGACGACAAGCGCCTCGCTTACGTCGGCGGCACAGAGACGAAGTACATCCCCGTGGGCGAGAAGGTCGAGTTGGATATCGGCCCGGCCCGGCTGGTCAAGGTCGAGCCCGTCCTCATGGACGTTCGAACCGAAAACCACACCTTCAATGCCAAGGGCAACGTGACCGGCTGGGACGAAGTCCGCGCCTGGAAGATCGAGATCGCCAACGCTCGGGCGCTGCCGGTGGAGATTGAGATCACACGCGGCTTCGACACACCCCAGTGGGAGCTGCAATTGCACGGTCAGACGGCGACGTATGAGAAGTACGATGTGAACCATGCCCGATTCCAACTCACCGTCGGGCCGCGAAGTAAAGAGGTGTTGACCTACACCGTAACGACCTATCACGGTGCGAGAGAGCAGGTATTGATTCGAAGACAGAGAAACGCACAACGTTGAATTCTTGGGAGATCGAAACATGAATGCGAAAAGACTGATTCTGTCGGCGACGATCGCCTTGCTGCTTGCCGGCCCGATGGCCCAGGCGCGGATCAAGCTGGTGGCGCTGCCTGAGCGGGCGGCGACGATCATCCGCCTGGACAACCCGAACGCGACCCTGATCGAAGAGGAGCGAGTCCTCACGCTCCAGCAGGGGCTCAATCAGGTGGACTTCTCCTGGAAAGGCGTGCAGATTGACGAAGACTCGATCCGTCTGGAGGTGCTCGACCATCCCGACGCCGTGAACCTGCTGAGCGTCAGCTATCCGCCGGGCGAGTCGGCCCTGGTCTGGGAGATCAGCAGCGGCGGCGACTTCGCCGAGACGGTGCGAATCAGCTATCTGCTGGGCAACATCGACCGGCTGATTACCTACAGGGCCGTCGCGGACAAGGCCGAGACCCAGGTCGATCTGAGGAGTTACGTCATCCTTCGCAACTTCTCAGGCGAGGATTTCGACCACGCCCGCATCCTGCTCGACTATGGCGAGGCCTTTGAGCAAGGCATCGACCACGAGGAGACCAAGCAGGTGCTGTTCCTCAAGGCCCCGACCGTCCCGATCCGCAAGATCTGGACCTTCGACGCCGCCAAACTGCCTTGGGACCCCCAGCGGCTGGACAACCAAAACGTCGGCATCCCGGTCAGCTATCGCATCGTCAACGACACCGCCAGCGGTCTGGGCCGGTTCGCCATGTGGGGCGGCAAGGCGCGCCTGTTCCAGGACGACGGTCGCAGCAGCACGATCTTCCTCGGCGAAGACAACGCGCCGCTGGTGCCCGTGGGCGAGAAGATGGAACTGTACATCGGCGACAGCCGTGATATCGTGGTCACACAGCGCAAGATGCGGGATGTGCAGATCAACCTGCGGAAGAATGATTCCGACCGCGTGGTCCTCTACGACACCGACGAGATCATCACGGCCACGATCGAGAACTTCAAGGACAGCCCCGCGACACTAACGATGATCCAGCATATCGAAGGGCAGTGGGACATGGAGAAGTGCAACCTGCCGTACACTAAGAAGGATGCGAGTACGCTGGAGTTTGAGATCGAGCTTCCCGCGCGTACCGACGCCGGGCCAGGGGTGCAAGAACTGACCATGCACTACCGTCGGCGCAACGTCCGCAACTGACCATCCTGCAACGTCCTTGTAGGGTGGGCACCGCTCACCAATTGGCCCAACAGAACAGGAGCTCTGATATGAAACGTGTGATGGCATTTCTGATGATACTCATGGTCGCCGGCGGTGCGCAGGCCAAGATCGACCTGACGACGTTGCCGACCCGCGACACCGTGCAACTGACAATCTACAATTCGGCCGACCTGACGCTGGCCCGCGAGAGCCGGGCGCTGACGCTCAAAGAGGGCGGCAACGCGCTGCAGTTCTCGTGGGAGAACACGTTGATCGATCCGACGAGCCTGGAGATGCTGCCAAAGGCCAACGCCGACGCCATCGACATCGCCGAATTGGTCTTCCCGCCCCGCGTGCGGAACCTCGGCCTGTGGAACATCCACAGCGAGGTCAGCGGCAAGGTCCCGGTCGAGATCTCGTACCTGACCAGCGGCCTGTCCTGGCGGGCGTTCTACATGGGCACGCTGTCGGCCGACGAGACGACGATGCGGCTGGAAGGTTACGTCCGCGTGACCAACAACAGCGGCGAGGATTATGAGAACGCCCAGGTCCGCGTGATCGTCGGCAGGGTCCACCTGCTCGACGAGATCGCCGAACTGGCACGGCGCGAGTACCCCTACGGCCGGCCCGGCTTGCCCGTCCCCATCCCAAGACCCGCCGCAGTGCCCACGCGCAGGGCGCTGGGGATCATGCAAGACGTCGAGATGGCTGCGGCGCGGGCCCCAATGATGGCCAAGGAGATCGTCAAGGAAGGGCTCAGCGAGTACTTCCTCTATACGATCGAAGGGACCGAGACGATTCCCAATGGCTGGTCCAAGCGGCTTCAGAGCTTCGACGTCGATGCCGTGCCGGTCGTGAACCTCTACAAGTACGAGGCCGAGCGATATGGCGACCGCGTGATGCGGTTCCTGAGCTTCGCCAACGACACCGAGCACAAACTGGGCGAAACGCCAATCCCCGACGGCATGCTGAAGGTCTATCGCGGCGTCGATGACGCTAAGCACCTCGCGTACGAGGGCCAGTCGTCGTTCAAGTACATTCCCGTGGGCGAGAAGGTCGAGCTGAACCTCGGCGGCGTCGCCGACGTGGTCGTTGAGCCCAAGCTGATGGAGATCCGCAGCGACAACCATCGCTTCGACCGCAATCGCAACGTCGCCGGCTGGGACGACATCCAGACGTGGAAGGTCGAGGTCCGCAACACGCGCGACGTCCCGATCAAGGTCGAGATCACGCGCAACTTCGACGCGCCCCACTGGGATATCACGCACAGCGGCTCGATCGACGGCTACGAGAAGGTGGATCTCGACACCGTCAAGTTCACCGTCGAGTTGCCCGGCCGCTCGCAGAAGACGTTCGAGTACACCACGACGCTCTATCGCGGCGTCCGCACCGAGGACTACAACCGTCGTACCCGTTGAGGTCGCCGGGCCGCACCGTCGGCCAAATTGGCCTCCAAACAGACCCCACCCGCTTGATGCAGGCGGGTGCACTGCACGTTTGTAGGTAGATTCTAGGCGGCCATGGGGCGGTTCTGC
>CAZSXM010000027.1:0-62103 GCA_964610435.1 uncultured Pirellulales bacterium | reverse complement strand
ATTGATCCCAATACCTCATAACATCCGAATCCGTTTCTTTACGAGTCCTAAGGGACTGGGTTTCTCATCCTTCTTCACGTAGCTAACCACCTTGGACTGGAAGGTATCGGGCCCCGTCCTCTGATATGTGCCAAACCATGGCGTCTGAGAGGTGGCGCCCGGAATCATGCCACCGAACGTTGGATCGGAGTTGATCTCCGTCGAAAGAACGGATCCCATTGCTGACCGCGGATCTTCGGGACTGTACAGCATGATGGTGATGTTTCCCGGCGTATCCAAGTCACTCGTCTCGGCCCACGCTCCGGCCAAGGCGTATACCTGGTAAGGTTCCGGCGGCCAGGGGTTGCCAGCCAAAACGCTCCAGCCGGTGGTCAGGACAAGAGTCGTGATGCCAATGGCTGACAGGACAACTATCTTGCTTCTTCTATTCATGATGCTGTCTCCTTTTCACAAGAGGAAGAGATCGCTGCGAACGCATCTACATCGCAGCCCCTCGCCCAAACTGTTTTCAACTCTTCTCTGGCTACAAGGCAGCGCTTCACGGCATCGGCGTTGGCACGCAGCCGGGCATCATGGTCACACGCTTCGTCGTCCATTCCCACGGCACACAGACCATGGGCTCCTGGCCCTCGTCGGGAAATCCATCCTGGTCGGCATCCTGTGACGCCAGGTAGTACGCTCCCGTCCCCTGGCCCTGAATCAGATCCGGTCCTACCTGCTCGAACGTGCCGCGCACAACCGCGATACCAACGATTTCTGTGTGGCCGGGTGCGACCGTCTTCGTGTGATACTCGAGCCCCGTCATCTCGTATGTGTTGCGCCCGACCTTCACGCCCAGCACGCTGGAGAACTTAGACGCGTCCACCTCGGGGTACAGATCGGAGAGCAGAGGGTATGTGTTGACATGCTCCATCTCTGCCGTGAACATCGTTCCGGCCCTATCCTGCGCTCTCCAGCTTCCGGCGAAGATTAGATTTCCCATCGGGGTCGGCACGTTCGTGATCCACGCCCCTTCGAGTGAGTATTCCGGCGGCGAGGTGATCTGCTCGACCATGCCGAGAGCATCATACGCCCACCACGTCTCGACAACCTTGCCGTCTGCCAGGCGGTAGATCGTGACCCCCTTGAACTCAACCGCTCTTCCTGACGCAGGCATGCCCATGAGCGCACCGCTTTGCGTTCCGGTTACCGTCCATCGAATCACGACTTTGTCTGCCTCGGCGATCAGGGCATCGGTGGCAACGTGCAAGTTCGGAAAGGCGACCAGTTGTTCCAAACACGCCTGCCTGTAGGCATGGAAATCGAGCGGGCTTGCCGGAATGACAGGGTTGTGCGCGATGGCCTCGGTGCTGTGTGTCTCCAGCAAGCCGGCGATGTCCTTTCCGTTCCAGAACTGTGAGACGATGCGTGTGACCAGCAGCCGGTTGAGTGCGGGATCGCCGGCATCGCCCGTCACGTCTGAATCGGCGCCCCAGATGTACGCCTCCGCTCCGGAACGAGGGGGCGCGACCACTCCCAGTTGCTGCATGAGCCCCATCACATCCCAACTGCTCCACTCTTCGACTACCCTGCCGTCTGCACCGAAGCGGGCGATGTTGATGCCGAGCGTCGTAGTCTTCAGGCCTGTGGCAGGGATGCCCATGAGCTCACCCTGGTGTGTGCTCGAGGTGGACCAGCGCACGGCGACCAAATCCCCTTCGGCGATCATGTCTTCAATGATAAACTGCAGGTCAGGGTATGCCGTCCGAAAGACCATTATGGCTTGCTTGAGACCCTCTGGACCATGGATTTCGCCCAACGCCGCCTCGTGGTAGACGTAATCGGGGGCGACGAGTTCATCGACCACGGCCAGTCGGCCCTGGCCCCAGGCCTCCTGGTTGATACGCCGCAAAGCCTCTTTGTTCACCTCTGAACTCTGACCTAGTGCCGGCGCTCCACTGACCAGCAGCCCAATGATTGACAACAGGACAATCGTTCTCGTTGCGTTCATGATGATTCCTCCTTCTTAGAAACAGTTGTTCTCCATCGGCGGCCGCACACACGGCGGATGCCGTCTTGCTCAGTTGTCTGATGCGTCGGCTTCGATGGCAGCCGGGTGCGTGTAGAAGAAGCGGACTTCGCTGAGGCCGTATTGCGGCGAGATTCCTCCCCAGTTGCTCAGGACGGTCAGCCGGACGTATCGGGCCATTGAGACGCGCCGCCGCACTGTCGAACGGCGTGACCTCCACATCGAATCGATCGAGGATGGCCCGAACCGTCCCGGTGCTTGTCTTCTCGTCGTCAGCATAGAGCACCTGCATCAGCGAACGCCTGAGGCCTCCCTCATGCCTGCGGCATGTAACTTCCATGTCTTGCATGATCGCATCTCCGATCTGGCGTCGTTGGCCGTGGGCCGGCCCTCCCGAAGAAGAGTCGACCCGTGTACACGCCGAGCAGGAAGGTGTCTTACGGCCACACCACGCGGTTGTAGATGCGGACTTCGTCGATCAGGCCGGTGAAGAAGGTGCCAAGCTCCCGGTTCGCTCCGCAGCCGATGTTCAGGCCGCCGGAGCCGCCCACCGGACCAGCCCATTGGGTGTCTTCAGCCACGACAACATCATCTACGTAGAGAGTCCGCCTGTCGCCGTCGCAGACCAGACCGACGCGATGCCATGTGCCGTCGGCAATGATGGACGCAGAGATCAGCGGCTTTGCATCGCGTCCTGCGCCTTTGAGCTCGGTCATCAGTGCCCCGGCGGCGGGGTCGGCCATCAGCCAGTTCGCGTCACTGTCCTGCGAGAGGATGACCTGACCGGGCGCGCCACCCTTGATCCAGGCAAAGACGCTGAACGAGCCTCTGGATGGATTGAGCACAAACCTCGCTGCAACGAAGTCGGGGAAGCCACCCAGCTCCAGGGCGCCGCCGATCGCGCCGCCCTCCGGCCACCAAAGGGCCTCGCCCATCACTGTGGCATCGTTCCACCCCGCACTGTCGGGTGCAACTGTGCCCTCGGTCTCATCCATCCGCCAGTACGCAATCAGACCCAAGGGAAGATCCACACGCACAGGGTCGGCGTGGATGGTAGATCCATAGACGTCGCGCACCCTGACGGTCCACCATGTGTCGGACGGAGGAAGCATGGTCAGAGGAATCACAGGGGGAGTGTTGCTGTTCGCCACAACGATGTAGTTCAAGACGTCGTGGGGATCGGAGCCAGAGAGAAGCTCATAGCCCACTGCATTCTCGCTCACGTCACAGCTAAGAACAGCCCCCTCCATGTCCCCCGAAGTCTCGGATGTATGGTGCCACATCCGGAGCGTGACCGGTTCTGGAAGCCTTCCCGGGTGAACGGCCGCGTTATAGGAATCCAGACGACCTGAAGGACTCCACCCCAACCACTGGAACTTGTAGGTCTGATCGCCTGGGGTCGACGCAAGCTGGAGGTTCTTGCCGGGGCCAATCACAGACCAGTAGGCACCCGCCACGACCCCGGAATTAAAGCTCCTCATGTTCTCTTGAGAAAGAGATTCGTTGTACCATTCTTGGGCATGCCGGTGTTTCTTCCACCAGTCGGCCGAGCCATAGGGCGAACTGCCCACTCCCGTTTCAAACCAGACATTCAGTACACTGTCATAGAAATGCGGATATACAGGACCTCCGCTGTATCCTGACGAACTCACATAGTTGTCAACCCAACACGGCTCTCCATCAACAGAACTGCTGAGGTATGCCCGTATGCTCTCCGAGTAATCTCGGCAGTACGGTGTTGTGTCGAACAATGTGACGCGGTTTACTGCATACCGTCTATCCCTGTATATGAGATTCAAACGCCGCCCAACATCTATGGCGGGTTGTCCGCCCGTGCTCCAGCCGGATGTCTGAATCAGTTGCCTGTAGTCCGGAGCCACAGCACACAGGTACACCAAGATCATGTCACCATATTGGTAGTAAGTACCCTGACCAGCAAAATCTCGGCTATATCCATCTGGAAAAGTCACGATATTCGCACTTGCCAGCCAATGGGGATCTGCGAAGGGGCTGGCACTGTATTGGCCCAATCCGTTCATACAGTCGCCACCGCCGAAGTATATTATGGTGGGTTTATGAGGATCAAATGTGTCGTTCTCCAATCTCAGAGTATTGCTGCCGAACCTTGGTACGATGAGGACACGCACCACATCCACGCGGCTCACAAGCTCGCCATCGTTGACGACCAACTCGAACGTGCACTCCTGAATCGCGTTGGTTTGAACAAATCCGCCAATCGTGGGGGTGGCGGTGTCGGCCTCCGTGATGGTCACGGGCGGGCCGGATGTTTGTGTCCAGGCGTAGGCTAGCGGGCCGCCATCGGGATCATACGATCTGCTCCCATCGAGTTGCACGGTGTCCTTCGCTACGTATCGTGTCAGGCCGGCATTGGCCACAGGTGCCTCATTGGCGAATATGTGGGATTCGCCACCCGCTGATGCCAATATCACCAAAGGTATGGCGGTTAAGCGTAACAGGTGTCTGTATGTCACATGCATGGTTGTCTGCCTCCATTGTTGGTGGCACTCAAGTGCATCATGCTATATGCGTCCTACCTGTCGACCCCCATGTCGAATGTACTGCTGTCCCCGACACACGCGATGCGTTTGGCGCCAGAGACGCACGTGAGAAGGAGCACAATGACCAACAGAACAATGACATTTCTCTGTGTGACCATGACGACACCTCCTTCTCCAAGACCGTTGCAGTACTTCAGCACCCGCACACGACGGATGCCGGTTCTACTTGTCCACTGGCTCCGCTTCTTCTGTTGCCGGGGTCGCCTGAAGGACATCGCCCACAGCGACCTCTATGTGCGCAGACCCTCTGCGCCACGACGATGTACTCGCGATTCAAGAAACTCCTTTCCCGTCGAGCCCCGTCGGGGTTCGGCAGAGTCGGCTATGGGCTCGGGCCGTCTCCCGACGGAGGTTGTTCGCTGCCGGCGTCTTGCCAAGCTTTTCGCACCGCCAGAAGCCGGGCCGCGGTTGCCTCGGCGGCGGCGTGGTCGCCGGCGGCGCGCTGCTGCTGGACCAACGCCTCAAGCTGTTCGGCGCGAATCCGCAGCCAGTACTTGATGTACCCGGTCTGCGGGTGGTCCTCGCCATGCGTCCGACGGCTGGCCTCCACCAGGCCGACGATCAGCTCCTCGTGCTCGACAAACCGCTCCTGCGCGTGATAGAGTCTGGCAAGCCTGAGCCCGAAGAGGATTGTGCCCGTGTGGTCCGGCCCGCCCAGTTGCGCGGCGACTTCGAACGATCGGACCAGGAACGCCTCGGCCTCGTCGTAGCGCCCCTGGGCGCGGTAGGCCGCACCCAGATTGCTCATCGCCCAGGCCGTTACGCTGTGTTCCTCGCCCACGATCCATCGGGCAAGCTCCACCGTCCGGGCGGCCAACGCCGTCGCCGCATCAAGCTGCCCGTCGCCCTCCAAAGCCCAACTGAGCACGTTGGCCAGGAACAGAGTGATCTCATGTTCGTCCGCCAATGCGCGACGACTGATTTCGTAACCCTCGCGGGCCAGAGAGACCGCCTCCGCGTGCCGCATGGTGGTCACGTATCCGGTCGCGAGAATACCTTTGGACCGCAGCAGAATTGGGTCGTCCTCAGTCAGGATAGAGCGGCCGGCCTCCAGTGCTTCGGCGGCCAGGGTCATGCCCTCTTCGAAACGGGCCTCGCACATGTACTGCCAGGCCAGATGGGCCATGGATTCCAGCGTGTCGTGATGTCTCTCACCCAGGATGCGCCTTCGGGCGGCAAGCGTCTCGACAAGAAGCGGCTCGGCCTGCCCATACCGGCCCCAGTTGCAGAGAAGCATGCCGAGCTGATCCAGCGAAGCCAGCGTGGCCGGGTGCTCTTGGCCCAGTCGTTCGCGGCGGATTTCCAGAACACGTTCCAGGTGCGGCTGCGCGGCCTCGTGGTCTCCCATCCTTGCGTACGTCGACCCCAGCGTCTGGCGGACCTGCGCCTCGACGAGCGGACTGCCGGCGAACTTGCCGTCCAGGTTTGTGGAGGCCGTTTCGAGAAGGTAGCGGACGGTCACCTCCTGGCCCTTGGCGCGTTCTGGATACACCGACGCGAGCAAGTCGTTGGTGAGAAATGCGGTGACGGCTTCGGTCTCGGCCCGCGCCCGTTCGGCCCGGAGGTACATCGCCATGCTCGAAACCAGGCCCACCAGAAGGGCGATCCCCACGGCGACGACAAAGACCGCAAGCATGGCATGCCGCTGGACGAACTTCTTCGTTCGATACCAGGCACTCGGCGCGCCGGCCAATACCGGCTCGTGCTCCAGATGCCGCCGGATGTCTTCAGCCAGGCCGCTGGCGGTCTCGTACCGCCGGGCGCGGTCCTTTTCCAGCGACTTCATCACGATCCAATCCAAGTCCCCGCGAACGGCTTTTCGGAGCAGATCGGGGGTACAGCCACGCTGCTTCGCGATGTCCGCCAATGACTCGCCCAGTGCGCTGAGCTTTGTGGATGGCCTGGTTGGTTCTTCCTCTTGGATGACCCGCTGCATCTCAATGTACCCGGCCTTGCGAAGTTCCTCCTCGCCAAACGGTGTGGTCCCGGTCAGCAACTCGTAGAGCAGTACGCCAAGCGAGTAGATGTCCGTGCGTGTGTCGATGTTCAGATCGCTCAGTTCCGCCTGCTCCGGACTCATGTAGGCGGGTGTGCCGATGATGTGGGCGTAGCGGGTGAAGAGGGTCTTTTCCGTCAGCTTCTGGTTGGTGGCCTTGGAAATGCCGAAATCGATGACCTTGGGCACGGGTTTGCCGTCATGGTGCGTGACCATGACGTTGGAGGGCTTCAGATCGCGATGGATGATGCCCTTCTGGTGGGCGTGCTGGACGGCATGGCAGACCTGCACAAACAAAGCCAATCGCTCCCTTGTGCTCAGACTATTCCCATCGCAATACTTGGTAATGGAGACCCCCTGGACGAGTTCCATCACAAAGTACGGCCGGCCGGTCTCGGTCGCTCCGGCGTCCAGCACCTTGGCGATACTCGGGTGGTCCATCATCGCCAGGGCCTGCCGCTCGGCCTCGAACCGGGCAATCACCTGCCGGGTGTCCATCCCCAGTTTGATGATCTTCAGGGCCACATTCCGCCGGATCGGCCGCTCCTGTTCGGCCATGTACACCACCGCCATGCCCCCCTCGCCAATCCTCTCCAGCAACTTATACCGCCCGATGACCGTCCCGGGACCCTCGGTCACCAATGGCTCATCCAGGCCGCCATCGGTGTCAAACACGGGCACATCGAGAAAGCTCCTCGAATCGTGGTAGTGCAGCAGCGTCTCGACGTCGGCCAATAGTCGTCGGTCGCCGCCGCAAGCCTCCAGAACATAACCCTGACGCTCATCGCGGTCCTGGCGTTGGATGGCGACCTTGAAGATCGTCTCTTCCGGATTCTCTTCATACTGCACCATCGGACTCCTTTTGAAGCCGGTCTACTATCAACGCGTAATCGAGCTCACGATGGGACGGGGATTTCTTGAAGAATCGCAAAAAAAGTTGCCTGGACTGCCAGAGGCGCCCGCTATCCGATCTCCCGCAGCAGCCAGGCGCGTGCGTAAGCCCAGTGCAGCTTTGCCGTTGTGGCACCGATCCCCAGGACCTCGGCGGTCTGATCGACGGTCAGACCCGCGAAGAAGCGGAGCTTGACCACCTCGGCCTTGACCGGATCGGTTTCGGCAAGCCGAGCCAGAGCCTCGTCCAGGGCAATCAGACTCTCGGGTGCGCAGGCCTCTCGAACGCAGAAAACCGCGTCCTGGACCTCGACCCTCTGATGATTCCCGCCGCGCTTGTCGCTCTTCTTGCGTCGTGCGTTGTCGATCAGAATGCGGCGCATCGCCTCGGCCGCCGCTTTGAAGAAGTGACTGCGACTGCTCCACCTCTGCGTGTCATCCCCCACCAGCCGAAGGTAGACCTCATGGACCAGGGCCGTAGCCTGAAGGGTCTGGCCGGCGGGCTCGTGGGAGAGTCTCTGGGCCGCCAGGACGCGCAGCTCCTCATAGATCAGGAGCAGAAGCTCGTCTGTAGCCCCGGCGTCCCCCCGGTCGATGGCGTTCAGAACACGAGTTACGTCACACATGCCAGCTCCCCGCCATTCTGTGTCGCAGACAAGCAATATTTACCACACAGAGGGGAGGATTTCAACTGTTTCTGGGGATTCTGAACGGGTGACGCGGGACCGCCATGTCGTCCCGCGACAGCCGCCACCCCGCAGGCGGAGGCCCTCAGCCCGGCGGTTCTCCGAGACAGGGTCGATGGTCACCCCCCGGCGTCTCGCCGCCTGCCCGCTGCCGATGAACAGATGCCGGTGGGGAAGGTCGCCAGCGCCGTCGCCAGGTCGGCGTACTGGTAGGGGACCTCAGAGCGCCGGCAGATGTCCTTGAGCTTTTGAAGGACGGTTTCCGTCAGCTCGGCCTGAAATTCGCGGTCGCCGTCGCAGCAGAAGATGCGGCAGCCGGTGAACCGATGCTGCTGGATCGTACATCGCTCCTCTTCCTGGTACGGACAGCGGTCGCCGGGCATCTGCTTGAGGTTTGAGGTGTCCAGCTTGGCGGCGAGGTAGATCAGTTCCCCCGGCGTGACGAACAGCAGGTGGTCGTAGCCTGCGAAGTCACAGCAGGCCCCGCAGGCCGCACACGTCCCAGCCAGCTCGCGGTCTTGCTGAAGCTGCATGTCGATCCAGTCGTAGAGAACCGCTACTTCTGCGACGACTCGGCGGTATCGTTCTGATTCAGCCACCATTGTCTGTTACTCTTAATTCGTTCGATTTGCTTGGCGCTGTAGTGCCGTCCTCGGTTGATCCCCGGACACCGCCGGCCGGCGCTGTTCCATGCGTTGGGCCCGGAGAGATTGTCCGGCCAGAACGGCCACGTTCGGCACTGGCTCGGCCGGACCGGGTAAATCACACACTGTTTGCGGCCGCCAATCGTCCTGAGAAAGATACAGTCCCTGGTCGTTTCGTGTTCGATGATCGTGGTGCGCAGGCCCACCCGCCGAAGGTATTCTCGCCGCAACGGCCCCGGCGTCGTCTTCAGGTGCCTGGCGATCAGCTCGATCTCCGGCCGCGTCACCCAGATGTACCCTTCCCCCGGCCCCGAGCAGCACGCCCCACACCCCGTACACTCAAAGCACAACCCCGCCGCATACCATTTTGTCCTGTTCTTATGCCCGCTCGGCAGTGCCATAGTGTATTCTTGATCCTTCTGGCGATCGGACTTTGAGGTCAAGCCACCCAACCGCGCCCTGTGATGGTTGTGGTGATCTGCTCTTCCAGAACGCGAAAAGCCGACAGTTGACGTAAAGGAGAAAAATCTTCAATGTAATCTGCAACTCGATGCACCGCGTAGTGTACATCGAAGCGATCCCTGCGGTGGGTTCCAAGCTCAGTCGCCTTGCGTATGATCTCATGGAGCACGCTCTTGGGATCGGTGATGTCTTCTATTTCTCGTAACCGGGGCATGGCAAGGGCCGTTCGTCCGTTCGGATTATTAGCGGCCCTGCGTATGGCAGATTCCTGTATCAGCAGCCAAGCTTCCATCATTCGTACGGGGATGACGGCGACTCCTGGGTGCGTCGGCGCAGCGAGATTCAGAGCGTGATGGATCTCACTACGTCTGTCGTCTATCGAGCCACCTTCGGTGTCCCGATGTATGAACAGAAGATCACAAGGATAAAGTTGCAGACTTTCAGCTATCTTCTCGTGCAACTCTCTTGGTGGCCGCGGCAACTGGCGCATATCCGCCCATTTCAATTGTACTGGGCGCCGGGGGAGATGGCAGTGAAGAGACCATCGCAATATCGGCATCAGTGCTCTATCGGACGAGCCATCGGAAAGTAGGGTACAGGTAAGATCAGCAGTGGGCATTTCTCAGAAGGGCTCCAAACCAGGAAAGTATGGAGCAATATCTGGACGGTCGATCACACGCCTGGGTTGTCCATGGCGCCTGTGCCGTGTCTGGGCCCCACCGACATCCATACCGGACTCAAGCTCAGATCTGGCGACCGGGTTTAGATAGCTCAGTAAATCTCCCATCTTGCATATCCTGGTTTCGCCTGATTCCGCTCGCCACGTATCAGGAAGTGCGCTGAACTGGACGCCCGAAAACCGTTGTCCGTGCCGTATCATCTCACGCGGTTCGGCCACCAGCAGCGAGTCTTCAGGTACCTGCTGGACTACGGCCGGCGAATGCGTATTCACAACGACCTGTCGCAACGGATTGTCGGGCCCTACTGCTTCGCTGGTGTCGGAGGCGATGTCCTGAAGAAGTTTTATCATGGCAGGGATGCGCGCAGGGTGGATGCCGTTCTCTGGTTCTTCGAGGCAGAGAACCCCTTGGACCTCGGGATCTTGCTCGAGAACAGCCAAGGCAAGAAACCGCAGCGTTCCGTCGGAAAGCGAACGGGCCGCATGAGGCGTTTTGTCGCGGCCCACAAGGTTCAAGGTAAGCAGTTCCCGTTTCACGTCACGGTCGATGACGACTCTGTAGACATCATCAATCAGCTGCGCCAAGCGATTTGCCACACTCGTACAAACCCTCGAGTCTGCCTCGCTGTCAGATTCCGAGTGCCCATTTTGATGTGCCAGCCTGTACAGGGTGGAGGCGAGATGTGATCCATTGGCACCAAGCCTTGTCGGGGCCGAGAATTCATCGGGCCTGCGTAGCGCAGAGGGCTCAAGTTGCAGCAGACGCCAGGACTGCATCTCACGTCGTGCGAGAAGGGCAGTTGGACTTTCGGATGTATTTGTGGTTGAAAGCACTGTCCTATTCAACTTCTTCACTTGCCACAGAGGACGACCTCGGCTACCTCCGTCTTGGTGGAGACGGACAATGCGGTTTTCACCGCTTCCCTCGGTAGATATGAATTGCTTCCCTTTTCGTTCTCCGGAGACCGCTGATTTTCGCCAATCGTGAGTGTGTGTAAACAGGAGGTTTCTCTTTGCGTTGGTTACCTTGAAGTAGTCAAGTTCCTCCTTCAACACTTCAAGAGAACCGAGCGAACCAACGTTCTCATCCTTCCGATACGCGAGTTCCAATGTATACCGAAGGAACGTGTTCGTTGCCTTCGCTTCCTGTCCCAGATCATCCATGCCTTCGGAGGGAACGATCATTTCCGCCTCAAACGACATCACGGATTCCGAATGTTCTCCCTGTCGTTGGAACAAGCTGCGAATGTCTGCCGCCCTGGCGCTGTTCTCGTCATTGCGGACGAGAGAAGCGGCCTCCATCAGTTGACGATCGGCCAGCACGCTCAGGAAGTGGATGGCGTCGAAGAGATTCGACTTCCCGACGCCGTTCGGGCCGGCGATGCACGTGAACGGCCCAAAACGAACGTCCACATCTACAAGGTTCTTGAATCCCGACACCTTCAAGCGAGTCAGCATAATTGTCTCGACCAGAGAAACGTACACATAAGGACGTGCCAGAACACTACAGCACTGCGCTTGCAGTACGCAACCTCATCTATGATACGCTCAGGCGATGCCTCACGCAAAACAATGTTCGACCAAACGCTGCTTGCTCCGTATTACCATTTCAGGACGGCGCCGGTGTCGGCGCTGGTGGCCATGGCGGCGTACTTGCCGAGGCAGCCTTCCTTGATTCGGGGTTCCATCGGTTTCCAGGCCTTCTTGCGCTGGGCCCATTCGGCGTCGGAGAGTCTGGCGTTCATCGTGTTGTTGGGGATGTCGATCTCGATGATGTCCCCGTTCTTGAGCAGACCGATGGGCCCGCCGACGGCCGCCTCCGGACTGACGTGCCCGATGCAGGCGCCGCGCGTGCCGCCGCTGAACCGCCCGTCGGTAATCAGTGCGACCGACTCGCCCAGCCCGGCGCCCATGATGTAGCTGGTCGGGCTGAGCATCTCCTGCATGCCCGGTCCGCCCTTGGGGCCCTCGTAGCGGATGACGACGATGTCGCCTTCCTTGACCTTGCCGGCCAGGATGCCCTCGCAGGCCTCTTCCTGGCTCTCGAAGATGACCGCCGGACCGGTATGCCTCAGCATGGCCTTGGCGACCCCGGCGCTCTTGACGACGCTGCCGTTGGGGGCCAGATTGCCGCGCAGGATCGACAGGCCGCCCGTCTTGGAGTAGGCGTTGGCCAGCGGGTGGATCACCTCGGTGTCCTCGATCTTCGCGCCGGCGATGTTCTCGCCCAGCGTCTTGCCCGTGACGGTCAGGCAGTCGAGGTTCAGCAGCCCCGGCACCTTGCTGATCTCATTGAGGATCGCGCTGATCCCGCCGGCACGGTCGACATCCTCGATGTGAATCGTGCTGGACGGCGAAACCTTGCAGATATTGGGACATCTCTCCGAGATGGCATTGATCCGGTCCAGGTCGTAGGCGATCTTCGCCTCGCTGGCGATGGCCAGCGTATGCAGGACCGTATTGGTCGAGCCGCCCATCGCCATGTCGAGGGCCAGCGCGTTGTCCATCGCCTTGTCGCTGATGACGTCGAGCGGCTTGATGTCTCTCTTGACCAGTTCGACGATCTGTCGGCCGGCGGCCTTGTACAGGTCCTGCCGCTTCGGATCGACCGCGAGGATCGTGCCGTTGCCGGGCAGGGCCATGCCGATCGCCTCGGACAGGCAGTTCATCGAGTTGGCGGTGAACATGCCCGAGCAACTGCCCTGAGTGGGGCAGCCGGCGCATTCGAGCTCCTTGAGCTGCCCTTCGCTGATGTTGCCGGCGTTGAACTGGGCGACGCCCTCGAAGATGCTGATCAGGTCCACCGTCTTGCCGTCCTTGGTCTTGCCCGCCTTCATCGGACCGCCCGAGACGAACAGGGTCGGCACGTTCAGACGCACGGCGCCCATGAACATGCCGGGGATGATCTTGTCGCAGTTGGGAATGCAGATCAGGCCGTCGAAGCAGTGGGCCCGCACCATCGTCTCGACCGAATCGGCGACGATCTCGCGCGAGGACAGCGAGTACTTCATCCCCGTATGGCCCATCGCGACGCCGTCGCAGACGGCGATCGTATTGAACTCGAAGGGCACGCCGCCGGCCTGGCGAATCGCCTCTTTCACGACGCGGGCCACTTCGTTGAGATGGACGTGGCCCGGCACGACCTCGCAGAAGCTGTTGGCGACGCCGATGAACGGCTTGTCGAAATCCGCATCCTTCAAGCCACATGCGTGCAGCAGGCCGCGATGGGGCGCCCGCTGAAAGCCCTTCTTGACGGTATCGCTTCTCATTGTCTTCTCTCCAAAACCGGTTGATGCAGATGCTGCAGATCAAAACGACAGAGTTTAGCTTGGGCCTGATGGCAAATAAAGGAAAATCGTTGTCTGACTCCAGAGGGCCCCTATAATTGGCATCGGACACAGATCTGGAGACACGCGACAGTCGAACGCATGAGTAGGGTCTTACATGATACGCACAACGGGCATTCGTGTTGCTGTTGCAGGCATTGTGCTCGGCCTGATCGCGCTGTTGACGGGCTGCAAGAGCGTGCCGCCGGAAGCGGAGGCATCCAGCGATCCGGTCAGGATGGAGTCCCGCGAGCCGACGGCCGCGCCCGATCGGCCTTTGGCAGACGAGGACGATGACGCGATGGGATCGGAGCCCGCGCTCGATCTGGTCCTGCGGTTCGTTCCAGGCCGGTCCGTCACGTACAAGGTGACCACGGAGACCGAGGCGGCCGTTCGATGGGAGGGGGACGAATCCAGGAAGCCCGACGTCTTTCGAGGCGGCGCGATCGGCAATCGCGTGGAGATCACGTTCGAGCAGCGTTACGATCGCGTCGACGACAACGGCAACGCGGTGGTCGAGGTCAGGATCCTGGCAGTGAGATACCTGGGCCGCTCGCGGGAGACGGTCGTCCTGGATTTCGACAGCGCGCAAGACGTGGATCGTGAAGGCCCCTTGTCCAAGCTGATTGGGCGGAGTTACCAACTGGAAATGACGCCGACGGGAGCGGTCGTCTCTGTCGATGGTCTTGCCGGCATCGGCGATTCCATCAGAGGCGGTTCGCCGGAACACCAGACGGCGCTGAGACTGATCTCTGAGAGGGAGATCCGGGACCGGCATGAGGTTCCGGCCTTGATGGCCTTGGAGGATAAGACGGTCCATCCCGGTGACACCTGGAGCAATGTTAGGCTGTTCTCATTCGGCCGGATGGGCGCCAGGGCGTACGAGCGGCTATACACCCTCGATCGGGTCGAGGTCGATGGAAAGGCTCGTCTGGCGCACGTGGTGATGAGGGGCATTCCCTCCTCGGCGGCCGCCGAGCAGTTGCATCAGGAGCAGCCGGAGGTGGTTGCGGGGGGCCTGTTCGACCAACTGGACAGCTACGAAGGGCAGTTGCTGTTCGATCCGGATGTGGGGCGGATTGACGCCTATGTCGAGCAGTTCCACACCGAATGGGTGGCGATCGACCAGCAGGCGGTCCAGGACGGTGACGCCAATCCCGCGGCCATTCGGATGGCCAGGAGTCACTTGTACAGACTCGAGCGGGTTCGGTAGTGAAGATCATGGCATGGAGAACGACGCTTAGGGTGGGGCTTACGGCAGCTCTGGCGGTTTCGCTGGGGTGCAGGAGCGGCCGTGTCGGGGGCGATGCACAGGTCCGAGGCCGGCAGCGTGTCTTTTCGACGGTGGATTTCGAGCTGGGGCGCACGCTGCGGTATAGATTTGTCTCATATCGAGACATGAGGCTGGACTGGGACCCAAATGCCAGCCGAGACGACCGAATCGAGCGGCGATTCGAACGTCTGGAGATGGTCACGGCATACACGCCCGAAAGCGTGGATCCATATGGTGTCAGCACGATCCGCGCCGTGTGCGAATCGGTTTCGGTCGAGCGCAGCGGTCGCTATCGAGGCGCCGATGCCGCCGAAGCGGCAGTCGGGAGAGCATTCTCGTTTACCGTCGATTCGCGGGGTAAGATCGTTGATCGCTCGCAACTGGATGCGCTCGTACAGGAGCTGGGCGAAAGGGCGTTTCGTTCCGGACTCTCGGGCGGGCGCATCAAGAACCCCGACATGATCGGCGATTTCGTCGCAGGCCAATGCTTCCTCTGGGAGGCAATCGCCAGTGTCGATGATCCCGCCGACGGCGTGTCGATCGGCCAATCCTGGACGTCGAAGCTGCCGGTGCCCCTGCCGATGGTCGTGCGCAAGGCCCGCGATGTTGTCTACCGGCTCAGCGATATCCGACACGATGACGGACAGGTTGCGATCATCGAGAGCACCTATGCGCCTGCCGACACAGTGCCGAGCGATTGGCCCGTCCCCTATGCCGGGCGGTTCCAGGTCAGCGGGACGTTTGGCTTTCTCGGCGGCTATCAGGTGCTTGCCCTTGAAGGGGCCGGACGGGAGTCCTTCGACCTGGACGCCGGCCGCCTTCTCGCGAGCGACCAGAAATACACCCTGCGAATGAGGGCGTCGTTACCGCCGATGGGGATTCGGGCCGACCCGCACATCGCCATCGAGCAGACGCTGACGACCGAATTGCTGGCCCCGTGAGGCCGGCATCGACTGCATTGGGAGGCATTGCACCTTGGAACGGAGCAACATCTGGGCGCCCTGGCGCATCCCCTACATCCGCGGACTCGACAAGGGCGACGGCTGCTTCCTCTGTCGCGATTTCGCCCATCCCGAAGCCGACGACGAGAACCTGCTGCTGTGGCGGACCGAGAGAAGCCTGGTCGTGCTGAACCGCTATCCGTACAACAACGGACACCTGCTCGTCTCGCCCGCCCGACACATCGCCGACCTCGACGACGCCCGAGAGGAGGAGATGACCGAGCTGATGAAGCTCGTTCGCGAATCGCAGCGGGCCCTGTCGATGACGATCAATCCGCACGGGTTCAACGTGGGTCTGAACTTCGGCCGCTGCGCCGGCGCCGGCCTGCCGGGCCACATGCATATTCACGTCGTCCCGCGATGGGACGGCGATACGAATTTCATGAACGTCTGCAGCGACACCGACGTCGTCAGCCAGTCTCTGGTGGACCTGCTGGCAGAGTTGAAGGTCGTCAGCGCCGAGCACAGCCTGCCTGGATTGCAGAAATGACCGACGGTCTTCGATCACATGCCGTGACGGAGGCGGCGAGCAAGGGCCGCGTCTCCGCCGAGGCACCGCATCGATATCGCTCGGCGTTCGAGCGGGACCGCGACCGGATCATCCACAGCTCGGCCTTCCGCCGGCTCGAAGGCAAGACACAGGTCTTCACGCCCGGGCTCGACGATTACTACCGTACTCGCCTGACCCACACCATCGAGGTCGCCCAGATCGGCCGGACCATCGCCCGAGCGTTGGGACTCAACGAGGCGCTGACCGAGGCGATCTGCCTGGCGCATGATCTCGGGCATCCGCCGTTCGGGCACGCCGGCGAGGCGGCCCTCAATGGGTTGATGGCCGACTGCGGCGGATTCGAGCACAACGCCCAGTCGCTGCGCATCGTGGAACTGCTCGAACACCCTTATCCGGCGTTCATGGGCCTCAACCTCATGTACGAGACCCGGCTGGGCCTGGCCAAGCACAAGAGCCGCTACGATGTCCCCCAGGGCGACCCGTTCGCCGAGGCCAACGGCACCCTGGAGGGCCAGATCGCCGACGTGGCCGACCGCATCGCCTACAACTGCCACGATCTCGAAGACGGGATGAAGGCCCGCCTGCTCGACGGAGAGCGGATGGGGCACATCGAGATCTTTGCCGAGGCGCAACGCCAGATCGAGGCCGACGCGATCGAGGACTGGACGATTCGCCGGACCCGCACAGCCAAGGCGATCATCGACACCCTGGTCGGCGACTGCACCGCCACCAGCGCCGCCAACATCGCCGCCGCGGGGATTGCCACCCCGCTCGATGCGTGCGCCAGGCCGCAGAACGTGATCGGCCTGTCCCCCCACTGCGACCGCAAGCTGGAAGTCCTGGAGACGTTTCTGCTGGAGCGCTTCTACCACCACGAATCGCTCATCCGCAACGCCGAGGACGCCCGCCGGCGGCTGGCCTGCATCTTCGAGCGGTTGTGCAACAGGCCCGACCTGATGCCCGGCTATTTCCAGCGATTCATCCCCCAGCACGGCCTCCCACGCGCCGTCTGCGACTACATCGCCGGCATGACCGACCGCTTTGCCCTCAAGGTGCTCGGCATCGAGCCTTCATAGAGCGAGAAGACCATCGTTGGAGGTAGTCCAGTTGACTTGTGCTTCGCGTCGAAGAATGGTAGACTGAAATGATGAAGACGATTCGCTACATCTACTGGCAGGATAATGGCATGTGGTTGGGGCACCTGGAGGAGTATCCCGACTACATGACGCAGGGCGAGACGATCGAAGAGCTTCAAGAGAATCTCAAGGACCTCCACGACGAGTTGACGAGCGGGCGAATCCCCGGCGTGCGGCGCGTGGCGGAGCTGCGAATCGCATGAAGCGAGTAGATCTGGTCCGGCGGCTGGAGAACGATGGATGCGTCCTGCTGCGTCATGGGCAGCGCCACGACTGGTATCAGAACCCCAGGACGGGCATGTGCCAGCCCGTGCCGAGACATCGCGAAGTCAACGAG
The DNA here is from genome assembly GCA_964610435.1 of uncultured Pirellulales bacterium. GTDB lineage: Bacteria > Planctomycetota > Phycisphaerae > Sedimentisphaerales > Anaerobacaceae > Anaerobaca. Next base: position 44,574 of record CAZSXM010000027.1, on the reverse strand, counting down.
CACCTCGCCCGCCACATCCTCCGCAAACTCCAGAGTTGAGCCGCATCCGGGGCATCGATCCTATCCGATCCTCAGCCTGCGCATGCGCAACATGAACACGCTGTTTCCTTTTGACTTGGGGGCGGTTGTGGGGTATGGTCTTGGCCCTATGAACTGGAGACGGTTGATTGCATCATGTTTTGGACTGGGCTGGCTGCCGGTTGCGCCGGGGACGTGGGGGTCGCTGCCGCCGGTGGTGGCGTTTGCGGTGCTGGGGCATCTCGATGTGTCGGGGGCGGTCATCACGGCGGTGATAGCGGCGTTTGTCGTCGCCGGTTCGGTGGCGTGTGTGGCGTGTGTTCCCGCTGTGGCGACGCTGGCGGGCAAGGCCGATCCCGGCGAGGTCGTTGTCGATGAGGTGGCCGGTCAGGCGCTGGTCTTCCTCATTATCCCGTGGTTGCTGCCGGCTGACCTGTCGTTGAAGCAATGCTGCCTGGTGGCGGCGATGGGGTTTCTTCTGTTTCGGGTTTTCGATATCACCAAGCCCTGGCCGATACGCAAGCTGGAGTCGCTGCCCCAGGGCTGGGGCGTGCTGGCCGACGACCTGCTTGCCGGCGTCTTTGCAGCAGTGGTTCTTGCGGCCGTCGTGAAGCTATGGATGGCCGCCGGATGACAGCATCGATGGTCCGGCACGTTTTGGAGATGGAATGGGTATCCTGACAGCGATCTTCCTCGGCATCGTCCAAGGCATCACCGAGTTCCTTCCCGTCTCATCGTCGGGCCACTTGGTCCTGTTCGAGACGCTGTTCGGCTTCGACGCCGAAAGCCCGGAGATGCTGCTGTTCGACCTGGCGGCCCACGTCGGCACGGTGGTGGCCGTCCTGATCGTCTTTCGCAAGCCGTTGTTCCAATTCCTGAAACATCCGGCCTCGCTCGGCGGGGACGAATCCAACGCAGCGGGCGCATCGGCGGGGGCACTGTCGTTGACCCGCTTGGTTCTGATGATTGTGGCCGCCAACGTTGCCACCGCGGCCCTCGTGCTGCCGCTCAAGAAGCTCTTCATCGACGCGAGGGGCAGCCTGTTCGTCGTGGCCCTGATGTGGGCGGTCACGGGAACGCTCCTGTGGCTGACCGACCGGAGGAAGACCAGTCCGCTCGATCTGGCGAGTTTCGGGCTCAAGAGCGCCATCCTCGTCGGCCTGGCCCAGGGTGTGGCGGTGCTGCCGGGGATCTCGCGCAGCGGCGCGACCATCGGCGTGGCCGTCCTGCTGGGTCTGCAACGCAGTCGAGCGGTCGAGTTCAGTATGTTGATCGGAATACCGGCGATTATCGGGGCGACCGTGTTGGAGACGGTGGGGCACTGGCAGAGCGTCGGCGCCGAAGGAGCGGGCATCGCCTCCGCACTGGCAGGGGCGGTCACGGCTGCTGTGGTGGGTGTTGGCTCGCTGAAGCTCCTTCTTATCGTCTCCAAGCGGGCCAAGCTTCGCTACTTCGGCTTCTACTGTTACGCCTTGGCCGCCGGCAGCATGATCTATCTCCTTGTCGCGTAGGGGGATTTCTGTCGGCGGAAGGCTGGGTATGCTGCCGCCTTCCCGGCCGCTTGCCGAGCCGGCGTTTTCCACAAGGGATTTCGCAGGATCGGCCGGAAATATGTGGGAAAGTGCATTTTTCGAGCGTATAATTGACATGGGCCGGCGGGGTTTTCCAGTTCGGGTATCCCAGAGGACCGGTCCGAGAACGTGACACAGTAGATAAAATGGAGGGTTCGGCCCCCATGTCCGCGAATAGCTATAGTTCTCTCTGTGACGACTTCTACGTTGACCTTTACGTCAACACGGAGTTGGATCTGCCCACGGAGCGGGACACGGTCTTGACCTTCTTCGAGCGGATACAGAAGCAGTTTCCGACGATGGGGCGGTTCTTACGTCGCGACAACAACGACTACTACCTCGAAGAGGACCATGCAGCGGGGATCTACCGATGGATCAGCCTCGAAGGCGACCGGATCGGCTCGGGGATGGCCAATCCCTCGACGTTCGAAGAGGCCTACCGCCAAGACCGGCTGGTCCTCGAACTGATGCCGTATATGCTCGGTGTCACGCCCTTGGACGTCGACTCGATCGACCTGTCGTTCGCGATGGACTTCGACTGCGCCGGCCATCACGATGAGATCATCGCCGAGGCCCTGTTCGGGGCCAGCGCGTTCAATGGATTGCTCGATCTGCCGCACAGCAAGCCCATCGTCTTCTCGCCAGCGATGGTCGTGTCGCTGTCGCGGGACATGCGGACCCAGGTGCGGGTCAGCGTCGAGTCCAAGACCAGTGTCTACGAGCCCGGCGAGAAAGAAGCCAGCCGGGAAGACGCGATCACCCTGTCACTGACCGTCCGGCAGTTTCCGAGTCCGGAGGCCAAGTTCGATGCGCTGGCCTCGTTTGAGAACCAGTGCCAACTGGCCGAGGGCCTGATGGCCGAGAGGATTGTGCACCACTTCGTACAACCCTTGACGGAGGTCATCGCGCAGCGACGTTCGACGTAGCCCGATAAGGAGAGGAGCATGGCCATAGAGGCGCCCCTGAGCAAGTACAAACGCACCAACTTCAAAATCTACATCGTTGTCTGTTTGGTCATGGCCGCCTGGTTCGCCTACGACGGCTACATCAGCGAGAGTTTCATCGAGGAATACACCGACGAAGACGGCAACCCGCAGTGGGAACTGGTCCTGAATCAGAAGGCCCCGCCCGTCCTGGTGGCGGTGGCGGCCTTTGTGGGCGTCTACTTCTACGCTGTGCGGGGCCGCAAGCTGGTGGCCGACGAGAAGGAGCTCGTCATCGCCGACAAGAAGCGCATTCCCTACGATGCCATTGAGGCCATCGATAAGACCCACTTCGGGCGCAAAGGGTTCTTCACCATCGTCTACAAGGACAACGCCGGCGCCGAGAGGAGACAGCGACTGACGGACCGCCAGTACGACAATCTCGGGGCGATCCTGGACCACCTGGTCGCGCAGATCACCTGAGAGCTCTCCGGGTGCGAACGACTGAATATTTGATTGACCGCAATAGGCTGCCTCTGTAGGCTATTGCGGTTTGCTTTTTCTGGACTCGTTTCTGGTATGCTTTGGGAAGCACGGATTCAATGAATATCTGCGTGGTAGGATTGCAGTGGGGTGACGAGGGCAAAGGCAAGGTGGTCGATATCCTGGCCGAGCGGTGCGACATGGTCGTCCGCTTCGGCGGCGGGTCGAACGCCGGGCACACCGTGGTCATCGGCGAGCGGCGTTTCGCGCTGCACCTGTTGCCGAGCGGCTCGATTCGCACGGGTGTCGCGTGTGTGATCGCCAACGCCGTGGTGGTCGATCCGGAGATCCTGCTCGGCGAGATCGACGGGCTGGCCGGACGCGGTATCTCGCTCGACGGCCGCCTGTTCATCAGCGAGAACGCCCACGTGGTGCTCGACTATCACAAACGCGAGGATCAGCTCCGCGAGGAGTCGCTCGGCGAGCACAAGATCGGCACGACCGTTCGCGGCATCGGCCCATGCTATGCCGACAAAGTCGGACGCAGCTATGCCGTGCGGATGGGGGATCTGCGGGACCTGGATGCGTTGAAGACCAAGCTCGACGTTGTCCTGGCTTACAAGAACAAGCTTTTTGGCTCGCTCTACGGGGCCGAGCCGATGGTCGCCTCGGCGATCCTCGAGAAGTGCCGACGCTACGCCGAGCGGCTCGGACCGTTCGTCACCGACACCACGGAGCTGCTGCACACCTCCATCGAGCAAGGCAAGTCCCTCCTCTTCGAAGGGGCGCAGGGCGCGCTGCTGGACCTCGATCATGGGACGTTTCCGTTCGTGACTAGTTCGAACTCCAGCGCATTGGGCCTGCCCTCCGGTTGCGGGGTGCCCGCGCGAATGGTGGACCAGTACATCGGTGTGATCAAGGCCTACACGACCCGCGTCGGCGCCGGGCCGTTTCCCACCGAGCAGGACAACGAAGTCGGTCAGTATATCCGGGACGCAGGCAACGAATATGGTACGACGACCGGCCGGCCCAGGCGGTGCGGGTGGTTCGATGCGGTGGCGGTGCAATACGGCGTTCGAATCGGTTCGATCGACAGCCTCGTGCTGCTGCATCTCGACACGCTGACCGGTCTGAAAGAACTGCAGGTGTGTCGTGCGTACGAGGTGGACGGGCGGGAGACGACGTTCTTCCCGGCCAACATCACCCGGCTGGCCCGGGCCAGGCCGGTCTATGAAACGCTGCCCGGCTGGGATGAGGACATTGCCGGCGTAACGGCGTTTGACCAGTTGCCGTCCAACGCCTGTCGGTACGTCGAGCGAATCGAGCAGATCGTCGGACGGCCGGTCGAGATGATCGGCGTCGGACCCGGGCGAAGCCAGACGCTGGTCCGGACGTAACCTATCATGCCCTGCGCCTGCAGGGCCGGATCGAAGGAATTCGCACAGGTCGTTGCCAATGAGCAATATGGAGCAGAAACGCAGAGTGACCGCCGAGCGGCTCGGAGTGCCGCCGGAGCTGATGCCTCGTCATCTCGCGATTATCATGGACGGCAATGGCCGATGGGCGCAGCGCCGGGGACTGCCGCGGTACGAAGGCCACGGGCAGGGGGCCCGCACGGCCGAGATGATCTCGCTGCGCTGCGTCGATCTGGGGATCGAGTCCGTGACGCTGTACGTGTTCAGCCTGGAGAACTGGAAGCGGCCGCAGGCGGAGATCGACGCCCTGATGCGCATCTACAGCAACTACCTGGTCAGCATCCGGCAAAGTCTTATGGACAACAACGTTCGCTTCGTTCACCTCGGCCGAATGGACGGCTTGCCTCGATCGGTCACGGATGCACTGGCAGGGACCGGCGAGCTGACCAGAGGCAACACGGGGATGGTCCTGGCGATGGCGCTCAACTACGGCGGGCGGGCCGAGATTGTGGACGCCGCCAAGGCCATGGCTCAGGGCGTTCGGGCCGGAGAGCTGCGAGTCGAAGACATCGACGAGCAGTGCGTCAGCGACCACCTCTATACGAAAGGCCTCGCCGACCCGGACCTTCTGATTCGCACGGCCAACGAACTACGCGTGAGCAACTTCCTTCTGTGGCAGATCTCGTACTCCGAATTCTACGTGACCGACACGCTCTGGCCCGATTTTGATCAGGCGACTCTCGAGAAGGCAATGGTCGCCTACGCCCAGCGCGATCGCCGGTTTGGGGCCCTCAGCACAGGGCCTTCCTCTCGCGGATGATCGCATTGCAGGAGGAGACAGCCGTACGTTCGGCTGCCTTCGGACCAGACATCGAATCGATGGTGCCCGCGACCATGCTCAAACACAGGATATTCTCCGGCATTCTGATGACATTGACTTTCGGTGGCCTCGTCATCCTGGACGGCTGGCTCGACGGGTCGGTCACTGCGGCGACCGGCGACGACAAGTCGGTGCGGGGGACGCTGCTGACGGCCCTCGTCGCGTTCGTCATGGCGCTTGCGACGGTCGAATTCGCCAACCTTGCGACCGGCAAGAGCCTGCGCGTTCTTCTGGGGCCCAGCATCGGAGGGGTCGTGCTGCTTTCCACGGCGTGGTATTGGCCACAGTGGCTCGGTGTGTCGCTGCATGGATACCTGCTGTTCGCACTGATCTTCTCGCTCCTGGCGTTGGTGTGGGGGCAGTATCGGCGGTACGGGGCCGACGGCATCCTGGCCAATTGCGGCGTCAGTTGTCTGGCCATCCTCTATCTTGGCCTTCTGGCGGCCTTCGTGGTGGGGATTCGCGTAGACGTGGGGCTTTGGGAGGTTTTGATGCTGATGTTCGTCGTGAAGTTTTCGGACATCGGGGCCTTCACGTTCGGCAAACTGTTCGGCCGGCACAAGTTCTCGCCTCGCATCAGTCCGGGTAAGACCTGGGAGGGGCTGGCCGGGGCAATCATCCTGGCCATGGGTACGAGTCTCACATTTGCGGCCGCATTTGGTATAATGGCGTGGTCGTGGGCTGTGGTCTTCGGCGGGTGTTTTGCCGTGATCGGACAGTTGGGTGACCTGACCGAGTCAATGATGAAGCGGGACGCTCAGCAGAAGGATTCGGCGAACCATGTTCCCGGCTTCGGCGGGATCCTGGACGTGATCGATTCGCCGCTGGTGGCGGCGCCGTTCGGCTATCTGTTCTTCCGCCTGGTGGCCTGACGGCCCGGCCGGGGCAAGCAACCAGGCACGATCGCTTGGGCGAGGAGCAATTTGGAAGTTATCGTACAACTCGATCCGAGCAGCAAGCAGCTTGAGCTGTTCGGGCCCTCCGACAGTCATCTCCGGCAACTGCGCCGGTCCATTGGTGTCCAAGTGACTGCGCGTCAACACAATCTCATCATCAGTGGCACGGAGGAACGCGTGCATCAGGCCGCCGAGGTGGTGGATCGGATGCAGAAACACCTGCTGAAATATCGAAGACTGACGAGTGACGATGTGACCGGTTTTATCGACCAGGGCACGCTGCCGGCCGGCCCCGACAACGGGGAGGCGGTGACGGTCTATTCCAGGAAGGTGGTCGAGCCGTCCACCGCCGGCCAGTTGAAGTACGTCGAGACCATGTTGAACAACGACGTGACGTTCTGCACGGGGCCGGCGGGGACGGGCAAGACCTATCTGGCGGTGGCCGTGGCCGTCTCGATGCTCAAGAAGCGGCAGATCCGCCGCATCGTCCTGGCCCGCCCGGCCGTCGAAGCCGGCGAGAAGCTGGGATTCCTGCCGGGCGACATCCAGGCAAAGGTGAACCCCTACCTGCGCCCGTTGTTCGATGCGCTCGAGGACATGATGGACTTCGCCCAAATGCGGAAGTTCATGGATCTCGACATCATTGAGATCATTCCATTGGCTTTCATGCGAGGTCGGACGCTGAACGAGGCCGCCATCATTTGCGACGAGGCCCAGAACACCTCCGGCCTTCAGATGCTGATGGTCCTGACAAGGCTCGGGCACGGCTCGAAGATGATCATCACCGGTGACATCACACAAATTGACCTCGATGGCGTCCAGAAGAGTGGCATGATCGAGGCGATCGAAACCCTGCGGCGCATCAAGGGCATTGGCGTGGTCTCGCTGAATCAGCATGACATCGTTCGGCACCGGCTCGTGCAGAATATAGTGCGAGCGTATAGAAAGAAGCAGGGATCGCAGAAACAGGCAGGGTCGCGGCGACGCGCATAAGCCGGGAGCCACCCTTGCGACGGGAACCGATCCGGATTCCTGTTTCGTCGTAACGAGTTGAATTCGATGGGTCTATTGAACAAGAAAACCAGTCCCCGGCGCAACCAGGTGCGTCGGACCATCTCCTCCGGACGCCCGGTTCGGTTTTCCCGACCCACGAGCAGGGATGCGGTGCTCTCGATCCTGTTGTGGTTGGGATTTGTCGTGGCCTGTACGGCGATTCTCTCGTTTGAGATGGTCGGTGAAGGACGCTATCGGACCGTCGGGGCTCTCTTCGTGGTCGTTGTCTTTCTGTCGCTTGGGGCCGCGTTCTACGTCTACCACTACGCGAATCGTATTCTGCAGAATCACACGCGGACCATCGTGTTGATCGGGGTGTTCCTGGTGCTGCTCGGGACGCTCAAGGTCGCCGTGCTGTCCAGCGGCGCATCGCGCTGGACCCCCAGTTGGGGAACCGGCACCGCAGTGGTCGCTGCGATCGTCTTCGTCATTGCTTACGATCAGCGATTCGCCGTCGGGATGGCCACGTTGTATGCGATCTTTGCATGCCTGGTGGTGGGCCCCAGACCGGGCGATGGCTTCCAGCTTCAGGGCATCGGATTGTTCTTAACGATGGCCAGCGGCGTGGGGACTTGCTGTTTCTCGCTCAAGGAGATCCGCACCCGCATGAAACTGCTGGAGGTCAGCGCCATGGCGGGGGTGGCCGTCTTTTTCATGGCGTCGTCCGTGGTGTATTTGAACTTCCTCGGTGAGCCGCAGGATCTCGTGTCGGTCGTATGGGCCGCCGGCCACCATGCCTTGGCTGCGTTCCTGGGCGGGTTGTTGATTCAGAGCCTGCTGCCCCTGATCGAGAAGACGTTCCGTATCGCCACCAGCATGACGCTGCTGGACTACTCCGACGCCAATCAGCCCCTTCTCAAGAAGCTGGCCATGGAGGCGCCCGGGACGTTCAGCCACAGTCTGCTGATTGGCTCGATCGCCGAGGCGGCGGCCGAGGCCATCGGCTGCAACGGGCTGCTGTGCCGGGTCGGGGCCTACTACCACGATATCGGCAAGATCAACAAGCCCAAGTATTTCGTCGAAAACGAGATGGGATCGACCAGCAAGCACAAGGAGCTGTCTCCAACGATGAGCCAGCTGATCATCGTGGGCCACGTCAAGGACGGCGTCGAGATGGCCAGGGAATACGGGCTGCCCGGCGTGCTGCGCCAGTTCATCGAGACACACCACGGCACGACGCTGGTCGAGCCGTTTTATCATCAGGCCATCAAGAAGCATGAGGACTCGGACGCCGTGGGCAAGCGACCGAAAGGGGCGCCTCCGTGCGAGAGCGAATTCCGTTACCCCGGTCCGAGGCCGAAGACGAAAGAGGCCGCGATCATTATGCTCAGTGATGCAGTCGAGGGCGCGGTACGCTCGCTGCCTGAAGTGACCCTGGCCAAGGTCGAGATTGTTGTCCACAATATCGCCATGAAGCGGCTGCAGGACGGACAGTTCGACGAGTGCGATCTGACCCTGCGCGAACTGAGCGGAATCGAGGCGAGCATGTCGAAGTCGTTGGCCGCCCACTACCACGGGCGAATCGCCTACCCGACGCCCGCCGATGCGCCGTTATCGCCGCCGTCGAAGCCGCAGGTGGCCAAGATGGCCGAGACGTAGCGGACCATGAACGTGATTCAGATCACATGGCAGGCTGAGGATGTGCCGGCCGATGGCCCTGCATTGGAGTCGCTGATCCGCACGATCTGCGAGAGATTCGGCATCTCCGGGGCGACCGTCGGTGTCGGGATTGTGAACGATGTGCAGATTGCTGAGTTGAACCGGCGGTTTCTCGGCGATGAGGGCTCCACGGACTGCCTGAGCTTCGACCTGTCGGATGCCGATGATTCGGATGCACCGCGAGCGTTCGAACTCGTCATCAACGGCCAGAGAGCGGCACGCGAGGCCGCCCGGAGGGGCCATTCGGCTCTGGCGGAACTGGCCCTGTACGTGACGCATGGTTTGCTGCACCAGTTGGGCTTCGACGACGGCGCACCGGAGCAGGCTCGCAGAATGCACGAAACGGAAGACGAGATTCTGCAACACGCCGGTTTCGGAGTCGTGTATAATCGCCGTGTGTCGTCGTAATGGACCGGCAGAGGGTGCCGGTCCGGGTTGGGGATTGAATTGAAGGGGTAATCGCACGTGGGCTTCATCGGTTGGGCCGTGGTACTGATTTGCCTGCTCGTTGGGGCGACACTGTTCTTTTCCGTCAACGCCATCGCACTGCGCGGTTTTTCGCGTCTGCGATTGCAGGAAGCGTTCAAGGCCGCCAACGGACAGGAGAGGCCCAAGCTTGTCGATGCGCTGGTGGACAGCGCCGACCGCCTGATCCTTGCGTGCTCCTTCTATCGGCTCGTCGCCAACTTCTGCTCGCTGCTGCTGCTGGTTGCGATCCTCTCGGCCCTCCGGGACGGGCGTCTCGGCTTGGGCAGCTACGTTCTCGTCTTCTTCATCGCGATGGCGATCTTCTCCGTATTCAGTCTGGCCATTCCCCATGCGTGGGCCAAGCACGCCGGGGAGAAGCTCCTGAGCCGGACCTACCACGTGCTGATGCTCTTCGCGCTTCTGGCGACTCCCGTCCTATACATTCTTCAGTTGTACGATGGGTTCGTGCGCCGTCTGGCCGGCGTGGCCGAAGCGACTCCTGAGGAGCAGTTGGAGGTGAGGCACGAGGAGTTTCTGGAAGACCTCGAGCAGCATCGAATGGAAGGGACGTTCGACGAGGAAGAGCAGGAGATGATCGAGAACGTCCTGGAATTGAGCGAGAGCTGCGCCGATGAGATCATGACGCCACGCACGGATCTGGTTGCCATTGAGGTCCATTCCGATCTGCCGACGGTGCTCGAGGTCGTCAAGAAGGCAGGCCACTCCCGCATTCCCGTCTATGAGGAGAACATCGACCACATCGTCGGTATCGTTTACGCCAAGGATCTGCTGGCTGAAATCGGCCGGGACCCGGGCCAATTCTGCCTGCGCGATCGGATGCGGGAGGCGTACTTCGTGCCCGAGACCAAGCCCCTGCGTGCGCTACTGCATGAGTTTCAGAATCAGAAGCTGCATCTGGCCGTGGTGCTCGACGAGTACGGCGGGACGGCGGGCATTGTGACGCTCGAAGACATCATCGAGGAACTGGTCGGCGAGATCACCGATGAGTACGAGGAGACACCGCCTGCGTCGGTCAAACAGGTCGATGAGAATACGATTGAGGTCGATGCGCGGACCTATGTAGACGATCTCAATGATGAGTACGAATTGAGCCTTCCGGAGGACGAGGACTACGACACGGTCGGCGGCTTCGTCTTCTCTCGTCTGGGGTATATCCCCAAGACGGGCGAGCACTTCGACTACAAAGACCTCCAGTTCACGATTGCCTCGGCCGAACCGCGACGCATCAACCGCGTTACGATCCGCAAGATTCCGGAAGAGTAGCCATGCTGACCAAGGACCGCGCCGTCTGCATCCGTTGCGTCGATTACTCGGAGACCTCGCAGATCGCCACCTTCTTCGCCCGGCTCACGGGCAAGATCAGCGCCATCGCCAAGGGCTCCAAGCGGGCCAAGTCGGCCTTCGACGGACCGATCGAGGTCCTGTCGTATGGTGATATCGTCTTCACGGGCGCCGACAAGGACAAGCTGGCGACCTTGACCGAGTACCAGCAGCAGCCGACGCGAGGGGGGTTGCGGCGGAACCTCTTCGCCCTGGAGAGCGTGCTGTTCGCTGCCGAGCTGCTCGGCCGGCTCACCCACGACGGCGATCCGCATCTGATTCTCTTCGATCAGTTCGTCCAGTTGATCCAGGACCTCGACGAGCAGAGCGCCGCCGGACCGCGTCGCGACATCCTGCTGCGCCTGGTCCTGTTTCAGTTGGCCCTGCTGCGGGAGGTGGGGTTGCGCCCGAACCTCAAGACGTGCGCCAATTGCCGAAGATCGTTTTCGACCGATTGGAAAGAGAGCTACTTCAGCAGTTCCGCCAACGGGCTAGTCTGCCGCGATTGCGAGATGCACTTCCCCGAGCGGGTCCGGCTCAGCGGCCCGGCCGCCCGGACCCTGGCCAATCTCAGCCAGATCAGCCAGACCCGCGAGAACGTCCTCGACGAGATCGAAGCGGTCCTGATCCACCATTTCACCGAGACCCTGGGGGCCCGCCCGAAAATGGCCGCCCACGTCCTGAAACCCCGCCGCAAGTAGCCCGTCAGCCACACAGGTGGGGGCGGGGGGGGGCGTGCGGGCTGCGGGGGTGTGCGGCACGTTCCTGCTTGACCCAACGCATCTACGCATCTGGGCCCGTGACGGACTGCGATGCGGCGCCAACAGTGGGTCGGGTCAGAAGCGGAAATACAGGTTGGCCGAGAGGACGGGGTAGATCTTGAGCCTGTCGGCCTTGTCCTTGAGGTCTTTCTTCTCGCGGGCCAGGTGGGCGGCGAAGGCGGGGTCGTCGGCCAGCGGGCCGGAGGCGGACAGGGCGACGTCGGCCGATCCGACGAACGCGACGCCGAGATCGGTCACGATGCCCCAATGGCCCCTCTTGCCGAATGCGTTGCCCCAGCCGATCCCGATGTAGGGTGCCACGTCGCGGAAGCTCAGATCGCCGGAGAGCGTCCCGATCTCCTCGGCGGTGTAGGTCCGGTCGCCGATGGTGACTGTGCCGTTGTAGCGGCCGTCCAGGTCGACCTCGGTCCGATTCAGGACGATCCCGGCGCTAAGGTGGAATTTGTTGTCGAACGGATACCAGTCGAGCAGCAGCGGGAAGGTCAACAAGTCCAGATCGACATCGTACTCGACGTTGGTCACTTCGCTGCTGAAACTGAGGTCAAAACACCCCGCCCCGAGACGGAGGTTCAGGTCGGGCAGGACGTTGACCATGAGGTCTCCACCGAGGCCGAGGGTGCCGACCCGTGCGGCGGCGGCGAGCCGCGCGGAATCGGCCGATGCGGCCAGGGCGGTCCACGAAGACAGGCAAAATGCAGCGACAATCGTCGATCGTTTCATGCGTCTATTTCCTTAGGAGCGGCACGGCGTTGCCTCCGGTCGCGGGCGGGCGGCGAGCAGGCGGACGACTTGCGACAAGCTACCGCACCGGGGCCGCAAAGGCAAAGAAGAATTGTCCCGTCGGTCGATCGGTCGATCGCGAACAAAGTCGCCGAGTTGAGGGCTTCGACCTTCTTTTTTCGCCGGGGCATGCTAAGATACGGCTTGGCGTTTAGGGGAATCCAAGGTTATGGCAAAGATCGTTCTATCGGCGGATGAGCTTCTCGATATTCTGCACGCCAACGAATTGATCCCGGACCAGGTGACCGAGATCGACACGGAGGGCGAAGAGATCAAGCTGAAGGTCAAGACCTCCTGGCCCGTGCTCAAGTCGGTCCGGGTCAGCGTGCGGTTTGCCGGCTTCGAGGACGGTCACATCGCGTTTGAACTGGTGACCAACCGTCTGATCGACACATTCGACTGGCTCGTGGAGAAGATGGTCGATTCGCTGCGCTTGAGCGAACACGGGGGCCGATGGGAGTATCCGGCGCTGTACGTGGACGTCAACCGGATCGTTCGGGGCTGGATTCGGGGCGTGGACATCGACGACATGACGTTTGCGGACGGCCATTTCTGTATCACGACCAAGCATCCATCCCGGCGAAACTCGTCGGCGGACGCGATGAGCGATACGGACGCCGGGACCTCTTGTCTTCCCTCTCTATGATCGAACCGGCCGGAGGTGCGTTCCGGGCGGTTTGGCGCCGGAGGGGTCCAGATGCCTCCGGCGCCAAGCCTTGCGGGTCGCTCAGCACTCCGTTGCCGAGACGGCCCATTCGACGCGAGCGTCACGAAGTGAGAAAGGAAGATGTCGATTGCCGTCTTGTGGGAACGCCAATCGTACGTTGTGGTCGCCGAGCCGTGCCGTGTGCGCGCAAAGCGAGCGGCATTGCAGTGCGTTCTTCCGAATGGAACCGAGCGCGACGGCGTTCGATCCCCCCAATTCAACCCCCAAGGCACGTGCGGATGCAGACGATGCGACTTCTGCGAACCTGACCCCCTGTCGCGGTCGCTTTCGTCCTCCCTGCGAGTTCACGTCCGTGTCTCCTGGCGACGGTCCTGCCCATGCGCCCAGACGGCGCACACCGTCCCACGCATTGCCGACACGCCTTCATCCCTGAATACACCACCGTTCCGTTCGGTGGCTCTCGGCAGAGCCCTCCTCCTGTGAGGGAACGCCAACGAGGCCTTGCATATCATTTATCGGACTGTTTGTCAAGAGAAATCCTCCCGCAACACATTTCGACATTTCGTGCGAGCCTTGGCGGCGATCAAGGATGGGGACGGGCGACGGCGTCAGCGTCGGCGGGTCGGTCGGTCGTTTGCTCTTCGGGTCCCCTGGGGCGTCCGCTTCGGTCGCCTCTTATTGGAGATCTCGCGAATCGGAATCTTGGCGTTCTTGCCTTTGCTGCGCGGTCCGGTTTTGCCGGGCTGCTTGCCCCTCTTGAGCACAATCAGGGCGTTGCCGCAGATCTCGGCCGTCTTGCCGTCGGGGTGTTTGAGTCCTTCGATCAGCGTCTCCTCGGCTTTCTTGCGCATGCGGCCGCGCATCTTGCGCAGTCCGTATGCGGCCGCGCCTTTGGTTCGGCGGGGCGCGTTGCCGAAGAGCGCTTCGGTCAGAATGTCCAGTCCATCTTCCTGCATCCAGGACAGGTGAAAGGCGCTCTGGCGAACGATCGAGACGTTCGAGCTGTACAACTGCTCTCGAAGCTTTGCCAGAAGCTTGACGGCCTCGTCATCCTTTTCTCTTCCCGACGGTCTTCTTTTCTCCAGCCTCATATGGCCACCTCCCTGTGGATACCGGCAAAGCGTCGGCGACCGCCCGGGACGATCGGCGCCCGCAGTATGGTGTCTCCGTCGCAATCCGGGAACACCGTGGGCCCGCGGATGATTCGATACGACCCCCAAAACGGACAGGGCCGCGATCGGTCGCCACCCGCCCTTCGCCTGGATATCCGCATCCTTGCCTATTCCTCCAGTGAACTACGCATGCTCTCTGCGTGCGTCCGTACGCTTCGGCTTTCTGAGACGGCTGCCGTCCTGTGGCCACCTCAGCTTCACGTCGACAAGACCTATGTATAAGGACGAACGACACAACCGCTTTGGCCGCCGGCAGCTTGAGCCTCGGATCCGAACAGCCCGACGGATTCCTGGAGACACCCAAACACCATTATGTATTCCGATTTCGATTGTGGTGCGGCCCGACCATGGTGTCAAATCAATTTTCTGTGGCTGCGAGGCGATTCCGCCAAAACCGGCCGACCCTTCGGAGGGGCCGTGAATATGCATGGGACGGGCATTTTCCTGTAACAAAACGGCCCTTGCAGGCGTCTGATAGGAGGGTAAAAGGCGGCAGGTGCGTGGAGTGTATGTCTACACCGGACCTACGGCCGCACGTCGGCCTCCTACAAGGCGATGGCGCGTCCGCGTCGATCGGGTGATGGATCGAGTCACTTGGGGCCTCCATGGCGGCTTCGACGAAAGCCGACGCCACGGCGGAGCTTGTCGCTGTTGACGCAAAGGGCGGTTTCGATTATGCTGTCTTTGCGGAATCTACACGGTTGAAATGAGGTCAAGAGATACGGATGGATGCGGGCAGCGGCGTCAAGAGAAAGAAGCTCGGCGAGCTATTGTGTGAGAAGGCCTACCTCGACGAGGCCGACCTGGGCGTGGCGTTGGCCGAGCAGAAGGTCAAGCATAAGCGTCTGGGGCAGATCCTCCTGGATCTGGGGTACATTACACAGGCCCAACTGAATGAGGCGCTGGCGATCCAGGTCGGTATTGAGAAGATCGATCTGTCGGAGGTCTCGATCGGGGCCGACGTAATCGCCTTGGTCCCGGCCGATTTGGTCAGCAAGTACACCATCTTGCCTCTGTGGCGTCAGAACGGGCGTCTGGCCGTGGCCATGGTCGACCCGTTTCGGCCCCAGGTGATGGAAGACCTGAGGCTTGTCAGCGGGTGCCTCGTGCAGCGGTACTACGCCGAACCCAGCCAGCTCGAACATGCGGTATTGCGGTTCTACGGCAGCAACGTGGCCAGGATGCTCGACGACCTGGCCCCGGCCGAACATCGCAGCGAAGGACACGGCGGCAGCGGTGACTTCTCGCCCGCCAAGTTGCACGAACTGGCCCGTGAGCCGTCTCTGGTGAACCTCGTCAACCTCATCATCTTCGAGGCTATCGAGGCCCGGGCCAGCGACATTCACATCGAGCCATTCGAGCACGAGGTGAAGATCAAGTATCGGATCGACGGCATGCTCGTCGAGAAGACGCCCTCGTCCAAGCGGCTCCAGGCGGCCATCGTCTCCCGCATCAAGATCATGGCCGACATGAACATCGCCGAGCGGTTCGTCCCGCAGGACGGCCACATCGAGTTCATGGGCAACAGCGGCAAGATCGATATCCGCGTCTCGACGGTGCCGACGGTTTTCGGTGAGGCGGTGGAACTGCGTCTGCTGGACCGGACGGCCTCGCTGATCAATCTCGGCGATCTGGGCATGAATCGGCAGACGCTCGACGGCTTTTCCAGATGTCTGCGAAAGACGCATGGGATCGTTCTCGTGACCGGGCCGACCGGGTCAGGCAAGACGACGACGCTGTATGCGGCTTTGAAGGAGATCTTCTCACCGGCGGTCAAGATGATCACGATCGAAGACCCCGTCGAATACCAGCTCGATGGGATCAACCAGATGCCGGTCAACGCCAAGCGGGGACTGACGTTTGCCACGGGGCTTCGCCATATCCTCCGACACGATCCGGACATCATCATGGTCGGCGAGATTCGCGACCGTGAAACGGCCGACATCGCGATCCGTGCGGCCCTGACGGGCCACATGGTATTCTCGACGCTGCACACCAACGATGCGGCCGGCGCGGTGACGCGTCTGATCGACATGGGGGTCGAGCCGTTCCTGCTGGCCAGCTCGCTGGAAGGCATTCTCGCCCAGCGTCTGGTGCGAACGATCTGCCCGAAGTGCAAAGAGCCCTATCATCCCGACGAGACCCTCCTGGCGAATCTGGGCGGTTCGACCGAAATCCGGCCGGGGGCCCGATTTTACCACGGCGCCGGCTGCGAAGAGTGCAATCAGACCGGGCTGACCGGGCGGGTCGGGATTTTCGAGTTGCTCCGCATCACCACGAAGCTGCGGGAAGTGATTGCGACGCGGCCGACCACCGAGCAGATCGTGCGGGAGGCTCCAGCCGACCACATCAGCATGGTGCACGACGGCATCGGCAAGGTGATGCAGGGGATGACGACCCCGGAAGAGGTATTCAGAGTGGCCAAGAGCATCACCGAAGACGATTGAGAAGCAGCGATGGCTTCCGTTCGGCTGTGGCGGGCCGGCGGGAAACGCGCTGGCCAGGGAGTGGATCTTGGGTCAGTTTTCCTACAAAGCAGTGGATCGAGGGGGGATGCACGTGTCCGGCTCCGTGGAGGCGGCGGATCGTCGCAGCGCGGTGGCCCTGCTGACCGATCGCGGTCACTTCGTCACCGACCTGATGCAGGAGGCCCGGCGAGGCGAGAAGACCGACGAGGGGGCCTCTTCGCTGGCGGGATCTGCCTTTGTGAATCTGGGCGGCGGCCGGATCGCCGGCAAGGACGTGCTGGCCATGACCACGCAGTTGAGCACGGCCGTTCGGGCGGGACTGCCTCTGCTGAACTGTCTCGAACTGATTCGCAAGCAGCAGCGAAAGAGCGGCATGAAGCGCTTGTTCGATGACTTGGTCAAGTCGGTCCATTCGGGCCAGTCGCTGTCCGAGGCTATGGCCGAACACCCAGGTGTTTTCAGCCCGCTGTATCTGTCGATGATTCGTGTGGGCGAGACCGGCGGCATCCTCGAGCAGACCACCGCCCAGTTGGCGGGCATCCTGGCCCGTGAAGACAAGGTCAGGACGAACATGAAGAACGCTTCGGCTTATCCTCTGTTCGTTCTCGCGATCGGTCTGGCCTCGGCGGTTGTGGTGGTCGTCGGGATTCTCCCGAAGATTCTGGATACAGTCGACGTGGGTGTGGCCGCGATGCCGGCGCCCACCCGCATTCTCTTGGGAATCAGTGGTTTGGCGCGCGTGCTGTTCACCAGTGCCGGAGGATGGGTGGCGATTGTCGCATTGGTTGCCGCCGCGTATGCCTTCCGTCGCTGGACGAAGACGCTCGGCCGCGTGGAATGGGATGCATTCAAGCTGCGCATCCCGGTGCTTGGCTCGGTCCTTCGGACCATCGCCGTCGGACGCTTCGCCAGAACGCTGGGCGCCCTGACGCAGGGCGGCGTGACGATCCTCGAGGCCTTGGCCGTCGTCCGCGATACGCTGGGCAACGAGATGCTGGCCCGCCGGATCGACGACGTGGCCGAGAAGGTCAAGCGAGGTGAATCGCTCGCCGACCCGCTCGAAGCGTCCGGATGCTTTCCCCCGTTGCTGGTTCAGATCGTCGCCATCGGGGAACAGACGGGCAAGCTCGACGAACTGCTGTTGAACGCCGCCGATACGTTCGACGCGGACGCCGACGCGGCCGTCAGCCGTTTCATGGCGGTCTTTCCGGCGGCGTTGATCCTCGTCCTGGCGGTGATTATCGCCTTCATCATCCTGGCAGCGCTGTTGCCCATTGTGATGATGTCGCTTGGGGGCGGAGCGATGTAGAGCCGAAGCGATGCAGCCTGTGTGAATAGGGAAATCGATCAGTGAATCTCAGTCAAGAAGGGCACCGAATGATGCGAACGAAACGAACGCGAAGAGGGTTCACACTGGTGGAACTGCTCGTGGTGGTCCTGATCATCTCGATGCTGGCCGCTGTGCTGGCGCCGCGCATGTTCCGAGGCCTTGGCCAGGCCAAGGCGGACATCGCGCGGGCCAAGATGACCATTATCGAAGATTCGCTGGCCCGTTTCCAATACGATTGCGGACGATTGCCGACCGAATCGGAAGGGGGTCTCGAAGCCCTCTTGGTGGCGCCGCCCGAGCTGGCTGACCGCTGGCAGGGGCCTTATCTGAGGCAGAGCCAACTGGTGGACCCGTGGGGCAACATGTACATTTACATCTCCGAGGGCCAGTACAACCCCGGCAGCTTCGATCTGATCAGCCTGGGTGCGGACGGCCAGGAAGGGGGCGAGGGCGAGGACGCCGACATCATCAACCTCTAATACCCTCGCAGGGTGCAATAGATGCACGGAGACAAACTCACTCTTGGAAGGCCCCGCGGAATTGGGGCCTTCACGCTCATCGAGCTCTTGCTCGTTGTGGCCATCATCGCTCTGATCGGTGGCCTGGGTGGTGGGATGTACGCCGGCAGCTACAGGAGGCTTCTGGTCGAACGGACGGCCCGTCAGTTCCTGCTGCACGCGCGGTACGCTCGCATCATGGCGATCGAGCAGGGCCGGCCATATGAGCTGCATCTGGACGCCGAGAACAGAGGGTTCGCCCTGATGACCGCGCAAGCAGACCCACAGACGACCGAGAGCGAGTCGGTGGTGGTCCGGGATTACTACGCCAAGCCGGTTGCGTTCGAAGGAGACGTCAGGTTCGAGGACGTCCGGATCCTGACGCAGGCCTCCGAGCAGACCTCGGACGTCGGCGCCGGGCAACGTATCGTGTTTCTGCCGAACGGCTCGGCCGAGTCGGCCGTCGTTCAAATCGGCGACGGCAAGACGCATTACACCATTGCCGTGGTCGCATCGACAGGAAAGGCGACGCTGCGACGGGGCGCCGCCGGGGAAATGCAAATGGCAGTGATTGATCTGGATGAACGGTGATTCGCACAACCTCTACAAGACATTCGGGCTTCAATCTGGTCGAGACGATTGTGGCCAGCGTCATCCTCAGCGGCGCCGTGCTTGCGCTGGGCGCCGTCAGCTCGGGCACCCTGACGCAGACGCGCCTGAACCGGCAGTACGAGGCGGCCGCATCGATCATCGACCGACAACTGACCCTGATCGACGCAGTCGGGATCGACGCCTTCATCGAACAGGGGCAGACCGAAGGGGTGGTCGAGGAGTGGGAGCCGGGGTACGCCTGGGCGGTGCGCACCGAATACGAGGGGATCGACAACGTCTATCTCGTGACCGTTACCGTCCGATGGCTGGAGCGCAATCGCCCGCGTCAGATTGCCGTGCAGACCAAACTCAACGGAACCAGCACGCTGGCGACTCTGGAGACGCCGCAACGATGAGAGCGCCAACCGCTGCCAACAGAGCCTTCACTCTGGCCGAGGTGCTGGTCGCCTCGACGATCAGTGCGTTCATCGCCGTGGTGGCGGTCGGCGCGCTGCGGGCCGTCTCGGACGGCGCCCAGATCGTGACCCGCGACACGGAGACGGTGACGGAAGTCCGATTTGCCGCTCGGATGCTGGCGCGGGACCTGGCCAACCTGTATCGGGACCGGGACGTGCGGAGCATGCCTCTGGTTGGCGCTTCCCAGGGCTCGGGCGATGGGACAGGGGCCTTCCTTCGGTTCCACACGGTCAGCCGGGCCAACGCCCGCGTCGGACAGCCGGAAGGGGACGTGTACGAGGTCGAGTACATTCTGGGCCGCAGTGCGTTTGTCGAGACGGCCGCCGGCGATCAGGCCGGTTCGTCCACGCTGTACCGCCGGCTCTGGCCCAATCCGGATGAGGATCGCCAGCCGGGCGGGACCTTGACCCCGCTGGCGGAGAACATCGATGCCTTTGAGGTGCGTTTCTCCGACGGCCGGCAGTGGACGACCGAGTGGCCCGAACAGATGCGGTCGCTGCCCCAGTTGATCGAAGTGACGCTGGCGACGTTGACGCCGGGGCGCGGCACCGCCGTTGTGGAGACCTTCATGGTCAATTTCCCGCGTATGCCTGAGGCGGCCGACGCGGCGCAGATGATGCAGGACAACGCCCCCGGCCGACGGGACCGTCAACCTGCGCAGGGCGGACGGGGAGGACGAGGACGAGGACGATGAGCCCGGCGAAACCAAACGGAACGAACGGATCGGTGTGGAGATACGCCCGTCGGGACTGCAAGGGCGTCGTTCTGGTGATGGTGCTCTGGATCGTGGTACTGATGACGACCACGGTTGCGATTGTTAGCCGGACCGGACGTCTGGACATGAAAATGGCGACCGCCGCCGTGGATGAAGTTCGCTGCAAGTGGGCCTGCCGGGCGGGGACAGAAACCGCCATCGGCCTTCTCAACGAGGACAGTCGGGCCACCGACAGTCTGTCGGAGCTTTGGAGCGACAACGACGACGATTACATCGACGTCCCGCTGGAACGGTGCACCTACAACGTCGAGGTGATCGACGAGGCGGGTAAGCTCAACGTGAACACGGCCACGCGCGAGCAGTTGCTGGCGCTGCCGTACATGGAGACGCCGATTGCCGATGCGATCCTGGATTGGCGGGACGGCGACGACACGCCGCGCGCCGAAGGGGCCGAGGCCGGATACTACGAGAACCTGCCCTTCCCCTATACCATTCGCAACGGCCCGTTCCGGACCATTCGGGAGTTGCTTCGGGTCAAGGGCGTGACCAAGGATCTCCTCTATGGCCGGGGCGGGAGCGGCAGCGGGCAAGCCCGGCTGAGTCAGACGGGCGGCGGCCTGGACCATCGTGCCGATCCGGGCTGGATCGCGTATCTGACGTGCTACTCGTACGAGCGGAACGTCGATGCCGACGGTCAGAATCGGATCAACATCAACCAGGCCGATGAAGGGCAACTGCAGAACGGGCTGAGCCTCAGTGCTCCGCAGGCGCGCTGGATCGTACAGAATCGCGGCAGTGGATACGACAACATCGCGGGCCTGATCAATTCGAACAGCCCGTCGGAGCCTCCGGAGGATGCCGGGGATGACGGCAACCGCGCCGACCCGATCGACCTCCAGACGTTCAGCCGCATCGCTGACCGGATCACAACCTCCGGCGATGCGACGCTGCAGGGAACCGTCAATGTCAACACCGCCGGCCGGGAGGTTCTCACGACCCTCCTCGGAGGGGGCGATCAGGCCGAGCAGATCGCCGAGAGCATCGTCGCGGAGCGGTCTGGATATCTCTATGGATTCCAGAGCGTCGCCGAAGTGCTGAAGGTTCCGTCGATGACGATCGATCGGTTCAAGAGTATCGCCGGCCTACTGACCGTGCGTTCCAACGTGTTCACCGTTCGCTGCTATGCCACGGCCGACGTCAGCGGGGCCACGATGCAGAGCGAGTGCGTGGTGGACCGAAGCGAGACGCCGTGCAGAATTCTCTATTGGTATCATGGAGCGGGCTATTGATGAGTCGGAATATGAAGACAGCGCATTCGGTGATTGCCGTGGTGAAGGACGATACGGCGTTCAAAGCGGTCGCGCTGCGCAAGCGCAACGGCAGCCAGGAGGTCCTCTGGGCCAAGTCGATGCCCGTCGAAGGGGGCAGTTGGGAAGCCTTTGCCGCCGAGTGCGGTCTGGCCGCTGGATCGAAGCCGTCAGCCAGGGCCCCTCAGGGCGGTGAGACCTCGGTCGTCGGCCTCGATTCTGCGGCCGTGGCGTTCTACCGAATTGCGGCACCGAGCGTGGGGCGCGAAGAAACCGCCGCGATCGTGCGGATGCAGGTCGAATCGCTGCTGCCTTTGCCGGCCTCCCAGATTGAGGTCGCCTGGCGAACGCTGCCCTCGGTCAACGGAACGGCGGACGTGACGATTGCGGCGGCGCGACGGGATATCCTGCACCGGTTTGCCGAGGAGGTGCGTCCGTTCGGTCCGCAGGCCATCGTCCCGGCGTGCGAAGGCACAGCTCGGACCTGGCACGAGGTGTTCGGCGAGCGAGAACGGCAGGCGTCGATCGTCAGTATCGGCGTCCATCACACGCAGGTCTGTCTGGCCCTGAATGGTCTGGTGGCGAGCAGTGCCGTGGTGGACACCGGAATGATCGACCTGTCGGCCGTCACTGGCGGAGACGGTGATCCGGCCGAGGGGTCAGAGGTCATCGAGCGGTTCGCGCAAGACATGCGAACCGTCCTGGCCTCGTTCGGATGGACGGAGTCGGCCGCCGGGCCCGTGTTCGTCCTGTCCGATGGGGCCGACGGGATCGATCGCGTTGTCGCGGCCCTCGGCACGGCTGGCGTGACGGCCCGGGTCAGCGTGCCGAAGTCGCAGACGCTGGAGCTGCCCGCAGAGCTGACGCCGGCGGATCTCCATCGCTACCGTGAGCCTCTCGGCCTGGGTCTGATGACGCTGGACGCGCCCGCAACGGGCCTGGACCTGTTCGGGGCGATTCGACGGGCCCATCGCGAAAAGAAGAGTCGATCGGCGCGGTATTCGACGACCTTGGCGGCCATCGCGGCGGTCGTCATGTTGGTGGTGTTCGTCGCGGTTTCGGCCGCCGTCGATTTCGCCAGCGAGAAACGCTTGACCGCCTTGGTCAACCGACCCGAATTTCAGGAGGCCGGCGAACGGCAGACGCTCCTGCGCACCATCGCCCGTCACCGACCCGATCTGCTCGGCCTGCTTGCCGAGATGAGCGACGGGGAGAATCCGGGCGTGGTTGTGGACGCGTTCCACTTCCGAAAAGGACAGGCCGTCACGGTGACGGGGCAGGCCGACAACGCCGAGCAGATGTGGGTGTTTCAGGCGAACCTGCTCGGCCGCAAGGGCATCGACGACGTGACAATAACGAACACATCCTCGGACGCCCGGACGAGGAAGATCCGGTTTACCATGGTCTTTCACTACAGGAATTTTACGAAGAAGGGGGCCGAGCTGTAGGTTTCGGCCGGGATGGATGATGCCGAGAAAACTGACCCAACGTGAATCGCGCATGCTTGTCTTCGGAGCGGTGGCCGCAGTGGCGATTCTGGGCCTGCACTATGGTTTGCAGGGCCTCGATCGCTGGGAGCGAGTCCGGGCGTCCTTGAAGTCGTCGAGGGACCGGCTCGCCTCCATGACCACCGATCCGAGCAAACAGGCGGCGCTGCTGGCGATCGTCCCGGTGGCGGAAATGCCGCAGATCGAGGAGCAGCAGCAGTTCCTCCTGCGCGATCGTCTCCACGAGCAACTGAAGAAGGCGGGGATCAAGACCGAGCCGTTGACGATCCTGCCGCTGCGCAAGAAGCCCGATCTGCCGTACGATGTCATACGAATCCGTTGCAGCGGCAAGTGCCAACTGAGGCAGTTGCTGGATTTCCTGGCGACGGTGCATGAGAACCCGTACCTTGCGGCCGTCGAAGAACTTCGCATTCGCTTCGACCCCCAGGAACCGCCGGAGAAGCGACAGAACGTCGAAATCGATCTGGTGGTTTCAAGCTTTATCCGGCGGCCCGCGATTCAGTTGCGGCAGTTGGGAGGACGATAAGACCATGGCCGACGAGACCACCAGAAGGAAACACATGGATCTCGTACGATCCGGATTGCTCGCGGTGGCGGTCCTGTGCGGTGCCTGGGCGGCGGCACGGGTGGTGGGCTATTTCGCCGGCCCCGCTCACGCCGAGAGCGTCGTCGCAGAGGCGATGGGTCGCAGCGCCGGGCAGTTGAACGAGGTTGGGACCCACTTCGACGAGGCCCGCGAGATCGCCGAGACGCTCAAGAAGAAGAACGTCTTCACCAAGGAACCCCCGAAGGAACATCCGGTCAAGCAGATCGACGGAATCTTAGGCCGCGAGGTCCTCGTCGGCGACAAGTGGTACAAGGCTGGAGAGAAGGTCGGCGATGCCACGATCGTGCTGATCGAGCCGACGCAGGTGACGATCGAATGGGACGATCAGAGAAAAGTCTTCTCGCCACTGGCAGGCGAGGACAAACCCTCGGAGGCCCCACGGTCCCGCGAGCCGACCGAATCGAGACCGTCGGAGCGTCCGAGGCCGCAGCGGGGCGGCCGAGTCGTGACGGTCGACGCGCCGGTCGCTGCGACACCAACCGACGACGACCCGCTCGGGTGGATGGGCGTGGAACTGCCGCCGGCTCTGAGGGCCAAGCTCCTCGAACGGTGGAACAGCGCCTCGGACGAGGAGAAGGCACGGGGCATGGAAGAATGGAACAAGATGTCTGACGAACAGAAACAGCAGGCCGTCCAAAGCATGGGGAATCTGTGACGGACCGACCAAAGGCCGGATGCGATAGGGGCCTGCGCAGAAGGGGATTCACCGATATGAAACAAGGCAATGTGGTTGTCACCGGCGTGCTGGTCGTAGCCGTGCTTCTGGCGGCCTGCGGCCTGGGCCTGCTGATCCGCCAGGCCCGTATGGGCGATGCGAAACCTCAACCGCAACCGCAGGTGGTTGCCGAGCCCAACGTCGCACCGACCGTCGATGTCCCGGCCTCGAGCCGTCTGATGACGCAGCGCCGGTCGGACCCGACCCCGGAAGAACTGGCAGCCGTCCAGCAGCAGAGAGCCGAAGAACGGGCCGCCGTCGCCGAGTTGACGGAAGAGCAACGACAAGAACGTCGCGATGCCTTGCGGGCGCAACTGCGCACGCAGAGTCGCCAGCCGGGCCAGGTCCCTCATCTGTCGCCCCAACAGTTGCAGGAAATCTCGCGGCGATGGCCTGAGATGTCGGAGCAGGAAAAGCAGGCGTTCCGTGCGATGCTGTCGGGGATGCATCGTTCGGATGGGCCACGTCCAGCGGCGGCTGAACCGAATGCCTCCGATGGGGACTGAGGACCGCAGACACAACCAACCGCGATTGATACGAGGAGAACGACGTGGAACGCTCGAAACTACTCTTGTGGACTCTGGTGTTGGCCATGGCCGGGATTATCGTCTGGCGCATCGGTTTCTCGGTCCCCCAGCCCTATCTGTCGCCTGTGACCCAAACGGCGGAAGCGGCGTTCTCCGGCGTCCCACGGCCCGGCCCCAACGAGCCGGAAGAGAGCGCCGACGTCCAGGCTGAAGAGCCCAACGTGACCTCGGATACCGAGGAAACCGCCGACCCGAGCGCAGAGAAACCGCAAACGGCTGCGCCCGATCCGGATGCGCGGCCCGCCCGTCCGGCCGGAGGGAGGCGGCGAACGGCCGACGTGGACGAGCCGAACGAAACGGATGAGGCCGGCGACCTGATGGAGGCGGTGAACCTCAAAGACGTCGAGATGAAGAAGATCATCGACAAGATCGCCGAGTGGACCGGAAAGACCGTGATCCCGCACGACGATGCGATGAAACAGAAGATCACGATCTACGCGCCGCAGAAGCTGCCGCGTGCGCAGGCTCTGGCGACGATCTACAGCGCGCTGCGCATGAAAGGCTTCGTCGTCGAGGAAACCGACAGCATCCTCTTCCTCAGGCCCATTGCCGACGCCAAGCTGGGCGTGGTTCCGACGCTCGGGGCCGACGAGCCTTTGGCGATGGTCGAGAACCGGGACCAGATCGTTCGCAAGTTCTTCCGGCTGCGGCACTATCCTCCCGGCCAGATGGGCCAGATCATCCAGCCGTTGGTTGGGGAGTACGGGCACGTTAGTGTCGATGAAGGCAGCGGGATGCTCCTGGTCATCGATACCGTGGGCGACCTGGTGTCTATCCAGCGGATCATCGAGCAGTTCGATGTGCCGGAGAGCGGTCGTGCGGTCGAGCAGTTCTTCGAAATCGAGTACGGCGACGCGGCGGAGATCGTCCAGTTGCTTCGCATGCTGTTGGGCGAAGCGCCGATGCCGACCGGTCGGGGCCGAGCCCCTGCCAGCATTCAGCGGACCGTCCGCCCCTCACCGGCCGGTCGTGGCGCCGCGCAAAGCGGCGCGGCTAGTTCCGTTGTCATCAGCGCCGGAGACATCCCACTCGTGCTGATCCCGGTTCCGAAGGCCCGCTGGATTATCGTGCGAGGTTCGGCTGAAGACGTCAAGCAAGTCGGCGAATGGATCGCCAAGCTGGATCGGGAAGAGCCGGTCGCGTCGGAGTCGGAGACGGTCACCATCACCTACGCCGATCCGCAGGAAGTGGCCAGCCGCATCGAACAGGCGCTGCGAGACATGCCGGGGGCGCAACTGACCCCCAGCATTCTGGTCCGACCGCTGCAGACCTCGCGGCAGATCATGATCTTCGGCCGGCCCGAGCTTCGGGACATGGTCAAGCGATTGATCGTCGAAATCGATATCCCCACCGGGACCTTCGAGACGAAGCGGTTCACTCTGGAATATGCGGATCCCGAACAGATCAAGGCGCACATCGACAGTCTCTACGGGGAAGAAATCCCGCAGTACGACACGTATTACTACTACCGTTACGGTCGTGGCAGCCGAGGGGCGGACGCCGAGACGGTCAAGGTGATCGCGTTTCCGACGATGGGACAGGTCACCGTGATCGCCTCACCCGAGAACATGCGAAGGATCGAGAAGCAGATCAAGGAATGGGATGTGCCGTTGGATGTCGACGCGGTCAAGCCGCGCATCATCGAGCTGCAGAACTCCGACCCCGTTCAGATGAGCCGATTGCTCACGAGGCTGTTCACCGAAGACCAGGACAGTTCGGCGAACCTCATTCGCATGATCCTCTACGGCCGAGGCGGCGACCAGCGCAAACGGATCATCGGCCCGCTCTATGGCCAGCTCACCTTTGAGGATGTGCCGGGCACGAAGAAGATCATCGTCATCAGCAAGATCCCGCAGGCGTACGACGTGATCGAGCAGTTGATCTATGAACTGGACCGCCAGGAGATGGCGGAGATCCCGAGAGTGGTGCAGTTGCAGTACGCCGACCCCGAGGACCTGTCCGAACGCCTCAACGCGATGTTCAACGAGCCGGGAACCACCGCCCGCATCCGGCGGACGCCGCAAGGGCTCCGCGAATACTCGATGGACGACCGAACGCAAGGCCAGGGCCAGACCGGCGGACGCGCCCAAGGGGATGAGGGGGCCAGCCCGAACGAATACACGCCGTGGTGGTCGGCCGGCGCGCGACGCAACGTGGACGAAGAGCCCCTGAGCAACGTGATCGGCCGCGTGCGGTTCGTTCCCGATCCGCGCAGCAAATCGATCCTTGTCCTGGCGCCACCGCAGTTCCAGGCCGATATCGAGCGGACGATCCGGCAGTTGGACACGCCCGGCAAGCAGGTGATGATCAAGGCGATCATTGTGGAAGTCGACCACCGCGATCTTACGTCATTGGGCATCCAGTTGTCTTCGAACCCCGCCGAAGTGTTCGGCAACATCGGGGAAAACGCCGTCACGGCACTGGCCAGCCTGAACCTTCTGCAGGAACGAGGCTCCGGGACCATCGCGGCCGGAACGGACATCACGGCGCTGGTGGATTTCCTCGTCAAAACCGTCAACGCCAAGATTCTGAATCAGCAGGCCCTCTGGACGCAGGACAACGAAGAGGCCACCCTGTTCAAGGGCGACCGCGTCGCATTTCAGACGAACTTCTCGGTCTCGGAGCAGGGCGGAAGAGTTACGACGAACTTTGAGTTTCAGGACGTGGGCATGAGGCTGGCGGTGCGCCCCAGCATCACGCCCGAGAAGGATGTGGACATGGTCCTGACCGTTCTCCTGTCGCAGTTGACCGGTGACATCGTGAACGGGCAGCCGACGCGACGCGTCATGGAGACGACCACCAACATGATCATCGAAGACGGCCAGACGCTGATGTTGGGCGGCATCCTGTTCCAGACCGACAGCACCACCGAGCGAAAGGTGCCTCTGCTCGGTGACCTGCCTCTGATGGGGCCGCTGTTCCGACACTATGATGTCAGCAAGGTCAACAACGAGATGATCGTGTTCATCACGCCGTTCGTTATCGACGACGCCAGAGCGTTGTCGGCGGACGCGGGCGCGCAGATCGAAGCGCCGCGAGAGAAGCTCAGGGGCATCCGGAGAGATCTGGATGAAACGACCGATCGGCTCAGGCAGAAGGTCGAGAAGAAGTGACAGAGGTTCCCGTCGGTCGAGCCCTGGGCGTCCATACGAGGTTCAGGGCTCTGGCGGCCATGGGTATGGCGCTATACCGCGATGCGTTCTCGACCCTGCATGTAGGGACGGAGAACCTCTGGGATCGTGATCGAGCCGTCGGCGTTCTGGTACAGTTCCATCAGCGGGATCAGCACGCGCGGCGAGGCAATGACCGTGTTGTTGAGCGTGTGACAGAAGAGGTTCTTCTTCGTCTGCGCCGCCTTGTACCGCAGGTTCATCCGGCGAGCCTGGAAGTCGTAGAACTTGCTGGCGCTGTGCGTCTCGCAGTAGTCGCCGCGCGACGGCATCCAGGCCTCGATGTCATATTTCTTCGCCTGGCCCCGGCCGAGGTCGCCCGTGCAGACTGCGACGACGCGGTAGGGCAGGCCGAGGGCCTTCATGACCTCTTCTGAGTTGGCCAGGATTTCCTCGTGAAACGCGGCGCTGTCCTGGTCGCTGCTCCGGCAGACCACGACCTGCTCGACCTTGTCGAACTGGTGGATCCGATAGAGCCCATACGTGTCTTTGCCGGCGGCGCCCGCCTCGCGACGGAAGCAGCTCGACAGCGCGACGAACTTCAGGGGCAGATCGTGCTCCTGGAGGATCTCGCCCATGCGATAGGCCGTCAGCGGGACCTCCGCCGTGCCCACCAGGCTCAGCTCGTCCTTCTCCAGCCGGTACGTCTGCTCTTCGGCGCCCGGATAGTACCCGGTCCCCTGCATCGCCTCATCGCGCATCAGCAGGGGCACCGACATGGGCACATAGCCCCGTTCGACCATGAAGTCGATCGCAAATCGCAGCACCGCCCAGTGCAGCAGGGCCCCGTCGCCCGTGAGGAAGTAGTTCCGCGTACCCGCCAGCTTCACGCCTCGCTCAATGTCGATCATGTTCAGCGCGACCCCCAGCTCGACGTGGTCCTTGACCTCGAAGTCGAACTGTCGAATCTCGCCTTCGCGTCGGAGCTCGACGTTCTCGGTGTCGTCTATGCCCACGGGCACGTCGGCGTCGGCCGGCTGCGGAACTTGCAGCATCAGCGCGTCGAACTGAGGCTGCAACTGCTTGAGACGCTCCTGGTCGTCGGCTTCCTCCTGTTTGAGCCGGGACAGTGTCTCCAGGGCTGCCCTCTTCTCCTCGCCCGACAGCTTGGGCACAGACTTGCCGATGCGGTTCTTCTCCGTCGCGATCTCCTGAAGCCTCGCCTTGACGTCTTTCAGTTGCCCGTCCAGCTCCAACAACCCTGGAATATCGGCGTCGATCCGCTTGTCCTGTGCCGCTTTGATGTGGAGGTCGGGATGCTCTCGCAGTTCTCTGATGTCGATCATAGTCTCTCCTCCCGGAGAAGGCCGGTCCTATCGAACGGAACGGACAGAGCGCGCTACGGCTGTTTCTCCCGGGTCTCCGAGTATTGTCTGAGAATGACCACGTTGTTCTGGCCACCGAATCCGAACGACTCGTTCATAGCGATACGGACGGGCATCTTGCGCGGCGCGTTGGGCACGTAGTCCAGATCGAGTTCGGGATCCGGGTCGTTCAGATTGATCGTCGGCGGGACGATCGCGTCCCGCATGGCCAATACGCAGGTGATCAGCTCGGCGGCCCCGGCGGCGGCGATCAGGTGGCCCAACATGCTCTTGACGCTGCTGGCCGGCACCTGTTTGGCCCGGTCCTTGAAGACGGTCTTGATGGCCAGCGTCTCGACGGAATCGTTTTCCTGCGTGCTCGTGCCGTGCGTGCTGATGTAATCGATGTCACGATAGGTCAGGGCGGCGTCGGCCATCGCGGCGGTCATCGCCTGGACGGCGCCGCGCCCTTCGTGGTGCATATCAGTGACGCGAAAGGCGTCGGAGCTGCTGCCATAGCCGATCAATTCGGCCAGAATCGTCGCGTTGCGTCGCTGCGCCGAGGTCAATGATTCGAGGATGACGATGGCGGCGCCTTCGCCGAGCACGAACCCGTCGCGACTGGCGCAGAAGGGACGCGAGGCGGTTTCCGGGCTGTCGTTCCGTCTTGACAGGGCGGTGAGCCGGTTGAAGCCGGTCAGGCCCAGGATGTGGATCATCGAATGGGCGCCTCCGGCGACGACGACGTCGGCGTGGCCGTGTCGAACCAGCATCATGGCCTCGCCCACCGCCTGGGTGCTGGCGGCGCAGGCGGTCAGGCAACTGCGAGTCGGTCCTCTGGCACCTGTCAGCATGGCGATGTGAGCGGCCGCCATGTTGGGCTCCTGTTCGAGTTCCTTGGTCGCCTGCATCTGCTCGAACACGACGCGGTTGGCGTTGGGCCAGACAAACTCATTTCTGTCGCCGTCCCACCCGGCAATGATAGCGGCAAAAAAGGCATCGCTGTCGAGCGAGCCCTCGCCGGCGCCGAGATAGACGCCCATCCTGGTCCGGTCGACCCCGTCGGTCGGGCAGGGGGTCTCCACGTCGATCCCCGCCTGTCGGCATGCCTGCACGGTCGCGCCGATTGCGAAGCCCGAGCTGCGGCTGCACCCCTCGTGGCGAGCCGCCTGGCGGATGGGCCGTCGGAAATCGTAGTCCTTCACCTCGGCCGAGAATGTGGTCGGGAACGTGGAGGCGTCGAAGATCGTCGTCGGCGCCGCGCCGCTGCGGCCGGCCAGGATCGCCTGCCACACGGTCTCGACGTCGGCGCCCAGAGGCGAGACGATCCCCATCCCTGTGATGACGACACGTTCGTGGGTTGCGGGCGCCTTCATACTATTCCACCGCCCCTTCGTCGTAACGTTTGATTACCAGCGCGGCGGTCTGACCGCCGTGCGTGTAGCTGCAGCAGATCGCGTACTCGATCGTCTGCCGGACGCTTTCAGTGGCGATGCGCAGACGACAGCCGTCGGCCGCCTTCTCGAAATTCCTCGCGGCCGGGATCGCGCCCGTGGTGATGGCTTGGATCGCGGCGATCGCATCAACCGCGCCGGAGGCGGCGCCCGTCGTGCTCAGCATGCTTTTGGTCGGCCAGACCGCCACGCGCTCGATCGCCTTGCCCAGAGCGGCCTCGATCCCTCTGGCCTCGGCCAGGTCGTCCTGCGGGACGCCGGTTCCGTGGGGGATGAGCAGATCGAGCCGACGGGCATCGATCTCGGCGTCATCCAGGGCCTTCTCGATGGCAATGCGGACGGCCTGACCATCCGGCTCGAGCCGGGCATAGGCCGGGGCGAGGCTGTGGCTCTGGCCGATCCCCACCAGCTCCGCAAGGATCTTCGCGCCGCGACGCCGTGCATGATCGAGGCTCTCCAGCACGAGCACGCCGCCGCCCTCGCCGAAGACCGAGCCACACGCGCTTGCGTCGAAGGGCCGGCAGGCCTCGGCGGGCCGGTCGTTACAGGTGTTGTTCGTTCGCTCGAGCAGGATCTGGCGAACCATCAGAGCCGAGTTGACTTTGGCCTCGGCAGCCCCGGCCAGAGCGATGTCGCTGTCGCCGCGCGCGATGATCTGCGCCGCCTCGGCAATCGCCAGATGGGCCGAGGTTTCAGCGCACGTGATCGTGTTGCTCGGGCCTTGCGCGTCGTGGATGATGCCGATATGGCAGGCGAGCATATTCGGAAGGTATTTCAGCAGCCACAAGGGTGTGATGCGCTCGAGTCCGTCCCGGCCCCACCGCCGGACATCGAAGCGGCCCTCGGTGCTACTGACGGCCACGGCTGGCCCGAGTTCCGGCATCTCGCAACTGATGATGCCGGCCCCCATGTTGACCGCCATGCGGGCTGGGTCAATATCGACGTGGTCGGGATCGATTCCCTGGGTCACCAGGCCGCTGGCCACGACTGCCTGCTGGGCGGCGATGACGGCCAGCTCGATGTCCCGGCACATCAGCTTGCAACTCTTGCGGTACTTGCGCGGCACATGGTCCTGAATGCGGTATTCCGGGACTTCTCCCGCCAGCTCGCACGGAAGCCCCGTCGGATCGAACGCTTTGATGCGCCCGATGCCGCAGCGGCCTTCGCTCAGGCCCGCCCACAGCGGATCGACGCCAAGGCCCAGAGGGCTGATCGCACCGAGTCCCGTCAGAACGACACGAATCGGTTCCATCAGCCGGACTCCGCCGGCGACGCGGTCGCATCCAAAACCACGTCGCGTAGAAGCGATGCGAACAGTCCCGTGAAGACGAAATTCTCCTCCGGGAACGTCTTGCCCGCGAGGTTTCGATCGACGTGACTGAACATCAGATCGACCTCCGCGATGCGTTGGCCGTCCCGCAGGATGTGTCCGGTGGTGCCGGCGGCTTCGGGCGCGATCGAGCTGATCTGCGCCTCGATTCGCAGGCTGTCACCCGGCCGGACGAAATCGAAGAAGACGGCCTTGCCGATCTTTGCCAGGACGACCTTTTCGCGAAAGTCGTTCGCCTGGCCGACGAGTATCCCGGCCGTCTGGGCCATCGCCTCGATCATCAGGCATTCCGGCATGATGGGAAAGCCTGGAAAGTGATCGTGCAGATGGTCCTCGGCAAGAGACACATTCTTGAGGGCGACGGCGCGACGGCCGCTTTCGAACTCCAGAAATTTATCGATCCAGATCCAACGCATGAACGTCCCACGATACAGGCGGCAGGGCCGCTCGTTGCGGTCCTGCCGCCGTCGATTGGCTCAAGACACGTTTTCGCTCAGGCAGCATTGATCTTGCCGTCAATGTAATTGACGATGGCATTGACGGTGAAGAGATTGGCCAGCTTGTTGATATCGGGGTCCTTTTCGAATTCGGTCAGATCGGTATGGGGCACGCTGGCCCTCAGTTCGGCCACCCCCTGCTCGGTCAGCTTGCCGTTGTTGACCAGATCGGGATTGTTGAGCAGGCTCTCGGCGGGAAACAGCTCTTCGCGGGGCACCTTGATCTCAAACGCCTTTTCCAAGCGAAAGACGATGTCGAGGAAGTCGATGCTCTCGGCGCCGAGGTCCCCCATCAGCGTGGCGTCGGCCGTCACCTCGTCGTCGTCCGCCCCGAGGGCGTCCACCAATACCTCCTGGACCTTCTGGAAAATCTCATCGCGACTCATCGTCATGGTTTCTGGTACCTCCGGTCCTGCAACCTCAGTGAACATCCTTTTCCAAGAACGGCTGATTCAGTTCTGCTGCGACAGCAGTCTGTATCGATTCTTCATCTCTTGTTGGATCTGGGCATCGACGGCCGCCCAAGCCGGATTCCGCTCGGCCAGGTTGAAATGCCTCAGGCCAAACCGAGCCTCCAGGATCGGCGCGCCGTCCACCGTGCCGTAGCCGGAAAAGCTGCTGACGCGATCCTCAATGGTCCTGGCCTCGACGGTGTATACCACCTGCGAGCCGGGGGCCAAGAAGCTCTTGTACTTGACATTACGCGCCGACTCGAGCAAAACCATGCTGTGGGCGAAGTCTTCCCCGGTCCGCACGAGCCAACCGGCTGATTCGACCAGTCCTTCCAGCAGCAGAACCCCCGGCAAGACCGGAAACGTGGGAAAATGATCGGCCAGGTACTCTTCGGCCAAGGAAACATTCTTGACCGCACAGAGACGGCAACCCATCTCCAACGACACGATTTTATCTATCAGTATGAACTTCATTCCACCTACGGCATCCGGCCCCAAATCCGCGCTATTGTAGTGGTCGCGAACGCTTTTGCCAGTCCTTTTTTCCCTTTTTTGCGTATCACCGGAGCCATGATCTACAAACGACCATCCCCATACCAGGAAACCTCCACACACCTGGACCAGGGGGCTGAGGCAGTCCGGCTGTCCGAGTGGAACGTCGCTCACGAGGCTCTCATGGCCCGGCGCGGGCACCGTGGCGGAGACAGCCTGTCCGGCAGGCAGATATCGGCGGCGCGAGCGTCCTTGCTCGGCTGAGGAGGCTGTCTGTTTGTGTCAGAGTCGGAATGCCTGCGGTGGATCGCGACCTTACGATATCGCCGGAAGGGGCTTCCATGAGGTGGATGACGTGCGTCTCAAGCGAGCGATCTGGTCCAGTCCAAACACCTGGCTGCGAAGCAGATCGGTCTGCAAAAACAACCGGGATAGCGTGACACTCTTGGCTGCCACGGGCAGGGGTACATCGCCTTGCCCAAGTTCCAGATTGACGCCCCTCCAAATCAGTTCTCTTTGCAGAACACTTCTCGGCATCGGGTAAATGGTTACCCAGTGTTGTCCTGGGACCTATTCATCGTCAAGTTCAAATAACCCGGCCTGGTCGTTCGCGTCGCTTCTGCCCTTCTTCGGGGCCAGGCCGAGGTGGTCGCGGGCCTGGGGGGTGACTTCCCGGCCTCGCTTGGTCCTTCGGACGAAGCCGATCTGGAGCAGGTAGGGCTCGACGACGTCTTCGAGGGTGTCGCGTTCCTCGCCCAGGGTCGCGGCGATAGCCTCGATGCCGGCTGGACCGCCGTCGTAGACGGTGACCAGGGCCTTGAGGAAGGCCCGGTCGAGCGGGTCGAGGCCCAGCGCGTCGATCTGCTCCATCTTCAGGGCGTTCTCGACGATGTCCGTGCTGAGAACGCCGGAACCCTTGACCTGAGCGTAGTCGCGGACGCGCTTGAGCAGGCGGTTGGCGATACGCGGCGTCCCGCGCGAACGGCTGGCGATCAGCTCCAGCGTCCCCTCCTGGCAGTCGAGCCTCAGCAGACCCGCCGACCGGCCGAGGATCTCGGTCAGTTCGTCGGTGCTGTAGAAATCGAGGTGGTACAGCATCCCGAACCGGCTGCGCAACGGCGCGCTGAGCAGACCCGCCCGCGTCGTGGCGCCGACCAGAGTGAAACGTTTCAGCGGGAAGTTGATCGTCTTGGCGTGCAGCCCGCTATCGACGGTGTAATCGACCTTGAAGTCCTCCATCGCCGGATAGATGAACTCCTCGACCGGCGTGCTGAGCCGGTGAATCTCGTCGATGAACAGGACGTCGCCGGTGTTGACGCTGCTGAGCAGGCCCATGACGTCGCCGGCCTTGACGAGAGCCGGGCCGGACGAGCAGCGGATCTTCGCCCCCATCTCGTTGGCCACCACGTGGGCCAGGGTCGTCTTGCCCAGCCCCGGCGGGCCGTAGAACAGCACGTGCTCCAAGGGCTCCGACCGCTGCCGGGCCGCCTGGATCGCAATGGCGATCTTCTCGCGAATGTTGGGCTGGCCGATGCACTCGTCCAGACGCTGAGGCCGCAGACTGCTGGTAAAGACCTCCTCCGCCTCGTTGAGGGGCTGTCCACTGATAACTCTTCCGATTGCCATAGCGAGAGCTTACACGACCAGCCGCAGATTTCAAGGGGCGAATCGCCATTCGCCCCTACCGATTGGCGATGTACTTCTCGTATTCGGCGCGGGTGTCGATCAGTTCCAATCCGTAGTCCTGCCCGGTGAAGTTGGTGGTGTTGAACGCCGGATGGTCGATCCGTCCCCCGGGCCCCTCGATCCCCCACGAGTCCGTCCGATAGACGCTGGCCCCTTCATTCTCGGCCACCCAGGTCCCTTGCCCGAGCGTGGTCTGGCTCCACATGTGGCTGATGTAATCGCGGCTGCGGTCGGCGTCGCGAAGGGTGTCCATGTACTGATCGAACGCCTGATTGCTTTCGGCGATGGAGTTCTGCAGGTTGCGGTTGAGCTGCTGCTGCCGGGCGTAGCGGCTCTGCATCTCGCCGCCGAACCACTGCTGGTTGACCTGCGTGGTCTTGCCGATCCGCAAATACAGCGGCAGCCACTCGTCGTATTCGTTGTCCGGCGCCCAGTTGCCGTCGGCCAGCACCTGCCAGACCGGGCTCATCGGCATGGCGATGCACTGGACGGCGAACAGGCCGCGAAGCGTCGCACCGGTTGCGATGCTCCGGAACCGGATGTGCATGAGCCGAGCATCGACTTGCAGACCCTGTGCCCGCAATTGGCGGATCGAGTCTGCAACCTCCGGAATCGCCTGCTCGGTGGGACACTCGCCCAGCAGTTGCAGGTCGGTCCCGATCTGGCCGAGCTCGAGGACCAGCCCCAGCGCCTGCAACGGCGGCTGGTACGGCGCGTTGATCGTGCCGGGCACGGGGAACTGGGTGGGGATGATCGTGTGGCTGCCCGATCCGACCCCGCGCTGTTTGGTCTGCGGGTTGTCGAAGGTCGTGAACTGAACCTTCTGGCCCTGAAGACTCCAGCCCTGCGGGATCTGCAGGGTCAAGGACTGATCGGACAGGGCCGCCGGACGCAGCGGCACCTGCCGGCCGGGCCGTTGAGAGGCCTGCTGGATCATGGCCGTCGGCGAGAGCACCTGACCGCCTTGCGGCCTCGGCGCCTGTTCGCCGAACTGCCGCGCGCGCTCCGCGATGGTCGCCACCCCCTCCGGTGCGAAGGCGAGGTTGGCGGCCACCGTGGTCAGTGTCGGGCGAAGCTCGTCCCACAAGGACTCGCGGGCCAGGAGAAGGTAGACGGTGCCGGTCCGCTGCGTGTGGAAGAAATAGCCGCGGCCGACGCCCTTTTCCCCGTCGTCGATCAAGGTGATCTCGGCGATCGTACGGTCCCGTTCGGCTGTGGAGTTGACGTTGGTGGCCTGGAGACTCGGGATCTCCTGCGCCAGGACCGTGAGACACCGGGCCGCCAGCACGACGGAATCCGGAATCTCCTCGTCGGTCGGGAAGGTCACGAAGATAACGGCGGCCTTCTCCTCGGGCTCCATCACCGACAGGGCAAAGGCGCCCTCGCCCAGGGGCTCCTGTTCCACGGTCCAGTCGGCGGGTTTGTAGAGCACGACCTTCCCATCCGGTGACTGGTACCGTTCGAGGGCCGCTGTCGTTTCGGTCGGCGACGCACCGGGCTCGGTCGTCTGGGGTCCCGGAGTCGTCGCGGAGATCCGGTGTCCGCATTCGGGGCAGAACCTCGCCCCGGCCGGCAGCTTTGCGTTGCACTGCGGGCACGCCGTGACAGGGGCCGGCTGAACGAGTTTGGCGCCGCACGCCGGGCAGAACTTCGCCCCCACTTCGGCCAACGTGCCGCACTGCTGGCACTTCGTCTTGCCTGCCACCTCGGCGGACCTTGCCGGCGCCGCCGCTCGCGCCGGCCGGACGTTGGTCGCCGTCAGAACCGCGCTGATCTCCTGGCCGCCCGCCTGCATCGTCTGGCGCACACCGCCGATCCCGTCGGCGTAGTAGCTGATCGACACCATCGGCGGCTGGCCGGGAACGGCCACGCTCGACTGCACCCTGACGCAGTCGAATGTCCCCGCCGGCGTCTGGATCCGCTCGCTGCCCAGCCACCGGCTCGTCGTGGTGATCGACATGCCGGCCTGGTCGACGGTGCTGGTCCAGGTCTGACCCTCCTGGACGGGCAGCTTGACCCGCAGGACCGGCGGATCGTAACGCATCTCCTGGCCCTGAGCCTGGGTCATGTAGGTCTTGACGCCCTCGGCGTCGGCCGCCATGTACTCTCGCTGGGTCTGCCAGCCCATGCGGGTCTCGACCACGGCGCAGCGGACCGCGCCGACCTGGGCGTGGCCCACCACGGTGACGGTCATCTCCACACCGGTGGACATGGCGTAGGACCACTGGTTGCCCTCTTTCAGGGGGAAGTAGTCGGCCCCCGGCGCGGCGCAGGCCAGGGCGGCAATCAGGACGACGGCAAATCGCATGGCTCTCATGGCATCCTCCTATGACGTTCAAGGTCGCGGAACACGCGTTCCGCAGTCACATCGCGCCGCACATGGTATCCCGTGGCCGGCCGTGCGGTCAAGGCGAAACCGCATCCCGTGTCGCCAAATCCGAAATCCGAGTGTCGGCGGGTGGCAGCCTCATCCGCCATAGGCGAATGGGGATGGCTTGACGCGGCTCGTCAGATCTCGATGCCCTGTTTGAGGCGGTAGACGAGGGGCACGAGCGCTTCAGCGGTGGCGACGTCGGGGTGACGCTGGCAGGCCAGTTCGATCAGCTCCATCGCTTCGTTGCGCTTCTCGCCCCAGGCGACGAGGATCTCGAGGGCCTCGCTCTGGAAGGGCCTGAGCGTGGGCCGGGCTTCGGTCGGCTCGGTGCCGGTGGCAAACGAGAGCAGTTTGCCCCTCAACTCGGCGACGATCTGCTGGGCCATCCGCTTGCCGACGCCGGGCAGGGCGGTCAGCATCTTCTCGTCGCCGTTCTCGATGGCGTCGGCGATGGCGCCGATGGGGATGCTCAGGGCGCGCAGACCTTTCTTGATGCCCATTCCCTTGACGCTGATGAACTTGGTGAAGAAGTCCCGCTCGCCCGAGCTGAGGAACCCGATCATGCGCGGGATGAGATTGCCACCGCCGAGCGTGCCTTCGTAGTATTCCATCGTGCACAGGACGACGTCGGCGCCGATCTGCTCGGACAGAACACCGATGCAATAGCCCGGCAGCATCACCTCGTAGGCGATCGGTCCGACCTGCACCAGCGCCGTCTCGGTGTCCACCTTCAGCAGCTTCCCTTCAATCCTGGCAATCATAGTCGCATCGGTCCTATCTTCTTTCCCGCGCCAGCGCATTGCCGCAGCACAGCGCAATTGCCATCGCATCGGCCACGTCGGCCGGTGTGGGCAGCTCGGGCAGGGCCATCACGGTCTGAATCGTCCGCTGCATCTGCTCCTTCGAGGCCCGTCCGTTGCCCGTCAGCGACTTCTTGATCCGCGTGGCGCTGAAGCTTTTGACCTCGACGCCGGCCGCGGCGCTCTTCTGCAGGATCACGCCTCGCGCGTGGCCCATCAGGATCGCCGTGCGCGGGTGGGCATAGTGGGCGTACAATTGCTCGACCGCGACGACCTCCGGCCGGAATCGGTTCAGCAGCGTCTCGATGTCCTCGGCGATCTGGTTCAGCCGGCGCTCGATGGCCAGCTCGCCGTCGGTGCGCAGCACGCCCGCCTCGACGACGCTGTCCCGGTCGCCGTCCGTGTCGATGCAGGCGTAGCCGCAGCACTGCAAGCCGGGATCGATCCCGAGGATCCTCATTTCGTGCTCCGAATTGTGCTCCTGTCATTCTTGGGGGCTCTGCCCCCAAGCCCCCGGCATTTTGCGCTTTGGGCCAATAGCATGAGATATGCGCTGGATTTACCCCTTGTCGTCAACAGCCATTGCACGTACTCTGGGAGCACTGCCGCGGAGGATAGGGCTCTGCTGGCAAGCAACCCGAGCGCCGCAGCAGTCCAGTGGCATGGGCGATGCCGTCGTTTCGGCGGTATCGCCTTGCTTCTGAACCATGCTGCTGGCCCAAAGCGCAAAATGCCAGGGGCCCGGGGACGGCGTCCCCGGTTGCCGTCGTCCTCAGAACGGCCATCGCCACAGACCTGCAGATCCAGGCCAACGGTCCTCATATGAATCTCCACTCAGTGCCTTTGGGGCTGTCCTCCAATGCTATTCCACAGAAAGCTAAACTCTCACGGATTCTGTCGGCGCGCCGGTACTCCTTCTCCCTCCGGGCTTCGTTTCTCAACTCTATTGCAACCCCAAGGGCCAACTCAAGCCTTTGGATCGCTTCCGTTGCGGTCTGCTCTTGATATTCATCCTTGACCACGCCCAGCACGTCGCCGCCGAGCCGGGTGAACAGGCCGTCCACGGCGCCAAGCGTTTCACGCGTTGCGGAGCTGGCCAGCGTGTTCGTCAGCCGAACCAGATCGAACAGGACCGACAGGGCCACCGACGTGTTGAGGTCGTCGTTCATGGCCTCTTCGAACTTCGCCTTCAGCGCGTCGAGCTGACCGGCCACGCCCGAGTCCATCGCGCCCTCGGGCGCCGTCTTGAGCTGCTTGCGCAGGCTCGTCACGGCCTCGGCGATCTTCTGGTAGCCGCTGTCGGCGGCGTGCAGGGCGGCGTCGGAGAAGTCCAGCGGGCTGCGGTAGTGGCTCTGGAGGATGAGCTGGCGAATGGCCAGCGGCTCGTACGCCTTGGTGAGCCGCTCGTGGTCGCCGGCGAAGGCCTGCTTGAGCGTGATGAAGTTGTTCAGGCTCTTGCCCATCTTCTGCCCGTCCACCGTCACCATGTTGTTGTGCAGCCAGAAGCGGACGAAGGGGGCGTCGTTGGCGGCCTCGGACTGGGCGATCTCGCACTCGTGGTGCGGGAACTGGTTCTCCAGTCCGCCGCCGTGGATGTCGATGGTCCTGCCGAGGTACTTCATCGCCATCACCGAGCATTCGAGATGCCAGCCGGGATAGCCCATCCCCCAGGGGCTGGGCCACTGCATGATGTGGTTGGGCTCGGCCCGCTTCCACAGGGCGAAATCGACGGGGTTGCGCTTGTCGGGCGACGGCTCGATGCGGGCCCCGGCGATCATCTCCTCGATATTGCGCCCGGACAGCTTGCCGTACGCTTTGAAACGCGCCACGTCGAAGTAGACCGATCCGTTGACCTCATACGCGTAGCCCTTCTTCAGCAGCGTGCGGACCAGCTCGATCTGCTCGATGACGTGGCCGCTGGCGCGCGGGCTGATGTCCGGCCGCACGCAGCAGAGCCGGTCCATGTCCTCGAAGAAGCTGCGCGTATATAGCTCGGCCAGCGCCATCGGATGGACCCGCTCCTTTGCCGCCGCCTTGGCGATCTTGTCCTCGCCCTCGTCCGCGTCGTCGGTCAGATGGCCCACGTCGGTGATGTTCTGCACGTACGTGACGTTGTAGCCGAGGTAGCGCAGATAGCGGACCAGCACGTCGAAGCTGACGTAGCTCTTCGCGTGCCCCAGGTGCGCGTGCCCATACACCGTCGGACCGCAGACATAGATCCCCACCCGATCTTCTTCCAGCGGCCGAAACTCCTCCTTCCGCCTCGTCAGACTATTGTGAAGCTGTAGAGCCATAGAGTTCCTGTATCCGGTCATAGATGTTCTTGACGATTCGATAGGACTCCTCGGTGTCTTCCACGCACTGCTGCGCATGAAAGGCGGCGACAGGGGTCAGGTGCTCCAGATGGACGATCTGGGCCACGCTGTCGAGGGCCATCGCTGCCGACTTGAGCCACTCTGTTGTTGCCTTCCTCATAAGAGCCGGACCCCCTCGCCCATGATCTGGCGGGCGAAGCGGCTCTGCCTCTCGACGAACTCGCGGTGCACGGGCCTTAGCGCCTCGCCGATCTGGCTACGCAACGCATCCGAGAGTGTCGTCGTCCGGGTTGACATGGGCGTATTCTAAGAGCGGAGCCGGACTTGGTCAACTGTGATGCGGGCGTGATTCGTCTCCCTGCAGCCTGGCCGGTCCGCGACGGACCGGACGCCGGAGACTTGCGACGCGCGGGATGGCCGGGTACGATGGACACGTGCAGCATGCCGTTGTGGCGCCGTGCGGCTCTTCCGCACAGAGAAAGGCCCGACATGGAGTTCAGCAGGCTGGAGAGAGCGGCCATCGAGGCGATCCTGTCCAAACCGGTGGATGGGATGGAGGTGGTGCGCGAGCAGTTCGCTGCCGCCACAGCCCTGGAGCGGGACTACGCGGGCGTGGGCTTCTACACCAAGATCTCCGTGCCCTCGTCCATACCTCTCATACCGAACAGCCAGGAACTGCGCGTTGCGCTATTCCACACCGGCGTCGCCCGCCCGAAATCGGACCCGAAGGGTTTGATCATCTTTCATCTCTGGACGAACGGTGGATATCTCTCTTGCCTGGAAGGGGTCACCGTCCGTGACACATGGCCTGATGAAGACGACATCGAGGTCCTCAAGCCAAGCGAGATTCGCACAGAGGCGGGCAAGCGGCCTTCTGAAGACGACATCAAGGTCTTCAAGCCATGCGAGATTCCCAGGGATGCGAGCATGCGGTTTTCAGCCGATGACCTGATGCCCGACTGCGAAAACCGCTTTGCCGTCTGGCGGATGAACACCAGCTTCAGAAGGTTGCTCGCGACGGCCCTCTGCGCCCTGCTTGTCGCCATGATCGCAGTGTACATCGCGACGATTCTCCTCACCGACCTTCTCTGACAGTCCGCGAGTCCGAACGAATCGGTGTGCGGGGCACACCCTACCCGACGGTTTTCTGGGCAGAGGCTCTGTCGCAGGCATATGCGTAGGGCGAGCGTCCTCGCTCGCCATGAAGAGTCGTGCGAGGACGCACGACCTACGACATCCTCTGTCAGAATCTGATCAACTTCTACCCGCGCGACGGGCGCGCGGCAGCCTCAAGCCGCAGCAAAGCGGAGGCTTGGGGATGGCCGATGTGGTCTCTTATAGCCCGCGTTTGGGTTTCTTGCGGAGCAGGGCGATGGCGGTGGCGGCCATGGCGTCGCCGGCGCCGATCTCGCCGAGCCCTTCGTTGGTCTTGGCCTTGACGTTGGTCGCGCTGAAATCGATGCCCAGCAGGCCGGCGATGCACCGGCGTATCTGGCCCTTGAGCGGCCCGAGCTTCGGGGCCTCCGTGTGGATCGTCAGGTCCACGTTGACGACCTCCCAGCCCTTCTTTTCGAGCAGTTCGCGAACGGCGTAGATGAACTCCTTGCTGTCGGCGTCCTTCCACTGGGCGTCGGTGTCGGGAAAGAGCGTACCGATATCGCCGAGCCCGGCGGCGCCGAGCAGGGCGTCGGTGACCGCGTGCAGCGCGACGTCGCCGTCGCTGTGGCCCAGCAGGCCCGCCGGATAGGGGATGTAAACGCCCCCGAGCATCAGCCGCCGGTCCGGCACGAGCCGGTGGATGTCCGTGCCGATCCCGATCCGGTACTCCGCCGGTGTCAGTTCCCCGATCACAGTTGCCCCTTCGTACTGGGGACGTCGGTGCCGACAATGCGCACGGCCGCCGCCAGCGCCTGGCCCAGCCCTTTGAAGATGGCCTCGGCGATGTGATGGCCGTTCGTGCCGTACGGGACGTTCACGTGCAGGTTGAACTTGCCCGCATTCGAGAACGCCCGCAGCATCTCCTCGATGCACTCGACGTCGAAATCGCCGATCTTCTCGCATCGGTACTCGGCGCTATAGACGCAGAACGGCCGGCCCGACAGGTCCAGCGCGATATTCGCCAGCGCGTCTTCCATCGGAACGGAACTGTGCCCGTAGCGGGCGATCCCTTTCTTCTCGCTCAGCGCCTCGAGCAGGCCCTGGCCCAGGCAGATGCCGACGTCCTCGACCGTGTGGTGTGCGTCGATGTGCAGATCGCCTTTGGCCTTGACGGTCAGGTCGATCCGGCTGTGCTTGCTGACGTGCGTCAGCATGTGGTCGAGAAAACCGACGCCCGTGTCGATCTCATACCGGCCCAACCCGTCGAGGTTCAACTGGCACGTGATGTCTGTCTCGTTCGTCTTGCGATGAATCTGTGCAGTCCGTGGTTCCATCATAAGCACCCCAATTGCCGAGGCCGCCGGCCTCGAAAATGCAAAGATCAAAAATCAAAGATCCAAATTGAGGAAGCGATCCCGATGACCATCGGGATTCCACAATCGTGCTCTTTGCTTTTTGCATTTTGATTCGTCATCTGTCGCTTCATGCCGTGACTTCCTTTAACGCGGCCAGCAGCTTGTCGTTCTGCTGTTTCGTGCCGACCGAGATGCGCAGTTTGTCGTCCAGTCCGGGGACATCGAAATAGCGAACGTAGATGTTCCGCTTCGCCAGCTCCTCCTGAATCGAGGCCGCCGAACCTGCCTTCACGGTCGCCAAAACGAAATTCGTCGCGCTGTCCAGGACGCCAAAACCCAGCGCGATCAGTCGCTCGGTCAGAACGACCCGGTCCGCGCGGACTTTCGCAACGTTCGCCTTGAAGTAGTCCTGGTCCTCGATCGCCGCCGTGGCCAGTGCGATGGCGACGGCATCGACGTTGTACGAGTCCTTGACCTTCATCAAACCTGCGATGAGTTCGGCGTCGGCGATGGCGTACCCGAAACGCAGCCCCGCCAGAGAATAGCCCTTGCTCAGCGACCGCAGCAGGATCACGTTGTCGAACTCCCGCACCAGTTCGATGCCGTCGCGGTCGGCAAAGTCCACATACGCTTCGTCGATCAGCAGGACGCCCGTCAGTTCGTCGGCCAACGACGCCAGTTCTTCGACGGGCACGCAGGTCCCGCTCGGCGCGTTGGGGTTGCACACGATCGTCAGTGCCGCGCCGCTCTTGACCAGGGCCGGCGGAAGATTGAACTGCTCGTCGAACGGGACCTCGATCGTTGGGCAGTCTTCCAGGGCGGCCAGGACCGGATAGAGCGTGTACGTGGGCACCGGATACGCCAGAGGCCGACCGGCCTCGCAGAAGGCCCGAATCGCAATCGACAGCAGGTCGTCGCCGCCGTTGCAGCACATGATGTTCTCGGGTGTCACCCCGTGGACGCGTGCGGCCGCCTCGCGGAAGGTGTTCCCCGCCGGATCGGGATAGCGCCGAAGCTGCTCCGGCCCGATCCCCGCCAGCGCCTTCATCACCGCAGGCGACGGTGGATACGGGTTCTCGTTGGTGTTCAGCTTGACCACGTCCGTCGCCCTGGGCTGAAACCCAGGCGTATACCCCGCCACCCGTTCCACGTTGTCTCGAAAGTAACCCATCGTTCGTTCCTGCGCCGTTTCCATCGCCCGGCTCGATCCATTGGCGTAACAAATCGAAGATTATACGCTCGACCCCCACAGAAGAAAAGCCCCGATTCAAACCCCCCGGCCGGGGGGGTGCACTGCACGTTTGTGGGTAGAATAATCGGGCCCTTCTTGTAGGATC
>CAZSXM010000026.1:0-64886 GCA_964610435.1 uncultured Pirellulales bacterium | reverse complement strand
TTCGATCCTACAAGAAG
The DNA here is from genome assembly GCA_964610435.1 of uncultured Pirellulales bacterium. Taxonomy (GTDB): domain Bacteria; phylum Planctomycetota; class Phycisphaerae; order Sedimentisphaerales; family Anaerobacaceae; genus Anaerobaca. The sequence continues at coordinate 64,869 of CAZSXM010000026.1, read as the reverse complement.
GGCCCGATTATTCTACCCACAAACGTGCAGTGCACCCGTGCAGCGGTCTTCTCTTCTTGCAGGCTTGCAGGACCGGGGGTTTTCGGTATGATGAGCAGCCTTTGCCGGTGAGGGTGTTTGTTCCTGCTGTCGCTCGCTGCGGCCGCCGATTGTGGAAGGTCATTGGATCATGAAGCAACGTAGCAGAAATGAGGGCACGACCCAAGCCGAGCGAGTTCGCTTCGGCGAGCCCAGGCGGTATCTCGTCGACGTGGACTCGATCTCGACCAATCAGCTTTTCGCCGACTGTGTGATTGTCGGGGCTGGTCTGGCCGGCCTGCGGGCCGCGATCGAGGCCGCCGACCATCGCAACATTGTGGTCGTCTGCAAAGGGACCCTGGAAGAGAGCAACACCTGGAAGGCCCAGGGGGGCATCGCCTCGGTGCTCGCCAAGGACGACACCTTCGAGGCGCACATCGCCGATACGTTCAAGACCGGAGGCGGCATCTGCGACGAGAAGACCGTCAAGCTCGTGGTGCATCAGGGCCCGGAGCTGATTCGCCAATTGCAGGAGTGGGGCACGGCGTTCGACCTCGTCGACGGCCAGGTCGACATCACGCTCGAAGGGGGCCACTCCCGCGCTCGGATCGTGCATGCCCACGGCGACGAAACCGGCCGGGCCATCGCCGAGGCGCTGATCGAAAAGGTTCGCAGCACATCCAACATCAAGGTCATCGAGAACTTCTATACCGTCGATGTGCTGACCGATGAGAACCAGCGATGCGTTGGCATCATCGGGTATGACCGGCAGCATGGACTTCAGATTCTCTGGGCGGCCAATACGATTCTGGCCAGCGGCGGCGGCGGGCAATTGTACCGCGAGACGACGAACCCGTCCGGGGCAACCGCCGATGGGATTGCGATGGCCTATCGGGCCGGCGCGGTGCTGCGCGACATGGAGTTCGTGCAGTTTCACCCGACGACGCTGTATATCGCCGGCGCCTCCCGGGCGCTGATCACCGAGACCCTGCGGGGCGAAGGGGCGATCCTGCTCGACGTGAACGGGCATCGCTTCATGAGCGAGTACGACGAGGCGGGCGAGCTGGCGCCGCGAGACGTGGTGAGTCGTGCGATCCTGGCTCAGATGCGTAAGACCGAATCGACGCACGTCTTCCTCGATGTACGCCACCTGAACAAGGAGTATTTCGCCCGGCGTTTCCCGATGATCAGCGACCTGTGCGAGAGCTTCGACATCGACGTAAGCCACGATCTGATCCCGGTGCGTCCCAGCGCGCATTACATGATCGGCGGCGTGCTGACCGACGCACTCGCGCGGACGAGCATCGAGAATCTCTACGCCTGCGGCGAGGTCGCCTCGACGGGCCTGCACGGCGCCAACCGCCTCGGCAGCAACTCGCTTCTGGAGGGGCTGGTCTTCGGGACGATCGCCGGACGCGAGGTGGTGCAGAAGGCGCGGGCCGATGTCGCCACAAGCCTGAAACACCCGTTGATCAAGTATCGGATTCCGCACTCGGATCGCAGTCAGCTCGACGTGCCCGATGTACGCAACAGCCTTCGCGCCCTGATGTGGCGCAACGTGGGCATCACACGCACCGCGCAGCCGCTGACCGAGGCTGAGGAGATTATCCGATTCTGGCACCGCTACGTGATGGACAAGATCTTCGATTCTCCTGAGGGTTGGGAGTGCCAGAACATGCTGACGGCCTCGCTGCTGGTCACCTGTGCGGCCCAGCTTCGCAAGGAGAGCCGAGGCGTCCACTACCGGGTGGACCACGCGGAGACGGACGATGGGCACTTCAGGAAGCATATCGAGATCGTCAAGGCCAACTGAGTGCACCTGCTTCGAGGTCGATGCGAGCTTTGGCTGGAAAAGGCTGGGGCAAGTCGATACAATAGAACCACGTCTTGGGCTGAATCATCAGCAATGGATCATCAACAGGAACCCGTCGATTCCGAGAGTGGGTTGGGCGGTCGCTCTGCCTCGTTTCGTGCGAGGCAGGGAGGAAAGTCCGAGCAGGACAGGGCACGGTGGTGGCTAACGGCCACCGGGGGCGACCCCAGGGAAAGTGCCACAGAAACGACACGGCCGATGGCCCTTCGGGGCACAGGCAAAGGTGAAAAGGTGCGGTAAGAGCGCACCGCGACGGCGGCGACGTCGTCGGCAGGGTAAACCCCACCGCCTGCAAGACCAAGCAGCCGGTCGGCTTCGGCCGCACGTGGCCCGCGTGCGAGTCCGCCGCAGGCGGATCGGCCGGTGGGTAGGTCGCTTCCCGCTTCGGCGGGAGAGCCGGTCGGCAACGGCCGGTCCAGATAAATGATCGCCGCCCATCGTCAGACGGGCACAGAACTCGGCTTACAGACCCACTCTCGGAATCAACGGATCGCCGGCCGGTGTTACTGAGCCGGCCTCTTATTGGCCTTGCCTTCGGCTGAGACGCCGGCGGTCAGCACGAACTGCATCGCCCGATCGACCGTCATATCGACCGGATGGATCTTGTCTTTGGGAACCATGATCGTGAAGCCACCCAACTGGTAGCTCATCGGCAGGTAAACGGCCACCGTTTGGTCGTCGCCGATGCCCTCGGGCAGGTCGTCGAAACTCTCCCTTGTCACCAGGCCCATCAGACGGGTGTTCTCGTCGCCGATAGCAACCATGACGGTCTTGTCAAAGTCCTTCTCTTTTGAAGAGTCGAAGAAGCCGACCAGATCGCGAATGGAGCCGTACAGCGATTTGATGCCGGGGATCTTCTGTAGCAGGGCTTCGCCCAGCGAAAAGACCTTGCGAAACAGCCAGAGCTGAAGGAGCACGCCAATGCCCAGCGTGATGAGGAATCCGAACAGCACGCCGAGACCGGGAACGTAGGCATCGCCGATCACGTACCGGATGACCGCGCCGAGAATGGATTCGGCCGACGTGGCCAGCCAGTAGATCAGATAGAGCGTCAGTGCGATGGGAAGAATCGCTATCAATCCATGAACGAAGCGCTTGCCGATCCATTTCACAATTCAGTCTCCATGTGGAACGTCTTGATTCCAGTGGCGCTCGGCATTGTCGTATCAGACCACGCGTTCATCGCGATGTCAGCCAATCTTTGGAGATCGCGAGAACCTTCAGGCGGTTCAGTCCACCGACCTGCTTGTCGCCGGCACAGTAGGCCAGGAGCACCCGATCCTTCACGAACGCGATCGCCGTATAGCAATACCAGCCGTCGGGATCGGCCTCGATGATGCGCGAGAGCCCCCAGGTTTCACCTTCGTCGCTGCTGATGGCCACGCACAGGGGCGTGCGTCGGCCGGCCGGGTACGGGTGACGCCAGGAATGATCGTTCCACACGCAGACCAGATCGCCCGTCCAGGGAATGCGCTTGATGGAGGCCGGGCTCAGCGGTGAGGCCAGTTCGGAGGGCCGGGGCTTCGACCACGTGTCGCCGCCATCGGTCGAGTGGCAGATGTATTGGCTGCCGGCATTGGTTCGTATGAACATCATCAGCCGCCCGTCGGTCAACTCGACGATGCCCGGCTCCTGCACGATGATGCGATTGCCATCGGGATCGTAGCCTTTGAACGAGTCCTTGCTGCGCCGCCACGATCGGCCGTCGTCGTCGGATAGATAGCACATGACCACACCGGCGCTGTCTCGCGGCCGGCCCGGGCCCTGATGCCACGCGACGGGCAGTACCAGCCGACCGGATGTCAGTTGGACGGCACGGTCGTTGTTCAGCACGTAATAGCCGACCTCATCGGTAATGCAGACGGTCGGCTCGCTCCAGGTTCGCCCTTCATCCGTCGAAACGCTCATGACCGGGCGGCAGTCTTCCTCGGAGGTCTTGCGCAAGTAGAACAGGGCGATCTGGCCGCCGGTCAGCCGCAACAGCGAGACGGACATGACGTTCAGCCCGCCCGTTCGCCGGACCACAGTCTGTGGCCCGGTCCAGGTCTCGCCTTCATCGGTCGAGGTACGCATGACCAGATCGGCGGTGGCGTGGTCGCCGCTGCCGCCGGTGAACCGTGTATAGATCAGACCGAGCCGGCCATCCTTCAGCTCGATGATGTCGCCCTCGGAATGACGCGGGTATTCCTCGCTCGGCTCAACGACCAGAAGCGGCCGCAGCGGCACATTGCCGGCTCCGGCCGCCCCGCCCAGCAGCCCGGCTACCATCGCCACGATCCACATCGCTCGGACAGCCATCATGAGCCTTCCTTCCATATGCCAGACCACAGGACCACTTCTGAGGCGACCTGCGTCAGAAGACCTCCATAAGATAGCGGATTCGGCCCGCCAACGCAAAAGCCCCCGGCGATCAAGACCCGGGGGCATTATCGAGAACCGCGGCACACCGCGGGTTGGCCGTCTAAACCGATGTACTTTGGAGGACACCGCGCAGTACCTCGGCCGACCGTTCCAGGCCCTTCTGCTCGGCCGGTGGCAGACGGGCGGCAACGATCCGCTCGACGCCGCTCTCGGCCACGATGCAGGGAACGCTCAAGCAGATGTCCTTCAGGCCGTACTCCCCTTGCAGCAAGGTCGATACGGTCAGCACGCTGTGCTCGTCGCGGAGGATGGCGCCGGAAATCCGCAGCAGCGAGAGCCCGATCCCGTAGAACGTCGAGCCCTTGTAGTCGATGATGTGATACGCCGAATCGCGGACTTCGCGGGCAATCTCTTCGTGATGCCTGGGGTAGTCGCAGACGTTGCAGATTTCGCAGTACTCGCGGATTGGAATGCCCGCGATATGTGTCATGCTCCAGGCGGGCACCTCACTGTCGCCGTGCTCGCCCAGGACGTAGGCGTGGACGTTCCTGGCATCGATGCCGCAATGCCGGCTCAGCATGTATTTGAACCGGGCGCTGTCCAATACGGTGCCCGACCCGATCACGCGGCCGCGCGGCAGTTCCAGGTGTTTCTGGGCAATCTGGGTAAGCGTATCGACCGGATTGGTCACCATGACGACCACCGCCGTCGAGCCGGAACGGCGAATCTGCTCGCAGATCGACCGAACGATTTCGGCGTTCTTCTGGATCAGCTCGCTGCGCGACTGCCCCGGCGTCTGCTTGGCGCCGGCGGTGACGACGATCAGATGGGCATTGGTGCAATCGTCGTACGTGCCCGCCTTGACGGATACCGGGGAGATAAACGGCAGGCCGTGCGAGAGGTCCATGATCTCGCCTTCGACCCGTTTGGCGTCGAGGTCGATCAGAGCGATCTCGCTGGCCAGCCCCGTCGGCAACAGCGCGTAGATGTACGTCGTCCCCACCGATCCGGCTCCGATGACAACCACCTTGCGATGCATCTTCACGATCAAGCCCGTCCTTTCACCATTGTCGTGATGCGCCGGCCGCACCCTATTCCTTCCCGATCAGCGACTTGACCTTCTGGGCGTCGCAGCCCAGAGCAATCGTTCCGCAGTCCAGACACAAACGTGCATCCACGTCTACATCGGCGGTCTTCAGCTTCAGGAACTTGGCGCCCTGGGGCCGGAAGTGCATCGCTCCCGTCGAGCGAAGCGCTCCCGATTCCAGATTGGCGCCGCCACAACGCATACACGTCGTTTCTGCATTCATGGAAAGAACTCCAAAAACTGTTTCGGCTGCACTCTGTCTGTCTTCAAGATCGATCTTGAGAGCGAGGAACCTGAGCGAATCCTGACGCGTGACGATGCCCACCAGACGGTTCCCATCGACAACCAGGAGGCGACTGTTGCCGGTCCGGTTCGTCGTGGACAACGCCTCCACCGCATCGGCAACCCAAACCGGCGCGCCACAAGCGAATGGCAGAACTCGTGGAACACGATCGAAACGAACAACCCCAGCGCCCCTCCCATGCCCATCCACCAGTAGATCGATGACGGCATGCCTGGGAGGTAGTGGGGAAACAACCCCGTCGCCAACGACCAAGTCACCAGCAGCGCCAGCAGAATCCACGTCAGATCAATGCCAACGTCAAATCCGAACAGTGTGAATAGATGAATCTTCTTTCCAAACATGCCGCTTCTCACATGGGACTTCTCGGGTATCCGGCACACAAGCTGCCCTTGTGTATCGATACGAAGCGGTGGAGAACGAGTTTGCTCTCCGCTGTCCGGAGAATCCTCTAAAGAGATGGGGGATATCCCCGCATGGGCTGCAAGCCGATCTTCAGGAAACGGCGGGACCGCCGTCGCTGTTGCGGCGTTGGCGGAAGAAGGCCTGGAGCAAAGCCGCGCAGTCGTCGGCCAGGACGCCGGAGGTGACTTCCAGGCGGTGGTTGAGGCGCTCATCGCGGACGATGTCGTAGAGGCTGCCGCAGGCGCCGGTCTTCGGGTCGGGGCAGCCGTAGACGAGGCGATCCAGCCGGCCGAGCACCAGCGCCCCGGCGCACATCGGACACGGCTCAAGCGTAACGTAGATCGTGCAGCCGTGCAGCCGCCAGCTTCCGATGGAGCTGGCCGCCTGGGTCAGGGCGATGATCTCGGCGTGAGCGGTCGGGTCGTTGAGCTGCTCCCGCTGGTTCCAGGCCCGCCCGATCACCTGATTCCGGTAGACGATGACCGCCCCAATCGGCACATCCCCGTTCTCCTCAGCGATCATCGCCGCATCAATCGCCCTGCGCATGTACTGCTCGTCAGAAGAATCTGCCGCAAGCTTGCCGTTGGGCTGAATCATGGGCGGGGAAGATCAATCATCAATCGTCAGCAGAGAACGAAAAAGTACCCCCTAGGGGAGTCGAACCCCTGTCTCCAGGATGAGAACCTGATATCCTAGGCCACTAGACGAAGGGGGCACGAAAGACACGCCGTCGTGCGGTACTCGTCAAGAAACGCCCGTTGGGCGACAGCAAACATCATTAGCGGCGGGTGGACTCGAACCACCGACCTTAGGCTTATGAATCCCACGCTCTAACCAACTGAGCTACGCCGCCGTTTCGGCCAAGTCGGGTGAGTATAGTGCCCCGCAATCGCCCTGTCAAGGCGGATTCCACCAAAATGGGCTTCGTCAGTCAAAATCCGCGCCGCCGGACCGTCGTTCCAACGAGGGCAAGCCCCCCGCGAAGCCTGCCAGAGGCCGGACTCGGACCCGGTGTGTGTCATCAGCGCCAGATGGCAGGCCGTTTAACGTTGCACGACGTTGCGGTAGATCTCCGCGAGCCGGACGCCCTGCCTGGCTGCATCGTATTGGCGCTCGACACGATCTCTGGCGGCTCGGACGACTTGATCCCAGTCTTCCGGATTCTCCGCCAGCCACAAGAGGCGTCTCGCGAGCCCATCCACATCTCGCTCGTCCGCCAGCAGACTGCCACCGTCGGGTCCGAAGACCTCCGGAATATCACAATGCCTTGTGCTGACCACAGGCATGCCCGAAGCGGCCATTTCAATCATGCCGATCGGCGCCCCGCCCTCGCAGTCGCCGTTGGAGGTTGTGAAGCTGGGACAGAGATAGACGTCATGGCGGTACGCCTCTTCGAGCAGCACGCTGTGGGGCTGAAACCCAAGGAGCCGAACCGTCGAACCCAAACGGTGCTTCTCGATGGCGGCCATGATCCGGCCCTTTTCTCGACGGCCCTCCTCGCTGGATCCACTGTCCCCGATGATCGTCACTTCCAGCGGCACGACGTCCCGGATCCGCCCCAAGACCTCCAAGGCGTCAGGGATCCCCTTCTTCTCTCGGAACGAGGCCGCGATCAGTACGCGAAGCGGCTCGGCCGGATCGCGACGACGAGGTCGGAAGGGAATCGTGTCGATTCGAATCCCGAGATGGTGCACTTCGATCTTCCGCTCCGGACAGCCAAGCTGTTCGATCAGCCCGGCCATATGGGGGCCCTCACACAGCACACGATCCACCTTCCTGAACAACTGGCGATATCGCGTCTTCCATCGTGGGTCCTCCTGGGGCAAGCGATTCACATCGACGCCGTAGAAGGTCACAACGTGCCCGAGACGTGCCCGAAGCACAGCATCCATGTAGTGCCACCCGGCATAGCCGAAATGCGAGTGGACCACCGAGGCGTCGTACCGTCTGGCAATCTCCAGCAGGTGCGCCCCCTGCTGACGGAGGTGCGTCCTCAGCACCGGCAGCCCCCGGAGCACAATCAGAGCGCGCCGACAGAGGGACTGATCGCTCCAGGAATGGACATACGGCATTTCAAGAACGTCGAGGTTCGCGGTGAATTTGCAGACAATGTGGCTTTCCACCTCATCGGGGAGGTATTTCGCCTGGGTGTAGAGCCAGTTCTCGGTCAGGTGGACCCAAGTCGTGACGTTGTGAATAACCACTTGCTTGTGCATGATCGGCCCTTGGTGACTCGTTTGATGCGCACATCCCTCTTGCCACAGGTATGGGCCAGCGGTTTGTCGAGGAAGTCATTGCAGTTGTTGTGCGTCATGATGGTGGTGCCGGGCGCTATGCCGGCCCCCTCTTCGAGTATGATGCGAGCCGACAAGTCCAGGGAGACGTTTCCCAACGAGGATGCAGTCATCGGTGAACGCCTTGAGAATGGCTCTGTTCAACGGCGGACTGAGCCGGAGGACTCGAGGAAGACTCGTGATGTGGTAGTACGCCACAAGGCACATCAACGCGACTCGGTAGGTCAACCAGGGCATGACTCTACACATCAAGCACCTCCCTGACTGCACGAATGACTCTCTCGACGTCGTCGTCGCTGAGCCTGGCGGAGAGGGGCAGACTCACTGTCTGTCTGCCGATCCGCATCGCTTGTGGATAGTGTTCCGGCCGCCAGCCAAGACTCTGCTGATAGAATGGATGGTCGGGCAGACTCACATAGTGTACCCCAAGCCCGATGCTCCTGGCGGTCATCGCCTGCAAGAAAGCATCCCGGCTGATGCCGCAACGCTGCTCGTCAACCAGCACCGTGTACAGATGGTGCGCATGGCGGGTCTCGGGGTCGATCGGCGCAGGAAGCGCCAGCGGCAGGTCCGAAAACGCCTCGGTGTAGCGATCCCAAATGGCCTGGCGGCGCAAGGCATAGGGCTCGACCCTGCGCAACTGGTGGATGCCCATGGCCGCCTGGAGGTCCATCATATTGTACTTGAAGCCACACTCAACGACGTGATAGTGTTTGTAGCCTTTGTCCCCGAACCGTCGCCAGGCATCGTGCGTCATCCCGTGCAGGGCCAACATCTTGATCCGAGCGGCGCCTTGCTCGTCGTTCGTGATCACCATGCCGCCCTCGCCCGTGACAATATTCTTGGTCGAATAGAAGCTGAAACAGCCAAAGTCGCCAAAGGTGCCGGCCGCCTGTCCTCGGTATTCCGTCTCAATGGCGTGGGCGCAATCCTCAACCACCTTTAGACCATGGCGGCGAGCAATGCTCATGATGGCGTCCATCTCGCAGGGCCGCCCGGCAAAATGAACGGGCACAACGGCTCTCGTTCTCTCGGTGATCTTCGTGACGATCTCCTGTGGATCGATATTCATCGTAGCCGCATCGACGTCCGCAAGGACTGGCTTCAGATCGGCATGGATGATCGCGTTGACGGTGGCGCAGAACGTCAGGGGAGTGGTGATCACCTCGTCGCCGGGCTGAAGGCCCGTCGCCAGCATACTCAGGTGCAGCGCCGCCGTACAGGAGTTGACCGCGATGGCGTACCGCAAGCCTTTGTAGCGTTTGAAATCCTCTTCAAACTGCGCCACCTTCGGCCCCGTCCCCAGCCAGCCGCTGCGCAGGCTCGCAACGACCTCCTCGATCTCCGGCTCTTCTATCGCAGGGGCGCCGAAGACGAGGAATTCCCCATTGGCGGACGCTGTGGGCGATGCAGGTGCCCGTTCACTCTTCATACGATCTCTCTCTTGTCGGTATGAGCGTCGTCACGGCATCTGTCCATCTTTGACCTCGCCGCTAACGTCGCTCGACAGCCCCTTGGGCCCTTTGTTCTCGGACGGATCGATGTCGCAGGTCGCTCATCCGAGACACTCATTGGTCTATCGGCACAATGGGCCTGCGACTGAACGAGAAGGCCAGATGGCGGAAACGCGAAATGGAGCAGCCATTCGCGAAACGAAGGGGTATACTGCTCCCGGTTTTCGCAAGCAGTGGATAAGGTAGTATGTCTGTGGTGTGGTGGCGTCCGATAGGAGATCCACATGACACAGCGCAGACGACTGCCCCGGCCACTTCCCGCTTGCATTACCGCTGCAGGGCCGCAATAATACCCGCCCGGCAATGCCACCGAAGCCGGGAATCGCAAGTGAAACCGATGCAGCCCGTGGAGATCGCCGTTGGTCGGCCATAGCGTCTCAAGTCCCAACGAGGCAGAACGAACCTCGCGTATTGCCAGGATGAGCCCGTTGCTCGTTGCACTGGCGGTATTCGGGGTCTATCTGTCGCTGAGCAGCCGCACAACGCTCTGGGATCGTGATGAGCCGAGGTTCGCGAGGGCCGCCGTCGAGATGCTGGAATCGGGCGACTACCTGGTGATCACCTTCAACGACGAGAGCTGGCCCGACAAGCCAGTGCTGACGTACTGGGTGATGGCTCTGGCGATCCACGTGCTGGGACCGACCGAGCTGGCCTGTCGTCTATTCGGCGTCATCGGCACGGCGCTGACGTGCGGCGCAACCTTCTGCATCGGGCGCAGGTTATTGGGCCGGCAAGCCGGGCTGTGGGCCATGGTGATGCTGGCCTCTACCCTCCAAATGCTCGTGATCGGAGCGGCCGCCACATCGGACGCCGTTCTCCTGCCGTTCACCATCGGGGCGATGGCCGTCTTTGCGTCCATCCGCCAGAAGCCGATCCGTCCCGTCCACGTGATTGCGGTCGGTCTGGCTACGGGACTGGCGATGCTGGCCAAGGGGCCGATGGGGCTGATGCCCGCCCTGGCAATCGGAGCTATCTCGCTGTTCGACCGGGAACGCCGCAGGAGCGGCCTTGGCCTGATGGCCGCCAGCGTCTTCATCGGAACGATCATCTTCTGTACGTGGGCCGTTCCCGCCAGCATGGCTGCTGAAGGCGGGTTCCTGCGCGAGTTCGTCGGGCGTCACGTCATCGGTCGAGCCCTCAAGCCCATGGAAAGCCACGGCGGAAACATCCTTCTGTATCTGCCGTACTACATTCCCGTCGTGATCGGCGGCTTCTTCCCGTGGACCCTGCACCTGCCCGGCGCGCTGTCGGCCCTGTTGCGTCGGCATCTGGTCAGTCCGTCCGATCGCCGCTTCTTCCTGGGCTGGATCGTACCGCCATTCGTTCTCATGAGCCTGGCGGCAACGAAGCTGCCTCATTATATCGTATTCATCTGGCCGGCCCTGGCGCTGCTCTGCGGGGGCGTCATCATGGCTGCGAAGGCGGGAACGTTGGCGCCGAAGGACAAGGACTGGCTGCGCGGGGGCGTCTGGTTCTTCGGCCCTGTCGCAGCCGCCGTGGGACTGGGGTTGGTTGTCGGCCCGTGGTTCGTGCCGGTGCCCGGCATGCGAGCCTGGGGCGCTGCCGGCGGCATCGTGATTCTGGCGATGGCCGCGCTGGCTATCCGCGAGCATCTTGCCGATCGACCACAGAGAAGCGCAGTTATCCTGATCCTCGGAATGGTCGCATTCCAGATTCCTCTTCAGGCCGGGCTGCTGCCGGCCATCGAACAGGTCAAGATCTCCCCGACGCTTGCCCGTGAGGTCAACGAGAACACGGGCCCGGACGTGCCGGTCGCGGCCTACAAATACGGCGAACCGACGCTCAATTTCTATTTGGGTCGGCGCATCGAGTACCTTGACAGCACCGACGCCGTGCTCGCCTGGGCGACCCAGCCCGAACCGGGCGTCCTGATCATACCCACCGACAGGCTCGTTCCGATTCGTGAACGTGAAGACAACCTGCCGCTGGCGGAAATCGCGACGGTCAAAGGGTTCAACTACTCCAAGGGCAAGCCCCTCGAAGTCGTGGCCCTATACCGAGGTGGCGCACGATGACGCTGCACATCGGATCCATTGTCCGTAGGATGAACAAGACGCTCGTCATCGTCCTTTCGGCGCTCGCAATCGCCGCTTTGGTCGCACGCATTGTACTCGACCAACGCGTCCTTTCTCTGGTGGTTCGAACGCAGGTGAGCTGGCATAGCGGTCTCTGGGGCGAGCTGTTCACGCGGCTCGGGAAGGCCTGGCTTCTGGTCTGGCTGCTGCTGTTGTGGTTTGCGATCTCGCGCCGGCGTCAGCACGTCCTGGCCGGGCTTCTGGCCCTGACCCTGGTCGGCATCGTCGTGAACCCGCTGAAGATCGCCGTCGGGAGGCCGCGACCCCGCGCAGTCCTCAAGGCCCAGGAGACCGGACAGCCGAGCCAAAAGCTCTCACACTACGTGTCGTTCCCCTCAGGGGATACGGCGGTTGTGTTCGCGTGCGCGACGGCGATTCTGGTGGCCCTGCGATGGCCCCTGCGGGTGCTGGCGTTGGCGGCCGCCGTGGCCATCGGCATCCTCAGGGTCACAGCGAAGGCCCATTACCCGTCGGACGTGCTGGCGGGAGCGGCGATAGGCATCCTTCTCGGATGGCTGGCGATGCGGCTCGTCGAACGGTGGGGATGGTCGGATCGACCCGTGCCCTTCGAGCGCGAGCTGCTCTGGGGCGGGCTCCTCGGCATACCCGTAGTCGTCGGCTTCTCGGAGGGCCTGGCCAAGATGCTGCTCTTCACCGCCACATACGGTCTGTTGATCCTGGCCATCGGGCTGATACATAGGGCGCTCAGCACGGAACAGAAGCCGTACTCCCCAACAATGGCCCTCCGTAGAGAAGAGGAACCGCCTTAGCGACTGCTGCTGCGTCGGCGGCGGCGCTGTTTTTGCTTGCGGATTTTCTTGGCCTTCCGTGCGGCCGGGCTCTCGGCCCCCAGGGTTCGTTCCTCCATCAATTCGCAGAGCCGCTTACGCGCGTGGTATCGATTCAGAGGCTGAGACCGCTCCTTCTGCATCTTCACTTCCAGTCCGCTCGGCACGTGCTTGAGGACCACACAACTCGATGTCTTGTTGACCTTCTGCCCGCCGGGACCGGAGGAACGGATGAACCTCTCTTCGAGATCGTCTTCTCTGAGCCCAAGTGCCGCCATGCGGGCCTCCATCTCCGCCTGCTTTCTGTCGGTCACACCGAAATTCATCGTGCCACCTGCCTCGCGCCGGCTTCGACTTCGATGCGCGTCTCGACAAGCCCTTCGGCGCGGGCGGTCACGCGCACCTCACCCGGCACGGCGCCGAGACAGCCGGCGCCATGCTGCAGACAGACACCCTTAAGCTTCACCGCCTTGCCGTTCACAAGGAATCCCTTATCGGGGTCGCACGCAGTACCTGTCAACAAGAATAGGGTTGCGTCGAACCCCCCCTACGGCTCTTCGCGATGCTCTCATCGGAATGTCCTTCTACGCAACCGATAGCACTCGGTGAAGGCTGTCAGCGCCCGTTCCAGGTGGCGGCCTGTCCGCGAGCCAGGTCCAGTTCCTCGGTGACCTGTCCATAGCGGAGCCGACAGGGACGACCGGCTTGGGAGCGGACCGTCGCCGAGACGAGCCGGCCATCCTTCCACTCGATGTCCACCTCGAAGCCGCCCCGCGCGCGGAGTCCTGTGACCGAGCCCGTGGGCCAGGCCTTTGGCAACGCGGGCAGTAGCTCGATGCGGTCCGTGTGGCTTTGCAGGAGCATCTCGGCGATGCCGGCGGTGGCGCCGAAGTTGCCGTCGATCTGGAACGGCGGGTGCGCGTCGAACAGATTCGGATACACTCCCCCGCCGTCCTGATAATCAGTGCCCTTGAACGCCACGGGCGTCAGTAGATTGCGGAGCAGCGTGTAGGCGCGATCTCCGTCGAGCAGGCGAGCCCAGAAGTTGATCTTCCAGGCGCGGCTCCAGCCGGTGCCGCCGTCGCCACGGGCGTTCAGCGAAACCGCCGCCGCCTGAGCCAGTTCCGGGGTGGTGCGCGGCGCGATCTGGCGGCCCGGGTGCAAACCGAACAGGTGCGAGACGTGCCGATGCTGGTTTTTCGGGTCGTCCCGGTCGGTCATCCACTCCTGCAACTGGCCCCACTTGCCGATGCGCGGGCCGAGCAGCTTGTCTCGCAACTCGGCCAGACGATCGCGGAACTGGCGGTCGGTCCCCAATTCGTCGGCCGCGTCGATGGTGTTGGTGAACAGGTCCCAGACGAGCATCTGATCGTAGGTGACGCCGGGTTCTTCCGGACCATGCTCGGGCGACCAGCCGTCGGGGGTCACCAATTGGCCGTCGGGCAGCGCCACGAGGCGGTCCTCCCAGAAGTGGCACACCTCTTTCAGGATGGGATAGGCCACGTCGCGAAGATACGTCTTGTCCTGTCCGAACGCATAGTGCTCCCACAGGTGCTGGCAGTACCAGGCACTGCCCGGCGGGTTCCATCGCCAACTCGAACCGCCGTAGATGTTGTTCTCCGTCTGGACCGTCCAGCCGCGTTCGCAGTTGTAGTACTCCTGCGTCGCCCGCTTGCGGACCTCGCGCAGGCTATCGACGTAATCGATGAAGGCCGTGTGACACTCGGCCAGATTGGTCGGCTCGGCGGGCCAGTAGTTCATCTGCACGTTGATGTTCGAGTGATAGTCGCAGCGCCACGGCGGGTTGTTGCTGTGGTTCCACAGGCCCTGGAGATTGGCCGGCAGGCTGCCCGGCCTCGACGAGGCAATCAACAGATAGCGACCGTACTGGAAGAACAGTTCTTCGAGATCGGGATCGCGGTTCTTGTCACGATGATACGCGAGAATCCGCTGGTCGGTGGTCAGGGCCAGCGTTTCGGTTGAGGAAGCGCCCAAGTCCAGTTCCACGCGGTTGAACAGGGCCTGGTAGTCTTCGATATGGGCCTTTCGAATCTCGTCATACGTCTTGTCGGTCGCTCGTTCGATCGTGCGAACGAGCCGCTCGTGTGGGTGCGGCCCGCGCCAGCCTCGATCCCAACGGTCCACGTAGTTCGTCCCGGCGACCAGCAGGATCGTCAGGCTATCGGCGTTGGAGAACGCGAGCTTTCCATCGGCCGCACGCACCTGGCCCCCTTCGCAGAGCAAGCGCACCTGCGACTCGTAGGCCAGACCGTTGTCCAACTTCCCGGCCGCCATCAGTGTATTGCCACGGGCCTGCACCGCGGCGCGATGGGCGTCGGTCAGGCGAAGTGTTCCGCTGTATCGACCCGGCCGGCTGGCCGTGAATCGCAGGACCACCACGCCGTCCGGCCGGCTGCAAAATGCTTCGCGCCCGTAGACCACGTCGCCCTTGCGATAGCGCACGCGATGCGTCGCTGTGGTCAGGTCCAATTCCCGGCGGTAATCGAGCGGGGCAGCGTCGTCGCCTGCGGTCAGTTCGAGCGTCAGCTCGCCGAAGTTCTGGTACGCACCGGTGTCCTCCTCGTCGCCCGTCCAAAGACTATCCTCGTTGAACTGGATGCGGACCGTGTCGATGCCTCCGAAGAGCATCGCGCCGAGCGAGCCGTTGCCGATGGGCACGGCCTCGGTCATCCAATCGGTGGCCGGCTTGTCATAGCGTAGCACAAGATCGGCCCGCGAGCCTGTAGTGTCTGTAGGATGGGCTTCAGCCCATGCCGTTCCCTGGCCGCCAACGAAGCCGGCCAGCGCGTAGACAAGACCCGCCTGCCAGTTGATCGCGATTTCGTTCGTGCGATAGTCGTCCTGCTCGTCGCGCCAGCCGGTGGCGGAGTGTCCGCCCCCGACGACGTAGCCCGGCCAGGGCTCCTCGATTCCGTCAGCCGCGCTGCGTCGGTCATGCGGATTCATGGGCGGATTGATTCCCAGCCCGGTGACATACGACCGGTTGTAGACGTTGCGGCCGAACAGATGCGCGACGGCGTCCGAGGCGGCGTCGAGATATTCGGGCTTTGGAGAAAGCTGATGGGCCACGTGAAGATTCAAGACCTGCCGTGCGACAGTTCCATTGCAGCCCCAGTAGTAGCGACGCAGCGCCCGCCCATACACATCCTCATTCGCCTGGGCCACCAGACGGTCGGCCGTCGCGAGCACATCGTTGCTGATGGCAGCGACAAGCTCGGCGTCTCTGCCGTCTCGCTCGGAGAGCACGTAGGTGAACATGCCGAGGTTTCGCACGTTGCCCCAGTCCCAATCCTCGTCGATTTTGCCGGCCGCAACCGGTCCGCGTCTGCCGACCACGGGTGCGGCGGCCCGCTCCTCAAAATCCTTGAGATACTCGGCATCGCCTGTCGTCTGCCACATCTCGGCGGCCGCCCAGAGCCGGTCGTCAGGATCGCTGGTCTGATACCCGCCCGTCCGGAAGTCGCCCTGCTGGAACCGCTTGTCTTCGGGATTGGCCTTGAGGAAGGCATAGCTGGTCTTGGCGGCGTCCAGGCACTTCTTGGCGTAGACGGCGTCGTAAGGCTCGAAATAACGGGCGGCCATCGCCATCATAGCCACGAAATCGGCTGTCGCCGCCGAACTCCATTCCGTGAAGTAGCGCTTCTCCGTGTCTTTCTCCGGCATAATCATGCCCGAGAAATTCAGCCGCGTCAGCTTGTGCGAGACCCTGCCCAAGCCGTCCGGATAGGGCATCTTCAAAAGCCAGTCGGTCTCCCACTTGAGTTCCTTGAGAAAGTCAGGATAGCCTGGCGCCGTGTCGGGAAGGCCGAGCGAGATATCCTCAAGCCGGTCCTGGAAATGGTCCCACGCCATGAACAGACAGCCGACGGTGATGCCGGCGTTGACGATGTACTTGCCGTAGTCGCCCGCGTCGTGCCAGCCACCGGTCCCGTCCCTCCGGACGCCTTCGTTGCCGAGGTAGTCGTCATAACCGTCATCCAGGTGACAGGCGGCGTGGGCGTAGCGAATGCCGTTGTGGATGCCCTCGACGGCGCAGCCACACCGCCAAAGATAGAAGCCGCGCATCGCCGTGACAAAGGCGAAGTCGTAGACGTTCTCGCCGATATCGAAATCGATCGAGCGCCCTACGCCGGGAACATCGAGATAGAACCTGCCCGTACCGCGAAACGCTGAGAAGTCGGCGATCCACACATCCTGACCGACATCAGCCTGATGTCTGGGCCCGACCACCTTGCCTGAATACACCGCCGTGCCGTCGGAGACGTTCCTCACGGCAAAATCCGCGCACGGCGCTGCGATCGTCGCCTTCTTCGTCAATCCGGGCAGAAAGCCGAGCGAATTGACCCGAATATCCGAATCCGCCGCCGCAGCCCCACTCGCGATCGACAGAACAACCACCACAACAAGAGACAGACGCATCTTCACTTCCGGCACCTCCTTCATTCCAGCAATCTCGTGTTGCGGATTGCGGATTCGCCTCAATGCGCTATTCCGCAGTCCGAGATCCGCGCTACCGCCCTCGGCCCCGAATCGGTCGGCCTCGCAAGACCGCCTCGGCACGATTGTTAACATCGTTCGAGACGTTCAGATCGCGAATCTTCTGCGCCAGGTCGCGGGCAGCCTCTCGATCGCTGCGGAGCATGTTGCCCGCAAGCTCGACGGCAGCCAGAGCGGCCTCGGTCTTGAAACTGCCGTCCTTGGCCAGAGCCAGCAGATGCTCAGCAAGCTTCGGGCTCGGCAGCGCCCCCATCGCCGCGATGACCGGCCGCTTCTCGTCGTCCCGACGGGCGATGTCGAAGGCGCGCAAACAGAGGGCGACACGCTCATCGAGCGGGGCCGAATCGCTGGTGACGATCAGGCGCAGCGCGCCGCGCACGGCGAGGACATAGTGCGTCAGAGACGTCTCGGACTTGGACGCGATCGTCAACAGAATGTCGGCTGCCTCGAAGTCAGGCCAGTTACCAAGCGTGCGGATACCCACTTCCCGCAGGGCTTCATCGGACGACTGCGCCGCCCGTGCGACGGCATCGAGGGCCGCCGGACCGCCGGCCGCATCGAGACACCCCAACAAAGTGATCTTCGAATCGCCGTCGGTCGTTCGAAGCCGTTCCAGAACGGCTTGGGCTGCCCCCGCCTTGTCAGGGGCCTTCGTCAGAACGGCCCGCAGAGCCGCTCCGGCGCTGCTGCGAGCGCTCTGACCGGTCGTCGTAGCAACAAGGTCGGCCAGCGTCGCGGGATCGACTGCATCGGCGACATCGACCATCGCTCGGAAGGCCGCTGAACGGATCTCCTCGTTGCCGTCGGCAGCGTAGCTCAGCAGAACGTCCACCGCGCCAGGCACCCGACGCTTGCCGAGAAGGCCGATGGCCGCGCTGCGACCCTTCACCTCGCCCGACGCGGCACGGGCGGCGATGACCTCGTCCACGCGCGGTCCGGCCATCCGCGCGAGCCCGTCGCGGGCGGCCCGCTGCACGGAACCCGAACCCTTGAGGGTGATTTCGAGCAGGGTCTCGGCAGACGCATCGCTGCCGACCTGGGTCAGTGTTTCAATCGCCGCCAGACGCACCGTTTCGAACTCGCTGTTCAGCACGCTCTTGACCGGACCGACCGACGAAAGATCGCCACGGTCGGCGATCAGACCGAGGACCTGCACCTGATAGGCAGGAGGCAACTCAGGCAACACGCGGCTGAGGGCCCGCATGGCGTCCTTCGTCGGCGCCTGCCGCGCCACCTGCACGGCAATGCGAGCGACGCGAGGGTCGCCGTCGCGGATGATGTTGACGATCTCGGGCCCCGCCTTGCCCGGATCGCAGACCATCAAGCCGTTGATGGCCGCCGCTCGGATGCCAAACGGGTTGGGGCTGTCGGAATCGCGAGTCAGCTTGGTCGCCCAGTTGTAGACGGCTACGTAGAGCTTGCCCGCGTTGACCACATCGTTGTGCGCAGCCCTCTCATGGGCGATATCGATCAGCGCCTCTGCGGCCTTCATCGAAACCGGACCCCACGGCTTGTTGAGCACCCCGAACAGCGCCTTGGCGCTCTCAAGCCCACCGATATTCGCCAAGGCCGTCGCGGCGGCGGAAGCCATGGCTGGGTCGGAATCGGCGAGCACTGCGGCAATCGGGTCGATGGCTTCCTCGACCCGGCGTTGGCCCAGCGACTCGATCAGGCCGATCTTCCACGTGGCGTCTTTGGTCGAGGTCAGTTCCTTCAGCAGGGCCTCGGTCGCCGCCGGGTCCGGGTTCTGCTCCAGGGCGCGCCGGGCATAGTCACGCAGATGTGCGTCGTCGGACGACATCAGCCTGGTCAGGGCCGGAACCGATTCGCCCTTGCCGATCCGTTCGAGCTGCAACACAAACCAGTGGCGGACGGTTTCGGGCATACTGGCGCGATCGAGTGTCTCAATGATGGCCTCGGCCAACGTTCGACGCTCGGTCTCGGCGCCGGGCCTGGCCGCGTGGGAACCCATGTCCTGAAGCATGATCTGATAGTTGTAGCGGCTCGGCACGTCGTCGGCCGACATCAACGGCAGCAGATAGTTGATGGCGCTGCGGTAGGCCTGAGCCAACTGAGCGACATCCCGCGCGGGAACCTCGGCCTTGCCGGTCAATTGCCGGACCAGATCGGGCCCGTCCTGGGCCTGCACGCCCGCCGTCATCGACAGCAGTACGGCAAGAACGATTCCACAACGTGTGATACTTGAGAACTGGTTTCTCATCGTCAATTTCCTTTCAATCGACGCAAAGATTCTGCATGAAGATCACGGCGGCAACGCCACTACAGCACGTAGGGTGCGCGCCGGGGACGGTCGTACCAGCGCTCGGCAGCCGGGTCGTCCAGGATCCTCTCCTCGACGGGGTCCCAATGGATCGGCCGGCCCAGACGCTCGGCGATCCCGCTGAGATGGCAGATCGTCGCGGTGCGGTGGCCGATCTCGGCGTGGCAGATCGGCTGCTTGCGCGTCCGGATGCAGTCGATCCAGTTGCCATGGTGGTTGTTTGAATCGTACAGATGGATCTCACTGGGGAGCAGCGGGGCCTGGGCCAGTTCGGCCGGCTTGGTGTCAAGACGGCCGCCGCGACTGACCATGACTTCGCCTTCGGTGCCGATGAACTGGATCATGTGGCCGCCCCAAACCGGATGGTCGCGAAAGACCTTCGTACCGTCGGCGTAATAGTGGGTCTGGTACTCGTGACCGGGCCAGCCCTTCGGGACGAACTGGACCGGACCGGAATCGTCCATACCCAACGCCCACTGAATGATGTCGAAGTGATGGGCGCCCCAGTCGCCGTTCTTGCGGGAGCCGTACTCCCAGAAGCGCCGCCACCCGCCGCCATAGTCGCCCTTGACGCGTTCGGCATTGTACGGGAACCACGGCGTCGGGCCGAGCCAGCGGTCATAGTCGAACCCTTCGGGGATCGGTTGGGCCGGCAATGTCGTTGGCGGGGCAAACGAGCCGAGACTCGTGTAGATGGTGTGCACCTTGCCGATCCAGCCGTTGCGAACGATCTCCGATGCTCTGCGGAACGCCCGTTCGGAGCGTTGTTGCGACCCGACCTGCAGGATCGCCCCGTATTGCCTGCAGGCGTCGCTCATCTGCCGCCCTTCGCGTATCGTCAGAGTCATGGGCTTCTCACAATACACGTCCTTGCCCGACTTGATGGCCGCCAGCGAGCACATCGCATGCCAATGGTCCGGCGTCACCACGAAGACCGCGTCGATGTCCGGACGGGCACAGAGCCGCTCATACTCCAAATAGGCCTCGCAGCCTTTGTACGTGCCGTCGGCTGACTGACTCGCGTAGGCTTTTTCCACCCGGTTCTTGGCGCTGTCTCGCCTGCGGGCGTCCACATCGCAGACCGCCAGCACCTGCACATCGCTGCGTCCGAGCATGCCGCTCAGGTGTCCGCCCATCATCAGACCGATGCCGACCATACCCATCGTGATGCGGTTGCTTGGCGCTGCGGCGCCGAAGACGGTCGAGGGCACCACGCAAGGAAACGCCACAGCCGCACCGAGAGCTGCCGCTCCTTTGAACATGAAATCCCGACGACTCAGGGAAGACGTCTTCTTCATCGGTTGGTTCTCCTTTTGCTTGTCTGCATTCGTTCTCAGTTATCCCGTGCCTTCGACGTGCATCCCTTGTCGGCACGCGAGAGCCGTGGTTAACCCCAGTGCACCGGGTCGCATTGGCCTGGGTCGGAGCCTGCACAGATGCACTATAAAGGATATCCGGGTCGATTGCCACCGGCCGTCCAATGATTTCGGGGGTTCAGCTCACCCCCGTGTCCCGGCGCAGCCCGTTAGCGCGGGGACTCTGCCCCCCAAAACCCATGGCAGTTCTCGCTTTGAGCCAGAGACAGGACAGAGGGTAAGAAGCTGTGATCGATGGACACCCTCGTCTATAGATTTCGGCCGGACCTGCTTACATTGCTGGAGACGTGCGAAAGCAGACGACCGCGACGATGCAACGAGGCGCAAACAGGACGGGTGATTGTTCCTCTCAGAGTCTGTATGAGCCCGGTCAGTGAGGCAGGCGCCAGGTGACACCGGCACCGACGAACCAGTCGTCGGCCTCATCGGACAGCCCGATGCCACCGATAACGTCGAACTGCACGTTGTCGGCGATCAGGTAGGTCAAGCCCGTGTCCAAAGCGTGGGCCGGCCTGCCTGAGTCAGTCGGCGTCTCGCCGAAGAACTCGACGAACGTTCCGAGCGTGTCCGTCAGGTCGATCCCGAGGACGGCCGAGTACGCGATCGACGCCGTTGTGTCACGGTTGCCCCGTGCGTTCTGCTCGGTGCGCCAGAGCCCGGCCACATTGTAGTCGAGAGAGAACGTCTCATTCAGCGTATGCGAGAAGGCCAGGCGAAGCGACGGGTCGAACCGCCTGCTGGAAAAGGGCGCCTCGCCGGTCGGCGCGCTCGTGCCGACCAGCAGCGCCGTCTGAGGCCGCCGCTCGAACTCCTCCCACAGCTTCCACTTGAGCCCGATCTCCATGTCGCCGGCACCCTCGAATCGGCCCGCATCCTCCGGATCGGCCCAGATGTAGCCGTCGAACCCGATACGCAGTTCGAGTCGCTCCACAATCCCGAGGCGCACGAGTGTCTCGGGAAAGGCATGTGAGGTGGTCTTTGCGTTGTCGTCCTCTTTGCGATAGGTCCATCCGAGTTCGAACTGGGCATAGCCGGGCGGTACGGTCTGGCTCGATTCGGTCTGATCGGGCCGGTCGGCAACGAGAGGGGGCGTTTGGGCTGGGGCGGGCCCCAAGAGAACCAACGCCAGGCCAAGGACCCGCAGGACGGCGACTCGGTTCGGCTGTCTATCGCTCGGCGTCATGATCGCTCCTCGTAAAGAACCCTTCGTTTTCGTCCTCTTGCTCGCGTTGGAGCGGCGGCGACCCATCCTGATGCTTGACGTGCCTTACGCCCCGGACACAAGACGGTTCGGACGAAATGGCCCGCAACGGCATCCCGTACTCAACAGGGCGCCGAGGGCAACGCTCAGCGAGGCGATTGCAGCGCTCCTTCGGAAGGGTGGGCCTGCTTTCGGACGATTCCACGAAGGAGGCGGCCCAGGATGTCGGCGCCGGTGAGGATGCGTTTCTCATCGGCCCAGAGAAGGACGATGTCGTCGTCGATCACGTCGTCGGCGGCGTGGACGGGGTTGACCTTGAACCGCGTGATCACGTCGCCGAGCGGGGTTCGCGGGTCGTTCACCACGATGGGCCGGTGGCAATGCCGGAGGGGATGGAAGGTGTCCGGCTTGAACAGGGCTTCGCGGATGAACTCATCGGAATCGAGGACCAGCCGAGGTTGCGATTCGGCGTCCACCAGGACGACCCATTTCTTCTGCGAGCGATGGATCTCATCGAGAAAGGGATCAGACGTGGACGGCTCGATGCCAGGGAAGATCGGCCGCCCGCCCTCGAACGACACGGCGACGATGCTCTGCGAATCGACCGGTTCGCCTTCGGCCGACAGAGGCAGGTCGTCGAGCGCGAGAAAGTTCAGCGCCCCCCTGCCCTCGACGCGGTCGATGTCCGACTCGGCCGACTTCATGTGCATCGTCACGAGCGTGCGGAAATCGTCCTCCTTGAAATACCCGATCGCCTCCGGGCCGAGCCAACGGTCCAGCGCCAGGGCCGTCGGCTTGGCCACGGGGTAGAGCACGATTTGGTACAGACGCAGCAGTGGCGCCAGGAACGACGCCATTCGCAAGGCGTGCCGGGAGAAGTACGCCTGCGGGACGATCTCGCCGACGATGGTGATCAGGACCGTCGAGAAGATGAACGCGGCAACCCCGGCCAGGACGGAGCCGCTGAGCAAGGCAAGCAGCACGTTGACACCGACGTTGGCCCAAAGAACCGTCACCAGCAGGAGGTTCGAGTCCTGACGAATCGCCAGCACACGACGCGCGTGCCTGTCATTCCTCGACGCCCGAAGCTCGAGATCGAGCTTGCTGAGTGTGAAAAAGGCCAGGTTCAGCCCCGAGAGCATCCCCGACTGAGACAGGCAAACCACGATCCCGATCCATATCACCAGCGTCATCGATCGCATCTCCTAAACGCTCACCTTGCAGCGAGGATGGTAGCACGAGCCGGAGCGCAAATCAACGGGATCGGGGCCGCTACGACGCCTGGCAATTGACGGGTCGCGCGTAACGAGGGGATATCCTCTGAAATGGTGGCATTCCGACCACAGGCGCATCGAAAGGCCCGGACGGCCGATGGGGGGAGCACCGGTCTTTCCGGGCCTTGGGCGTTATACAGGGGCCACTGCGGTCGCCGTAACTCGACCGGGCCGCCCTGCTTCAACCAGGCGCCTGGGGATTCGGCGGCGCCTCGGGTCTGTCAAACCGCTTTCGGGGCCGGGGCAACACCAGGGGCCGCCTCGGCCCTGGCGAGGGCGTCGAACCGGTCGCCGACCATCTCAAAGACCTCGTCCAGACCCGTCAGCGAGATGATGCCCTGCGTGGCCCTGCCGACCGAACAGAGCTGCAGGGGCCGGCCGCAGTCGTCCAGCAGTTTCTTCAGACGCAGCAGCGCCGCCAGCGAGGTGGAGGTCAGGACCGTCACGCCACTGAGATCGACCACCACGCCACAATCGCCCCGGTCGCGAACGGCGCGAACGACACGTTCCAGCTCGTCGGTCGTTTCCGGCTCAGCGGGCAACTCCACCAGGATCATCTCGTCGGACCAATTCTGCATGCTCATGCCATGTCTCCTTCTTCGCACCGCAAATACCATTGTGGTATTCCGCACATCGGCGGTTGGTCCCACTCTCTTGAATCAAGAGACCCTGAATATCGGATAGCCACACAAAATACGTATTTCTACGTATAGCGCAGCTGGCCGCATTCTGGCGGATACAGAACACCATTGTCCCGCTCGAGATCGATGGAGGATGGATCGCGGCGTGCGGGTTTGGGCGCGTTCGCCGGTTGCCCGCACGCCGGGACGTTGCGTTGCGGGCTACAATCCGAGGTGGTCGCGGACGGCGCTGTGAATGCGCTGGGCCTTCTCGGCCGGCCTGATTTCGATGGTGATCCTCGTGGTGCCTCTCGTGATCGACAGGAGGTTGATGGCCACCCGCCTGTCCTGGGCGTCGCGTGCGATGAGTTCGGCCTGGAGGGCGTCCTTGGTGCGCTGGACGATCTTCAGGCCCAGCTCCTCCATCGCCTTTTCCGAGGCGGCGTAGACGGCGTCGATCCCTCTGGACTCCTCGGAAGTCAGCTTGCCGAACCGATAGGTGGCGGTGCTCTGCGAGACGGGATCGACAATGGTCGTCTTACAGCCGAGCCCCAGCAGAACCACGGCAGTCAGCAGGACGGTCAAAACAATGCGTTTTTTCATGGTCGTTCTCCTTCCTTGGTTTTGTTTACACTCCAATCGGCTCCTCGGCCCCGCGGGGCAACAGGAGGGCCCTTTGGCAGAGTACTACGCGGGGATCGGCGCGGCGTTCGCCGTATATGGCTATCTTCGCGTAACCCATACCCCGCAAGTCCTGCTGGATATTTTGCACACGGCACGCTAAGCTGTGGCAAGCGGACGACGGACGCCGGTCCGCCCGCAAGTGCCTGTTGATTCACGGAGGGCAGAACCTTGAACGGACTGAATCTCTCGACCGTCCTGGCGGCTCAAACCGCCGACCCGATCGGCGTAGCCGGGCCCTTGCTCATCCTGGCCGTCGGCATCGCCATCGTCATCGGCATGATCGTGGCCCTGCGTGTCAACGCATTTCTGGCCCTGATCACGGCCGCCGTGGCCGTCAGCCTCCTGGCGCCGGGCGAGTTTGCCGACAAGATCAGTCGCGTGGCCACGGAGTTCGGGACCACGGCCGGCAGGATCGGCGTGGTCATCGCCTTCGCCGCGATCATCGGCAAGTGCCTGATCGACTCGGGCGCCGCCGACCGCGTCGTGCGCCTGTTCGTCGGCCTGCTCGGTGAGAAGCGCTGCGCCGTCTCGCTGATGTCCAGCGGTTTCGTGCTCTCGGTGCCCGTCTTTTTCGACACCGTCTTCTACCTGCTGCTGCCGCTGGCCCGCTCAATGCACCGGCGTACCGGGCGAAGCTATCTGCTGCTGATCCTGGCGATGGGCGCCGGCGCGTCGATCACGCACTCGCTGGTCCCCCCGACGCCGGGACCATTGATCATCGCCGGCACACTGGGCATCGACCTGGGCATGATGATTTTGGTCGGCCTGCTCTGCGCGGCCCCGACGGCCGTCATCATCCTGTTCTTCGTCGGTTGGCTGGCCAGGCGCATGGACATCCCCATGCGTCCGCTGGAAGGGACCGGCCCTGAGCCCGAGCCGCTGAGCGATGAGCAGCTTCCCGCCCTGCTGCCGTCGATCCTGCCGATCCTCCTGCCGGTGCTGCTGATCTCGATGCACACGATCGTCTCGACACTGGCCAGGGGCGCCGACGAGGCCGCCGTGGTCCACAGGATCGAGGCCATTACGTCCGTCCTCGGCAACGCCAACCTCGCCATGCTGCTCTCGGCGGCCATCGCGCTGTATGTGCTCTGGTCGCAGCGAAGGCCCACGCGCGAGCAACTCGCCAGGACCGTGGAGACCTCGCTGATGAGCGGCGGCGTCATCATCCTCATCACCTCGGCCGGCGGCGCCTTCGGCGCGATGCTCCAGCAGGCCCGGGTCGCAGACGCCATCCAGCAACTCATGGCCGGTGACGGCGGCGAGCAGCTCGGTGGCGTCAAGGTGCTGTTCATGGCGTTCTTCATCGCCACGCTGCTCAAGTTCGCCCAGGGCTCCAGCACGGTCTCGATGATCGCCACGTCGGGTATGCTGGCGGGGATGATCGCCTCGCCGCAGGCCCTGGGCTATCACCCGGTCTATCTGGCGGCGGCCATCGGGTTCGGCGCCCAGTGCGGCAACTGGATGAACGACTCAGGGTTCTGGATCTTCGCCAAAATGGGCGGCCTGACCGAGATCGAGACGCTCAAGACCTGGACGGTGACGGTCAGTTCGATGGCCGTGATCGGCCTGTTGGTCACCGCGGCGTTCGCCACGGTCCTGCCGCTAATCTGATCGAACCAGACCTTCTCACCGGGTCGGTCGTGCGGTATGCTGAGGTCTTTGTTGACGCCAGTGAGATTCTGAAACGAGGTGCTCGATTGAAAGCATTAGTCTACACCGGACCGCACACACTCGAGTACACCGATGCGCCCGACCCGAACGTCGGCGATGGCGACGTGCTGGTCCGCGTCAAGGCGTGCGGCATCTGCGGCTCCGACGTGCAGGGCTACACCGGCAAGACCGGCCGGCGACTGCCCCCGCTGATCATGGGCCACGAGGCCGCCGGCGTCGTCGAACGGGTCGGCGGGCATGTCACGGACTTCGCCCCCGGCGACCGGGTCTGCTTCGATTCGACGGTCTACTGCAACACGTGTCCGGCGTGCCGACAGGGCCTGTTCAACCGCTGCGCCCATCGCCAGGTGCTGGGCGTCTCGGTCCCCGAATTCAAACGGCATGGGGCCTTCGCCGAGTTCGTAGCCGTGCCGCACTGGATCGTCGCCAAGTTGCCCGACGACTTGTCGTTCGTTCAGGCGGCCCTGCTGGAGCCGGCCTCGATCGGCACGCACGCCGCCAACCGCAGCCCGATTGCCGACGCCGAAACGGTCGTCGTCATCGGCGCCGGCACCATCGGCCTATTCATCCTCCAGGCCGTCAGACTTGGCGGGGCGAAGCAGACCATTGCCTGCGACATCAGCGAGTTCCGTCTGTACCTGGCCCACCGGGTCGGCGCCCATGAGTGCATCAATCCACAGAACCGCCCCCTGAGAGAGACCATTGCCGAACTGACACACAGCCGAGGCGCCGACGTCACGTTCGAAGCCGTTGGATTCGCCGAGACGTTTCGAGAGGCCGTCGCCATCACCAGGACCGGCGGCAGCGTCGTGGTCGTCGGCAATCTGGCCAAGGAGGCCGAATTCAACCTCCAGGAACTGGTCAGCCGCGAACTGACCTTCACCGGTTCGTACGCCAGTTCGGGCGAGTTCCGCGCATGTATCGACCTGATCGCCTCCGGCCGGATCGACGTCGGACCTCTCGTCAGCGAGGTTCTGCCGCTGAGCGACGGCCCCGCCGCCTTCCGGCGTCTGCTCGACGGCAAAGAGAACCTGTTGAAAATTGTCCTGGAACCCTAAATCACGGAGCGTAAGAGGATGGAGAGTCTATTCGATCTTTCCGGCAAGGTCGCGGTCGTCACGGGGACCAGCCGGGGGCTAGGCCAGTACTTCGGCCGGGCGCTGGCTCAGGCGGGCGCCGATCTGGTGATCACCAGCCGGGATGTGTCGCGACTCTCGGAGTTCCAGGAAGAGATCGAGGCCCTCGGCCGCCGGGCCCTGCCGGTCAAGCTCGATGTGCTCAACGAGAGCGATATCGAGAACATGGTCCGGCTGGCCGTCGCCGAATACGGCAGGATCGACATCCTGGTCAACAACGCCGGACTGAACATCCGCCGGCCCGCCGCCGAGGTCACCTGGAAGGACTGGGACACTGTCCTGAACACGAACCTGAAAGGGGGCTTCTTCGTTGCCCAAGCGGTCGGCAAAGTGATGATCGAACGCCGCTACGGCCGGATCATCAATATCGGCTCCTGCACATGCGTCTTCGGCATGGAAGGCATCGGTCCGTACTGCGCCAGTCGCGGCGGCGTTCTGCAGATGAGCCGAAGCCTGGCCGCCGAGTGGGGTCGGCACGGCATCACCGTCAACGTCCTGGCCCCCGGCTGGTTCAAGACCGCCCAGAACAAGATCCTCTACGACAACAAACCCTGGCTCGAGTACATCACCGACCGCATCCCGCTCGGCCGGCCCGGCCAACCCAACGACCTCGACGGGGCCGTCATCTTCCTGGCCTCCGACGCCTCGGCCTATGTCACCGGCCAGATTCTCCTCATCGACGGCGGCTTCACCACCGGCGCGACCAAGGCCATCGTATGAGCCGGATTCGACGATTCGTGATAGAAAGCCGCGCCTCGTGCGTCTGTACAGATAGGATCGCTCCCGATCCCAGCGCGGACTGATCGGCCCGGTGCAGAAAGGAACGGCCATGTGGACGTCGAACAAGGTGATCGCGTTGTACATCCTTCTGGCGGCGGCCGGCGTCGGTGTCGGGGCGTGGCTGCTGCTGCGCAAGACGCTGCGGACCCGGCTGCACATGAAGAGGACGCTCGCGGCCGATCCCGACATCAACGACTGGCTCATCGTATTTGGCTGGACACCCAAGGTTCTCTACGTCCCCACAATCGCGGCCTCCCTGCTGGCCTCGATCTTGATGTTCCTCAAGGAGACCGAATGGAGCGTGCTCGCCTCGATCAATCCGAGAGTCATCGGCGGCATCTGGTTCACCATCTTCCTGCTCAATCTCATCGTCGAGGAGTATGACGTCAGCATCAAGCTGCTGATTATCGGCATCGTCGGGATCGGCTTCGCACTACTCTGGCTGCACCTGCTCGGTTGGGCCGGTGCGTTCCTGCGGATCTTCCGGCACTTGGGCTTCTCGATCAGCGGCACCGGCTATCTGCTGGTTGCCGCCATCGGCCTGCTGACCATCGCCGTCTCCTGGGTCCGGGGCCTGTTCTACTACGTCGCGATCACGCCCAACTACATGAACCTCCAGGAAGGCCCGACCGAGACCGGCGAGCAAATTGGACGGGAAGACTACAACACGCGGATCGACACCGGCGATTTCATCGAACGGCTCGTCGGTTTCGGACGCATCGTCATCACGTTCAAAGAGAAATCGCGACTGCCGCTGACCCTGCTCGTCTGGCGGATTCAGACCAAGGCCCAGATGCTCGAACGCGTCCGCGCCAAATTCGCGGTGGACTACCCGCAGCCGCACCTGCCCGCCCCACCAATCCCTCCTGTCGCACCGGCACCGTCTCCCGCCACGCCACCGACGGCG
This sequence comes from uncultured Pirellulales bacterium, assembly GCA_964610435.1. Classification (GTDB taxonomy): domain Bacteria; phylum Planctomycetota; class Phycisphaerae; order Sedimentisphaerales; family Anaerobacaceae; genus Anaerobaca. The sequence goes on along the minus strand of CAZSXM010000026.1, from coordinate 35,684 downwards.
TCCTGATCCGAAAAATCCGCGCCAAGAAGCACTGCTTTTCCGCTTTTTTGCCCGTTACCCAGCGGCCCGATCGCGCCTTTATAGAAGTGGAGGAGCCCCAAGGGCATCCTCCGACAATTTGGCGCAGGCAACATTGCACGGGGGTAGTTCAATGTTTGAGAAATATCGGGAAGCGCACGATCTGGCAATCGATTACGGCGAGGCCCTGCGGGAAGGCAGCCTGCCGACGTTCCTCAAATCGCTCTCGCAGTTCGAGGCCCGCGAGGTGCTCAAGAATCCGGGGTTCAGGCGCGCTGCCGAGATGATGCGTCTGGTCAACAGCAGTGCGTTCGCCGACGAAATCGCGGTGCCCAACGTGGATATCTTCCTGGCCCGAGTGCACGCGAGAATCGTATCGCGCACCAGAAAAGCCCAGGCCGGGCGGCAAGCCAGGCGCAGGCGCCGCTCGGCTCAGTATCACGACAGACACCAATAGGACGGTGAACGACAAACGGCCTGCTTCCGACGACAGTTGCTACACGCCGACCTGGCCGACGAAGGGCGACAGTTCGCGGAGGCGCTCGATGATCTGCGGCATCTTCTCGATGGTGAAATCGACTTCTTCTTCGGTATTGTAGCGGCTGAGACTGTAGCGGATCGAGCCGTGGGCAGCGGTGAACGGCACGCCCATCGCGCGCAGCACGTGCGAAGGCTCGAGCGAGCCGCTGGTGCAGGCCGAACCGCTGCTGGCGCAGATGCCGAACCGGTCGAGCATGAGCAGGATTGCCTCGCCCTCGATGTACTCGAAGCTGATATTCGTTGTGTTGGGCAGGCGGTTCTCCGGGTCGCCATTGATCCGGCTGTCGGGACAACTGGCCAGGATGGCGCTTTCGAGCTTGTCGCGCAGGGCCCGGACGCGGGTGTTCTCGTCGTCCATGTACCGGGCGGCCAATTCGCAAGCCTTGCCCAGGCCGACGATGCCGGGCACGTTCTCCGTGCCGGCCCGCCGACCACTCTCCTGGTGCCCACCGAGCAGGAATGGGGCGATCCGCGTGCCCTTGCGGACGTAGAGCACGCCGACGCCCTTCGGCGCGTGCAGCTTATGGCCCGACAGGCTCAGCAGATGGATCGGAGTCTCGGAGAGGTTCAGCGGGACCTTGCCCACGATCTGGACCGCGTCGGTGTGGAAGGTGATGCCGCGCTCGGTCACCATCTCAGCGATCCGCTCGATGGGGAAGATCGTGCCCGCCTCGTTGTTCGCGGCCATGATGGTAACGATGGCCGTGTCGTCGTCGAGCAGGCTTCCCAGTTCATCCAGATCGAGGCGCCCCTGCTTGTCGACGCCGAGCTCGATCACGTGGTAGCCTCGGTTTTCGAGATCGCGGCAAACCGTCAGGACCGCCGGATGCTCGACCCGCGTGGTGATGACCTTGCGCCGGTGCGGCACGGCCGCCAGCGTCCCGAGGATCGCCGTGCTGTCGCTTTCGGTGCCGCAACTGGTGAAGATGACCTCGGTCGGATGACAGCCCAGCAGAGCCGCCACCTGCTCGCGGGCCTCGCGGACCCGAACGCCGACCTGGCCGCCGAACGTGTGCATGCTCGACGGGTTGCCGTACAGCTCGCAGAAGTACGGCTGCATCACTTCGAAGACCTCATCGGCCACTCTCGTCGTTGCGTTGTTGTCGAAATAGATCGTCTGCATGGTCCGCCTATCCTTTGTGGACGTGGCCTTCTTCCACGGAATCCTTGTCTTCCTCGACGATGATGTCTTCCGAGACGAACTCGCGCAGCTTGGTCTCGACCACGTCCTTCATCGTGAACTCGGCCAAATGGCACTGGGCACACATCCCTCGGAAGGCGACGGTGACCTTGTCGCCCTCGATGTCGATCAACTCGATGTTGCCGCCGTGGGCCCGCAGGGCCGGGCGGATCTGCTCGTTGATCGTCTGCTGGATCAACTGCATCTTCTGGATGTTCGTCAGCTTCTTGCCCTTTCGCGGCACGGCCGGCGCGTGCATCCCGACCTTCTCGCCCTGGATGCGTTCGATGATCTTCTCGATCTCGCCGTGACAGCCGCCGCAGCCGCCGCCGGCCTTGCAGTAGTTGGTCACCTGCTCGACGGTGGTCAGGTCGTTCTCCCGAACGACGCGCTCGATCTCCACATCGGTGACCCCGAAGCAGGTGCAGACGACGTGGCCTTCCAGCTCGTGCTTCTTCACGTCGCCGCCCCGGTAGTTGGCGATCGCCGCTTCGAGCGCCTCGCGCCCCATCACCGAGCAGTGCATCTTCTGCTCGGGCAGGCCGCCCAGATAGTCCGCAATGTCCTTGTTCGTCACGTTCATCGCTTCATCGAGCGTCTTGCCCTTGATCAGCTCGGTCAGCACTGAACTGGTCGCAATGGCGCTGGCGCAGCCGAACGTCTTGAACTTGGCGTCCGCGATGCGCCCGTTCTTGTCGAGCTTGAACATCAGCTTCAGCGCGTCGCCGCACGCCAGAGAACCCACCTCGCCCACGCCGTCGGCGTTCTCAATCTCGCCGACGTTTCGCGGGTTGAAGAAGTGATCCCGCACCTTATCCGTATATTCCCACATAATCTGCCCTGCAGTCTTGAGTGTTTAGTTCTGCGTTTCGAGTTTGGTCGTCGTATCAGGAGCGCTCCTCGTGGTCTTCACAATACCGGTCAGCATACGTATCAACTCCTCAGGCTGTCCGCCATGAACTCAAAACTCATCACTCAACACTACGAACCGGCTTTCAGGGCCTGTTCGAAGTCGGCGACAATATCGTCGATGTGCTCGGTGCCGACCGAGACGCGAATATAATCCGGCGTCACGCCGGCGGCAAGCTGTTCCTGCTCGGTCAGTTGCTGGTGGGTCGTACTGGCCGGATGGATCACGAGCGTCTTGCTGTCGCCGACGTTCGCCAGATGGCTGGCGAGCTTGACGCGTTCGATGAACCTGACGCCGGCGTCCCGGCCCCCTGTGATCCCGAACCCGAGAATGCCGCCACAGCCATTGGGCATATACTTCTTCGCTCTGGCGTGATCGGGATGGGAGGACAACCCCGGATAGTTCACCCATGCCACCTGGGCCTGCTTTTCGAGCCACTTCGCCAGCGCCAAGGCGTTCTCGCAGTGCCGTGGCATCCGCAGATGCACCGTCTCGATCCCCTGGAGCAGAAGGAACGCGTTGAACGGCGACAGGCACGCGCCCGTGTCCCGCAGCATCGTCACGCGGGCCTTGAGGATGTACGACAGATTGCCGAACGCCTCGAAGAACCGCATCCCATGGTAGCTGGGGTCGGGCTCGGTGAATTCCGGGTACCGCCCGTTGTTCCAGTCGAATCGGCCCGCATCGACGATCGCCCCGCCGATGCTGCTGCCGTGGCCGCCGACGTACTTGGTGCAACTATGCACGACGACGTCGATGCCGTGGTCAAACGGTCGGAACAGAATCGGCGTCATCACGGTGTTGTCGCAGACGACCGGGACGCCGCGCTCGTGCGCGATCCGGGCGATCTCGGCGTAGTCGAGCACGTCGTTCTTCGGGTTCCCAAGGCTCTCGATATAGACCAGGCGCGTGTCGTCGCGAATGACCCTGGCGAAATTGCCCGGCTCGCGGGCGTCCACGAACGTCACGTCGATCCCGAGACGGGGCAGCGTGTGGCTGAACAGAGTCACCGTGCCGCCGTAGAGCGAACTGGACGAGACGATGTGCTGGCCGGAGCGGCAGACGTTAAGCACGGCAGCCGTGATCGCGGCCATCCCCGAGCCAAAGCACAGCCCCGCCACGCCGCCCTCCAACGCCGCCAGACGCTTCTCCAGCACGTCGGTGGTGGGGTTCATGATGCGGGTGTAGATGTTGCCGAACTCCTGCAACGCGAACAGCCTCGCCGCGTGATCGGTGTCCTGAAAGCAATAGCTGGTCGTCTGGTAGATCGGCACCGCCCGGCTCCGCGTGTCGGCGTCCACGGCATGGCCACCGTGCAACGCAAGCGTATCGGCGTGGTATTGATCCTGCTCCATATTCGTTTCTCCTGTGACCAAGGGTGGATGGCAGCGCCTCAATGTTTCGGAAGGATTTCCACCATGCGGTCCAGCGACCTCCTGGCCCTGGCCGCGATGTCGGACGGCACGGTGATCTCGTACTGCATGTTCTCCAGCGAAGCGATGACTTTGTCGAGTGTGGTCTTCTTCATGTTCGGGCACACGCCGCGACGGCTGGCGGCAATAAACTCGGCGTCGGGCCGCGCGTTCCGCAGTGCGTGCAGGATGCCGATCTCGGTGGCCACGATGAACTGGCGGGCCGTGCTCGTTCGGACGAACTTGAGCATCTGGCCCGTGCTCAGAAGCTCGTCCGCCAGGGCCTTGACCGGCTCGGAGCACTCCGGGTGCGCCATCACCACCGCTTCCGGGTACGCTTCGCGTAGGTCGCGGAGCTCCTGCTCGCCGATGAACTGATGGGTCGGGCAGTATCCGGGCCACAGGATCAGGTCCCGGCCCGTCCGCTCCTGGACGAACCGGCCCAGGTGCCGGTCGGGCACAAAGAGGATCTGCCGCTCGGCCGGCAGCGATCGAACGACCTCGACGGCATTGGCGCTGGTGCAGCAGTAGTCGCTCTCGGCCTTGACCTCAGCCGGACTGTTGACGTAGCAGACCACCAGGGCGTCCGGGTGCTTTGCCTTCAACTGGCGCAATTGCTCGGCGGTGATCATGTCCGCCATCGGGCACCCCGCGCTCGGCTCGGGCATCAGCACGGTCTTCTTCGGCGAGAGGATCGCGGCGGTCTCGGCCATGAACAGGACGCCGCAGAAGACGATGACGTCCGCGTCGGTCTGCGACGCCTGGACGCTCAGGCCGAGCGAATCGCCGCTGAAGTCCGCCAGATCCTGGATCTCGTCGGGCTGGTAGTTGTGCGCCAGAATCACCGCATTGCGGCGCTCCTTCAATTCGCCGATCCTGCGAAGCAGTCTCTCGTCCAATCTGTTCTTCGATGCGATGCTCACGTCTTCCGCGCCCTCGTCTTGTTCTTCTTCGTGTTCTTGCGATAGATCAGGTCGGGGCTCGGACTCCACACGGTCACCCCGGCCGGCACCGACTCCTTGATCCAGGCATTGCCCCCGATCACCGCTCCCCTGCCGATGGTCACGTCACCAAGGATGGTCGCCTCGGCGTAAATTGTCACGTCGTCCTCGATCGTCGGGTGCCGCTTGCCCCCTTTGATGATGCGGCCCCGCTCGTCACGACGGAAGCTCAGCGCCCCCAACGTCGCCCCCTGATAGATCTTCACGTTGTTGCCGATCACCGTCGTCTCACCGATCACGACGCCGGTGCCGTGATCGATGAAAAAATTCTTTCCGATCCGGGCGCCCGGATGAATGTCGATGCCCGTCTTGGCGTGGGCACATTCAGACATAATGCGCGGGATCAGCGGGACCTGACGAGCGTGCAGCTCGTGGGCGATCCGATGGACGGCGATGGCGGTGATGCACGGATAGCTGATCACAATCTCCTCGTAGGATCGCGCCGCCGGGTCTCCGTCGAATGCGGCGTGGACGTCGCCCTTGAGCATCTCACGGATGCGCGGCAGGGCTTCCAGTAGCTCCAACGCCGCCTTCCGCCCCATTTGCTCACAGTCGCAGTCCCCGCACTTGCGGATGCGACATTGGTACTGATACGCGCGCTTCGCCTGGTCCGCCAGTTCCGTATGGATCTGGCTGAGAAGATCCCCAACAACGTAGCGGACATTGGATCGGGTCACGGCCTTGTTGCCCGTATGGCCCGGAAAGAGCACTTCGAACAGCAGCCCCAAGATGTCGAGGATCTGTCCGCGCACGGGCAGATTCGCCACGTCGATGAAGTTGATTCCCGAGTCCCCTTGATAGGTCTCGACAACCCGATCCACAAGCTTGCCCAGCTTCTTGTCCGTCAGGTTCTTTGCTGCCATTCTGCCGTGCGATCCCATGCTTCCATCACGCCGTTTCGGGACTAGGCAGTCCTTCGTATAGCTCGGTCGAGACATACCGTTCCCCGGTGTCGCAGATAAACGTCACGATGATCTTGCCCTCGTTCTCCGGGCGTTGCGCCATGTGCATCGCCGCCCAGACATTGGCGCCGCCGCTGATGCCCGAGAGGATGCCCTCTTTGGCCGCCAACTGCCGGGCTGTGCTCATGGCATCTTCATTGCTGACCTGCACGATCTCATCGATCAGGTCCACCTTCAGGATGTCGGGCACGAAACCGGCGCCAATGCCTTGGATCTTGTGGGGCCCCGGCTTACCACCCGATAGAACGGGCGAGGCCGCCGGCTCGACGGCCACCACTCTCAGGTCGGGGTTCTTGCCCTTGAGAACCTCAGCACATCCGGTCAGGGTCCCTCCCGTGCCCACGCCGGAGACGAGTATATCAACATGGCCGTCGGTATCGACCCAAATCTCTTTCGCGGTCGTCTCTCGGTGCGCCTTCGGGTTCGCCGGGTTCTTGAACTGCTGGAGCATCAGGGCGTTAGGATTTTCGGCCACGAGTTCTTCGGCCTTCTGGATGGCGCCTCCCATGCCGTTCTGCGCCGGCGTCAACACGATTTTGGCGCCGAGCAGTTGGAGGAGCTTGCGCCTCTCGATGCTCATCGATTCGGGCATCGTCAGTGTCAGGCCAATCCCCTTGGCGGCGCAGATGAAGGCCAGGCCGATTCCTGTGTTGCCGCTCGTCGGCTCGACGATGACGGTGTTCGGGCCAATCTGGCCGGCCTGCTCGGCCTCCTCGATCATATACTTGGCGATGCGGTCTTTGACGCTGCCGCAGGGGTTCTTCGATTCGAGCTTGACCAGGACTGTCGCCCTGCCGCAATTCAATCGGCTGATCCGGACCAACGGCGTGTAGCCGACGGCCGCCGCGATACTCTCGAAAACGGCGCTCATGGTAATCTCCTATAACTGCGACAGATATCAGATGCTGTAGCTGGGTGTTGGTGTCTGCACTCTGTGAACCAGGTCCGCCAGGGTAATCGAGCCCAGCACGCGCTGGATCGCTTCCTCGACCTGCATCCATACCTCCCGGGCAGCACAGTCGACGGCACGACCACAGTACTCGCGGTCTTCGGTACACTCGGCGGTGGTGACGGGACCTTCCAGACATCGGAAGACCTCGCTGAGTCGGATCTGCTCGGGCGGACGAGCGAGCACATAGCCGCCCTTCGAGCCGCGAATGCTCCGTACGAAGCCGGAAGACCGCAGCAGGCTCATCAACTGCTCGAGATACTTCACCGAGATCTCCTGCCGCTCGGCAATCGCCTTCAATTGCAGCGGCCGATTGCCTTCATGCTGGGCCAGTTCGATGACCGCCCGGATGCCGTAGCGTGTTCGGGTCGAGAGCTTCATAACACAATCTCCTACTATTCCCACTAACTTTCTATACTAAGGATATGGATTTGTCAATACAGCCGCCCAAAAGAAAACGACGGCAGACCAGGACCCTCTTTCACAGTTTTGTACAGGACATTCGAGGCCAAGGTTCATTCGGCCAGCCTTTCGGCCGTGCAAGACCATGATCGAGCGTGACTGAGAACTGGCCAAGGAGCCCGAAGGAAGATCCGCACCCCCTACATATAGGGCCTCGCCCCCAAGAAGCACCACCCATATAGGGCGTGCGAACTGAGACAAGTTCCCGACGTATCAGATACCACCTTGACAAGAGTTACGGCCAGGCAGTATCATACCTGTTTCGATTAGTTGCTGTGGACGGATTCGGATGGGTAAAGACGTGGAGAAAAAAGTCGTCTTCATATCAACCTTTCCACCAAGAAAATGCGGTATCGCAACGTTCACAGCCGATCTGATCAGGAGCACTTCGCAGGCCGCCCAAGGACAGTTCGAGCCCCTGGTCGTCACAATGCAGTCGGACCCGGCCCTGAAGTACGGGGACCCGGTGAAGTTCGAGATTCGCCAGAACGTCCGACGGGACTACATCTGTGCGGCCGACTACATCAACTTCAGCCATGTCGATCTGGTTTCGGTCCAGCATGAGTTCGGCCTGTTCGGCGGTCAGGCCGGCTCCTATCTGGGCCTGCTGCTCAAGCGTCTCAAGGCGCCGGTGGTCACCACGCTCCACACTGTTCTGGATCATCCGGAGTCGGACTATCGTGACTCCATGATGGAGTTGTGCGAGCGGTCCGACCTGCTCGTCACCATGAACGAGCGCGGTGTGGACATGCTCGTCAACATCTACAACGTCAGCCCGAACAAAATCCGGCTGATCCCCCACGGGATCCCCGACCTGCCGTTCGTCGACAGCAATTACTACAAGCATAAGTTCGGCCTGGAGGGTCGCAGGACCATCCTGACCTTCGGGCTGATCAACAAGAACAAGGGCATCGAGGTCATGCTGCGAGCGATGCCGCGCATCGTCGAGGCCCATCCCGACGTCATGTACATCGTACTGGGCATGACCCATCCGCTGGTTCAGAAGCACGAGGGTGAGTCGTATCGCTTCAGTCTCCAGCAGATCGTCAAGGACCTGCAACTGCACGACCACGTCATCTTCCACAACCGATTCGTCGACGATGAGGAGTTGCACAACTTCCTGTGCGCCTCCGACGTGTATGTGACGCCGTACCTTAGCGAGGAACAGTTGACCAGCGGGACGCTGGCCTTCGCCGTCGGCACCGGCAAGGCCGTCGTTTCCACGCCCTATTGGGCGGCGACGGAACTGCTGGCGGACCATCGAGGCCGGCTCGTTCCCTTCGGCGATTCGGAGCAGCTCTCGCAGACCATCTGCGAGTTGCTGCAGGACGACGGCCCGTTCTACGACCTGCGAGGGCGGGCGTACGACTACGGCCGGGCGCGCACCTGGCCGAAGATCGGGCAAGCCTACTGGAAGCTCTTCAGCGAGGTCGAAATCCCGGTCCGCGTCGCGACCGGAAGCGTCCTGACGGCGGCCGAGACCCTTTCGAGCATCGAGGTGCCTGAGCCGTCACTCGACCATCTGAACAACCTCACCGACGACACGGGCCTGCTCCAGCACGCCAAATTCGCCATTCCCAACCGCGCCCACGGCTACTGCACCGACGACAACGCCCGCGGCGCCATCGCCATGGCCAAATACCATTCGCAATACCCCGACCCCGGGGCCCTTCGCCTGCTGGACATCTATCTGTCGTTCCTGATGCACGCCCAGAACCCGGACGGGTCCATCCGAAACTTCATGGATTACGACCGGACCTGGTGGCCGAACGAGCCGGCCCACGACGCCTTCGGACGAACCCTCTGGGCGCTCGGGACGGTCATGGCCTGCCCGCCATCGCCGGCGTATCTGTCGCTGGCCAAGGAATGCTTCGACCATTCTGTCGGCCTGGTGCCAAGGCAGCATCCCCGGGGGATGGCGTATGCTATCCTGGGCATGTGCGACTACCTCCACCAGTTCCCCGGGGCCAGCGACATCAAGCGAGAGCTGGAGCTGGCCGCCGACGGTCTTGTGTGCCAGTTCGAAGAGAACCGCCAGAGCGACTGGGACTGGTTCGAGGACATTCTGACCTACGACAACGCTGTCCTGCCCCATGCCCTGTTCGTCGCCGGACTCAGTCTGGAAAACCCAAAGTACGTCGAAGCCGCCCGGAAGACGGCGGCGTTCCTCCTGGACAACACGTTCGACGGCGACCACTTCAGCTTCGTCGGCTGTTCCGGATGGTACGAACGCGGCAAGGCCCGCGCGGTCTTCGACCAGCAACCGATCGAGGCGGCCGGCGCCGTCATGATGCTCCGCGCCGCCTATGACGCGACGAAGGACGCGGGCTTCCTGGCCCTGCAGCGCAAGGCCTTCGACTGGTTCCTCGGGGCCAACGACCTGCGCGTGCCCCTGTACGACTTCCGGACCAAAGGATGCTCCGACGGATTGATGGCCAGCGGGGTCAACGGCAACCAGGGCGCCGAGAGCACCGTAAGCTTCCTGCTGGCCCTTCTGGCGATCGTCGAGAGCTACGCCACCGCCGACAGGGCGCAGGACGAAGGTGGTTCGGCCTCTTCGGAGGCCGTCGGCGCCAACCCACAAGACATGCCGAAGGTGGGTCGATAGAATGGAGGCCGATACTCATCCGATGAGGGAATCGCTACCGCGGCAGGCACCATGAAGATCGCCACGTTCAACGTCAATTCAATCCGCGCTCGCCTGCCGATTGTCCTGGACTGGCTCCGAGCAGTCGCCCCCGACGTGCTGGCCGTCCAGGAGACAAAGGTCCAGGACCAGAACTTCCCGGGCGAGACTTTCGACGAAATCGGATATCGTTACATCTTCCGAGGGCAGAAGAGCTACAACGGCGTCGCGCTGTTCTCGCGGCATCCGATTCACGACGCCCAGTTCGGGTTCGACGACGAGCCGAAGGACGAGCCTCGCCTTCTGAAGGCGTCGGTCAACGGCCTGACGATCGTCAATACATACGTCCCGCAGGGCTTTCAGCCTGACTCAGAGAAGTACCACTACAAACTCCAGTGGTTCACCCGGCTGGGCGCCTATTTCCGCAAGCGGTTCAAGCCGACCGACGCGGTGCTCTGGCTGGGCGATCTGAACGTCGCCCCCCAGCCGATCGACGTATACGATCCCGAGGCCCTGCTGGGGCACGTCTGTTTCAATCCGCAGGTCCAGGAGGCGCTCGAGGCCGTGATGGCCTGGGGCTTTGCCGACCTGTTCCGGCGGCACTGCCCCGACCCCGGCCACTACAGCTTCTGGGACTACCGCGCCGGCAACGCCTTCAAGCAGAACCTCGGCTGGCGGATCGACCATCTCATGGCCACCGAGACCCTCGCACAGAAATGCACCGCCTGCTACATCGACAGCCGGCCCCGCACCGCCGCCCGCCCGAGCGACCACACCCCCGTCGTCGCGGAATTCGACTGGTAGCAACGAGGATAGGAGCATGACCATGCAGCAACACAAACGGCAAGAACTGGATTGGACCCGACTTTCCCGGCGCTCCTTCATGCGAGGTTCGCTCGCGTTCGGGGCGACTCCATCGTTGCTTGCGGCCGCCGGCGTTACGGCACAGGCGCGGCGGCGCGGCGGTCGGCCGAACGTGCTGTTCATCCTCACTGACGATCAGCGTTGGGACGCGATCGGCCTGGGCGGCAGCCGGCATCTCAAGACCCCGCACACGGATCGCATCGGCCGCGAGGGCATCCATTTCAAGAACACGTTCTGTACCACGTCGCTGTGCTCGCCGAGCCGGGCTACGATCCTCAGCGGCCTCTACGCCCACGCCCACGGTGTGGTGAATAATTTCACCGAGTACCCGAGCGAGCTCCAGAGCTTCCCGATGGTGCTCCAGTCGCAGGGCTACGACACCGCTTATGTCGGCAAGTGGCACATGGGCGAGGAGAACGACGAGCCCCGTCCCGGCTTCAACTGGTTCGTTACGCACAAGGGCCAGGGCAAGTACTTCGACACGGAATTCAACTTCAACGGCCAGCGGCGCGAGGTGGTCGAGGGCTACTACACCCACGTCGTGACCGACATGGCCGAGGAATGGCTCAACCGCCCGCGCGGCGACAAGCCGTGGCTGCTCATGATCGGCCACAAGGCCCCGCATAGCTTCTATTATCCTGAGCCGAAATACGAGAACGCTTTCGACGACGTGCGCATCCCGTACCCGGAAACCGCCTTCATGCTCGACGACAAGCCCGCCTGGATCAAGGACCGGCTCCGCACCTGGCACGGCATCTACGGCCCGCTGTTCGACTGGCGCAAGGAGTTTCCCGACGACCGCCCCGAGGCCGTCAAGGACTTCGAGGCGATGACCCGTGCCTATTGGGGGACGCTGATCAGCGTCGACGACAGCGTAGGCCGGCTCTACAAGCTGCTCGAAGAACGCGGCGAACTGGACAACACGGTCTTCGTCTTCATGTCGGACAACGGCATCCTCAACGGCGAGCACGGCATGGTAGACAAGCGGACGATGCACGAGCCGAGCATCCGTGTACCGTTGGTCGTTCGCTATCCGGGCCTGACGGCGCCGGAGAAGCCGAAGGTAATCGCCGAGCAGGTGCTCACCACGGACATGGCCCCGAGCATCCTGGAGCTGTGCGGCGCGCCGCCCTTGAAGGACATTCACGGCCGCTCCTGGGTCCGACTCGTCCAGCGGGGCGACCGCGGCTGGCGAAAGAGCTGGTTCTATCACTACAACTACGAAAAGCAGTTTCCTTACACGCCCAACGTTCGCGGCGTGCGGACCGACACGTGGAAATACGTTCACTATCCGCACGGCGACGGCAGCCCCGACCGCCACATGGCCGAACTCTACAACATCGAGTTCGATCCGGAGGAACGCTACAACCTGATCGATAACCCGAAGTACGCCGGCGTGGTGAAGGAGTTGAAGGCCGAGCTGGCCCGTACGATGAGGCAGGCCGGCCTGACGCCGGCGACGGACAAGATGCCGCTCGACGAAGGCATCAAGTCCGAGCTGCCGGAGGAATCGATCCGCTGATCGCCCTCCACGACAATCTCGTAACTTTCAGGAGATTCTCATGCCGACACTACGTCGTTGTGTCCTGATGCTTCTGGCGCTGCTGTGCGCCGTCGGTTCGATGCGAGCGAAGGGCGTCGAGAAGCCCCGCGTGATCGTCTCGACGGACATCGGCGGCAGCGACCCGGACGACTTTCAGTCGATGGTTCATTACCTCGTCTACGCCGACCGGTTCGACACGGAGGGACTGATCAGCTCACCGCCGCACGCCGGCCGGGCCGAGCACATCCTCGAAGCCCTCGAAGCCTACGAGCACGACTACTCCAACCTGCGTACCTGGTCGCCCGAGTACCCTTCGCCTCAAGCCCTGCGGGCGACTGTTCGCCAGGGCGCGATCGATCCACAGGCCGGCGACACTCCGCCCGAGACGATCAGCGACGGCGCGAAACTCATCATCGAGCGCGCACACGCCGACGATCCGCGCCCCGTCTGGGTCCTCGTGTGGGGTTCGATCACCGACGTCGCCCAGGCCGTCCACAAAGACCCCACCATCAAGGCCAAACTGCGGATCTATTCCATCGGCTCGTGGAACACCCGCCAGGACCCCAAGGCCAGGGACTATCTCTACACGAACCACCCCGACCTGTGGTGGATCGAAAGCGACACGACGTTTCGCGGCATGTACATGGGCGGCCGGCAGAGCGGCGACTTGGGCAACCGGAGCTTTCCGGCCGAGCACGTCAAGGGCCACGGCCGGCTGGGCGAGCTGTTCATGGCCAAGAAGGCCGACATCAAGATGGGCGACACGCCAAGCGTGCTCTATATGCTGCACGGCGATCCCGACCGCCCGGAAACCGAGCACTGGGGCGGCGCCTTCGTTCGCCCCGACCCGCAGGGCAGACCCACCTACTGGTACGACGACCCCAGCGACGAGAATCGCGACCACGACCGAAACGGCGCCAGGACCGTCAACAAGTGGCGCGCCGACTACCTGCACGACTGGCAGCAGCGTATGGATCGGGCCAAACAGGCCAAGGCTGAGGATCGATGACAAGACGGCCGCTACTACATGGCGGCTGGTCGGGACGGACCCTGCCTCTCAACGAACAGCGGGCAGACCGATCGGTCCGATATACTCGCGGGCGACGACGATGTCGTCGAACCAGACCCGGCTGACGTGCCCGGGGGGCGCTTTGGTGATGTACAGCAGCAGCCACAGGAAGTTCAGGTTCAACTCCTCACTGCTGCGCCAGCGGAGCCCTTCGAAGGGCGCTGCGTCCGGATCGGGGTGGAAGCTGTCCCACACCCACCTGCCGCGTGGGAACCCCGGCCCCAGATGACTGACGGGCTGGCCGTCCTTGATCCAGGGCCTCCCGTCGATCCAGATCGCCTGTTCGCCGTTGCTCTGGCCCGGCGGGTCATTCATCTTCATCATCAGCTCGACGCAGATCCACCGGCCGCGATCGACCTTCAGGGCAGGGTCGTTGATGAAGTCGTTGCCCCACGACCGGCCCCCGGGCGCCGAACGCATGCCCATCCAGTACGAGTAGAAATCCCATCGCCACCTCTCGCCGAAGGGCTCGACGCCCGTGCTGAACCGCTCGTCGCCGCGCGGGCTCGTCCCGGCCCCGCCCTGCGGCCACGGCGTCGAGGGATGGTATCCGCCCAGATGGACGAAGTGATGGATGGGAAAACAATCCGGATCGAACTTGACGTAGAAGCGAAGGAAGAGCTTGTCGTGGCCCGGCAGAAGCCGTCGGTACAGGTGCCCGCCCGTGCTGTGGCCACCGACGTGCGTCATCAGCAGCGAGCGCTGCCCCGAACTGACCGGCGAAACGTCGGCCGAAAGCGACATGATCTCGGCGTTCTGCACGCTCTCCCATCGCGCCGCCACCGCATCGAGTGATTCCGCCTCGAAGTTCTCCGTGAACACGACGTTCGAATCATCTGCGAGACCGACGTCACCGGGATACCTGTGAGCCAAACCCTGCAGACCGTCGGCGGCGCATAGAGCCGCCCCTGCAAGACAAAGCCAACATGCCGCCGAAGTGCTCAACCTCATCAGTAAACCTCAGGCACGAAGGTCTGGTCGGTAATCGGCGGACGGACGTAGCCCTTCTCTTCCTGTCGCGGCGGCAGCTCGATGGGAGCGGGCGTCAGGTCCCGATACGGAATCTGGCTGAGCAGGTGATGGATGCAGTTCAGGCGCGCCCGCCGCTTGTTGTCGGCCGCCACCACATACCACGGGGCCTGCTTGATGTCCGTATGCTGGAACATCTCGTCCTTGGCCTTCGAATACTCCACCCACCGCGCGCGAGACTCCAGGTCCATCGGGCTGAGCTTCCACCGCTTGACCGGATCGTCGATCCGGGCCTGGAATCGCTGCTCCTGCTCCTCGTCCGAGACGGAAAACCAGTATTTGATCAGGATGATGCCGGAACGGATCAGCATCCGTTCGAATTCCGGACAGGACCGGAAGAACTCCTGGTACTCCTGTTCCGTGCAGAATCCCATCACGCGCTCGACGCCGGCCCGGTTGTACCAGCTTCGGTCGAACAGCACCATCTCGCCGGCCGCCGGCAGATGCGCGACATACCGCTGGAAATACCACTGCGACCTCTCCCGCTCGGTCGGCGTCGCCAACGCCGCCACCCGACAGATGCGCGGGTTCAACTGCTGCGTGATGCGCTTGATCACCCCGCCCTTGCCGGCCGCGTCGCGACCCTCGAACAGGACCACCACCTTCAGACCCTTGTGCCTGATCCACTCCTGCAGCTTGACCAATTCGATCTGGAGTTCGTTGAGCTCGCGCTCATAGACCTTCTTCTTGACCCTGCGAGGGTCCTTCTTCTGAGGCTCGATGAATCGGGCCGCACCACCGTCGCAAGCCGGGGCGGCTTTGACCGACTTCGATCGTTGACCGGGCTTTTTCGTGTTCACACATCATCCTTCAGGGCAATGTCCGACGGTCACCTGCCACTACACTAACCGCATCTGGCAGGTCCTGGCAATAGAATCTGTCGGACAGATGAACCCTTGACTTGACCGGCGAGGAACCACCCGCTTCCTTCTGGCACGGAAAGCCCCTTTGAATCGGCCCTCCTCCGCCACAGCCACCGGAACGGAGAGGGCAGCATTCGCGAGAAGAGCCGGCTCCCCGCGAGGCATGGCCTCGGACGGTCGGTTGACAGGGGCCGATGAACCGGTAGACTCATTGGCTAGGGCGAAGTCATGAGCTTCCCGCTCGCATGGAGGTCGCTGGGTGGCGCAACGTAAAATGACCTGACGTCTCCGGAACGAAGAGAAGTCCATCACGGTTATAGACAGGAGCCCGCGATGAAACGTAAGGCAACAAGACGCAGAACTGCTCCGATCTCCGCTCTCCTGCTTGCAGCGGGCGCCGTTGCGCTCCTGGCGGCAAGGGGAGCCGTCGCCTCGGATCACCTGCACCGCGTGCGACTGCACCACGTCCTGGACACCCAGCAAGTCGAGGTGTATGTTCGTGACGAACACTTCACAACGTACAACTATGGAGAGAACGTGCGGACCCCCTACCTGTGGCCGGTGTACGCGGAAGGACAGGTCGCGATCACGCGGAACTGGCCCATGGGGCAGGACAAGCCCGTCACCAGCACGGACCACCGACACCACCGGTCCATCTACCTGACGTTTGGGGACGTAAACGGTCTTGATTTCTGGCACCGGGAGCGTATACGCACGCGGGAGGTCAAGACGGGTTCGGGCCGAACCTACGCCTGGATTCGGGCCCGGAATGAATGGCTGGCCCCCGATGGCCGGCCCGTGCTTGATGAAGTACAGGAGTACCGTTTTCACGATACGCCGGCCTCGGCGCGGACGTTCGACGTGATCGCGACGTTTGCTGCATCCTACGGGGACGTCACTTTCGGCGATGACAAGGAGGGTTTGTTCGCCATCCGCATTCGGCCGGAGATCCAGGGTGATCGAGCCGGGGTGCTCACCAACGCCGAGGGCCGCCAAGGCGAGAAGAACGTGTATGGGACTCCGTCCAGATGGATGGACTATTCCGGCCCCGTCGAGGGCGCCGGTCACCGCGGGGTCGCCATTCTCGACCATCCATCCAGCTTTCGGCATCCCCCGGCGTGGCACGTTCGGGACTACGGTCTGGCCACCGCCAATCCATTCGGCCTCTCTTCGGTCGCCCGGCTCGACCGCGACGGAACGCACGTGCTGAAGAAGGGCGAAACACTGACGTTCATATACCGCGTCTACGTCCACTCCGGCGACGTCGAGCAGGCCCGGGTGGCCCAGCAATACGACGAATTCGCGGCCCTGTCCTTCTCTCCGGACGGGTCCGTCCGACCGATTCGCGCCCTTCTTGTCACCGGGGGCGGATGGCACGATTTCGAGGCGCAGGAGAAGATCCTGACCGAAGGATTGAGCGAGCGTCTGAACGTCGAATGGGAGATCGAGTTCGAGGCCGGCACCGATCCGGCGCACGAGTCGGCGCGCTTCAGCGACCCGGCCTGGATCGATGGCTTCGACGTTGTGATCCACAATCACAGCCTGTCCCGAGTGGCCGATCACGCCCAGACCGCCTCCCGCATCATACAGGCCCATCGACGGACTGGAACACCTGCGGTGGTCATCCACGGCGCGCTGCATAGCTTCCGTCATGCGGACGACTGGCATCGTTTCACGGGTGTCGTGACGACCCGCCATGAGGGCAATCGCCCGTTCGAGGTCAAAAACCTCAAGCCGGACCACCCGATTATGAAAGCCTGCGGGCCCACATGGCGAACACCCGGCGGCGAGTTGTACATCATCGAGGAGATCCAACCTACCGCAACCGGCCTTGCCGAGGCCTTCGGCGTTGACACGAAGAAGGACCACGTCGTTATCTGGACCAATCGATACGACAGTGTCCGGGTTTTTGGCACCAGTATCGGTCATCATAACGAAACCATGGCGAGTCCGACATATCTCGACCTCCTCGCTCGCGGCGTGTTATGGGCCGTCGATCAACTGGGCGAATGACCGACGATGGCAGAACGGATGCAAGAATCACGTCCGATCCGGCCAGTGGGGCCGTGGATGTAGAGCCCGACGTCGGGAGGATTCGGCTCGTCTTCGATCGTGCCATGAAGCAGGATTCCTGGACCCTATGGATGTCGGAGCAGGGGGAACTGCCGCCGCTGCAAAGGGTCGAAAGCACTCCCTGGACCAGTCCTCGAGTGTTTGAGGTCCGAGTCGGAAGCCTGTCGCCCGGGACAGCTTACGCGATCCAGTTGAACAGCCCGACCAGACAGGGATTCCAATCCGAGGACGGAGCGGCGCTGCCGATCACGGTCGTTGCGTTCACCGTGGCGGGCGCCATGGGGAACATTCTGTACGTGCGTCAGGAGATCGTTGCGGTACCGGAATTGGGAGCCAACCAGACGATCCCGATTGGAAAGATCTTCGTGATGACCGGGGACGGCCGGGGACAAATTCCTTTCATCGATCCGGGCACGTACGTGCACGCCGGGACGCCCTGGTAGCCGCTCGACGGGCGCCAGACGGTCGTCGAGACCATGAGCCTGATGGAAGGCAACCGCCTCGCCTCGCACCCAAGCCTCACGCCGGACGGCCGCTACTGCGTCGGACTCAGCCAGCACGCTTACTGCAACCCCGCCGAGAAGATCGAGGGGTGCGGCTTCGACACGATCGCCGTACTGGACTGCGAGAACCCTGCCATGCCGGTGGCCCTCTGGGAACCGACAAAGATGCAGGGACAGTACGCCAAGCAGCCCAAGCTGTCGCGCGATGGGAATTGATCCGTCTGAGGGGCAACCCATCACGATTGCGATGCGATGACACCACCACCCGGCTTGACCGAAGGTGAACCTTCGGCCACAGCACGCGTATGAGTTGGCCGGCCAGTGCTTCGGTTGTATCCGAAGCACGACGTGACGCGCGAGGGCTCTCGCGATCCAAACGATAGTGGGCGGATCGGGAGAAGAGAAAGGAGTACCACTTTGGCGTCGCTTGGCACTATCATGGCACCTGACGACGGTCCGGAGGACTGTCGGACAGTGGCTCTCATCAGAGGCGTCCCCAATGCCTCCACTGAACCGGGCATTGGGTGACGAGCGCTGTACGGACGCCGGTTCGGGTGGGCAAACGGATGATCTCGTCGGATGCACAGGATTTGCGCCGCAGGCTGCTGACTGGAGCCGTGGTCTGCATTGCCGCTGTGCTCGGATGGATGCCACCCGTGCAGGCGGTGGGTCTGGACGCAACGGGAAGCCAATTCCGAAGGGGTCAGTACGATGCCTCTCTCGACGCGGCGAAACGAGCGATCGCTGAGTCCGCGTACCAACCTCAATGGCGTGTGCTATGGATCGAGTCCCTGCTGGCTCTGGGCCAATACGAGGAGGCCGCGGACAAGATCGGCTCAGTGCTGATTCAGTACCCGCTGAACCTCACGCTCTTGAAGCTTGCCCACACGGCGTACACAGACAACGGCCAAGCCGATCTGGCCAGGGAGATGCTCGAGAAGATCTACCGGATCGCCTCGGCCAGACGTCTGGCATTCGTCTCAAACACCGATCTGGTGGCCCTCGGGCAGGCGCTTCTGCTGTTGGGGGCCGAACCACGCACTGTCTTGCGGGATTTCTACAACCGGGCTCTCCAGAACGATCCCAACTGTCGTGAGGCGTATCTGGCGGCCGGCGATTTGGCGATGACCAAACAGGATTACGAACTGGCGGCAGAGCAATTCGGCAGAGCGCTCGAACGCTTCGGTGATGATCCGGACATGCACTGTGGCTTGGCCAGGGCCTTCTATTACAGCGACCGCCGGACCATGATGCAGCATTTGGATGCGGCCCTGTTCGTCAATCCGAGGCACGCACCGTCCTTGATTCTGCTGGCTGAGCATCAGATCGACTGCGAGGACTACGACGGGGCCGCCAAGTCACTGGACCGCGTGCTGGCCGTCAATCCCTGGCGGCCGGAGGCGTGGGCCTATCGCTCGCTGCTGGCCCACCTGGCGGGCGATCCCAACGAGGCGGCCGCCTGTCGCGCCAAGGCGCTGAAGTTCCGCCCGGCCAATCCGCTGGTGGACCATCTGCTTGGGACCAAACTCTCGCAGAAGTACCGATTTGCCGAGGGCAGCGTCTACCAGCGCCGCGCGCTGGAATCCGACCCGAACTTTCTTCCGGCTGCCATCCAGTTGGCCGAAGACCTGCTACGGCTCGGAGACGATGAGCCGGGCTGGAAACTCGCCCGACAGGTCGCCGATGCCGACCCGTACAACGTCAAGGCGTACAACCTGGCCACCCTGCACGACAGCATGTCGAAGTTCAAGACGCTGGAGGCCGACGGATTCGTGTTGCGGATGAGCGAACGCGAAGCAGCGATCTATGGGGACAGGGCTTTGGCGCTGTTGAAAGAGGCCAAAGAAGAGCTGTGCGAGAAGTACGGCCTGCAACTTGACCGGCCCGTGATCGTCGAGCTGTTTGCCAATCCACAGGACTTTGCGGTGCGCACGTTCGGCATGCCCGACGTCGATGGCTACCTCGGCGTCTGCTTCGGCAACGTCATCACGGCCAACAGTCCCAAGGCCCAGAGACCTGCGAACTGGCAAGCCGTGCTGTGGCACGAGTTCGCTCACGTCGTGACGCTGAACCTGACGAAGAACAGGATGCCGCGATGGCTGAGCGAGGGGATCTCGGTCTATGAGGAGTTGCAGCGGAACCCGACGTGGGGCCAGCGGATGAATCCGACGTATCGCCGGATGATCCTGGACGGAGAACTGACGCCGATCGGCAAGCTCAGCGGCGCCTTTCTGAACCCGCCGACGCCGATGCACCTGCAGTTTGCTTACTATCAATCGGCGCTCGTGGTCGAGTTTCTCATCGAGCGTTTCGGCCTGGATGCCATCAAGGCGATCCTCGCCGATCTGGGCGATGGCGAGGAAATCAACACGACTCTCGCCAGGCACACCGCGCCTCTGGCGCAGATCGAGCGACGGTTCGCGGCCTTCGCGCAGAAGCGCGCCGAGGGTTTGGCACCGGACGCCGACTGGGAGCAGCCGAGCGCCGAACAGGTCGATCCTGCCAATCCCGATGCGGTAGCGGAATGGTTGGCCAGGCGTCCCAACAGCTTCTGGGCCTTGCGGCTCCAGGCTCGCATGTTCCTGGCCGGCCAGCGATGGGAAGAGGCAAAGAAGCCGCTTGAGAAGCTGATCGACCTTTATCCTGGGCACACTGGTGAGGGCAACGCATATCAGCTCCTGGCGGCTGTGCATCGCGCGCTTGGCGAGACCGAGCGGGAATGCAACGTGCTGAGCAGGCTGGCGGAGATGTCTAGCGATGCGGCCGACGCTTATACGCGGCTGATGGAGATCGCGACAGAACAGAAGGCATGGGACCAGGTCGTAGAGAATGCCGAGCGGTATCTGGCCGTCTACCCCATGCTGGGCAAGGTCTACGAGTCGCTCGGTCGGGCCGCGGAGGAACTCGGGCGTCGCGAACGGGCCGTCGATGCCTATCGGCGGCTGCTTCTGCTGGAGCCGGCCGACCCCGTTGAGGTTCATTATCGACTGGCTCGACTGCTTCGACATGACGAGCCGAGCGATGCCAGACGCCACATTCTTGAGGCCCTCGCCGATGCCCCGCGCTTTCGAGAGGGACATCGATTGCTTCTGGAACTACTCGACGACGCACAGGACACGCCGTCTTCGACAGATCAGGGAGGTGCGCAATGACCAGGAGACGATGGTTTCTCGCGGCACTGGTTGTCTCGGCTGTCGGAGGGACGCTGGTGTTCGCCCAGCGGTATTACGATCGCCGGGGCGTGCCCGACTGGCAGCCGGACAAGGAGTTCGCTCACGATGTGTTCACCTTCGTGCGGATCCAGTACTCCTCCGGGTACGGAGGCGGTGGATTCGGCCCCGGTCGTGGCCGGCGGGGCTTCGGGGGAAGGGGGGGGCGCTGGGCCACCGATTACCCCGACAGCGATCTGAACTTCTCCTATCGTCTCCAGCAACTGACGTCGCTGGAGGTCAATCCGGACGGCCTGGTCCTTGAACTGACGGACCCGGAACTCTTCAACTATCCGTTCATCTACATCGTCGAGCCCGGCTACCTCGTGTTCACTGATGAGGAGGTTGTGGCCCTGCGGAACTACCTGCTCAACGGCGGGTTCCTGATGGTCGATGATTTCTGGGGCCAGGAGGAGTGGTACAACTTCTATTATGAGATGAAGCGGGTCTTCCCCGACCGCGAGCCGGTCGATCTGCCGCTGAGCCATCCGATCTTTCGTGCGGTGTTCGAGCTGAAGGAGAAGCCTCAGGTCCCCAGTGTGGGCATCGCGATCCGCGGCCGACCGTATGGCATTACCTGGGAACGCGAGGACGCCCGCGAGCCGCACTACAGGGCCCTCTTCGACGACAAGGGCCGGATGATGGCGATCATCTGCCACAACACCGACCTGGGCGATGGATGGGAAGAGGAAGGCACAGACGAATGGTTCTTCCGCGAGTTCTCGGAGAAGAAGGCCTACCCGATGGGGATCAACATCGTGTTCTATGCGATGACTCGGTGAGACCGTGTCCGGTGACACGCACCACAGACGAGAAAGGACGATGATCTTGACGACGCAGACGTACGAATCAGAGCGGGAGGCAGTCGAGCAGCTCAAGGAGGCCCGCCAACGGATGGGGGCCGAACTGGCCAAGGTCGTGATCGGCCAGGAGGACGTGATCGAGCAACTGATCGTCGCGGTGCTGGCCGGCGGGCATTGCCTGCTCACGGGCGCGCCGGGCCTGGCCAAGACGCTCTTGATCAAGTCGCTCTCGCAGTTGTTCGACCTGAAGTTCCAGCGGATTCAGTTCACGCCCGACCTGATGCCTGCCGACATCACGGGCACCGAGATCCTCCAGCAGACCGACCACGAACGGACCATGACGTTCGTCCAGGGCCCGATCTTCGCGAACATGATCCTCGCCGACGAGATCAATCGTACGCCGCCCAAGACCCAGGCCGCCCTTCTCGAAGCGATGCAGGAGCACCACGTCACAGCGGCGGGCGTCAGCCACGCCCTGAGCGAGCCATTCTTCGTCTTCGCCACGCAGAACCCGATCGAGATGGAGGGCACCTACCCGCTGCCCGAGGCGCAGCTCGACCGGTTCATGTTCAATGTCTGGGTCGGATACCTTTCGGAGGACGATGAAGTCGCCGCCGTGCGCCAGACCACGACGACCGAGACCGAGCCGATTGAGCCGCTCTTTGCCGGGGACGACCTGGTGCGGTTCCACAGTGTCGTGCGGCGCGTGCCCATCGCCGAAGACGTGGTGCGCTACGCCGTGCGCATTGCCGCCGCATCGAGACCAAGCCCCGACAACCCGCTCGACTTCGTCAATGAGTGGGTCACCTGGGGCGCCGGGTTGCGGGCTTCGCAGTACATGGTGCTCGGGGGCAAGGCGCGGGCGCTGCTCTACGGGCGGGCCCACGTGACGTTTGAGGACATCCGGGCCTTGGCCCATCCGGTGCTTCGACATCGCGTGCTGATCAACTACCGCGCAGAGGCCGAGGGCGTCACGACGGACAATCTGATCGACCGCCTGCTGAAATCAGTCAAGGAAAGCGGCAAATGACGGAAGTGCCGACTCCATTCGAGTCCCGCACAACGAGCGGGATGATCGATCCGGCCGCATTGATGAAGATCCGGTCGATGGAGCTGCGTGCCAAAGGCGTCGTCCAGGGGTTCCTCAGAGGCATCCATCGAAGTCCCTATCACGGCTTCTCCGCCGAGTTCACCGAGTATCGCCAATACAGCGCTGGCGACGATCCGCGCTACGTCGATTGGCGCGTCTACGCGCGAAGCGACCGGTTCTACATCAAGAAGTTCGAGGACGAGACCAACCTGCGCTGCCACCTGCTGATCGACCACAGCCGCTCGATGGGGTACGGGTCCATCGGCTACACCAAGAGCCAATACGCAGGCACCCTGGCCGCGACGCTGGCGTATTTCCTCTTCCGGCAAGGCGACGCTGTCGGTCTGGCTACGTTCGACGACCGGATCACACAGTACATGCCGCCCCGCAACCGGCCGAGCTATCTGCGTCGGCTGATGGCGGCGCTCGATGTGGACCCGCAGGGCCGCGCCACCGACCTGGGACCGCCGCTGCAGCGTCTGGCCCGGATGTTGACCAAACGCGGACTGATCGTATTGATCTCCGATCTGCTGACCTCGATCGACTGGCTCGAATCGGACCTGGGCTATCTGTCGGCCGGCGGGCACGACGTCGTCGTGTTCCAGGTGCTGGACCCGGCGGAGTTGAACTTCGACTTCGACGCGCCCGCCCTCTTCCGCGACCTCGAATCGGGTCGTGACATGTACGTCGATCCACCCGCCGCACAGAAGGGCTACAAGCGCATGCTCGAGGCGCACCTGGACAAGGCCCGAACCGCGTGCCGGCGCCTGGGGATCGACTACCATCTGTTCGCAACGGACCGTCCATTCGACCTGGCCCTGCTGGAGTTCCTGCAGGACCGGATGCGCCGCCACAAGCAACAGGTCCGACGGGCGCAGGGCTCGCACGCCGGGAGGAGGACATGAGCTTTCTCTATCCACTGCTCCTGGCCGGGATCGCCGCGATCGGCGTGCCGATCGTCCTGCACATGATCCGCCGCCATACGCGGAAACGCGTGACGTTCAGCTCGCTGATGTTCGTGCGGACGACGGCGCCGCGTCTGCGGAATCGCAGCCGGGTGGAGAATCTGCCGCTGCTGATCCTACGCTGTCTGCTGCTGATCCTTCTGGCGGTGGCGTTCGCCCGCCCGCTGTTCTCCCGGCAGGAACCTGAGGCGGTCGTGCGCGCGGGCCGGCGAATCGTTTTGCTCGTCGACACCAGCGCCTCGATGCGTCGCAGCGGACTCTGGGACCAGGCCATCGACGAGGTCCGCTCGGTGCTGCGCAGCGTCGAGCCGATGGACCGCCTGTGCCTGATGACTTTCGACCGAAGCGCGCGCATACAGATCGGCTTCGAGCAGTGGGCCGGCCTGGACGTGCCGCAGCGCACTGCGGCGGTGATCGACTGCCTTTGGGACTTGTCGCCCGGCTGGGCGGCAACGGACCTGGGGCGGGCCCTCGTGGCCGCGGCCGAAGCCGTTGAGGATGATGAAGTCCACGACGATCGACAGCGGGTCGGACCGCGACAGATCGTACTGATCGGCGATGTGCAGCAGGGAAGCCGCCTCGATGCGCTTCACACGTATGAATGGCCCGCTGCAACGGAACTGACCGTTCGCCCTGTTGACTCGCGCGGTTTGACCAACGCCACCCTCGAATGGGTGGTCCACCACGATCGTCTGGCAAGCCCGGACGGCAACGAGGCCTTCCGCATTCGCGTGAGCAACTCGTCCGAAGCGACCACCGAACAGTTCCAGTTGCGATGGGGCGCTCAGGCCACAGCGATGCAGATCTATGTGCCGCCGGGCACGAGTCACGTCGTCCAGATCCCGCCGCCCCCCGACCCTTCGGTCACTGGTCGCCTCATCCTGACCGGCGACGATCACGACTTCGACAACACGCTTTACATCGCGCCGCGCCTTCAACAGCAGATCGACATTCTCTATATCGGCCGCGACGATCCCAACGATCCGCAGGGCATGCTGTTCTACCTGCGTCAGGCGTTCGGAACAGCGGACGCTCGCGTAACAGGTCGCTTGGGCGAAGAGGCATTGAGTGTCGATGAGATCGCGGCGGCGCATCTGATCGTCATAGCCGACGTGGTCGGCCCGGAGAGCGTGGCAGCCCTTCGCCAGCACATCGTCGCCGGCCGGACCACCCTGCTGGCCATGAAGTCGCCAAACGCTGCCGCGGCACTGGGCGGCCTAACCGGCGTCCGTAATATCGAAGCGGAGGAGGCGGACCCCGGCCGATACGCGATGCTCGGACGAATGGAGTTCGCCCACCCTGTGCTGTCGGCTTTCAGCGACCCGCGCTTTGGCGACTTCACCAGGATTCACTTCTGGCGACATCGTCGCGTCGATCTCGCCGGCCTGCCCGACGCCCACGTTTTGGCCTGGTACGACAGCAACGATCCGGCTTGGTTTGAAGTACCGGTCGGCTCAGGGACGTTGCTTGTCTTGACCGGAGGCTGGCACCCGGCCGACAGCGATCTGGCCCTGTCTTCGAAGTTCGTTCCGCTGCTCTATAGCATCCTGGAATACGGCGGCGTCCGAATGGAGACACAGGCACAGTACGTTGTCGGCGATCCGGTGCCCGTGACCGGTCCGGGCGGACCGCGAGCGGATGTACGAGTTCGAAAACCCGACGGCGCGACCGTTGCCCTCGACGCAGGCGTTGATACGTTCACCGAGACGGACGTGCCGGGAATCTACGGCGTCGAATCCGCCGACGAGACAACGTGGTTTGCGGTCAACGTGGCCGCATCAGAGGGCCGGACCGACCCGATGCCCCTCGAAGATATCGAGAGACTGGGGCTCTCGATGAAGACGCCTGGGCCGGCTGCCACCGGACAGGTTGCGAAGACCACGATTCACACAGGGTTGGTGGAAACGGAAGGCCGGCAGAAGCTCTGGCGGTGGGTGTTGGTTGCCGCTTTGGTTGTGCTATTGATGGAGATCTGGCTGGCGGGCCGCCTGACCCGAACGGCGACAGAGTCTCAGGGGGAACAGCTATGATCGAGCACTCGCTTCGTAGACAACTCGAACCGATCGTGACGCGCCGAAGGCGTCTCGACCTCGCATGGTGTCTGTCGCTCCACTGGCTCATCACCGCCGTCATAGGGCTGGCGCTGATTGGCGCCGCCTGGCTCTGGGACTGGAGACTGTCCGTTGCCCTGGGTCTTTGGGGCATTGCCGTTGGCGTGGCGACAATCATGGCCTTCTGGCGATGCGAGCGTGTCGGACCCGATTACCAGGCCATCGCGCGGGACATCGAATGGCGCCACCCCGATCTCCAGGCCCTCTTATTAGCCGCCATCGAGCTGAAGCCACAGGGTCCGGGCGGCCGCCTGGGCTATCTCCAGACGCAGGTGCTCAGGGAGGCCGTCGTTCATGCGACGAACCATGACTGGCTCGAAAGCATTTCGCCGAGGACCGTGGCGCTGGCCCATGCGAGTTGGATTGCGGCTCTGTTGCTCCTGGTCGCTGTGTTCTCGCAGATGCTGCCCTCGATGTCTTTGCTGCCGCAGGGCCGTCGCGGTATCCTGGCGTCCAGAGGCTACGACGTAGAGATCACGCCGGGCGATACCACCGTCGAAGCCGGAAGTCCCGTGGTGATCGTCGCGCGATTCGACGGACAGGTTCCGTCGGAGGTCAGCCTCTCTTTTGGTGCGGCCGGGCAAGCACAACAGCAGGTGCTGCTGACCCGAAGTGTGGATGACGCCGTGTTCGGAGGCGTCATTCAGGATGTTCGATCCGATCTGCTCTATCACGTTGAATACGACGGCCGGCGAAGCAGCAATTACAGGATCCACGTATACGACCGCCCACGACTGGTTCGAGCCGATGCGAAGATCGTCTTCCCGGCCTATACGAACCTGCCTGAGAAGACCATCCACGACACGCGACAGATCAGCGTGGTCGAAGGATCGCACGTCACGCTGACGTTTACGCTGAGCAAGCCGGTCGCGACCGCGCGTCTGGCTCCCCGGACGGGCATCGCCCTGGCTCTGAGCATGGACGCCGAGGTTCCGAATGTTCTGACGACGTCCTTCACGACCGAGAAGAGCGAACGGTACGAACTGCTTGTGGCGGACGCCCAGGGACTGGAGAACGAGTTCCCCCCGCGCTTCGCGATCGACGTCCACAAGAACCTGCCGCCCGAAGTCAAGCCGGTGTTCCCCAATCGTGATGTTGCCGCGTCTGCTCTCGAAGAGCTGGATCTTCGGGCGGAGGTCTCCGACGATTACGGCGTGACCAATTTCGGACTGACGTACACACTTGCCGGCGTGCAGAGCCGCGAGATCGCGATGGGCGATTCCTCGGTCTCACCCAGCGGGACGATTCAGTACCTGCTGGCTCTCGAAGAACTGGGGGCCGTGCCCGATCAACTGCTGACGTACTACTTCTGGGCCGACGACGTGGGGCCGGACGGCACGCCTCGCCGGACCGCCAGCGACATCTACTTCGCCGAGATTCGTCCCTTCGATGAGGTCTTCGTTGAAAACCAGTCGTTCCAGGATCGACGAAGCCAACAGCAGCAACGCCAGGACGGACAGCAGCAGGGCCGCCAGACAGAAGAACTGATCGAGATGCAGAAGCAGATCATCATCGCCACGTGGAATATCAAGCAGCAGACCGACCTCTCCGGCAACCTCGGCGACCGCGCCGACGATCTCGACGTCGTCCGCCAGTCGCAGGCCGATGCGTTAGAACGTGCCCAATCGGCGCTGGCCGAAGCGGAAGACCCCTCGGCTGGCCAGGCCCTCCAGGCAGCCGCCGAACATATGACGGATGCTGTGCACCATCTGACCCTGGCGGGGGCGAGCCATGCCTCGCCCCTGCTCGACGCACTGGACGCCGAGCAGGCGGCCTACCAGGAACTGCTCAAGCTCAGACAGCGCGAGCACCAGGTCGCGCGAGGACAAGACTCCGATCGCGGCAGTGATCCCGGTTCGGCCCGATCCCAGCAGCAGTTGCAGCAACTGCAACTGACCGAACAGGAAAGCCGCTACGAAACGGAGCGCCACGCCCAATCCCAACGGCAGACAGCCCAGCGGGAAGACCTACAAGTGCTCAATCGGCTCGGCGACCTTGCCCGGCGACAGAACGACATGAGCGAGCGGCTGCGAGAGGCCGAGGCCGCCCTGCGGCAGGCTCGCAACGAGCAGGAGCGACAGGAGACCCTCCGGGAACTCCGACGCCTGCGGGACGAGCAACTCGAAGCCCTGCGCGACGTGGATGAGCTTCAGGCCAGGATGGACCAGTCGCAGAACCGCCAGCGAATGGCTGACGCCCGACAGCAGCTCGACGATTCGCGTTCGCAGATTCAGCAGTCGGCCCAGGAGCTTGAAGAGGGCAGGGTTGCTCAGGCCATCACGTCAACCACGCGCGCGCAGCGCCAACTCGAAGAGATGCGCGAAGAGTTTCGGCGCAACACGTCGAGTCGGTTCTCCGAGGAGATGCGTGACATGCGCGATCGCGCCCAGCAGCTCGACCGGCGGCAGGACCGGATTGCCGAGCAGATGGAGCAGCAACAGGACTCGGGCCGCAGGACGCTCGCCGACAGCGATACAGCCGATGGCAGCCTGACCGAGCAGGTTCAGCAACAGCGAAGAGAAGTCGAAGAGTTGATCGAGCAGATGAGAGACGTGAGCGATCAGGCGGAGGTCGCCGAACCCCTCCTTTCGCGCAGGCTCTACGACACGCTTCGCCGGGCCAGCACGGAGAACCTCGACCGGGCCCTCGAAGCCACGGGCCAGTTGCTGGAGCGGAACTTCCTGCCCGAAGCTCAGGAGATCGAGCGACGGGCGGCCAGGGGAATCCGCGAACTTCGCGAAGGTGTCGAAGAGGCCGCCGAGGGCGTGCTGGGCGATGAGGCCGAATCGCTGCGGCTGGTCCGCCAGCAACTCGATGAATTGATCGAGCAAGTCGGTGAGGAAGCTGCTCGTGCGGGGAGGCCGTCCCAGGCCGATCCGGCCAGCGATGTTGATACAGGGCGGCAGCCGGGCGCGCCGCGTGATGCGGAGCGCCCGCAAGACGACGACGCCAGGACCGCCCGGGCAGGCGAGTCGTCCGACCGGCCGAGCGACGATGCCCGGGGACCGCTCACTGGCGGCGACTATCGTCAGTGGTCCGACCGACTCCGCGATGTGGAGGAGATGCTGACCGAGCGCGACCTTCGCGAGGACGTGGCCAGGGTCCGGGACCGGGCCCGCACCGTGCGGACTGAATTCGTGCGTCACAGAAGAGAACCCCAGTGGGATCTTGTGCAGCAGGAGATTATGAGACCTCTCGTGGAACTGCGAGGCAGGCTTGCCGACAGGCTCGCGCAGCTTGAGTCGGACAAGGCCCTGGTCCCCATCGACCGCGACCCGGTGCCCGACCGTTATGCCGAACTGGTCCGCAGCTACTTCGAGAACCTCGGGGGGGAGGCGCGATGAAACTGTTGGCGACGGTCACCATCCCGCAGACGGTCTGGGTCTGGCCGGCGGCGATTCTGGCGCTGGTAGCGACGGGGCTGCTGGTCTGGACGTACCGGCGCAGTCCGCGCAGCGACCCGACGGGGAGAATCGCCTTTGTCGTGAAGCTGCTGGTCGTCTTCGTTCTGGCGACGTGTTTGATCGAGCCGCTTTGGAGTGGCTGGCGCGCCAAATCCGGCGCCAATCTGTTCGTCGTGATCGCCGACAGCAGCGCCAGCATGAACATCCGGGACCCCGGCTCGGAACGCACTCGTGGCGAAGTCCTCCGTGACGCTCTGGATGCCACGAAGACCGATTGGCTGGCCGCGCTGGCCGACAGCTTCCAGCTTCGGATGTACACGTTCGATTCGCGCCTACGCCGGACATCGGAGTTCTCTGACTTGACCTTTGAGGGAACCGCCTCCGCCATCGGCGCCGGACTGCAAACGGTCGCCGAGCGATATCGGGACCGCCCGCTTGCCGGCGTGCTGCTGATGACCGACGGCAACGCCACCGATGGGCCCGTCCCATCGGCCGATCTATTGGGCGCACCACCGGTCTATCCTGTCGTCATCGGTCGAGATCGAGCCGGCAAAGACCTCTCGGTGGCCAACGTTTCGGTCAGTCAGACAGCGTTCGAGGACGCCCCCGTCATCGTGCAGGCCGACATCGAGGCCGTTGGATTCGCCGGGCAGGCCGTCGCCGTCGAGCTGACCGATGAGTCGGGTGGCCTGGTCGAACGTCAGACATGGAAGGTGAGCAAGAGCGACGAGAGGCAGGTCTTCCGCTTTCGCGTTCGTCCGAGCAAAGCAGGCATCCTGTTCTATCAGGTCCGCGTGGCCCACGTGCTCACGGACGACGCTTTCGATTCGACGGCATCCCATTCCGAGGCGACGCTCGCCAACAACGCGCGGACCGTCGTCGTGGATCGCGGCGAAGGCCCCTATCGAATCCTGTATGTGGCCGGTCGGCCGAACTGGGAGTACAAGTTTCTTCAGCGGGCCGTCAGTGAGGATGACCAGGTGCAGATGGTCGGCCTGATTCGCGTGGCGCGTCGTGAACCGAAATACGATTGGCGTGGGCGCTCCGGCGAGCAGAGCAATCCGCTCTATCGCGGTTTCGACAACCAGGACCGCGAGGAAACGGAGCAGTACGATCAGCCGGTGCTCGTGCGTTTGAACACGCGCGATGCGGCCGAGCTTCAGGAGGGATTCCCGAAGACAGCCCAGTTGCTGTTCGGCTATCACGCCGTGATCCTCGACGACGTCGAGGCGGCGTTTTTCACACACGACCAGATGGACCTGCTACGCCGCTTTGTCACCGAACGCGGCGGCGGGTTCTTCATGCTGGGGGGCAAGGATTCGTTCCGGGAAGGCGGCTTTGATCGTACGCCGATCGGCAGCATCCTGCCGGTGTACCTGGATCGACTGCCTAAGGAGGCCACCGTGTCTGCGATTCGCATGGCCCTGACGCGCGACGGCTGGCTGGAGCCCTGGACCCGGCTGTACGACAACGAACAGGCGGAACGCGAGCGCCTCACGCAGATGCCCGACTTTCGCGTGCTCAATCGCATCCGTTCGACCAAGGCCGCAGCGCGAACCGTCGCGACGATTGGAGGCGACGGCGCGGAGGGGCTGCCCGCCTTGATCGTGCAGCGCGTAGGACATGGACGCAGCGCCGCGCTGACCGTCGGTGACATCTGGCGGTGGGGCATGCAGAGCCCGGAGGCGCGCGAAGATATGAACAAATTCTGGCGACAGACGCTCCGCTGGCTGGTGGCGGATGTGCCGGGGCGCATCTCGCTCCAAGTGGCCGACGAGCCCAATCGGGCCAACGATGTCATGCCGCTGCGAGTTCGCGTCCGCAGTGAGAGTTTCGAGCCGATGGACAACGTCTCGGTGGCCATCGAGGTGGACCAGCCACAGGGACAGACGCTGCATTTGACGGCGACTCCCGCCGCCGGCCAGAGCGGCCTGTTCGAGAGCGCGTATGTCCCGCGCGTCAGCGGCGGATACCGTGCGACGGCGGTGGTCACCGGTCCTGACGGCATCGAGATCGGGCGGGCCCGAGCGGGTTGGGCCACCGATTTGGAGGCCCGTGAGTTTCGCTCAATCAAGGCCAACCGGCCGCTGCTCGAGCAGATCGCCCGCCAGAGCGGGGGGCGGGTTGTGGAGATCGACGAACTGGAACGCTTTGCCCGCAGTCTGCCGAACCGGGAAGCGCCGATCAGCGAATTCTGGGTCCGGCCATTGTGGGACCTGCCGGGGGTCGTGCCGGCTGTCTTTCTTCTCGTCGTGCTCTGCCTGGCCATCGAATGGACGCTTCGTCGCTGGAAAGGAATGCCATGAGCAGGTGTGTGACGTTCCTGAGCGGTATGCTGGTCCTGATCGCGATCGCTTTGCCGGTTTCGATAGGGGCGAATGATGATTCGCCCTCCCACACCGTGATCGTGGTGGTCGGGGCCCCTGGAATGCCCGTGTATCTGGAGCGGTTCGCCCAATGGAGTGATCTCTGGAAGACGGCCTGCGCCGAAGGGAGCGGGCGATTCCATTGTATCGGCCTGAACGGGTCGGAGGACGTATCCGATCGCATGCGTCTCAGAGAATTGCTGGCTGCCGAATCGCAAGGCGATGGACCGCTATGGCTGGTCCTGATCGGACACGGGACGTACGACGGCAGGACGGCTCGGTTCAATCTGCGCGGGCCGGACCTGACGACGGACGACCTGGTCGAATGGCTGGCCCCGATCCAGAGGCCCGTTGCCCTGATCAATACGGCTTCCGCCAGTGCCCCATTTCTCACGGCGCTGTCCGCTCCGGGACGTGTGATCGTCACCGCCACCAGGAGCGGCTTCGAGCAGAACTACACACGTTTCGGCCGGTATCTGGCCGAGGCGATGGCCGAGCCTGCGGCCGATCTCGACAAGGACGGCCAGGTCTCGCTGCTGGAAGCCTTCCTGACCGCTTCCCATCGCACGCAGGCGTTCTACCAAGAGCAGGGCTGGCTGGCCACCGAGAACGCATTGCTCGACGACAACGGCGACGGTCTCGGCACACCGGCCGACTGGTTCCGGGGCATCCGTCCCGTCCGCCAGGCGGCCGGCCGGGCGAATCATGACTCGCCCCCACTGGACGGCTACCGAGCCCATCAACTTCATCTGATTCGCAGCGAGATCGAGGCCGCCATGCCGCCCGACTTGCGGGCCGAGCGCGATCGGCTCGAACTCGACGTGATGAAACTGCGCGACGCCAAGGGCGACCTTTCCGAGGCGCAATACTACACCGAACTTGAAACCCTGCTCCGCCAGATCGCCCGAATCTACGAACGAAGTACGGGCGAGTAATCACGCGCCCCGACTTGGGGGTCGCCGACGGGTGATCCGTGTCAGCCGGTGCTCCATTTCCAATCGCGTACCTCCGGCATATCCTCGCCGTGCTCGCGGATGTAGTGATGGTGCGCGATCAGTTTGTCGCGGACCTCCTGCCGGACATAGGCCGCCATCGTACCGAGTTTGGAAACTCGGTCGATCACGTCCTGGACAAGATGGAACCGATCCATGTCGTTCAGCACCAGCATGTCGAACGGCGTGGTGGTCGTGCCTTCTTCCTTATATCCGCGGACGTGGAGATTGCGGTGGTTCGTTCGACGGTACGTCAGGCGATGGATCAGATAGGGATAGCCGTGATAGGCGAAGATGATCGGCTTGTCCGCTGTAAACAACGTATCGAACTCGTAATCCGACAACCCATGCGGGTGCTCTTCCTTCGCTTGAAGGGTCATCAGATCGACGACGTTGATCACGCGCATCTTCAGGTCCGGCGCGTACTTTCGGAGCATGCTGACCGCGGCCAGGACCTCTTTCGTGGGGATGTCGCCGGCGCAGGCCATGACCACGTCGGGTTCCGATCCGCGGTCGTTGCTGGCCCACTCCCAGATGCCGATGCCGGCCGTGCAGTGTTTGATCGCGGCGCTCATGTCGAGCCATTGCATCTCAGGCTGCTTGCCGGCCACAATCACATTGACATAATCACGACTTCGCAGACAGTGGTTGGCCACGGACAGCAGGGTATTGGCGTCCGGCGGCAGATAGACGCGGACCACGTGGGCCTTCTTGTTCATCACGAGGTCGACGAATCCGGGGTCCTGGTGGCTGAACCCGTTATGGTCCTGCCGCCAGACGTGGCTTGTCAGAAGGTAGTTCAGTGACGCGATGGGACGCCGCCAGGGAATCTCGTCCTGCGTGACCTGGAGCCATTTGGCGTGCTGGTTGAACATGGAATCGACGATGTGCACGAACGCCTCGTAGCAGGAGAAGAACCCATGCCGGCCTGTAAGCAGATAGCCTTCGAGCCAGCCCTGGCAGGTGTGCTCGCTGAGGATTTCCATGACGCGTCCGTCGGGTGAGAGGTGATCGTCTCCCGGCTCGGTTTGGGCCAGCCACGTGCGGTCAGTCACTTCAAACAGAGCGTCGAGACGATTTGAGGACGTCTCATCGGGCCCGAAGACTCGGAAGTTCCGTCGATCCGCGTTCATTTTCATGATGTCTCGGAGGAATCTTCCCAGGACTCGCGTCGCCTCGGCCTGGACCACGCCCGGGCGAGGGACCTCGACGGCATAGTCCTGGAACTCGGGCATCCGTAGCTGTCTGAGAATCAGTCCGCCGTTGGCGTGCGGATTGGCGCCCATGCGTCGGTTGCCCTGGGGTGCCATCTCGGCCAGTTCGGGTACGAGCCGGCCGTCGGCGTCGAAGAGTCTGTCGGGTTTGTAGCTCTTCATCCATTTCTCGAGCATCTTCACGTGCGCCGGCTTGTCGGCCGGTTGCGACAGCGGGACCTGGTGCGACCGCCATGTCCCTTCGACCTGCTTTCCATCGACCTCAGCGGGCCCCGTCCAGCCTTTGGGAGTTCGCAGGACGATCATGGGCCATTGGGGCCGCGTCGCCTTGCCTTTGCGGCGGGCCTCCTGTTGAATCGCCTTGATTTCGCCGATCACCGTATCGAGTGTCTCGGCCATCGACTGGTGCATGGCCATCGGTTCGGAACCTTCGACGAAATACGGCTTGTATCCGTATCCCTGGAGCAATTGAGATAGCTCCTCAGCGCTGATTCGCGCCAGCACCGTCGGATTGGCGATCTTGTAGCCATTCAAATGGAGGATGGGTAGGACCGCGCCGTCGTGAATGGGATTGAGGAATTTGTTCGAGTGCCAGGCCGTCGCCAGCGGACCGGTCTCGGCCTCCCCGTCGCCAATCACGCACGTCACGATCAATTCGGGATTGTCGAAGGCCGCTCCGAAGGCATGGGATAGCGCATAGCCCAGCTCACCGCCCTCATGGATCGAGCCGGGGGTCTCCGGAGCGGCGTGGCTGGGGATGCCGCCCGGAAACGAAAACTGCTTGAAGAGCTTCTTCATTCCCGACTCGTCCTGTGTGATGTCCGGGTACAACTCGCTGTAGGTTCCTTCCAGATAGGTGCTGGCCACCATGGCCGGGCCGCCGTGTCCGGGACCACAGATGTAAATAACGTCCAGATCCTGTTCTTTGATGACCCGGTTCAGATGGACGTAGATGAAATTGAGTCCCGGCGTGGTCCCCCAATGCCCCAGCAGGCGGGGCTTGATGTGCTCGATCTTGAGCGGTTCTTTCAGCAGCGGGTTGTCAAGCAGATAGATCTGACCGACCGAAAGGTAGTTGGCCGCCCGCCAATAGCGATGGATCTTCTCAATGACATCCTTCGATGTACGTGTCATGAAATCTCCTCTTCATTAGGGCAGCTTGATGAACGCTCACGCTCACAGCAATCCAATTCAGGTTTACAGATGCCACGCAGAAGTCAAAACAGGGAATTTCCTTATTCGGACATGGACGGGAGAAGATGAGCGGGGACGCTGGCCCTGCCTCATCAAATTCGTCGGCTGGGCCGCTGAAAAGAACGGGGCCCACGCCGGTTTGGCGTGGGCCCCGCGGTGATGCAGAGACATTCACCCTGCCTTGAACAGCGTGTTTCGATGCTGTTAGAGACCGGCGAGCTCGGCGATCTCATCGGGCGACAGGGCCCTGTCGTAGATGCGAACCTCGTCCATCAGACCGGGCATCTCACGCTGGATGTCGCCGCCGTTGTTCCAGGCGCCCAGCGTCGCAC
>CAZSXM010000025.1:0-66279 GCA_964610435.1 uncultured Pirellulales bacterium | reverse complement strand
GCAGAACCGCCCCATGGCCGCCTAGAATCTACCTACAAACGTGCAGTGCACCCCAGGGGAGACATCCTGCCAGTATCTTCTTGCTTTCACGCCCAAAGTAGGCTATAATAGAATGATAATGACGTGAGACGGACCCTCCCGGCGAGACCCGTCAGGGCCAAGGAAGGTGGCTCGACAATCGGATGCGACTCTCAGAGAGGGCAGAACGATGAAGACACAGCACGCGCTCGTGGTTGCAGCCTTTCTATTGCTCGCAACCCACGCAAACGCCGACCTTCACATGACGATTCTAAGCGAGACGTACTTCGTATCGGGCTATGCGGGGAACAGTGCGGGATATGGCCCTTATGGAGAATGGTACGATGCTCACCATGTCTCATATGCGGATATCTCCTCTTCGAATATCTATGGCCAGACTGTCGGCGCCCCATTGTCGTCGGCCATTAGCTGGCCAGGTCGCCGCAGTTGGCCTGTCAACGGGGAGCCTTGGTTCTTCGTCGGGGCGACAGCATCGACCCCGAGGGATGCGCCGTACTACGGCATTGACCCGTATTCCTACGCCGAGGCCAGCATGGTCGTAGTTTTCACACTCACCGGCCTCGATACTGATGTGGACCTGCAAGTCTATGCTTTTGAGGGCATGTATAATTGGCCGCGTTATGAGTATTGGGACTACGGTTACAGCTTCGGCAAGATTGGCGATGATGTGTTTCGCTTACAGGGGTGGGTGTGGTCATATGGCACGCGAGACATGGTTGAATTGGACATTGTTTTTGGGAACGTGAGCAGTGTAGCAGTAATCCCCGTTCCCGGCGCGGCTTTGCTTGGCGTTCTTGGTCTGGGCACGGCTGGCTTGCGGCTTCGTCGCACACGCAGGTAGCGCCACCCGGATCGAGTCGGCAGAGAAGCGGACCCGGTGCGACCTCCAGCCGGTAGGATGGGCTTCAGCCCATGCGGCAAACAGCACGGACGAGGCACCCCGGCGCTGCGTGATTGTCCTTGCCCGGTGGGCGGCATTTGCGCATATTGGGCCCAACGTGAGCCCGCCGTCCTTGGGTGGTCGTCGAGAGCTGCAACAGGGCGGCGAGGCACTGAGAGCATCGGTGAATGCATTTGTTGCATGAGGTCAAGGAGGCAGATCGATGTCAGATCAGTACGTTGAGCTTCCGCTGGATCAATCGCATCAGCTGGTCAATCATGGGCCGGTGGTGTGGCTATCGACGAAGAACGCCGACGGGACGTACGACATTGCGCCGGTGGCGTGGAACTGTCCGGCCGGCAAGGCCCCGCCGAAGCTGCTGGCTGTCGTGGGGCGGGGGCACCGGACGTGGGAGAACATCGAGCGGACCGGTCGGTTCATTACGGTTGTCCCGCATCGCTCGCAGCGAACGCTTGTGATGGAGACGGGAAGCGTCTCGGGCCGGGAAGCAAACAAGTTCGAGAAGTTCGGCATCGACGCGTTCACCGGAGCCCAAGTGGACGCTCTGGTCCCGCGCGGCTGTGTGGGGTTTCTGGAATGCGAGGTCGAGAACGCGCTTGCGGGGCTGCCCGCCGACGTCATCTTGGGCCGGGTATTGCGCTCGGCCGTCGCGCCCGAGGCCTTCGACGACCGCCTGCTCGTCGAGACGGAGGCGGGTCAGACGCTGCACCACCTTGGCGGCCGATTCTTCGCGACGCCCGCGAAGCAGATTCTCTCCTGAACGGATCGCCCAGGCGGAGTCCGTCGATGAACAATGATCGAGCCTGCCTGATCTATGAATGGTTCGGCGTCAACACCAATATCGTTTGCGACACCGCCCGCAACGACCTGCGCGAATTGAGGTCGTTCGTCCATGGCGTGCCCGGTACGTAGCATCCGTGCGGGCAGAGATTCTGCTCACCCCGTGAGGCGGTGCGCAAACAGTTGAAAGCGATATGTACGTTCGATGGGTTCGACAAAGACCCACTGGAGCCCAAGCGGTTCTCTCGCTCAAGCAAACGGAACCCGACACGAGCGGCATCTTCTCCCTCTGTCTGGACCGGTTCTACAGGTGTTTCACCTCTATGCCGTTTCCGTCCCGCTTCGTGATTTCGCGCGCCACGACTTTGCGAAGGCAGGTGGCGGCGAGTCTCTCATAGCACATCAGGCAGCACCGCATTTCGGTGACCCAGCCGTAGGCACGCCCGAAAGCTCGAATCCTCTCAACTGGTTCGGGGCGATGCGTTTGGCGGAGAACTGACAGCGGCAGAGGATGGTTTGGAGACTGCGCTTGGGCTCATGAAGAAGGGGGGCCTTGGGTCAGGCCCCCCTTTGTTGTTTGTGGCGTATTTGCGGGTCAGCGTTTGGCGGTGAGGGCCTTGTAGGCGTTTTCGCCGCCGTTGATCAGGTGGGTCAGGGGGCTGGGGCGATCGACTCCTTCGATGAAGCTGGGCCGGGCCGCCCACGGGGTGACGCTCAGCACGCCGGTGAGGTCCATCCAGTGTTGCAGGCGGGCCACTGGGAGGTTCCAGGTCATGTGGAAGTGGTTGGCCGGCGGGTACTGCTTGTACTCGACCATGCTGGCGTACTTGGGCACGACGAAGGTGTGCGGCCAGGTCGGCGTGGTCAGATCGCACATGGCCTTGCCCAGTTCCGTCGGCACCTCGGTGGTGTGGGCCTCGTCCCAGATCAGGCTGAACAGCCCGGTGACGCTGCTGTAGGCCATGCGGGCGGCGATGCCGTCGATGCCCGCCGGCGTCATGAACGTCACGGAGTTGCCGCCGCCGGGGAAGTAGAACTCATCGGCCATCGGCATCGAGACGCGGTCCATGATCTGCTTGACGGTGGCGCCCGGCGTTGCGGCCCAGTCGAACGAGGCGCTGCCGGAGTTGTCGCCGTCGACGAGGCCCTTGGTGTACCAGTCGGCCTGCTTGTCGAGCTTCTTGAGGCCGAGCTTGCCGGCCAGATCCTGGATCTCCCACGCCTCCCAGACCTTGCGGAAGTCCATGAACAGCGGGGGGTTGCCGCCGCTGAGGTAGGTCATCACGAGCATCGTCAGCAGGCCCTGGACGTCGGCTTCGGTGGCGTAGGGCACCGGTGCCTTGGTGCCGGTGTGGTCAAACGTGCTGTTGAAGAACGACTCCATCACGTCGGCCACCGGTAGCGGCAGGCCGCGTCGGTCGCTGCCCCATTCGAGCTGGCTCATGAACCCGCCGCCGACGGCGTTCAGATCGTCCATCAGGTCGCGGACGATCAGGTACATCGCCAGAGACATGTTGAACCGCTCGCTGGCCTCGTCGTTCGGCAGTTCGAGCCGCTTGCCAACGTAGCGGTCGATCCAGCCTCGCAGATCCTTCAGTTCCTTTTCCTTATAGGCTTTCTTGTTGAGCATGTCGGCCAGGAGCTTCATGTCCAGCCGGGTGATTTCGATACCGAAGGTGTTCCGCGTCGGCAGGACGTGAGCCAGGGCCGTTTCCATGCCCATCGAGTCGTGTCCGAAGATCACGACCCGGCGGCCCCGCAGCGCCACCTTCGCCACGGCGGCATAGCACCAGTCGATGAGGCTCTTGGCGGTCTGCTCGGTCATTTGCGGGGTCTGCCCCGTGTCGGGCCAGGTCCCGACGTTCAGCGCGACCATGCGGCCGTACTGGCCGAAGGCGCCATTGGCGGCGTGGGCATAGACGACGCCCGGCCGAGGACCGCTGTTGCCACAGGTGATGTTGAACGGGGTGTCGGAAGGGAACTGCTGGAGCAACGAGATCGTCGTCAACTGCGGGAAGGCCCAGGTGTCGGGCACGCAGACGATGATATCGACGCCGGCCTTGCGGAACTGCTCGGCGACGATGTCCGCCTGGGCCTCGCCGTCGACCAGGATCGTCGAGTAAACGACCGACACAGGGGTCTTGTCCGGCAGGATGACGCTGCCACTGACAACGTCGGCGGCCATCTTGACGATATTCTGCCCCCGTGTCCGGCTGTCTTCGTCGATGCGCGGGTCGCTGGTGGCAAACACGCCGATCACCGGCACCTTCGGCGTGGCCTTTTTCTTCATGTTGGGCAATTGACTGGCTTCGGTCTTCTTCGCCATGTGGGTGCTCCTTTCAATCCATGGCCGACTATTGACGACGTATGATCTGAGACTGGCGAGACGAAAACAATCGGTCGTCAATCCTACACAGAAAGCCCCGATGGCTCTTCCAACAAGTTTCGCACGAGGTCGAGGAACTGGGCCGCGTAGGCGCCGTTGGCGACCTTGTGGTCCACCGAGAGCGTCATGTTCATCAGCTTTCGCATGAGGATGTTGGCGTTGTCAGGCACGCAGGTGTCCGTGATCTTGCCGATGCCCAGGATCGTGCACTGGCCGGGCACGACGATCGGGATAAACGACTCGATCCCGAAGGCGCCGAGATTGCTCACGGTGGTGCAGCCGCCTTCGAGGTCGGACAGATCCAGCTTGTCGGCGCGCGTGCGCTCGATCAGCGCTTGGCTGTCGCGGGCGATCTGCTTAAGGCCCTTCTTGTTGACGTCTTTGACCAGCGGGGCGACCAGACCGTCGGGCACGGAAATCGCCAGCCCGATGTGGATCGCATCGGCCAACTTGATGGCGTCGCCGGCGAGTTGGCCGGTCATGATCGGGAATTTCTCCAGGCCGGTGGCGACTGCCTTCATGATGAAATCGTTGAACGAGACCTTCACGTCGCCGGCGGCGTTGAGTTCCGCGCGCTTGGCGACGAGGTTCGTGACGTCGGCCCGGACAGTCAGATAGAAGCAGGGGATCTCCTGCTTGCTCTTGAGCATCCGCTCGGCGGTGATCCGCTGGAGCCGGTTGAGGGCGACGGTGGCCCCGAGTCGGGCCTCGCCGGCGGCAGCAGCCGGCTTCGCCGCCGCGGCTGCGGGCGCGGGCCCGGCGGGTTTGGCCTCGGCGGCTTTCTGGATATCGAGTTCAGTGATCTTGCCGGCCGGTCCGGTCCCTTTCAGGCCCGTCAGGTCCACGCCCAGGTCCTGCGCCAGCTTCTTGGCGCGGGGCGAGGCCATGATCTTGCCCGTCGGCCTGGCCGGTTCCGGGGCCGCCTTGGCGGGCTCAGCGACCGCCGTTGTGGCAGCGGGCGCTGGGCCGGAGGGACCTGATTCGACGCCCAGCAGAGAATCGACGAAGCTCTGCGGCACCACCTCGTCCTTCTCGCCCAACACGAGCATCGGCGCGCCGACCAGCAGCGTCTGATCGACTTTGGCCAGCACGTGCTTGACGAAACCGCCCAAGGGCGATTCCATCTCCAGCGTCGCCTTGTCCGTTTCGATCTCGAAGATCACGTCGCCCTTCTTGACCTCATCGCCGACCTTGACCAGGCAGTTGACGACGGTGCCTTCCTCCATCGTCTGGCCGAGCTGCGGCAGCTTGATTTCTTTCGCCATGTAATCGTCCCCATTCTTGTGCCTGACAGTGTTCTTTCCTTGCGTCGGTTGCGTTATTGGCCGACGGATTGCTTCACGGCCGCGACGATCTGCTCGACGCTGGGAATGCTTGCGTTCTCCAACGGCTCGCTCATCGGCGGCGGCACGTCGAGGGCCGCCATGTTGGTCGGCCGGCAATCCAGGTAGTCGAATCCGCGAGAGCCGTCGCCGAAGTCGTATTCCATGAACTGCCCGGCGATCTCCCGTCCGACGCCGCACCAGCCGAAGCCCTCGCTGACGGTAATCAGCCGCCCGGTCTTCTTCACCGATTCGGCGATGGTCTTCATATCGAGCGGCTTGAGCGTGCGTACGTCGATGACCTCGGCGTCGATCCCGTGTTGCTCGGCCAGGATCTTCGCCGCGTCGAGCGCCCACATCGCCATGCGGCTGTAGCTGACGATCGTCGCGTCGGTGCCGGGGCGCTTGATGTCCGCGACGCCCAGCGGAATGATGTAGTCGTCCGTCGGCACCGGGCCGACCTGGCCGTAGGTGGCCTTGTGCTCGATGAAGACCACGGGATTCTCGCTGCGGATGGCGGCTTTGAGCAGGCCCTTGGCGTCGTAGGGCGTCGAGGGCATCACGACATATAGGCCTGGCGTGTGCATCAGCCAGGCTTCCAGCGACTCGGAGTGGTGCGCCGCGATGCATCGGCCGACGCCGCCTTCGGTCCGCAGGACCATCGGCACCTTTGCCTTGCCCCCGAACATATAGCGATTGTAGGCGCCGACGTGGACCAATTGGTCCATCGCGATGGTCAGGAAATCGACGTACATGATCTCGGCGATGGGACGCACCCCGCGAAGAGCCGCGCCGACCGCGGCGCCGGCAATCGCCGCCTCGGAGATCGCGGTGTCGATCACGCGGTCGGTGCCGAACTCGGTCAGAAGGCCGCGCGTCGCTTGGTAGGCGCCGCCGTAGAGCCCGACGTCTTCGCCAAAGAGGAAGACTCGCTCATCACGCCGCATCTCCTCGGCCTGGGCGGCGGCGACCGCCTGCCCGATGGTCATTATGTCCATCCCGAACTGCGACTTGACCGTTTCGCTGGCCTCGGCCGTTCGTTCCTTCTTGGTCTTGGCCGTCGACGAGGCCATCGCTGCCTCGAAGACCTGTGAAGCCTCCGTGACCTTGGTCGAAGTGGCCTTGTCGGCCTCGATCAGGGCGGCGGGATACGTCTCTTCAACGTACACGTCCTTGGCCACGTCGACTGCATTGGGCCACGGACTGTCGATGCCGAATTGCGTCGCGGTTTCGATCGTGTTGAATGCGGCGTCCTTGATGGCGTCCATCTCCGCCTCAGTGCAGAGCTTCTCGCCGAGGAGCTTGTTCCGCCAGACGGTGATCGGATCGCGCTCGTGCCAGGCCTTCTCCTCGGCCTTGGTCCGATAGGTTCTCGGATCGCTGCGGCTGTGGCCGTACCAGCGGTAGGTCTTGGCCTCGATGATTGTCATCCGGTTCTCTGTGCGGGCCCGCTCGGCGGCTGTGCGCACCGCCAGGAAGACGGCCGCCGGGTCCTGTCCGTCCACGATCACGCCGGGGACGTTGTAGGCGATCGCACGGACGGCGATGTCCTCGATATTGCTGGCGCAAAGCGTCCCATCGACCTCGCTGCCGGAGAACGGCACGCTCATACCGTAGAGGTTGTTCTCGATGATCGCTACCAGTGGGACCTTCAGCGTCGAGGCCATGTTCATCGATTCGTGAAAGGTGCCGGTGTTGGTGGCGCCGTCGCCGAAGAAGGACAGGACGACCTTGCCGGACTTCTTGTACTTCTCGGCCAGGGCGGCCCCGACGGCCGGGGGCTGGTTGCCGCCGACGATACCGGTCGAGCCGAGGTTGTTCTGCCGCTCGACCTCCGCGATGTGCATCGAGCCGCCGCGACCCTTGCAGTAGCCGGTTTCCTTTCCCATCAATTCGGCCATCATGGCGTTCCAATGGTCCTGCCGGGCCTTGTCGCCGTCGGCGTACTTGTTGCCGATCGCGCCGCAGTGGCCGTGGCCACGGTGGGTCGAGCCGATCACGTCTCCGTGTTCGATAGCCCCGATGGCCCCGGTGGCGACGGCCTCTTCACCGGCGTATAGGTGGGATGCGCCCTTGATGATGTTCTGCCCCAGCAGATCGAAGACCTTCTCTTCGAAAAAGCGGATCTCATACATGGTCCGAAGCCAGTCTTTGGCCGTCTCCAGCGTGATGAGGTCCTTGCCGATCAGGTCCTTTACCTTGGGTACGGGCTGTTTGCGCGTATCCTCGATAGCGTGTTCCATACCAACGACTCCTGTACTGGACAGTTCTTGTGGTTCCCAGACCCGCAGCGGGCGGGGGGGACCTCCTGGTGGCAGCGTAAAAGACGGATAATATAGCACGTTCCAGCGTTCGCAACAACATCACACGTGTGATTCGGCGTTTTTTTCGAATGGTGGTCTGCATTGCCGGCGAGGTCGCGCCTTCAGATAGAGGCCGGTGGTCCCGACGCCCGCGACTACGCATTTGGCGCGACCTCTCGAGGCGGTTAGAATCGGCGGTGACGGTCCGGGAGGGTCCGGACCGAGAACGAATTCCATGAAGAGGAGTAGGAAATGAGTGACTCGAACACCTATCCTGGGACGTGTCAGGGAACTCATCGCATTCTGCGGTTCGTGCTCCTGCTGGTATGGCTTGCGGCCCCTGCGGCCGCGAGCGCCTCGGCCGATCTGGGCCGGGGACCGCTGAAAGTCTCCGAGAACAAGCGGTTCCTTGTCCATGCGGATGGGAAGCCGTTCTTCTGGCTGGGCGACACGGCCTGGGAATTGTTTCATCGCCTCAATCGCGAAGAGGCCGACCGGTATCTGGAGAACCGGGCGGCGAATGGTTACACCGTGATCCAGGCGGTGGCCCTGGCCGAAGTCGACGGGCATCGCGACCCGAATCCTTACGGACACCTGCCGTTGGTCGACCTCGACCCGGCCCGGCCGGCCGTCAAAGACGGCCGCGACAACGACTACTGGGACCATGTGGACTACATCGTGGACAAGGCCAATTCGCTGGGCCTGTACATCGGCTTCTTGCCGACGTGGGGTCGCTACTGGCACGACAGCGTCAGGGACGGCAAGCCGCTGTTCACCGT
Source organism: uncultured Pirellulales bacterium (assembly GCA_964610435.1). Taxonomy (GTDB): domain Bacteria; phylum Planctomycetota; class Phycisphaerae; order Sedimentisphaerales; family Anaerobacaceae; genus Anaerobaca. The sequence goes on along the minus strand of CAZSXM010000025.1, from coordinate 57,769 downwards.
CCAGAATGCCGAGGTCTATGGCGAGTGGCTCGGACGGCGGTATCGGGACAAGCACCTGATCTGGATTCTGGGCGGCGACCGGACCATCCGAAACGAAGAGGACAAGGAGATTATGCGCGCCATGGCCCGCGGGATTCGCGCCGGCGATGGCGGCAGGCATCTGATGACGTTCCATCCGCGCGGCGGGCAGGGCTCGGCCCAATACTTCCACGACGAGGATTGGCTCGATTTCAACATGCGGCAGAACGGCCACAACGTCAAATTCTACGAGGGCTTCCAGAACACGCGGGCCGACTACGACCGCACGCCCATCAAGCCGGTCCTGGACGGCGAGCCCATTTACGAGGATCATCCGATCTCCTTCCGAGCGGCCGAGCGCGGTCACTCAATCGCTTCCGACGTTCGCCGACCGCTCTATTGGAACCTGTTCAGCGGTGCCTTCGGCCACACGTATGGGCATCATTCCGTCTGGCAGATGTGGCAGCCCGGTCGTGGCCTGATCAACAATCCGCTGATGCCTTGGTATGAGGCCATCAACCAGTCCGGCGCTCTCCAGATGCAGTACGGCCGATGGCTCATCGAGTCGCGCCCGTTCCTGGCTCGTGTGCCCGACGACTCGATCCTCGTCGCCCACCGCCCGGACGGCCGATCCGGCGAGGCCGGGCGCAGAACGATCGTCCAGACGAAGAAAACGCACGTGGTCTACACCCGCAATGAAGCCGGAAGGGCGACGCTCTACGTCAACGGCGCCGTCGTCAAGAGCGGAACTGTCGGCGGGGATCTGTCGAACTGGGACGATGGCTTCTGCCTGGCGCTGGGCAACGAGCTGACCGAGGACCGGCCGTGGCTCGGCGAGTTGCATCGCGTGGCCTTGTACGCCCGAGCCCTGACGTCCAGCGAGATCGCCGAGACGCCCGGCGCTCCCACCGTGCTCTACGAGTTCAAGGAAGGGACGGGCCGGGTGGTCAGGGATACGTCCGGCGTGGGGACGCCGCTTGATCTGCAAGTCAAAGACGCCTCGACCGTTCAGTGGCTCGCCGGCGGCGGCCTGCGGATTACGAAACCGGCGATGATCGCCTCAGCCGGCCCGGCGACAAAGCTGATCGACGCGGTGAAACGGTCGAAGGCCATGACGATCGAAGTGTGGGTCAAACCCGAAAACACGACGCAAGCAGGTCCGGCCCGCATCGTCACCGTCTCGCGGGATTCCGGCGGACGCAACTTCACGCTCGGTCAGTTGGGTGGGGCGTACGAGGTGCGCTTCCGCACCACGACCACTTCGCCCAACGGCGAGCCGGCCCTTGCGACGGCCGGCGCCGACGATGGTCTGACCGTGCCGACCGCCGTACCGGGCGCCGGACGCTACCGACTCGTCGCCACGCGCGACATAGATCGAACCTATGCGATGATCTACGCCCCGGCCGGACGCCCCTTCAGCGTCCGGATGGACGCAATCGCCGGCCCCGAGGTCAAGGCATGGTGGTACAACCCGCGCAACGGCCTGGCAATGGCCATCGGCACGTTCGCCAACACCGGCTCGCGGCAGTTCACGACCCCCGACCCCGGCGAGATGCTTGACTGGGTCCTCGTCCTCGACGACGCCACCAAGAACTACCCCGCGCCGGGGAGTCGGAAGTGACTCGGATTGCGCAAAGACAGGAGGCCTATATGATACGCAGATCGACATTGTTGGACCGGACAAGCTGGGCGCTTCTTGTGTTGGGTCTGTTGTCCACGTTGACGACGGCGTTGGCGATCGTGCCGGAGCACACCGTGACCGAGCAGGGCGTTCGGCTCAAAGGCGTCGGGCCGGACAATCCGATTCTCTACGACAACGACTGGTGGTTCGATGTGTTCGACAACAACTACCTCTGGGCCCAGGCCAGCCTCGGCAAGGCCGACCTTCGCGGGAATATCGTCACGCTGGACATGTGGGATTGGCAGAAGGGCTATCACTACAAGATGCAGCAGTGCGTGGACGACGCCAACAAGGCGCTGAAGCTGGCCCGCGACAGTGGCCTGCGGAACATTCCCGATCTGACGCTCGGCTCGGACCGCGTGCTCGAGCGGCCGTCCAGTGGCCGGATCGAGGATACCGTGGCGCATCCCACGCCGGGCAGCCGATTGATTGTGGCCGAGGCCCGCAAGGCCTCGCCGGACAAGCCCCTGCTGATTGTGGTCGGCGGCGCCTTGACGACGGTCGCCAATGCGCTGCTGACCGACCCCGATATCGCGCCGAACATCGTGGTGTTCGGACTGACGGTGAGCTATTATGGCTACAACGGCAAGGACGGCTGGAGCACCTACATCGTCGCCAAGAGGGCTCCGCTGATCGAATGGGGCACCCGTTCATTCTGGGACAAGGACTCGGTCTTCCGCGCCGAGCACTTTGACGTCTTGCCCGACAATCCGTTCACTCAGGACATGAAGCGTTTCATCCGAACGGACCTGGGCCGGGCCAACCAGTTGGGCGACGGTGTGCCACTGGTCTGGTTGTACAATCCGAAGTGCTGGAAAGGTATGAAGAGGCACGAGGCCGTCTGGCGCGGTCCCGCCACGGATTTCGTCGAAGTCGCCGAGGGCCAAACCGGCGACGTGCTTGAGATTCCCAAAGCGCAGACGGACCTGGACGAGTGCCGCAAGGAGTTCTTCCGCGTCCTGACTAACCCGGATCTGTACGCCAAGTGAGGTGGACTGATGAAGAGTCAAACGCTGTGTCGCGGCCTCATGGTATTGAGCGTGTTGTCGTCCTGTCTCCGCGTCGGATTGGCCCAAGAGCCCTTCGCCTGGCAGCAGGACTACGCGCGGGTCACCGAAACGGGTGACATCGAATGGAACCCCAGGGAGTTCCGCTTCGCGGCCGGCGATCGCGTGCGGTATATCGACTACGAGAACGGCTCGGACGCCCATGACGGCGCGTCGAAGCAGCGGCCCTGGAAGCATCATCCCTGGGACGCGCGGGCCGGCGGCGCAGCGGCGGCCGCCAAGGACATCGACACCTATGTGTTCAAAGGCGGTGTGATCTATCGCGGCCGCCTGGCGGTGAAGGAGCAGGGCCATCCCGACCGACCGATTCGCCTGACCCGCGATCCCGATTGGGGCCAGGGGCCCGCCACCATCGCCGGCTCGCAGGTTGTCACCGGCTGGACGCGGGGCGCCGACCACCCCGATATTCCCGAGCCTGATGTGGTGTGGAAGGCTGCTCTCGACTTTGCGCCGCGCACCGTCTGGATGATTGATTCGGGCGGCGCGGCCGTCCGCCTTCCGCTGGCTCGCCATCCGAACTGGAAAAGCCAGCCGGAAGATCACAAGGCCCAGTGGTTCCGCTGGACCAACGACCCGCATCCGTTTCAGCCCAGAGAAGGCTTCAGTGCCAACGACGCCAAGAATCTCAAAGGCCGTGACAAAGACTTTGTCGCTGACGCGCTGATCTACTCGGAGTTCGGTTGGGTCATGGGCACTCCCTACCCAACGAAGGTGCAGGAGTTCGATCCTGCCGACGGTTCGGTCCGATTCGCGGGCTGGACTGGCGGTGGAAACGCCTCGATCATCTTTCGCGGCATGCGATATTACCTCGAAGACAAGCCGCACTATCTCGACGACCCCGACGGCGAGTTCTGGTTCGACAGGAAGGGCAGCGGCGGCACACTCTACGTGCGCCTGCCCGGCGGCATCGATCCCCGCACGGTGCGCGTCGAGGCCGGTCGGCACCCTGACCTGATCGTGGGGACCGATGTGGCGCACCTCGATATCAGCGGTCTCGAGTTCCGCTGGACCACGCAGCCCTGGAACCTCGACGTAGCGGCCTGGGATTTCAGCACCACGCCCTTCGGCTTTCGTGCCGATGCCCACCCGGCGTGCATCCGCATCTGGGGCAGGGGCGAAGCCATCCGCATCGCCAACTGCACGTTCGAGGACGTGGTCATGGGCATCCAGATGCGCGCCGTCGGCGTCGGTTCGTCGATGCGCGACATCGTGGTCGAGGACAACGTCTTTCGCAACACCGACGTCGGCGCCGCTCACTTCAAGGATGGAGCCGGCTGGGGCTTCTCGCATCCGGTGGGGGTCCTCGACGACGTGCGGCTCTATCGCAACTACGCAACCAACGTCGGCTTTCGACCGACGCGCTACGAGCGCGGCTGCACCTTCGATCTGAGCTATGCCCGGCGGGCCCATATCGCCGGCAACGTCATCGAGCGCAGCGGCGCCCAGGCGATCAATGTCTATGCCGGCAAGGGCGCCACGCGCGGCGAGGTGCCCCTGGTGCGCGTGCTGATCCACCAGAACAAGGCCTGGAAGACCATGCAGAACGGCAACGACTTCGGCGGCATCGAGAGCTGGCAGCACGGACCGGTCTACATCTTCAACAACGTCAGCTTCGACGCCCGCGGCCAGCGGGAGGGGGAGCGCTCGTACCACGGGAACAATCCCGGCTTTGGCCACGCCTATTACCTCGACGGCGGCTTCAAGAACTACGTCTTCAACAACATCGCCTGGGGCCTGTCCAACGACCCGACCAGTCCGCTGGTCAACTGCGCGGCCTTCCAGGAGATCATCAGCTATCAGAACACCTTCTTCAACAACACCGCGTATAACTTCTTCGTCGGCTCGCGACGCCAGGCCCCGCACGCCGGCCGCAACAAGTTCCTCGGCAACGTCTGGCAGAGCATGAGCGAGCGCGTCTTCCGCCACGCCGATCCGGCTAAGACCGAGGCGGACGGCAACGCCCATCACGCCGGCCCACAGAAGCAGCATTTTGCGTACGAAACCAATGCCTACGCAAACAACATCTTCCACGACATCGGCCAGATGGGCGTGTTCGAGACCTCCGGCCGCTGGCTGCGGAACCTGGACGATTTTCGCGATGCGCTGCGGCAGCAGCAGAGCATGGTCGCCGATCTGGGTGTTATGGATTCGACGGCGACGCTGCGCGATCCGGCTCGGGGCGACTTCCGGCTCAACTCCGAATCGGCGGCGGTCGATCGCGGCGCGGTGGTCTTCGTGCCCTGGGCCCTGTACGGCGTGGTCGCCGAGTGGAACTTCTATCCGGCGGGCGACGACCATACCCGGATCATCGACGAGCACTGGTACGCCAAGGACTACATGACCGAACGTGACGACTATTACCAGCGGCCGACGTACCCGTTGACGGCGGTGAACGTCGAAGCGGCCGACTACATCGACGGGCCGTTGGAGAACTTCACCGCCGGCGCGCTTCGGTTCGCGCCCGAGAGGAAGACTTACGCCACGATCAGCCACGCGGCGCTGAACGAGCCCTTCACCGCCCGGCTGGCCACGCGCGCGCGTCACGGCCAGGACCCGCAGGTCCTCGAGTTCACCTTCGAGGCCGACGAACTGAGGACTCCGGAGATCCACGAAGGCAACTTTCTGATCGAGGTCTACTTCAAGGCCGACAGCGACGGATGGCTCATCGGCAAGAAGCAGGGAACCGGCTATTCGCTCGCGCTGCGGAACGGCAAGGCGGTGTTCGGCGTCACCGGCCAAGGTGCTGACGCCGAGCTCGTCTCCACGGTCTCGCTGGCCGACGGCCGATGGCATCACCTGATCGCCGAGGCCGACCGCGATGGACAAACCCTGGCCTTGTACGTAGACGGCCGACGGGACAGCGTCGGCCCGGGCGTTGGGCCGGTCTCACTCGCCAATCAGGGCGATCTCTATGTGGGCGGCAGACCCGACGGCGACTACCTCAGCGGCGCTATGGAGTTTCTGCGTATCGCCCACGGCACCCTCGCCGACGCCCACACTACCATTGAGGAGTTGTACGCCTGGCAGTTCGACGGCCCCGCCCGGCGTGACATGCGCGGCGCAGAGCCCAAGGGCCGAGGCCGCGACGCCGGGGCGCTCGAATCGTTCTGATGGTAACGACAGACAGAAAAACGCACGACATCAATCGAGGAAGGAGATAAAGCGATGCACCATACAAGCGATCGAATCCACTGTCTCGCGGTGATCGTTCTGTTTGCCACGCCCTTGTTCTGGGCGAGCCCTGCGAATTCGGCCGACACCGACCGCATCCGGCCCTGTGAAGCCAATCCTCGCTATTGGCAGTACAAGGGCAGGCCCGTGCTGTTGCTCGGTGGCAGCGACCAGGACAATCTCTTCAACCATCCGAACATCCCACCGAACGGGCTGGAGGCGCACCTTGATCTGCTCGTTTCCGTGGGCGGCAACTACGTCCGCAACACGATGTCCAGCCGTGACGAGCGCAACCTCTGGCCGCACTACCGCGACCCGGAGACGGGCCTATACGACCTCAACCGTTTCGGCGACGCCTACTGGCAGCGGTTCCGCAACTTCCTGGAGATGACCCACCGACGGGCCATCATCGTGCAGATCGAGGTTTTCGACCGCTTCGATTATGCCCGCGACCCCTGGGACCGCAACCCCTTCAATCCCAAGAACAATGTGAACTACGCCGCCGAGGAGATCGGCCTTCCCGAGCGGATCACCACCCACCCCGGTCAGCGGGAGAACCCCTTCTTCCGCAGCCTGCCCGAGTTGGAGGACCATCCGCGCCTGCTGGCCTGGCAAGAGGCGATGGTGGGCAAGATGCTCTCGATCTCGCTTGAATACGGCCACGTCCTCTACTGCATCAGCAACGAAACCAACGACTCCGAGCAGTGGAGCCGTCACTGGGCGCAGTTCATTCGCCGCAAGGCTCGTGAAGCCAATCGTGGTGTGGAGGTCACGGAGATGTGGGACGCCTGGGACCTGTCCCATGCCATGCACCGACGGACGTTCGATCATCCCGACCTTTACTCGTTCATCGATATCTCGCAGAACAACCACCAGGTGGGCCAGACCCATTGGGACAACATGCAGAGGGCCCGTCGGCTGGTTGCCGATCCGCCCCGGCCCGTCAACAACACAAAGATCTACGGCGGCACGCCCCACGGCGGCGGTCTCCTGCAGGGAACGCACAAGATGTGGCACAACGTCCTCGGTGGCTGTGCCTCGTCGCGGTTCCACCGCCCCGCTTCCGGTGCGGGACTGAGCGAGCTGGCACAGAGGCACCTCAAGAGCGCGCGAATGTTCACCGACGCATTCAACGTCTTCGTCGCCGAGCCGGACAACAGCCTGCTCTCCGATCGGGCGGAGAACGAGGCCTACTGTGCCGCCGATCCCGGCAGGCAGTATGCGGTCTACTTCCCCGACGGCGGGGCGGTGAAGCTGGATGTCTCGGCCGCAGGGGGTCCGGTGCAAGTCCGCTGGTTGGATATCGACCGAAGCCAATGGCGCGAACCCCAAACCGTCTCTCCCGGTGGGACATTGGAATTGAAGGCACCTGCCGAAGGCCCATGGGGCGCGCTCGTGCTTGTCCTTTAGTCCTTGTTGCCGATTCGGAAGGGGACCAGGAAATGCTCATGAGAGACCACCGAGTGTATCTCGTTGCGAGGATCGTTGCGTTCGCGATGGCGATAAGGTCCGCCGGCGGCGTGGCGATGGCCGACGCCATGAATGCCTTCGTCTGCGAGCCGCACAACGACTTGCTCGGCGACCCGTCGGCGAATGAGGCCTATTGCTTCGCCGAGCCTGGAAACCAATATGCAGTCCATTTCCCCGACGGCGGCTTAACGGGACTCTGATGGGGCAGGGACGCATGGAAACCGGGGCAGGCCGGCAACAGAACGGGGCGGCCGATGGGGTGCAGGGGATTCGCCAACTCATTGTGAGCCCACAGCGGCAGCAGGCCCCGGCGGGCCGGCGGATCGTACGCCGCTACGGCCGGCGAGACATGCGGTTCGTCTCAGCCGGTGCGGCTCGGCTGTTGGTTGATGCCTCCAAGGCGTATCCGGCGATGCTCGGCGCGATCGATGCGGCCGCCGAGCACGTCGAGTTGGAGACCTATATCCTGCGAGATGATGCGACCGGCCGGGCGTTCCAGCAGGCACTGATCCGGGCGGCGTCGCGCGGCGTTCGCGTGCGTCTGCTCTACGATTGGGTGGGTTCGTTGGCCTTGCCGAGCCGGTTTGCTCGCGAACTGGCCGATGCGGGCGTGTTCGTATCCGTCTACCACCCGCTGGTGTGGCATCGTCCCGTTTGGGCCATCAACAAGCGCGACCATCGCAAGATACTCGTTGTCGACGACACGGTGTCGTTCACGGGGGGCCTGAATATCGGCGACGAGTACCAGGGCCTCGCTGACGGCGGCCAGGGCTGGCGCGACACCCACATCCGGCTGGATGGGCCGGAGGTCGCCGGCGAGATGCTCGCCCTTTTCGAATATGCCTGGCGGTGGGCCACGCCCTATGCCAGGACGCTGACGCGCAGCAAGAGACTCAAGTCGAAGATCCACCGGCGGATGAAGGCCCTGTCAGGCCGCAAGGGTCGTGGTGTCGCCCGCCCGCACACGACCGGCGGCATCCCCGTCAGCATTGTCGGCAACGAAGTGCTGCGTTATCGCCGGCGGATTCACCGCGCCTACCTGCGGGCCATCTGCGGGGCGCAACGCTACGTGTTGATCGAGAACGCATATTTCATCCCCAGTCGGCCGGTCCGCCGGGCATTGGTCAAGGCAGCCCGTCGCGGCGTGTTCGTAGGCATCGTGGTCGGTGCGAGAAGCGATGTGCCCATTACAGGGCATGCGATGCGGTGGCTGTACGATCAACTGCTGGCCGGCGGAGTGCGCCTGTTCGAGTGGCCGGTCAGCATCATGCACGCCAAGACGGCCGTCGTCGACGATGCCTGGCTGATCGTCGGCAGCTACAATTTCGATCATCGCAGTCTGCTGCACAACCTGGAATGCGTCGCCGTTGTCTCCGACGCCGACGTGGCGGTCCACCTGCGGGACCAGACGCTCGCCGACATTGCCCGCTGCCAGGAAGTCTCGCTCGAGACGCACCGCAGACGTCCCTGGTGGCGGAAGGCGATGCAGTATGTGGCATACCTTCTGCGTCACTGGTTGTGAGAGGCGGCCGGGCCAAGCAGGCCCTTCGGTCTCAGACTCCTGCGCCCTGTCCATCCGAATTCGTCAGGCACAGGACGAAACAGGCAACCCAGAGGCCACGAAGGCCATCGTCTTCAACAGTCGAGGTCCTCAGAAGGCACACCCACCTCTTGTAGGAGCGCCCCCTGTGGGCCCCTGGATTGCCACGGTGCGGGGCTATGGAAATCGAAATCAATCGCAGGGTCAGGGTTGATCCTGCGCATCCTTGCGGGCTCTGAAAGTGTCGCGCAGCCCTCGAGCCAGCCTGAGCGGAGGGCTGCGCAACGGAGAGTGAGAGATAAGAGAGAGAGCGAGCGAATCAAACCAGAAAGAGAAGTCATGCGGTACGCCGGAAGGCACTCGCCAAAACCCTGGTGAGCGACTGCGAAACGAACTGCCTGGGTCGCCTCCCGGCCCTCGTCGTCCCTGGCCGAGGTCATGCAAGGCCCTTGGCACGTCGCCGGCGATATGGGCGGGTCGTCCCCCGATGCTGCTGTCCATAAGCATTCTGCGTATGCAACCATGCCTCTGCCTCCAACCAGAGGCTCTCCTCCTTGAACGCATGGCCCTTCGGCCAAACCCGCGAAAAGGCGATCAGAGTTGGCCTCCTCCATACGTGAGGACCATGCGAGTTTTCACCCTCTTCCCTACTCGCTCTTGCAGGGAATGTCAAGAGAAAACTTGGCAAAATAGGCGAACAGGGGTGTTCTTTTAGGACGTGCCCTGGCATGCGGTCGAGCCGGGTTCATGCGACCGCCCAGGGGCATGGCCGGATGTCGGCACGTCCTACCTGACCATGACCTGCCCGGCGTCGGCGACGAGCACTTGGCCCGTAATCGTTCGGGCCTTGTCCGAACAGAGAAATACGACTGCGTCGGCAATGTCCTGGCCCTTGATCTCCCGCCCCAGCGCCGTCTTGCCGACGTAGTGAGGGATCACTTCCTCGGGCCTGATTCCGTATTTCCTGGCGCAGACCTTGATGTACTCGGGGTTCCAGATCTTCGAACCCTCGAACACGTTGCCCGGTGCGACGCAGTTGACGCGAATGCCGTGCTCGCCGAGCTCGAGGGCCCAGCCCCGGGCCAGATGCAGTTCGCCGGCCTTCGTGGCGTTGTAGGCCGAATTGTTCTTGCTGGCGTCGAGGCCCGATTTGGAGCTGAGGTTGATGATGCTGCCTCCCATTCCTTGCTCGATCAGGATCCGCGCCGCCTGGCGGGCCATAAGGAAGTAACCAGTCAGGTTGACTTCGAGGGCCATTCGCCATTGGTCCGCCGGCATGTCCACCAGAGCGAACGGCGGCGCCAGACCGGCGGCGTTGACCACGATGTCCAGACCGCCCCAGTGAGCGAGCAGTGCTTCGAATGCCTTCTGCACGTTGCTCTCGCTGGTGACGTTGCAGGGCACGACCATCGTCTGGCTCGCCGGCCGTTCGGCGGCGATCGTCTTGGCGGTCTGCAGGGCGGCTTCTTCATCGACGTCCGCCAGAGCGACCATGGCCCCGGCTCGTGCCAGGCCAATGGCGATGCTTCTGCCAAGTCCGCTGCCGGCGCCGGTGACCACGGCGATGCGATTGGCCAGCTCGCCCGGGCCCTCGCTGCTGACGAGCTTCTTGCGAAACGCCTCCGATTCCCAGTTGTTGATGAAGTTCTGCTCGCGGGCGGTTAGCGCCAGGACGCCGCCCATCCGGGCCGCGTGCATGCGCACCTTCAGACTGGTGTCGGTGATGTCGGCGATCAGTCCGGCTACTCCCTTCTCGGCGGCGACGAACAGTCCCAGGCCTTTGACGACGAACGCCGCAGGAACCTTCTGCCCGCGGTCGGCCAGCGACCGCAGCCGCCTGGCGATCGCTTCGGCTCTGACTGTTTCCACCCACATGGCCGAACCGTTGGCGTAGACCAGTTCATCAGGATTTAGCGCCGGGGTCGCGAGCAGTTCGGCTGCCTGCTTGTGGGCCATGAACGCCGCGACGGCCTCCATCGCCGGATAGTAGCTGACCGGAAGGTACTGCCCGGTGGCCTCGAAGATAGCCTTTCGGATCGCCAGCATAGCCCCTGTGATGCTGCCTGCCGAGCCCAACGGGATCTGCCCGCCCCTGAGCGGCTTCAACCCCTTCGTACAGAGCGCAATGACCTTTCGGACCAGACGGATCGCCGCATCGGCGCTGCCGGCGGTGACGAACAGGCCGTGCTTCTCCAGAAACAGGACGCCGGGCTTGCGGCCGTGCTCCCGTTCGTGTTCGCCGACCAGCTTGGCGATCCTGCGGGCCAGCATGTAGCCTGGATCGGTGTAGGGCACCCACAGAGGTGTGATGGGTTCGTCGGCAAACACCTTGTTGAGTGCGGCTCGCCCGTTCTTGGCGCTGACATGAGCGGCCACCACAAGCGGATGCAGGTGGATCACGTGCGTGTCGAGCAGGCCATGCAAATGGGCTTCGACCGAAGGACGTGCCCCGCTTGTTACTTCGTCGTCGCAGCTTTGCAGCAGGCGGTTGACGACTTCCGTTTCTCGTCGGAGGGCGTCCAGCTTCCCAAGAGACTGGTCGCTGAGAATCGAAAGCACCGATTCGATCCGCAATCGCCGCCAGCCGGCATCCGCGCTCATGTCCTTCAGCGCCGTGCCGCTGGCCTTGATGTACATATACTTACCATCGGCCGTCTTGACCGATGTATTGCCTCCGCCGCCGAGCACCAGTTCGGGGTCCTTGCCCGTCGTCTTCGAGATTCTGATCAGGTCTTGTAATGCCTTGTCCATCCGATTCGGTTCCTAACATCCAAGGGGCGAAGATTGGCTCCAGAGAAGACCATTCTTAGCACATCGCCGCTGGGATGTCCATGCCGAATGGACACGGTGGCGCATTACGGAACGACGACCTCGTCCTTGGCCGGCTCTTGCGGGTCTTTCCACATCCAGCCTGCGGCCGTGATAAACCAAACAACAGTCGCCACGAGCATGATCCATTTGACGGCATCCAGGCTCACGCGTCCGGCCAGAAAGAGAACCGAAGGAAGCACCAGAACGATCAGCGACAGCAGCGACACGGTTTTAAGGATCGAACGCATCAGACTTCTCCTCTTATGAGGCCGCCGCAGGGCGGATCTTCTTCTGATAGAACTTGCTCAGGACGATATACAGAATCGCTGCGACGAACCAGCCGGGCAGAGAGACGAAGAAGATCTGTATGCCTGCGTATCGGACGAGCAGAAACGCCGTCACCAGCGTCACGCCCCAGGCCAGTCCGGCCGCCCAGTTGAAGGCCCTTCCGCTCAGCTCGGCGTACGAACTCTTCAGACCGAACTTGCGAATCAGCCAAAAGTCCACGAAGATCACGGCGCCCATGGGCATCAGGATCAGGCCGTAAAGAGCGACGAAGTCCAGCAGCTTCATGGCGATGGCCGGGAACATGCCGGCCACGGTGGCGATGGCGCCGGTAACGAGCGTCACTTTGAAGCGAGACGACTTCGGTGTCAGCGCCTGGAACGCCAGGCCCGCGCGGTAGATCGTCGGATTGGCCGTCGTCCAGCCGGCGATGATCACGCACAGCAGCCCCGCCAGCCCGGCCGCACTGTAGGCGAGCGGGCCCGGCAGAGGCGCCGGCAGCGTCCCGGCCTCGGCCGCAGAGAGGATGGCCTCTTGGTGGGTCAACCCGGCTGCGTGCAGTTGAAACGCGAACAGGATCGATGCGCTGATCCAGGCCATGAAGTGCCCGACGTACATGCCCGCCGCCGACGCAACGGCGTACCAGCTCTTGCGGGCGAAGCGGAACACCGACAGGTCGCTCATGCCGATGTGCATCGCCATATTGCAGAACCACGCGAAGAACATGACGTGCCAGAGGGTGAACTTGACTTGTCCCGGCAGCGGGTCGCCTCCCTTCCAGATGTGTGTCTTGGCCAGATGCCATGCGTCGCCGACAGAGCCGATCTCCGAACCGGTTGCGTTGATGAACTGGCGCAGGCCGATGAAGCCGAAGGCCAGGAAGACGAGCACCATCCAGGGCGCCGCGATGTTGGCGAACTTGGCGACAACTCTGTACCCGTAGGCGGCGACGAGAGCGATCAGGCCGCCAACCACGGCGACCGCGAGGACCCAACCGACACTGTTTGGATATCGATCGGTCAGCGCGGGCATCGGAAACTTGATCCAGACGCCGATGGCGGTAGCGGAGACCGTCACCATCGCGCCGGCCAGGAAGCAGAACATCACGCCGTTGGCGAGATTGTAGAGGGTCACAAGTTTGCGGCCGCAAATCTTCTCCAGTTGGTAGTAGAGCGTCAGCCGGGCCCGCGTGGCGATCGGGGCGCACATCAGCATCCAGCTCAGCACGGCCAGGGCATTGCCCACCAGCAGTCCGACGATCAGATCGAACGCACCGACGCCGGCCGCTACGAACAGCGGCCCGAGCATCAGCTCGGTGCCGGCGCAATGCTCGCCCGCGTACATGCCGATGAAGCTCTTGAAGCCAAGCCGGGCGCCCCTCGGCACCGGCTCACGCTCGAATTCACCTCCCGCCTGCGTCTGTTGTGACTGCTGTTCTTCGCTCATGCGTCTGTCCCTTCCCGCAATTTGCGTGATCCGCTACGCTCGTTTGGCGAGCACGTTCTTCTCATAGGCCTTAGCGTCGGCCAGCCAGGCGGGGCCGACCGGCACGTCGGACCGGGCGCAGTAGTAGTCCCACACCGCGCCGTAAGGCAACGTCTTCAATTCTTCGAGCATCGCCAGGCGGCTTGTGAAGTCGCCCTCGGCCTCGGCCTGGCGAAGCCGATCCGTCGGCTCCAGCAGGGCGATCAGCAGGGCCTTGACCATGCAGCGCGTGCCGATGACCCAGGCGGCGATCCGATTGATGCTGGCGTCGAAGAAGTCCAGGCCGATGTGGACCTTGTCGAGCTTGCCGCTGCGGATCAGCTCCTGCGCGATGGCCCGCAGTTCGTCGTCGAGGATGACCACGTGGTCGCTGTCCCACCGAACCGGCCGGCTGACGTGCAACAACAGCTCGGGCACGAACATCAGGACCGACGAAATCTTGTCCGAGATGACTTCGGTGGGGTGGTAGTGCCCGGCGTCCAGGCACAGCAGGATCTGTCGCGACGTCGCATAGCCCATGTAGAACTCGTGCGAACCGACCGTGTAGCTTTCGGCGCCGATGCCGAAGAGCTTCGATTCAACGGCGTCGAGATGAATGGCCGGGTCAATCTTCTCGGCGAAGATCCGGTCGAGTGAATCGCCCAGCCGCTGTCGGGGGGCCAGGCGGTCCACGGGGATGTCTTTGTATCCATCGGGAATCCAGACGTTGGTCACGCACGGTGTGCCCAGTTCCATACCCATGTGGGCGCCGATCTTCCGGCAGCAAATCCCATGCTCGATCCAGAACCGCCGGATGCCCTCGTCGGCGCTTGAGAGCGTGAACCCGCTGTCGGCCTTTGGATGCGAGAAGTAGGTCCCGTTGAAATCCATTCCAAGACCGTTAGCCTTGGCCCACTGGACCCAACTCGCAAAATGCTCAGGCTCCAGTTCATTGCGCGGCACTTTGGCCTTGGCATCGAGATAGATCGCATGAAGATTCAGGCGATGCTTGCCGGGGATCAAGCTCAGGGCCTTCTCCAGGTCCGTCCGCAGTTCGTCCGGCGTGCAGGCCTTGCCGGGGTAGTTGCCCGTCACCGCCAGGCCGCCGTCGAGGCCGGATCCGGTGTTCTCAAACCCGCCGACGTCGTCGCCTTGCCAGCAGTGCAGCGAGATCGGAATCTTGCGGAGCCGGTCCATTGCCTTGTCGGTATCGACGCCAAGCTCGGCATATCGCTCGCGCGCCAGTTGATAGGTCTGTGCGACCTTCTTTGAGTCGCTCATACGCGTTCTCCTCTCAGCCGCAGGTTTCGAGCAGCTTCTTTTCGGCTTCGAGCGTCCAGAGCCCGTCTTTCAGGCAGGCCGCGACATTGGGCAGCTTTGTCGCAAGTTCTTCGAGACGAAGCAGCGGGAGGTCCCTACACGCCGGGTAGACGACGATCTTGCCGGCGATCGAGCGGTCCTCAACGGCCCGAATCCCATCGATCGCGCCGGCAAGCCCCGACACGGCCGCGACACTGACATTGGTGTCGAGCCGATTCGATTCGACCTTGGCCAGCATCCGTTTCATGTCGTCGAGCGTCGATCCGCTCGTCCCGATGAAGTACAGGCGTTTCTCGATATAGGCGTTCAGGTCGATTTTGCCCGTGACGTTTGCAGGGATGCCGGCGAAGATGTTGATGATCCCGTGCTGCGCGGCGTCCTGCACGGCGGCGGCCACCAGTTCCGGGATCGGCGCCATCAGCACCGAATAGCCGAACTCCTCGTCGCTCGGCGGCAGCTTGGCGTTGTACGGAACGTATTCGAGGCCGTTGCTCTCGGCCAGCGGCTGGGCGATCCTGGTCAGCATCGCCAGTCGATTGTCGTCGACGTCGCCCGCATAGACGCTGACGCCCTCGACTCCCTGGCACAGATTGCGGATGACGTGCATCATCCCCATCGGTCCACCGGCCCCGACGACGTTGATCTTGTCGCCGTGGCGGATCTCGCCTGTCTTGGGGATGGTCTTCATCGATCCGGCGGGGTCGGTATCGGTGGTCCCGACGATGCGAATGCCGCCGTAGTGGACCCGGCCGACCATCGTCACAACCGGCCGGCTGAAGCGGTCGCCGCAGAGGACGATGTTCAGGATCCCATGCGCCGCGACCTTGGCGAACAACTCTTCCACCGTCCCGGCGTTCGATCCGAAGTAGATCACGTCGTCGAAAGCGGCGTCGTCCACGTCGTCATGCTCGCGCGCCCGGACCACCGGCGCCGGCAGGTTGGCCGGCGGACCCGATTTCGCGACCCACGTGATCTGGGCCGGCGTGCCGTAGCGCTTGAACAGATTGCCGAGCCGGCCTTCCGGCAGGTCGGTCTCTACGACGATCAGCATCTGGCCGTCCGCCTTGAGGGTGGCACGCTCCTTCGAGACGTAGGCGTCCTCCACACAAGCCCAGGGCTCGACCAGTGCGATCGCCGAGCCCGAGCGGTCCTGGCTGGCCGGGATCAGCATGGACTCGCCGTCGGGACTGGTGATCGCCCGCTCATCCATCAGGACGTATTCCTGCAGGGCGCCTTCGAAGTTGTAGCCGAAGGCCGCGTTCGAACTGGCCGTGCGCAGCCAGCGATAGTCGGTCTGCACGAGATACCGTTCGCCGGGCTTGTGTCTGGTGATGCCGGGGCCCACCTCGACGATGCGAACGACGGTCTCATGGCCCGGCACCGTCGGCTTGTCGTTCGGGACGTAACTGGGGATCTGCGCGAGGGCGTCAGGTGCGATGCCGGAGACGACGGGGCCCTTGCGGACGTGGCCGGTGAACTGCTTGAGCAGCTTCAGATCGGAGAAGCACAGCCCGACAACCTCGACCTTTGCGAGGATCTGGCGCGGGCCGGGCCGGAAGACCTCTTTGGATTGGTTGAGGACGAGTTGATCAGGGCCCACCAGTTGCACCGCCCATTGTGATGCGGGGAGATTCGTCATGGTTCAAGCCTTCATCTCTGTGCTGATTATTTCCCCACCTGCCTGATGACTTCCTCGGGTGTGGCCGTTTCGCTGAGGCCGGCTAGATTGCCTTCCTGGTCCGGCTGCATCGACCGGCCCAGTTCGGCGTAGAAATCGTTTCGTGTAGCAAGGTTCTCAAATCGCTGCCGGGCCCACTCGCTGGTGTATCCCAACCCGCATTGCTGCTGCAAGACCGAATGCGCGTAGACGATGTGGGCCCCCTTCAGGAAGACCGGCAACAGGGGGGCCAGCTCGTCCGTGGCAAAATCGTCCACGAACTTCTGACCCGGGCTGTTCATCTCGGTGCCGCCGATGACGACCAGGTTGCGGCGTTGAGCGATCTCGATCACCTCGTAAAGATCCTTGACCTTCTCGTCCCGCTGCCCGGGTGTATAGTTGCGGTCAGGAATTACGTTGACCGCTACGGCGCCGGTGCTCGTGGCGACATCCAGCAACTCTTCGATGTCGCGTTCGCCGTCGCTGGTGCCGTCGAGCCAGGTGTGCGTGGGCATTCCGCCACACGCGAGGATGAATCGGTTCGTCTCGGCCATCAGCGGAAACGAGCCCGTGTCCGGCTGGACGTAGCCGACCCCGCCTCGTTTCATCGTCTTGGCCCGGATGGTGTTCAGCAGATTGCGGCCCTCGGGCAGATCGAGGGTCTCGGCCCCGACGCCCAGCTTCTCGGCCCAGAACTCGGCGAGCGCCTTGTCGCTGCCGAACTGTGCCGCCGCCTTGCGGGCATAGGCCAGGCACATGTGCCGTTCCGTAGCGTTGCCGGCCGGGGTCAGCGGCCGCAGGTCCCGCTCGTAATCCAACTCGACCGGACGCAGGTAGGCGTTCACCCGCGCCATCAGGTCGAGGTTCCTCTTCTGCGCGGTGTCCTTGAGACCTTTGAGGAAATCTCTCTCTGCGGCCGACACGTTTGCGCTGGGGAAACCGACGCCCATGTGGTACGAGATGCCCGGCTCGCCCGGCGAGTTGATGACGCGCGTGGAGAACTCGGGCACGTAGACGCGCGTCTCCAGGCCCGAGCATCCCTTGAGGCCGAGCCTGCCGCGCGCCTGCTGGAACTCGTCGAGGGCGTCGAGCACGTCGAAGTCCACCGTTCCGGCCACCGCCAGACCCGCCTTGCGGGCCAGCCACGCGAATTTCGTCGGCGAATAGCCATACGTGTTATAGGAAAAGAAGGTGTGGCAATGCAGGTTCACGAATTCGCCCGTCTGAGGCAGTTCGATGTGACCGGATTCGATTCGGTCGCACAATGCCGACAGCGCCTGTTGGCGTTTGGCGAGGTCAAAGCTGTCCAGTTGCTGCTCCAGTGACTCGATCAAGTGATTCTCTCCTTGGGACGCCGACGTCAGTGTTTCGTATACTGCTGGTATTTCTGCGCCCACATCGATGTGTTCTCAGGACGGTATTCCTTCAGGTCGAACGACTGGCGGACGATCTGTCTCGCTTCTTCGATGCCCTTGACCCGGCCGGTGGCGACGGCCTGCATCAGAACGTTGCCGCTGGCGGTCGCTTCGATTGGGCCGGCAACCACGCGCTTGCCCGTCGCGTCGGCGGCGAACTGGCAGAGCAACTCGTTCTGGATCCCGCCGCCAACGATGTGGAGCACGTCGATGGGATCGCCCGTGACGTCTTCGATGGCCTCGAGGGTGCGGCGGTACTTCATGGCAAGGTTTTCGAGGACCAGCCGGACCATTTGTCCCTTGTCGGCAGTGGTCGGCTGGCCGGTCTGCGCTAGGTGATTGTTGATCCGGGTCGGCATGTCGCCCGGCGCAAGGAAGTCGCTGCAATCGCAGTCGATGATCCCGAAGAAGGGTCTGGCCTTCAACGCCATGTCGGTCAGCTCGCCGTAGGAGAGGTCCTGCCCCTCGCGCTGCCATTGCCGCTTGCACTCCTGGACCAGCCAGAGGCCCATGATGTTCTTCAGCAGGCGGATCGTGTTCTGCACGCCGCCCTCGTTGGTGAACCCGTAACCGAACGTCTTGTCGTCGATGATCGCCTTGGGAATCTCGACCCCCATCAGGCTCCACGTGCCCGACGACAGATACGCCCAGTCGCGGCCGGAGCCGGGCACGCCGAGCACCGCCGAGGCCGTGTCGTGGGCGCCGACGGCGATCACCGGAATCTGCTCGCAGCCGATCTCGCGGGCCACTTCGTCGGTCAGCGGCCCGACCACCGTCCCAGGCATGACGATCTCGGGCATGATCTGCTGTGGCAGGTCGAGCTTTTCGAAGATCGCGTCGGACCATCGTCCGGTCGCCATGTCCATCATCTGCGACGTGCTGGCCAGCGTGTACTCGCCGAAGGCCTTGCCGCAGAGGGAATAGCTCAACAAGTCGGCCATGAAGATCAGTTTGCCGGTCCTGGCCAGGGCCGCCGAATCGGCCAGTCGCATGGCCAGAACCTGATACAGCGAGTTCAGTTGCATGAACTGAATGCCGGTGTTCTGGTAGACGTCCCGCTTCGACATTCGTTCGAAGGCCTTCTCCATCATCCCATTGGTCCGGCTGTCGCGGTAGTGGTAGGGGGGCTCGATCAGCCGGCCGTCGTCGGTAAGAAGGCCGAAGTCCACCCCCCAGGTGTCGATGCCGATCCCGAGCGGGGTTCCTTCGGCTTTTCTGGCGGCCAGACCGATACCCGTCTTGACCTCTCTCAGCAGGCGATCGAAATCCCATCGCAAAGATCCATCCATCTCGACAGGCCCGTTGCCGAAGCGATGCACCTCTTCAAGATGCAGCCTGCCGTCGGCGATGGTGCCCAGCATGACGCGCCCGCTCTCGGCCCCAAGGTCTACGGCAATGTAGCTCGCTGTCTCTGACATCTGCGACTCCCAATTCTGCACGGCTCCTGCACGGCATCCATCGTTCCGGATCGCGGCCTCGCCCTTGATGGGACGGATAGGCGGCGTCTTTTCGGACGCCAGGTCACCGGCGGTGATTCAAGACAGAGATTAGAAGGGCGCCGAGAGAGACCGTCAACCCTAAACTCGGCCGTGAGACCGTCTCAGGAGGCAGCCAGGGTGACATTCTGCTGGAAGCGCGTCTTGGCTTGGCCGATGAGATAGAAGCTGCCCGTAATCAGGATCAGATCTTCGCGGCCGACGGCGCTGCGGGCCAGTTGCAGGGCCTCGCCCAAACTGCTCGAGGTCTGGTACATCTTGCCGCAGATGTCGGTGTACATCTCCGCCAGGTCCTGGGGGGAGACGGCTTTCATCGCGTTGCTCCGCGTGAAGATGACCTTGTCGGCGCCGTACTGGAGCTCGGTGAGCATGCCTGGGACGTCCTTGTCGGTGTTGCAGCCGAAGATCACGACCATCGAGTCGTAGGGGATGTTCTGTCCGATCGCGTGGATCAGGGCGCGAACGCTGGCGGCGTTGTGAGCGCCGTCGATCATGATGCGCGGGTCGTCGCAGATCATCTCCATCCGCCCGGGCAGGGTGACCCCGTAGAGCCCGTTGGCGGCTTTGTCGATGTCGATCTCGTATCCCGACGAGCGGAGGCGGTCCAGCAAGGCCAGCGCCAGGCCGCAGTTGATCGCCTGGTGTTTGCCGTGCAATGGGACGCGGATGTGCTCGAACTTGCTTGTGGGAGTCGTCACGCAGATTCGCGTGTGCGGGCCATGCTCGCGCGACGTCTCGAATCGATACGAAAAGTCGATATCGCTGCTGCCCGTGACGCTCAACGGGGCCTTGACCGCGATGGCCTGCTCCTGCAGGACGCTCATGGCCGTCGGCTCCTGCTGGACGCTGATTGCCGGGATGCCCTTCTTGAACACGCCCGCCTTCTCCATGGCGATCCGATCGATCGTATCGCCGAGCTGGAGCTTGTGGTCGATGCTCAGGCTGGTGATGCCCACCACCTTGGGCAGGATGACGTTGGTGCTGTCGAGGCGACCGCCAAGGCCGGTCTCGATGACGCCGATATCGATCTTCCGGTCGGCGAAGTGCGTGAACGCCAGGGCTGTCATGATCTCGAAGAACGTCGGGGGATCGCTCTTGGACAGCTTCTCGACGGGCCCGTAGATGCGGTTCATCAGTCCCAGCATCTCACTGTCGCTAATCATCTCGGAATTCACCACGATGCGTTCGTGCAGGTGAATGAGGTGTGGAGACGTATACAGCCCGACGGTATAGCCGTTGGATTCCAGCATTCTGGCCAGCATGGTGGCCGTCGAGCCCTTGCCCTTCGTGCCGGCGATATGGACGGTGTTGATCTTCGCGTGAGGGTCGCCCAGCAGAGCCAACAGCTTTCGCATTCGGTCGAGGCTGAAGGTGGTTACGTTATAGCGGACGCGCTGCTCTTTTTCGTAGTCGGTCTTCCCAAACAGATAAGCCGTGGCCTGTCTGTAGTTGCTGAAGGGCTTTCTGGTCCTGACGGAGACGACTTTTGAAGAGCTTCGCTTGGCCCGTTTCTTTCCGGTTTTCTTCGTTGTTTTGGTCATGGACGGCTGATCTTAGCACACAGCGAGATCGGAGTCAACTGTTATAGGGCGACTGCACACGGAAATACCGCCGAAGGCCCCGTCTGTTATGGCTGTAAGATGCGATAATATACCGGCTTACAGAAATATTGCTCCAGGGCGCAGGTCGACAGGAGAAATCAGTGCTATAAGAAATGCTTCTCTGTTGTTTGTTTATGCTTATGGATGTGCTGAACTCATCCCCTGGGAGAGGGCCGAGGCGCCGGCTACAAGCCTTCGATGGCGGCAAGCAGACGCGGGATGATCTCGGCCTCCGAGACGATGGCGACCCTGCGTCCGTGAAGGTAGAAGGCGGCCTTGTCTTTGGCGGCGCAAACGGCGATGTCGGCGTCTGCTGCCTCGCCCGGACCGTTGACGATGCAGCCCATCACAGCCACGCGGCAGGGCTTTTCGACCTTGCGAAGTGCCTTATCCACCCGTTTGGCGAGTTTCACGAGGTCGATTTCGGTGCGTCCGCAGGTCGGGCAGACGACCAGTTCCGGGCGCGTCCGTTCGACCAGCCCCAGAGAAACGACAATGGCCTTGGCAATCTCGGTCTCGACGACCGGGTCGCCGGCGGCGCTGACGCGAACGGTGTCGCCGATGCCCTCAGCCAGCAGCGTCCCCAATGCGACGGCCGACGGAATGCTCGCGTCAGCCGGCAGGCCCGCGTGGGTCAGGCCCAGATGGATGGGGTAGCCGAAGGTCTCGGCGATGGCCCGGTTGACCTCGATCGTCCGAAGCGCGTCGCTGCTCTTGGCGCTCAAGACGATCTGGTCGAACCCGCGACCCTCGAACAGCCGGATGTAGTTTCGCATCTCTTCGAGCATCAGCGCCGTTCGTTTCTCGGGCGGGACAGGGGCCTTCTTCAGGTCCCGAATGCTCGCCTCGTTAACGCCGATCCGGGCCGCGACGTGGTGCATCTTGGCCGCGTCGATGATGCGGAAGATGTCCTGCCGTTTTTTGATGTTGCCGGGATTCAGGCGGACCTTGGCGGCCCCGGCCTCCATCGCCTCGACTGCCCGGTCGGCGCTGAAGTGCACGTCGGCGATCAGCGGAACGCGGACCTTCTGCACGATCTGCCCGAAGGCGATTGTGTCGGCCCGACGCGGCACTGCGATGCGGACCAGGGCGCACCCGGCGACAGCGAGCTGCTCGACCTGCCGGACGCAGCGAGCAATGTCTGTGGTCGCCACCTTGGTCATCGACTGGATGAGGACCGGGGCCGACGAGCCAATGACCACCGAACCGACACGGACCGAGGATGTATGCCTTCTCGTAATCACGGGGCGATTGTAGCTTGCCGTGTGGTGGATCGGCAACTAAAATGACGCCCATGTGTGGCAGACTGGGGGTCAAGTGGTCTTGAAGCGTGGTCGTATTGGCTGGGGTGATATGGGGTCGGTGTTGTTGTATCTGGGCGCGGCGCTGGCGGCCGTCTATGTGGGTTTGGGGCTGGCGCTGTGGCTGATGCAGTCGAGGCTTCTGTACCGCCCGGTGCGGGCGGTCACATCGACGCCGGCTGAAAGAGGCCTCGATTTTGAGGACGTCGCGTTCGAGACGGAGGACGGCCTGACGCTCCACGGCTGGTATGTCGCCACCGCCGACGCTCCGTTTACGATTCTATTCTGCCACGGCAACGCCGGCAACGTGATGCATCGCATCGATACCCTCGTCCTGTTCCGCGATCTGGGCGTTAACTGCTTCGTCTTCGATTATCGCGGCTATGGCCGAAGCGAAGGCGGTCCGACGGAGATCGGGACGTACCGCGACGCCCGTGCCGCCTACGATTGGCTGACGCGGACGCAAGGCGTTCCGGCCGAGCGCATCGTGCTGTTCGGTCGTTCCCTTGGCGGCAGTATCGCGGCGCATCTGGCCGCTCACGTCGAAGCCGGGGCAGTGGTACTCGAGAGCGCCTTCACGTCGTACGCCGACATCGGCGCCAGCCTGTATCCGTTTATGCCCGTGCGATTGTTCGCCCGCTTTCGGTACGACACCCGAGCCCACCTGGCCGACGTGCGATGTCCCGTGCTCGTGGTGCACAGTCGCCAAGACGAGCTGGTACCGTTCGAGCACGGTCGGCGCCTCTTCGAAGCCGCTCGGAAGCCGAAGCGATTTGTGGAGATCACCGGTGGCCACGGCGACGGTTTCCTCACCTCGGGCGATGTGTACAGGAACGCATGGATCGAATGGCTGAACTCCCTGGACGACGATCGCCTCGAACCTGCGGCCCGCGGGACCTTGTGACAGAGATCGAGCGGGGGTGCTGAAGAACCCACGCACCCCCGCCCGTCCGACAGAATTGGGAGATCGCGGCGTTCGGTGAGACTACTTCGCGTGCCCGGTGATCGTCGCCACGATCTCGCAGTCGGGCACGTCGGCGCCGGTGGCCGCGATCGATCCGTATACGGTCTCCACGTCCAGCGTCGAGCCGGCGGCGAGTGGCTGCCGAACGATTGTCGTCCTTTCGTAGCTGGACGGCCGGCACCCGGCCACATGAATGTCGCGGCCGCTGACATAGATGCACGAACCGGTCAAGAACACCATCAGACCCAGCAGGCAGGTCAGTGCGACACACGCGGCGATTCCTTCCCTCATGGTTTGTCCTTTTCCCTCCATGTCGGCCATCATACCTTCTCACCGCCCGGGCGGTAGGGCAACTCCGATTCCATAGCCTTCTCTGCAGGATAGTCGCCGCCGACGGCCTGAGATTGCACCCATACGTACTGTTCCGAGCGTCCGTGTGTGTGAAGATTTCCGGGCGAGGGGACGGTCGCTTGTGGTGACGTGCCTGCGGCGGGTTGTCCTGTTTGTAGTGACGCCGTGAGGCGTTATCACCATTCGGTGGGAGATATGCCCTGACGGGCACACTACGAACGGCCCACCATCGCCAAGCCCTGCGGGCCCATGCGACTTCGCTGGGCGCAAGCTCCCGGGCGGCCACCGGCGGCTCTCTGTGCCCGACGTGGCCTCGCCCGGAAATCTTCACACACACCGAGCGTCCTCGGCGCGGGGTTGTTTCTTGACGTCCGATGGGGCCGCGCATATAATTCGGCCTGTATTGGGCTTGGGCTGTGTGAAGCTCGAACGGATAAGCTGTTTGCAGGAATGAATCGAATATGATTGCACAACTGACCGTAGCGGACCTGATTCGGCCGTGGGAGAAGAAGATCGCGTGGCTGTACGATGTGGCGCTGGTGCTGGGCGGATCGCTTTTGATCGCTCTGTGCACGCAGATCGCGGTGGGCTTTCCGGTGCCCTGGACGGGGCAGACGTTTGCCGTGCTGATGGTCGGAGCCTTGCTTGGCTCGCGTCGAGGCGCCGCGTCTGTCCTGGTGTATCTGCTGCAAGGTCTGGCCGGACTGCCCGTTTTCTCGCATGGCAGGGCGGGTCTGGCCGTCCTTTTCGGGCCTACGGGCGGATATCTGATCGGATTCGTGCTGGCGGCCTACGTCGTGGGGTGTCTGGCCGAGCGCGGCTGGGATCGCCGGCCGGCCACCACCGTTCTGGCGATGGTTCTGGGCAACGCGGTGCTCTACGGCTGCGGCCTGCTCTGGCTGGCCTGCCTGGTC
This sequence comes from uncultured Pirellulales bacterium, assembly GCA_964610435.1. Taxonomy (GTDB): domain Bacteria; phylum Planctomycetota; class Phycisphaerae; order Sedimentisphaerales; family Anaerobacaceae; genus Anaerobaca. Next base: position 33,243 of record CAZSXM010000025.1, on the reverse strand, counting down.
CACCTTCTCGGCCGGCCTCTCGGCAACGTCCTGGCTGTCGGGCTCTATCCGTTCCTGCCGGGCGAAGTCGTCAAAATCGCCCTGGCGACCACGCTGCTGCCGGTCGGATGGAAGTTGATTCGCCATTTTGGATTTGATAAAAGGTCTCAGATGTGATAGGCTTGTCCTCGTCCGATGCCACGGGACCCTTGGGGAATAGTGTAACGGTAGCACGACTGACTCTGGATCAGTTAGTCGAGGTTCAAATCCTCGTTCCCCAGTTCCCTCGTGTTCCTCGCAGACGCTTTGCCGGTGTATTATGGGGCATTCCACCATCCCACCCCACATTCCTGTGAACGGTGACCGTGTATCCATTGCGGCCAGAAGGTGCTTGCGAAGTCCGAGGTCCGACGATATGACGTGAGAAACAGGTCGTCACAAGCGTTCCATTTGCGCCGGGATTGGCCGGCCGGGGCGGCAGAGAAGATGTTTCTTGGAAGGTGCTGAAGTTCATATCGCCATGATGCCGATTGCTGTGTTTGCCATCGAGTCCCAATTCTTCGCCTGGGTGCTTCTGCCCATTCTGATCTTTCTGGCCCGAATCTGCGACGTGACTCTGGGGACGGTGCGTCTGATCTTCGTATCCCGAGGCTTCAAGTACCTGGCCCCCGTCGTCGGCTTCTTCGAGGTGCTGATCTGGATCCTGGCGATCGGCCAGATCATGCAGAACCTCTCGAATTGGGTCTGTTATCTGGCCTACGCTGGCGGCTTCGCGACGGGCAACTATGTCGGGATGCTGGTCGCCGAGAGACTCTCGCTGGGGATTGTGTTGGTTCGCGTGATTACGCAGCGGGGAGCCAATGCGCTGGTGGATCGTCTCAGGCAAAACGACTACGGCGTTACCAGTGTGGATGGCGAGGGGGCGACCGGTCCGGTGCAGGTGATCTTCACCATCGTGCCTCGCCGGGAAGTTGGCGCGGTTGTGCATTTGGTCAAGGCGTACAATCCGAAGGCGTTTTACTCCATCGAGGAGGTTGGCCACGTGGAAAAAGGCGTTTTTCCCGTGCGGAAGGACTGCCGCTACATCGGCCTGGAGCGGTTTGTGCGACCCTTTCGCAAGGGCAAATAGAAGACGGGACTGTTCACGGTTACTCTCTGCCTATAGAATCACCTGTTGCGTGATCGCACCAGAGCATTGATCCGACGGACGGTCAAGTCGTGGTTAGGGAAAAGGTTCCTTGGATGAGAGCGGCTGAGAAGACGGGGTCGAAGCTTCAGAAGTTGACCGAGTTGTTTGCGGGCAAGTCCTACCTGCTCATCATCATCCAAGACAATCCCGACCCGGACTGCATCGCGGCGGCGGTCGCCCTGCGAAAACTGGCCAACAGCATGGCCAACCTCCAGTGTTCCATCGCTTGTGGAGGGACCGTGGGACGTGGCGAGAACCGGGCCCTGGTGAAATACCTCGGCCTGAATCTCCGCAATTGCAGCGAGATCGACTACAGCAAGTTCGATCTGCTGGCGATGGTGGACACCCAGCCCGGCACGGGCAACAACTCTCTTCCCGCACAGCTTCTGCCCAACATCGTCGTGGACCACCATCCCATCCGGCAACTGACGCGAGCCGTTCCGTTCACGGATATCCGCAGTGGCTATGGCTCGACCTCCACGATCTTCGTCGAGTACCTCATTGAGGGGGGGATCACGCCGGAGACGCCGCTCGCCACGGCGCTTCTCTACGGGATTCGGTCCGATACCCAGGACCTCGGCCGTGAGGCCGCCCGGGCGGACGTCGAGGCCATCCAGTTCCTCTACCCGTTTGCCAACAAGCGAATGCTCAGCATCATCCAGCGCGGCAAAGTGCCCCGGGTGTATTACCAGATGCTCGCCGACGCGCTGCGAAACGCGCGCGTCCAAGGGCCGGCCGTCATCACCGAACTTGGTGAGATCGACAATCCCGACATGATCGCCGAAGTCGCCGACCTGCTGCTGCGCGACGATGAGACGACCTGGACGATGTGCACGGGACTGTGGAACGACAAGCTTCTGATCTCGATCCGGACGTCCGAGGAGAACAACGTCGCCGAACACGTGATGAAGCGCATGGTTTTCCGGAAGGGCACCGGCGGGGGCCATCTGACCTACGCCGGCGGCCAGGTTCCCCTGGCCAACAGCACCAAGGCCGAGCGACAGAAGCTGGAGCGACACATCGAAGAGAAGTTCCTCAAGGCCATCGGCGCCGAGGCCGCGACGAGCGCCCGACTCGTCAGGGTATAGACCCGCTCGATCCCGGACTCGGCGGGTGGTGCCTCGGCGCGACAATCGTCTTGCTTTTCGTCCCCGACGCACTACCATTGCTCGTGGGCGTACAGACTGGGGCGTATCCGTGCGGCTTGGTGCGCCAGGGACGAATCCAGTCGGCTTTGGACATCGCGGGAGAACAAAACGATGATGCAGGATCGAGTGGCCCGTCTGAGTTACGAGTACACCAGTTGCGCCGTGATCGTGGCCCATCCGGACGACGAGACTCTCTGGGCCGGCGGGACGATGTTGTTGCACCCGGATAGCTGCTGGACCGTCGCGGCCCTGTGCCGCAAGAGTGATACGGATCGGGCCCCGAGGTTCCAAAGGGCTATGGAGTGCTACAACGCCAAAGGTGTGATGGGCGACCTCAACGACGGACCCGAGCAGGCCCCCTTGCGGACCGTGGAGATGGAAGATGCGATTCTTGACCTGTTGCCGTCGGAACGATATGACCTGATTCTAACCCATAGTCTGTGGGGCGAGTACACTTCTCACCGGCGTCACGAGGAGGTGGCCAAGGCGATCATGGCGCTGCGGGAAAGCGGCCGGCTTCTGGCAAGGGAAGTATGGATGTTCGCCTACGAGGACGGCGCGAGAAAGCACCTGCCCAGGCCGATCCCCGACGCCGACGTGTACGTTCGTCTTCCGCGCGATGTCTGGGAGCGCAAGTACGAGATCATCCGCACGATCTACGGCTTTGAGGAAGACAGCTTCGAGGCACGGACCACGCCCAAGGAAGAGGCGTTCTGGGTCCTCGGGAAAGGCAAGTGAGTGGTGCAGGTGTCCGAAATTCGCTCCTGATGGTGATCGGGAGAGCCGCCGGGAGGATGCATGAAGGTCTTGCTGCTGTACGATTATCCGCCGTCTCCGGCCGGTCTGGCGACTCAGGGGCATCTGCTGCACCGGGGGCTTGCGGAACTGGGCGTCGAGGTCCATTCGGTCCATTTCGAATCGGCGCAGGAGAAGGAGTGGTACTACCGCTGGTTCGAGCCAGACATCGTCCTCGGCGTCGGATACTGGGGGCACACGCCGTACCTGGTCCTGCACCCGCAGCGCTACGGGGTCCAGCCGGTGCCCTGGCTGGTCGCCGACGGCTACATGGCCAACTATCATGAGGTGCTCGAAGCCCTGCCCCTGATCCTGGTCACCAGCAAGTGGGTCAAGCAGGTCTATACGCGCGATGGGCTCAGCGGCAAGAACATCGACGTCCTTCCCGTTGGCTGCGATACCGATGCGTTCATCCCGCGCGATCGCAACGACCCCAAAGTTGCGACGGTCCGCGAGGCCCTCGGCGTGGCGCCCGACCAGATCATGATCCTGACGGTCGGCGGCGACGCCACCAGCAAGGGCGCCCAGGAGGTGATGCAGGCGCTGGCGACGATCGACACGAAAGCGCCAGACTGGAAGTACGTCTGCAAGGTCTGGCCTCAGCCACGGACGCAGCATCAGAGCCTCATCGACCTTCAGCTCGCCACGCAATTGGGCATCGAGAAGAACGTCGCCTATACCACGAATGTGATCTCGCGGAACTTCATGCCCTATTTGATTGCGGCCTGCGACATTTACGCGGCGCCGTCGCGCCTGGAGGGGTTCGGGATGATCCAGGTCGAGGCCAACGCCTGCGGCAAACCCGTCGTCGGCATCAAGGCGATGGGTCTGCTCGACACCATGATTCACGGCGAGACCGCGTATCTGGCGGGTATCGCGCAGGAGATCCGGCTGCGCGAAACCATCGTGGGGGATGAATCCGGATACGAATCCGGCCATCGCGTGGTCTTCAAGAGCCCCCGCACCGTGGACTATCGCGCCAGCGTTCACGATATCGCCAATTATCTCCTGGAGTTGATGCAGAACGCCGAGTTGCGAACGAAGATGGGTCGCGCCGGGCGCAAGCGGGTGGTGGAGCATTTCGACTATCGCGTGGTCGCCCGGAAGTTCGTTGAGATCATCCAGAGGAAACTTGGAATTTCCTGATATGACAACCCCCGACTGGACGCTCGTCGAGCGCGCCAAAACGGCTGCCGTTGAGGTTCTCCTGCACAACTTGCACGGTCCCTATCGCCGATTGCCCCGCACCGCCGGGTGGGGCTATCCCGAGCCCTATACTCGCGACCTGATGATTGCTCTGCCTGGGGTTCTGGTCGCAGGCAACGACAAGCTGCTCAAAGGGTGGCGGCGCTCGCTCGAAGGGCTCGCCGAGACGCAGAGTCCGCTTGGCCATATCGCTTCGCTGGTGCACGATCCCGAGGATCGCGGCGCCAGTGACACGACGCCGCTGTTCCTCTTGGCCACGGCGATGTTTCGGATCAGTACTGGAGAGGACGGCTTCCTGGACGAGGCGGTTGGCAAGGCACTGACCTGGATGGCCTACCGCAGTCCCTGCGATCGCGTCCTGGTCGCCCAACTGCCGACCAGCGATTGGCGCGACGAGCAGTGGGTGCTCGGCTACGGTCTCTACGTCAACACGGTCCTCTATGCGGCGCTGCGCCTTCTCGGCTGCCACGAACGGGCCGACGCACTGCGCGAAATGATGGAGCATTTCACCGTCACGGGCGAGCGACAGCAGCGTCACGTTCACGAAGGCCTCGTGTTGCGATACAAGCCCTACTACGCGATGTGGTCGTACAAGGTGTATCGCAGCGAGCGATTCGATCTGCTCGGCAACAGCCTGGCGATTCTCTCCGGGATCGCCTCGCCCACGCGAGCCGGTCATCTGGTGACATGGATCGAAGCCGAGTGCGCGGCGTTGCGCCGGAACGGGCTTCTGGCGGTCGAGCTGCCCCCGAACTTCTTCCCGTACGTTGGGCCGGACGACCCAGACTGGATGCCGCGATACGCGAAATACAATCAGCCGGGGGAGTACCACAACGGCGGGGTCTGGCCGTTCATCTGCGGCCTCTACATCGCCTCTCTCGTGGCCGCCGGACGGTATCGACTGGCCGAACGCACCCTGCTGGCCCTGACCGAGCTTGTTCGCCTGCGACGCGAGGCCGACGTCGAGTTCGGCTTCAACGAGTGGCACCGGGCCCAGGACGGAACGCCCCAGGGCCAGGACTGGCAGACCTGGTCGGCCGCCATGTACCTCTATGCCGCTCATTGCGTGCAGACCCAGACGACGCCGTTCTTCGACCGCTGTCGCCAGGGTTCAGAGACGTAACCGCGTCAGTCGTTATGCATTCCCAGGGTCTCGAAGAGGAAGGCGTAGATGTCGGCCTGCTCTTCGATGGCCTTGGACACGGGTTTTCCGCCGCCGTGTCCGGCTTTGGTCTCCACGCGCAGCAAGATGGGGTTATCCCCTCCGGCCTTTTCCTGGAGCGTTGCGGCAAACTTCTTGGCGTGCAAGGGCACGACGCGGTCGTCGGTGTCGGCCGAGGTGATTAGGATCGGCGGATAGCTGACACCGGGCTCGACGTTGTGCAAGGGGGAGTAGGCGTAGAGGTAGTCGAATTCCTCCCGGCTGGCTTCGGCGTTGCCGTATTCGGGGATCCAAAAACGACCTGCGGTGAATCGGTGGTAACGCAGCATGTCGATCACCGGGACCTGGCAGACGACCGCTCCGTAAAGGTCGGGCCGCTGGAGCATGCAGGCGGCGACCAGGAGGCCCCCGTTGCTGCCACCGCGAATCGCCAGTTGCTCCGGCCGGGTGTAGTTGTTCTCGACGAGCCATTCGGCGGCCGCGATGAAGTCGTCGAAGACGTTCTGCTTCTTGTCGAGCATGCCGGCCCGATGCCAGTCTTCGCCGTACTCACTGCCGCCCCGCATGTTGGCCTGGGCGTAGACGCCGCCGGCTTCGAGCCAGGCGAGCGTCGAGGTTGAGAATCCCGGCTTGATGTTGATATTGAACCCACCGTATCCATAGAGCAGCGTCGGATGGTTGCCGTCCAGCGTCAGACCTTTGCGGTGCGTCAGGAACATCGGCACGCGGGTCCCGTCCTTGCTGGTGCAGAAGACCTGCTTCGTTTCATACCCGGCCAGGTCGAAGTCAATCTCGGGCTGATGAACGATGCGCAATTCGTCCGAGCCGAGGTCATAACGGAAGCTTGTGCTCGGATACAGAAACGAGGTGAACGTGAAGAACATCTCCGGATCGTCCTGCTTGCCTGAGAGGCCGGCGACGGTCCCGATACTGGGCAGAGCGATGTCGCGAATGTATTGGCCGTCGAGATGGAAGACCTTGAGCTGGTGGTGCACGTGGTGCACGTAAACGACCACGAGATGATTGTCGATCCAGCCGGCGTAGTCGATTGCGTCGTCGCCTTCCGGGACCACCGTGATCCATTGGCTCGGCTCCGGCTGCTCGGTGTCGATGGCTACGATGCGCCCTTTCGGGGCATCGAGGTCCGTCAGGAAGTAGAAGACCGGGCCCAGGCTGCCGAGGAAGTCGTACCGTGCATCGCCCTCGTCGAGCAGCCGAATGAACGGGCCGTCGTCGTCGAGCGGTTTGTAGTGGATGCGATTCCTGGGGTCCGTCCCGTGCTGGATGTAGAGGACCAGATGCTCGCCATCCTCGGTGACAACGGGGGCGAAGCTCAGTTCCTTGTTGTCGGGCCGCTCATAGATGAGCGTGTCGGCCGACTGGGGTGTCCCGATCCGGTGCCAGTAGACGCGGTTGTAGTTCATCCGGTCTTCGGGTGCGACCGTATCGGGATCGGGGTAGCGGCTGTAGAAGAACCCGCTGCCGTCGGGGTGCCATGCAATCGTCGTGAAGCGGCACCATTGCAGAAGCTCGTCGAAGTCCCGCCCCGAGTCGATCTGGCGAATCTGCACCTCCCGTTCGTCGCTGCCGCCGCGTGACAGCCCGTACGCCAGCTTCCTGCCGTCCCAACTCACCGCCGCCGTTGTCACGGCCACCGTACCGTCGGCGCTGAGCAGGTTTGGGTTGATGACGACCTTTCCCGCGTCGTCCAGCGTTTCGTGAACATACAGCACCGACTGGTTCTGAAGACCGTCGTTCTTCCAGAGGAAGTACCGTCGGCCTTGTTTCGACGGGGATGAGAAGCGCGGGTAGTTCATCAGCGACTCCAGCCTGGACCGGATCTGTGGCCGGGCGCCGGTGCGCGCGAGAAACCGCTCGGTCAGCTTGTTCTGTTTGGCGACCCACGCCTGGGTCTGGGCCGAATCGGCGTCTTCCAGCCATCGGTAGGGGTCGGCCACCTCGACCCCGTGATAGACGTCAACGACCGCGTCCCTGCGGGCCTGCGGGTAGACCGGCCGGCGCGCGGTCGATCGCGGGTGACAGCCCGTGCACAGGGCCGCGAGCAGGACGCCGATCATTGTGGCTGAGATGTTCCTTCTGTTCATAAGCAGGTCTCCATTCCAGATTGATTCCATGCCAGGTGGCGGTGGTCGGCCCTATTGAACGCGGTGGCGGCCGTGTTGTCAAAGACGGACCCGACAAAATGGCCTTTGTGTGCCGGCGGTACGCCGGGTGGATGCCCTGGGCCTCAAGATGGACAAGGCGGGTGACGATTCTTGCAGTCAATCTGGGAAAAAGGTGTTGAATTCTTCCGGGCCGGCCGCTACGATGCACGTGACGTGCCCCGGCTTGATCTGTGCGCCTGACGGCGAGGTGACGATGTATGGCTGAACCGACCCGAACCAGCAAGGATCGCGAAGACGTGAAGGCGGAAGAGGCCGCTCGCACCCCGCCGATCGCCCTGACTGACTACGTCAAGCGTCTCAGTGCCGAGCACAGGATGCTGGTCGCCCTGAAGGCACAGTTGTACGGTGGTTCGTGGGAGCCGATGCTGGACGATCTGCGGAATCGTTTGGCCGGGCAACCCTACATCTTCAAGCTGGTCAATCGAATCCAGGACGATATCGAACGCATCGAAGAGATGAAGCGCTTCGAGTCGAAGCATGGTGTCGATCTGGCTGAGTACGTTGAGCTACCCTGAGGCTCGGAAGTATGACACCGTGCGTGTCGCTCGTCTGGAGGTGGTGTGGCGTGTACACCTTACAATCGGCTGAGCGCCACGTGGGTTGATCCCGATGCATGTCGGGAGGACACGCTACAGGCTGAGGAGGCCCTTTTGACGAGGATGTGGGAAATGGGAAGACTGGTGATGCAGAAGGCGTGGCCGTTCCTGGCAGCGGCCCTGATCGTGAGTGTTTCTGCGCCGGCCGGGGGCTCCGAGTGGCTCGTACCGAAGGCCCTGCTGGGGCCTGCGAAGCTGGTCCCGGTCTGGCAGGCGGCTCTTCCGGTGCGCCACGGCGAGCCGCTTGAGATGATGAGGATCCTGGGAGATCGGCTGTACGTGCGATCGGCCGAGAACTACGTCTGGTCGCTCGATCGTCGTACGGGCGATATCGTGTTCGGCTGCTCTATTGCGCCGGCCGGTTTCCCGATCTTCGGATGGGTCGCGTACGACGATCGGTTGATCACCGTGATCGATAACGAGATCGTTGAACTTGATGCGAACACGGGGACACGAAGAAGAGTCAGCAATCTGGCCCTGAGCATCATTGCGCCGCCGGTGCGGAACAGTGAGCTCTTCTACATCAGCGCCGCCGACCGGCGGCTCCATCTGTTCCGAGCGGAAGACATGGTCAAGATGCGCATGGCCTCGGCCGACAACGATTCCCAGATTACTTCGGTCCTGGCCGGAGAGGACATGGTCGTCTTCGGCACGGATGCAGGCAATCTGGTGGCGATGGCCACCGATGCGCCACTGAAGCTGTGGCAATTCGATGCGCCTGGTGCGATCGCCGGGCCGGTCGTTCGCGACGGCTGGTCGTTCTTCTTCGCCAGCAAAGACACCTGCGTCTATCGTGTCGATGCGACCGAGGCGGCAGATGCCTCGATGGTCTGGAGATACCAGACCGAAGCCGTTCTGGATCGCGAGCCTCGGGTGACGGCGACCGCTGTCTATCAATACGCACCCGGTCGCGGCGTTACAGCCATCGGCCGGCAGTCGGGCGAGGCGCTGTGGACTCTTGCCGAGGGCGTCGAATTGCTGGCGGAGGCCGGCAACAGGGCATATGTTTTCACGAAGTTCAACACGCTGGTCGTCATGGACAATGCATCGGGCAACCAGGTCTTCTGGGTCAATTGCGCCGATGTTGCCTACTATGCCACCAACACGAACGATGCGCGAATCTATCTGGCCGATCAGGGTGGACGGGTGCTTTGTGCAGAACCGATCCGATAGGGGGCCGGTACGGCATACGCATCGATCGGGATTTTTTGAACCCAGTGAGTATGGGAGAAGGAGTTGATATGGACGTCACAGTCAAGACCGCGTTGATCAGCGTTTCCGACAAGACGGGGGTGGTCGACTTCGCCAAGGCCCTGGCGCAGATGGGCGTCAGGATCATCAGCACGGGCGGCACCGCCGCCAAGCTGACCGGGGCCGGCGTCGAAGTCGTGAGCATCGACGCGGTGACCGGGTTCCCCGAGATGATGGACGGCCGCGTCAAGACCCTTCACCCCAAAATTCACGGCGCGCTGCTCGGCTTACGTGACAAGAACGAACACGTCGAGGCCATGACTGAGCACGGGATCGAGCCGATCGATCTGGTCTGCGTCAATCTCTATCCGTTCGAGGCGACGGTGGCCAGAGCCGACTGCACGTTTGAAGATGCCATCGAGAACATCGACATCGGCGGGCCCAGCATGATCCGTTCGGCGTCCAAGAACCACAAATTCGTGACCGTCGTCACCGACCCTGGCCAGTATGCCCAGGTCGTCGAACAGATGCGAAACAACAACGGCGCCGTCAGCGCCAGTCTGCGAAGCGACCTGGCCCGGGCGGCGTTCGCTCTGACGGCCGCCTACGATGCGGCGATCGCCCGATACCTCAACGCCAAGGCGGGGGTCGAGTTCCCGAATCGGATCTCGATGGCCCTGGCGCAGGAGACGGTCCTTCGCTATGGCGAGAATCCGCACCAGAGCGCTGCGTTGTACAAGCTGCCGACCAGCGGTGAGCCTTCGGTCTGTAACGGCAGGCTTCTGGAAGGCGGCACGGAAATCAGCTTCAACAATCTGCTCGATGCCAACGCGGCCTTCGAACTGGTCAAGGAGTTCGACGACCCGGCGGCGGTGGTCGTCAAGCATCTGAATCCGTGCGGGTGCGCCATCGACGACGACATCAACATCGCTTACCGCAAGGCCTATGAAGGCGACGTCGTCAGCGCGTTCGGGGGGATCATCGCGGTCAATCGCAATGTCGATGTCGAACTCGCCCAGACGATCATGGAATCTTATGGCCGCTTTGGCAAGGCCCTCGGCGCCAGCGGTTTTTTCGCCGAGGTCATCATTTCGCCGCGATTCGAGGAAGACGCTGTCGAGATCATTCGCACGCTGAAGACCTGGGGCAGCCGCGTCCGCCTGATCGAGACCGGCCCGATCGACCGCACGAAGATCGATACGTCCGAGTTCGACGTTCGCTGCATCATCGGCGGCCTGCTGCTCCAGAAACGCGATCTGGTTGGCTGGGAACCCGACGTGGTGACGTGCCCCACCCAGACCAAACCCACGCCCGAGCAGCTCGAAGATCTTCGGATGGCGTGGCTCGTGGCCAAGCACACCAAGAGCAACACGATCATCCTCGCCAAGAATAAGCGCATCCTCGGGGTCGGCGCCGGGCAGATGAACCGCGTCGAGTCGGGCCTGCTGGCGATGAAGCAGGCCGGGGAAGAGGCCCGGGGCGCCGTGATGGCTTCCGATGCCTTCTTCCCGTTCCCCGACAACGTGGAGAACGCCGCTGAAGCGGGCATTGCCGCCATCGTCCAGCCCGGCGGCTCGAAGAAGGACCCCGAGGTCATCGCCGCCGCCGATGCACACGGCATCGCTATGATCTTCACGGGAAAACGTCATTTCAAACACTGACATTCCACCTGCCTGCTGGTGCGATCGTTGACTGTCGGCCTCAGGTCCACGGTCTTGCGGGTCCACGGGGGGCTCGATTTGCGCCAAGAAAGTGTAGGATGCCCACCGTAATAATATAATTTTCTCAAAACCCGGCCATCCTCGGATCGTACCATCTCCATTGTGAGGGGAGCTGATGAACTGTGGCAAGTGAAGAGGCGGCCGTGGTTCTTGGCGCCGAGGCGCCGAATCCGGGCCGCACGCTCTTGAGAACAATGCAACTCTTGTGAGCCGGGCCGACGGCTGCACGGCCGCCGGCTGTGGGCACAATGCTTGGGAGGTGACCAGGATGGCTACCCAACAGACAATCAGCAAAGTCAATGGAATCGATCTGGATGTCCTTCAGGAGACGGTCAGTGCGATCGAGAAGGACCCCGGATTGGGCAAGTGCACGTTCCGGGCGAGCAACAAGTGGATCAACGGCAACCACAATCGAACGCAGATCACGGGCTTTTACGGCGCCGGACAGGAAATGGAGCACCGACAGCCGTATGAGCTTGATTGCGATGAGCCGCCCGTGCTGGCGGGCGATGACGAGGCGCCGAACCCGGTCGAGCACTTGCTCAACGCCCTGGCCGGCTGCGTGACGACGAGCATGGTGGCCCACGCCGCCGTGCGCGGCATTCACATCGAGGAGCTGGAATCCCAGTTGGAGGGCGACCTCGATCTGAGAGGCTTCCTCGGCTTGTCGAACGACGTTCCCAGAGGCTATACGAACATCCGCGTCATGTTCAAAGTCAAGGCCGATGCCGAGAACACCGAGCGCCTCAAGAGGCTGACCGAGTACTCGCCCGTGCTCAACACCATCACGCACGGCGCAAAGGTCGATGTCACCGTCGAGCCCAAGTAGGGGCGAATGACTGTTCGCCCCCATGGACCCTCTTGCGGGAACCGCGCGGCGACGGTTACTCGCTGCAAACCTACGCCGTCAGCGACCCGGTGGAAGTGTCCTGTTTTTTTCGTGGAAAGGAGGCCGATCATGGCTGCTTCGGCTGTCAAGACCATCTCCAGCGGCACGCTGACCTTGGAGGAAGGCACCGTAGCCGAGTTGGGCGCCTCTCTTCGTGGTGAGCTGATCGAGCCGTGCGATGCGGCGTACGACGAAGCCCGGACCCTGTACAACGCGATGATCGACAAGCATCCGGCCCTGATCGCGCGATGCCGGGACGTCGCCGATGTGATGGCGGCTGTGAACTTCGCCAGGGACAACGACATCCTCCTGGCTGTCCGGGGGGCCGTGCACGAGGTGGTCGCCGACGCTACCGCATGGAGCTACCGGGACGCGACCTGGTCGACATCAAGACGAAGTGCGATCCGACAAACCTGTTCCGAGTGAATCAGAACATCAGACCCAGAACCTGAGGGGGTGCAAGCCAATCGTTCCACCTCAGGTTGGATAAGGAGAGTTTGCATCATGGCAAGGTTTCTTATTGAAGTCCCGCATGAGGCGACGACGAAGGAGTGTGCTCTTGCGGCCAAGATCCTGATTAGCACCGGCTCCCAATATCTGGCGCATGCGGATTTCGGGTGCCTGGACGGAGAACACAAGGCATGGATTGTCGTAGAGGTCGCTGATAAGAAGGAAGCCCGGTTCATTGTTCCTCCGCTCTTTCGACCTCGGGCCAAGATTGTCCAGTTGAACAAGTTCTCCTTGGGCGAACTCGACGAGATTCTTGGGTGCCACGAAGAGCCGCCCCTTGAAGAAGCGGTGTCGCGCGCACAGGCAGAGTACAGTCCTTCACCATCTGCCTGAAAAGGCAGGGCACGATGGATGGGCGTACATCAGAGTGTCCAATCCTGAGGTCGAAGCAGCGGCATCCGACGTTTGGGAATGGGAGGTTGAATCATGGCAGCAGTACAACTCAGCGCTCAGAAAGCGCGTACGGCAGTGTCCAAGGAGGCAGTGGCAGAACTCCGAGCGGCCATACACGGGCAGGTTCTTGTTCCGGCCGGTGACGGGTATGAGCAGGCCCGCCGGATCTGGAACGGCATGATCGACAAGCGGCCGGCGCTGATCGTGCGGTGTGAGGGCACGGCCGATGTGATCGCCGCCGTGGACTTCGCGCGCGAGCACGGCGTGCCTTTGTCGGTTCGCGGCGGAGGCCACAACGTGGCGGGCAAGGCGCTGTGCGACGACGGACTGGTCATCGACCTGTCGCCGATGCGGGCCGTTCATGTCGATCCCGATGCACGTGTGGTGCGCGCTGGGGGTGGTGCGACACTTGGCGACATCGACCACGAGACACAAGCGTTCGGCTTGGCTGTGCCGCTTGGGGCGGTCTCGCAGACGGGAGTGGCCGGGTTGTGCCTCCACGGCGGGATGGGCTGGCTGACGCGCAAGCATGGTCTGACGCTGGACAACCTGATCGGCGTAGAGATCGTCACCGCCGACGGCCGATTGCGTCGAGCCGGCGAGACCGAGAACGCCGACCTGTTCTGGGCCGTCCGAGGCGGGGGCGGCAACTTCGGCGTCGTCACCGCGTTCGAGTTCCGCGCTCACTCCATCAGTCCGGAGGTCTGGTTCCTCTGCGCGATGTACCCGATGTCGCAGGCGAAGCGCATCGTGCAATTCCTCGAGCGGTTCATGCGGCAGGCTCCCGAAGAACTCGCGGTCCTGGCGTCGCTCTGGAGCGCGCCGAACGACGAGTCCATCCGGCCGGAGCATCGGGGACAGCCGGTGATCGTTCTGCTCGGCTGCTACAGCGGGCCGTTCGAGAAGGGCGAGCGGGCCATTCAGCCGCTGCGCGAACTCAGCAAACCGGTGGCCGACCTCAGCGGTCCGATGCCGTTCGCCCAGGTCCAGTGTTCTCTCGATGCGGACTACCCCGACGGCCGGTTGTACTACTGGAAATCCGTCTATCTGCCGGAACTGGACGAAGAGATCATCGATGTGCTGGTCGATGCGGCCCGGCGACGGCCCTCGCCGTTGACCTCGATCGACGTCTGGTTCCTGGCCGGTGCGGCGATGCGCGTCCGACCTGACGCCACCGCCTATGCTCGCCGGGATGTCCCGTACGCGATCGGTATCGAATCGAACTGGACCGAGCCCGCCGAGTCCGACGCCAATGTGGCATGGGCCAGAGAGCTGTTCGACGCGCTCCAGCCGTTCTCGCGGGGCACGTATCTGAACTTCCCCGGCTTCATGGAAGACGGCGAGACGCTCCTGCGCGGCGCTTACGGGGCCAACTACAAGCAACTCGGGGCGATCAAGGCCAAATACGATCCGGCCAACCTTTTCAAAGGGGCTCTGAACATCCCGCCCAAGGCCTGACACGACCGGGGTGGCAGACGCCGATCCAACCGGTATAAGGATCGAATGCGCATAGTGCGCTTGCAGAGTTGGTAGAGCATGTGGAACGACCGGTTCTCGGGGGCTTTCTGGCCGATAAGGATCAGGAGGCCGGGGCGGATCGGTGCCGCCCGTTGTCGCGGGTTACTTCTCTCGCGAGAGCACCCGCTGCCGCCAGGCGGCCCAGGAGGATCTCAAGCGGATTCGTCATCAGTTGGTCAAGTTCCTGACGCGTCACGGCTACATCTGCTCGGACGGCCGGCACTGGACGAACAAGCACATGGCGTGGCTGCGATCACGAAGACGGACAACGGACGGGTGCGTCGTCTGTCCTCGGCAAAACCGCTCGGGGCCCCGGAGGCCCCAATTACCCGCCAGGGTTGCCCTAATTTGAGCCTTTGCCCAATCGGTTTTGCCGAGAGGATAGCGGCTGAAGTCATTGTGTTCAAAATGCAAGCATGGTCCAGGCATCGCCAAACAGAGCATCACAAGAGACCGAAAAAAACACAAAAGAAACTCGTTCGACAAAAGTCGTTCCATATCAGGGTGTGCGTAGCCCACCCTACGCGATAACCGAGACGCCGACGGGTGCGGCGGCCGGTTCGGCCGCCAGGTGGGATCTCCGGGGCTAATTCCGTCGCCGCGTCCGCAGCCACACGACCACCGCCGTGATGATGACGATGACCAGGACCTCGCGCGGCCCCATCAGGAACATGCTGACTACGTCAATGCTCTGCTCGTGTCCCATCGCTTTCCATCGTATATCACGGCCGAGTTGCGCCGGTCTGTGCCTTGTTGCTGAACACCCTATTTGACCACGAACGCCGCCAAATATCCAGTGCAGATGGCCCGGTTTTGCCGTCGATCAGGAAAATCAGTCCCGCCGGCGGGTTTGCCACATTAGAATACCATCTCCCGCGTCCTACCCAATGAACCGACCGTTCTGTGACGCAGTTGGATTGAGGTGGAGATTTGAGCGAGCGGCGACTGATTCAGCGGCTCAGGCGAGGCGATACCGACGCCCTGCGCGAGATCTACGTGGCCCATAAGGACCAGTTGCTGACGCTCGCCTATTCGCTGGTGCATGATATGAGTACGGCTGAGGACATTTTGCACGATGTGTTCGTTTCGTTCGCGGGGGCGGCGGGGACGCTGACGCTGCGGACGGGCCTGCGGCAGTATCTGACGACGTGCGTCCTGAATCGGGCGCGGGACCGGTTCCGTCGGCTCAAGACGCAGGCGGAGCGGACGGAGGGTAACGGTCCAGGGGAGGCGACGGTGGCGGGGCCCGAGGAGGCGGCGGCTTTCGCGGAGGAAGCGGAGCGGCTGACGGGGGCGCTGGCGGAGTTGCCGGCGGAACAGCGGGAGGTCGTTACGCTGCGTTTGAATGGGGGGCTGCGGTTCAAAGAGATCGCCCGCCTGCAGGAGACATCGGTGCCGACCGTCCAAGCGCGGTATCGCTACGGAATCGAGAAATTGCGGGCGTTGCTGCCCGGAGGGTCGCTCCAATGAGATATACAGAGCGCATCGAAGTGCAACTGGCGCAGTTTCGCGTGACAACCACGATCACGCTGGACCAGCGGATTCTGGACGAGGCGGGTGCGGCGCTGGAGCAGGCGACGTCGCGTGCGGCGGGGGCGTGGTACGAGGGCGACGTCGGGCGCGTGGTGCGGATCGCGGCGGGTCTGGCGGTGGCGGCGGTGGTGATGTTCGTGGCGTTCGTGGTGTGGGTGCCGACGGGGACGCAGCGGCAGCGGACGACCAGCGAGCCCGGGCCCGATCCATCGGGCAGCGCGGAGATGACCGCCAGGCGGCTGGTGAAAGAGCGGGGTGAGATCGAGACGATGACAGCGGCGCGGAATATCGGGGGACTGGTGACGATGCTGGAAGCGGGGTTGCCGGCGAGCCGACGGCTGGCGGCCGAGTCGCTGGGGGCGGTGGGCGATGCGCGGGCGCTACCGGCGCTATCGCGACTGGCGCAGCAGTGGGAGGGTGAGCCCGACGACAATCCCTTTGCCCGGGCGATCGACCAGATCACGGAGCGAAGCGAAGAGAGCGAGCCCAACGAGCCTATCGTCCCCGACGCGAACGACACTGCCGTCTCGCGGATCATTTTGCAGACGGAGGCGGCTCCGGCTCTCCGCGGGATTATTACCGACATCGATTCGGGCGAACCGCTCGAAGGTGTGCAAGTTCAGTTGCATGCCCGTCGGTTGTACGAGACCACGACGGACAGCAACGGTCTCTATGTCTTTAACACCGTCGAGAAGGAAGGTTCATGTCGTATCCAGTTGCTTGCCCCCGAGCACGTGACGCTGGCGGATTGGGAACTGGAGGGCAACGTCCAGACGGTTGAGTTACGCCGGGGCCGTCCGGTCGTCAAAGACTTCGCTCTGGCGAAAGGGGCGGCGATTCTCGCGACGATCGTGAATGAAGGCGGGCAACCGGTCCAGCGTGCGCGTATCTTCGCGGCGTATGTTTCCGATCAGATCGGCAGGGGACCGAAGCGGCCGATTCACTCGAACGGTGACGGTATCGCTGCGCTGGGCGGCTTGCTCGCCGATGAATATTGGGTGACCGTCTCCGACCCCGACTATGCGTTGGCGGGACGCTCGGTGGTCCTGGGGAAAGCGGGACAGGTGGAGCGGGTTGAATTTGTCCTGGAGAAAGGGATCGACGTGGTCGGCGTCGCCACTTGTTCGGATGGTTTGCCGGCGGCGGGCTGGCGAATCGACGCCAAGCCCAAATGGTGGCACAGCATCTATTCCTGGCCCGGTGAAGATCGCGTGGCGGAAGACGGGACGTTCGTTCTTCCGCATGTGGCGCCGGGTCTGCACCGCCTGGAGGTGTGCATCCCCGTCGATGGTGGCTCGCGCGGGATCTGGTCGACGGACGTTAACCTGCCGCCCGAGACGGGGCTGCTCGATCTGCGGATTCCCCAGCCTTCGCCATACGGTCGCGCGAGCATTTCGGGGACCCTTGTCTTTGCGGAAGGGGGCTATGAGGGAGGGGGCTGGATTCATGCGTACGGCGACGCCGGCCATTTCGGCAGTACGCATATCGAGGCTGGGCAGACAGAGTTTACGCTGACCGATCTGGTTCCCGGTCTGTATGATCTGGAAGTCCAGGCGGGCGGGATCAAGCGGTTCAAGAATATCGAGGCGCCGAGCAAAGGGGTGGTGCTGGAGATACCGGTTGGACATCAGAGCGGCACGATGGGTTGGGCTGCGTCGGCCGAGGAACTCCCTGCGCGGCTCCTTTCCGGCGTCGTGGTCGATGAAGCGGGACGACCCGTCGAAGGGGCCACCGTCAGCGATAGCGATACTCGCGCGCAGACTGCCGAGGCGAAGCGACTGGCGGCGACGGATGTCCAGGGGCGTTTCACGATTGGCGATGTCCGAGGACGCGAAACAGAACGATGGTTCGTGTTTCGCCATCCGGAGTATGCGCGCACATTGCGGTGCATCGAGATGGCGGCGGAGGGGGTGACGGAGGCGCGGGTTGTCCTGAGGAAGGGCGGAGCGGTCGAGGGGATTGTGTACGACTGGCAGGGGAGCCCTCTGCCGGAGGCGGACGTGTACTTCATGGACGAAAGTGATTTCCACTATTGGGCGCAGAACCGCGCCCGGCTGGGCAAAGTCACGACGGATGCGTTTGGATACTACCGGATCGAGCACCTGCCCGACGAGCTGTGTTACGTCTTTCGGGGCGATCCGGCTACGGAGTTGGGTGTTGTGCTTACGTCCATATTGCCGCGCGCGGGGCAGACGGTGCGTTTGGACATTGGTGGGCCCTGGAAGACGACGGGGCGTTTGATATGCAGGGGGGAGCCGGTGGCGAATACGCAGCTGCTGGTGAAGGTTCAGGCGGGCTTGGCCCAAGGGTTCGAGGCGTATGCACTCAGCGATTCGCTCGGGCGGTTCCGCTTCTACGGATTGCCGACGGGTCGGCGGACGCTCTATTGGTCTGTGCCCGGCGGTCGCGGCACGAGACAGTGGTTTGAGTTGACAAACGTCGATTTCGCGCGAGGAGTGGATGTGGACCTGGGCGATCTGGAAGCGGTCGAGGCGGAGGTGACGGTGGAGTTGCTCTTCGCCGATGAGACGATGCCGATTGACCGGTGGGACGTGTCGCTTTATGAACGCGATGAAAGTCTTCTGAGTCGGCAGGTGGGGCGACTGCGATTCCGTCGCAAGCCTTCGGAGCCTTTCGTCTTCGGCACGCTGAGTGCGGGGCAGTTTGAGGTTGTGGTGAGTCGGGAAGGGTATCCCACGATTCGCGAGCGGCTCGAGATTGCAGTGGGGCAGTCGCAGGCGATGATCGCGGTGACGATTCCGTCGGGGGATGGGCGGATCTCGGGGGAGGTGGTGTCGTGGTCCGATTCGGAGCCCTGGCCTTTGACGCTGCAGAGCGCCGATGGGCGGATCGAGATGTCCGTGACGCCCGGCGCCGACGGCACGTTCGAGATCGAGCATTTGCCTGAAGGGGAGTACCTCTTCTCGCTTTCGCGACTGGATTCAGCGCTGGCATGCGTTAAGCTCGCGCGTAGGGGGCACGAGGCGGTTCGCATCGAGGCGAACCCGGTCGACGAGCATGGCTATCTCCGCGTGTTGATCGTTACGGAGGCGGGAGTGCCGCTGGCGACGCCCGACGTCTGGTTCGAACGCGACGGGCGTGTGGTCGAAGCCTACTACAACAGCGACGACGGCACGACGTTTGCAGCACCGCGGGGGACGTACACACTTTGCGTGCACGCGCCGGGGTTTCGGTCGGTGCGCCAGAGAGTCGACCTGCGAACCCGGGAGGGCCGCACGACGCAGGAGGTCCTCGAACCGATGGTGATCACCATGTCCAGAGAGTGATTCCGACCTCGCGACTCGCTGCGAGAGGTCACGCTGCGTCGTAACATAACCGTAACAAAGCGGTTTGTAGTGTGCCCGTAAGGGCATACCACCCACAAACGCGGCAACGCCTGACGGCGTCACTACAAACGGGGTAGCGTCTTGCGATGCCACTACGAACCGAAAAAAGCCTCCGTGCCTGCGACCTCGGCTGTAACCGCTCCCCGGGATTCTTCCACCCTCCCGGCATCAGAGCACTCGAAGAGAAAGTTCTTTTTGGTTGTAATAGATTCTTCTTTCGCGCGTCTTTAGGGGTGAGGAGCACCTATGGAATGGATGCTTGGACAACTCAATACGATGGGCGAGGCCTTTGTGGCGTTCGCGTTGCCTACGCTGGTCGAATCGGCCTTGTTGATCGGCTTGGTCTTTCTGATCGCCTTCTCGATTCGGCACAAGGTCCGCGCCGCTCTGCGGTTTGGGCTGGACACGCCGGTTTTGGTGCACCTGACCGTAGCGCCTTCGCTTCCTTTGTATCCTCCTTCTCACTTCTTGCCTTCGGGCAACGCTGCCTTCGCAGACCCGACCACACACCAGGCAGCGGAACACCCGCGCGCTTCCCTATCCCGGCCTTTCACCGGACAGTCCCAGACCACCACGGCTGGGATAGGGGAGCCGCCTCACCCGATCGCATAGCTGCTGCCGGGGCCTGACAAGCGTTGCGATCGACATTCCTGCGGCAGAAGCCGGGGTCCGAGCCGCACCTTTCCCGCAATCGTCCGATTCCTGCCAAATACTGCATTTCAAGATGATGTTGCGTGTAACCTTCTCGGTTTGGGAGTACACTACCTTTACAGATGGGTCGACCGATCCGACGAACGATTGAACCTGAAAGGGGGTAACACGATGAAGACGCAACTGATTGCAGCGACTGCGTTTGTGCTTGTCATCGGACTGACCGCAACGGCTCAGACGGCGCAGACGGCCGACGCCGAGACGGCCCGCATCAACGCCGACGCGATGCAGGCGCCCTGTCCTGGAGTGGAGCCGAAAGGCGATCTGATTGGTCCGCGCGACCGCACGCGCGGCGACAACCCGCCTCGCGACGGTCGTGGCATCGGACGTGGGTATGGACGCGGTCAGCGCGATGGTCTCGGAGTCGGACCCACTCGTGGTATGAGACAGGGCCAGGGACGTGGCCTGCGCGACGGCAGCGGACTCAATCTCGGCATTGGACGGGGTCAAGGCCTCGGTCCCCGCGACGGCCGCGGACCCGGTCGCGGACAGCAACGGGGTGGCCAACGGGGCCTCGGCCCGCGCGACGGCACGGGCCCGAATGCGGACTGTCCGTTGAAGTGACATCGCGGATTCCCGCATAATCCTCGCAGTAGAACGACAGCCGCCTGTCGAGGCGCAGCAGTATGGGTTTGGGCCTCGACCGGCGGCTGATTGCACAACTGTCTCTTGCCGTTTGCGGCCGGATGGCCGTTGCCGTTCGCTGTTTCGGTCAGTCGAAGCTGTGTCGGGCAGGCAGGTAGGTGTAGGGCATCTGGACGTAATCGAAGAGGTTCCAGGCCCGGCGTCCGGTCAGACGATCGAGCAGATAGGTCACGTTCAGGCCGAGGCCAATATAGCCGTGACGTTTTTCACGGTCGAAGGTTCCTTCGTCACCGGAGACATAGCCTCGCGTGTAGTAGCCCAGGTGCACCTCCAGCGCGCGCATCACCGGATCGTCGGTTTGCAGAAGTCCGCCCAGCTTGAAGGCCAGCAGGTATTTCTGGCCGGAGTAGTCGGTGAAGGGGTCCGCTCTGTCGCCCCGTCGGAACTGGCGTGACGGAATCCACTCGAGCCGGAAATCTACGGATTCGGCCAGAGAAGGATTGAGCAGGCGAGCATAGGCGAACGCCGCACCAAGCGTATTGAAAAGCAGGTCCTCCCAACTGAAACCATGGTCCTTACTGAAGCCGTCACCGATCTCCACGAGAGTAGTGTGGGCCCAACTGCTCAAACTCCCGTATAGGGCCGCCTCGTGCGGTTCGAAATCCCAATCGGCATAGAGCCGGCTATACAATACGGCCAAGGCATAATTCGCCCAGGCGTGGCCCAGTTTGTCGGCTCCGCCGTATTTGGTGTCGTGCTCGAACCAGCCCTCATTCTCGAACGCGAAGCTCGAACTGCCATGCTCCCATGCGATGGACCCAAGACCCAGGATCGCCGCGGCGCCACCGACGTTCAACGCGAGCACCTTGCGCCGGCGGGTCCAGAAGGTGTCCGACTCGTCGTCATCAAGCAACGGTCGTTCTGCCCGTTCGGTGTCTCGGGCAATCGACCAAAGGGTTGACTGATGGGTTTCACAAGGGGCATCCCACGGCGTTCCATCGGGCGGGAGACCCGGCCAGAGACCGACGGAGGCTCCCGCCGATATCGGATAGGCGAGCGCCAGCAACAGGGCCGCCGCGACCGACCACGAGTATGCCAAAGGACGGGCCGAACCGGTTGCACGGACGGTCAAGGCGATCACCGGCTAGGATCCCACCAATGGACAGGCTCGCCTCGCCCTGGGCCCTGTCCGCTTCGGCAATTTCAACATACGCAGCAACCCCTGTTCTCTGCTCGCTCAAGTCGCGAGATGTTCTCACCAGCACTCCGAAGCGCGCCCCAATCCTTGCGTCGGACTCAACAGCGGTCTATGCTACCCGATGTCAGCGCTTGCATGCAACAACAATGTGGGCCTGTTCCCCCCGGGGCAGCAAGACGCAAGTGGGATGTCCGCGAGGGATTGTGATGCATGCGTGTGAAAGGACATCTGCATGGTCACATGGCGGTTGAAGAATCTGAACGAATCGGATAGAGATGGTGGGGGCGTCTCGCTCACCGCCGACGGATTCTCCTGATCTGCAACGGAATCTGTGGAAACGAGCCAATAGTGGCCCGAAGCGATAGCGGCGAGGACGCCCGATGTGAAGCATCCGAGAAGGCGGCGATGGCGGTTCGATTCATTCTGGGCAGGAGCGGGACGGGCAAGACGACGCACTGCGTCGAGGCCGTCGCGCGGGCGCTGCGCGAGCCGTCGGGCCCGTCGCTGCTGTTTCTGGTGCCCGAGCAGGCGACGTACGAGGCCGAGCGGGCCATCCTGTCGAGCGGCCCGGCGGGCTATCACCGGCTGCGGGTCCTGTCGTTCAACCGCCTGCAGTTCTTCCTGACCGGCCCGGCGGCGGGGCAGACCGTCTCGCCCATCGGCCGGCAGATGATCGTCCACAAGGTCCTGCGCGACTGCCGCGACCGATTGCAGGTCTTTCGCTCGACGGCGCTATTGCCGGGCTTCGCCCGCCAGATCGCCGAAACGATCCGCGAGCTGCACCGGTACGATACGACCTGCGAGGACTTGGACGCTCTCCAGACCAATGGGACCGGGCGTGCGTCGCCTCTGTCGGTGATGAAGTTTGCCGATTTGGCCCTGGTCTTCCGCGAGTACACCGAGTCGATTCGCGGGCGGTTCGTCGATCCCGATGCGCGTGCATCGCTGGCCTGCAAGCGGATCGCCGATGCTGAGTTCCTCCGTGGCGGACGGCTTTGGGTCGATGGCTTCGCCGGCTTCACCGGCGCCGAGATGGCGATGCTTGTCGAGCTGCTCAAGGTCGTCGATCGCGCCGAGATCGCGATGAACCTCGACCCAGCCGGGTGGCAGCCTCAAACGCCGCTTGGGGATGGTCCGGTCGAGGGGCTTTTCGATCCGACGGTACGGACGTATCGCGAGTTGCTGGCGCGGATCGAGGCGCTCGAGATTGACCTTCGCGCGCCGCTGCTGCTCAAGGAGCCCCGGCGATTCGCCGACTGTCCGCCCCTGGCCCATGTCGAGGGGAACGTGTTCCGTCCCGGCGCGGCCCGGGCGAAGGCCGACGGCCGCATCCGTCTGGTGGCGGCGCCCGATGTGCGGAGCGAGGTGCGGTTCGTCGCCCGGCAGATCCGAAGGCTGGCCCAACGCGAGGGCTACCGCTATCGTGACATCGCCGTCGTCGCCTCGGACCTTGGCCGCTACGAGCATGCCCTCGTCGCTGGCTTCGACGATTACGACATTCCCTACTTCATCGACCGGCGCAAGCCCCTGAGCCGGCACCCGGTTGTCGAGCTGGTGACATCCGCTCTGGCGGCGGTGATCGGCGGGTTCGTCGGCGCCGACGTCTTCGCCTATCTCAAGAGTCCGCTGGCCCCAATCGATCCCGTGCAGGTCGATGTCCTGGAGAACTACTGCCTGGCCTTCGGCGTCGACGGCCGCGACTGGCTCAAACCCGAGCCGTGGCGGTTCAAAGGCCCCAACGATGCCAGCTTCGACGAAGATGCGATCCACCAAGTGCGTATGAAGGCCGTCGCGCCGCTGCTCGATTTGCAGGCCGCCGTTGTGGGTCGTGCGTCCCCGCACGACAAGGCGAGCGAGGACGCTCGCCCCACGCGGACGGCCACCGACTTCACGCAGGCGGTCTTCGGTCTGCTCGATACGCTGAAGGTCCAGCGGACGCTGGCCGCCTGGGTTGATGAAGCGCAGGCGGCGGGCGATCTGTCGGCGGCCGATGAGCACCGGCAATTCTTCGAGCGGTTCGTGGACGTCTTCGACGAGCTGGTCGAGGTCTTCGGGGCCGATCTGATACCGCCGGAGGACCTCCTCGCGATTGTGACGGCGGCGTTCGCACAGATGACGATGGCGTTCATCCCGCCGAGTCTCGACCAGGTGCTGGTCGGCTCGATCGAGCGCAGCCGGCATCCGAACCTCAAAGCCGTCTTCCTGCTGGGCGCGACGCAGAAGCAGTTCCCCGTGCCGGTGCCCGCGACGGGCGTGCTGAACGACGCCGACCGCGAACTGGCCGAGGCGGTGGGCGTGCACCTGGCCCCGGCGACGACGCAGACGCTGGCCGAGCGGCAGTACCTGGCCTACATCGCCTTCACGCGGCCGTCGCAGTTTCTGTGCATCAGTTGTCCGGCGGCCGATGAGAAGGGCGGGCCCGTGGCGCGGTCGCAGTTTGTCGATGACCTGGCGGACCTGTTCGACGACCTGCCCGTTGACGACGGGGCAGAGGCGGCGGACATTCACACCGACGCCGAATTGGCCGAGTGGCTGTGCAGCGGCCTGGGTCGTGACGTGTTCGCGCGGGATGAGCGGGCCGATGCGCGGCTGGAAGGGCTTCTCGGTGCGATGGCGGCCGACGCGGACCA
Source organism: uncultured Pirellulales bacterium (assembly GCA_964610435.1). Taxonomy (GTDB): domain Bacteria; phylum Planctomycetota; class Phycisphaerae; order Sedimentisphaerales; family Anaerobacaceae; genus Anaerobaca. Next base: position 8,756 of record CAZSXM010000025.1, on the reverse strand, counting down.
TCAGGCCACGGTCGATTTGGTCGCCGCGGCGCTGGCCTATGACAACGTCGCGACGCTGGCCGGCCCGGTCGTCGCACGGCTGTTCGCAGGCCCGCTCAAAGGGTCGGCGACGCGGCTGGCGACCTTCGCCGCCTGTCCCTACAAGCACTTCGCCCGCTACGCGCTCGATCTGCGGCCCCGCCGCGAGTTCAAGCTCGAACCGCTCGACCTGGGCAACTTCTATCACGCCGTGCTCGATGGCCTGCACAAGCGCCTGGCCGCCGACGGGCAGAACTTCGCCACCGTCGCCGACGACCGGCTGGGCACGCTGCTGGCCGAGCAGGTCGAGGCCTTCGCTTCGCACGACCCGTTCCTCGCCAAGTTCAGGGCGCGCTGCGAGCACAACGCGTTCATCATCGCCAATGCCGCCGAGACCCTGGGCGAGTGCGTGCTCGACATTGCCCGCATGGCCCGCGCCGGCGCGTTCCAGCCGGTACGCTCCGAGCTGCCCTTCGGCGACGCTGGTGACGAGGCGGGTCTCAAGCCGTTGGAACTGGTCTTGCCCGATGGACGCATGTTGACGCTGCGCGGCAAGATCGACCGGCTCGACGTCGCCGAGATCGATGGCCGACGCATCGCCCTGGTCTTTGACTACAAGCGAACGAAGGCTGGCGCGACGTTCGACTGGTCGCAGTTCTATCACGGCTTGAACGTCCAGCTTCCGATGTACCTGCTGGCCCTGGCCGGCGAGAGGAACATCGACCACGTCGCCGGGGCCTTCTGCCTGCCCATCGAGCAGGCCCCCGACAGCGCCGCGATCGAGACGGTGGCCCAGAAGGCCGAACGCTCGATCCGCAAGGCCCGGGGCCTATTCGACGGCGACTACGCCGACGCGCTTGACCCCGAGGCGGGCGCGCATTGGAGCCGGCTCTACAACTTCGCTGTCACGAGCAAGGAGGCGCATTACGGCTATTACGCCACCAGCGGGTCACTGAGGCCCGACGACTTCAAGCGCGTGCTGGCGTTCGCGAGGGAAACGATCGTCGCGCTGGCCGGCGGGATCGTCGGCGGACGGATCGAGGTGCATCCCTATCGGCTGGGCACCGCGTCGGCCTGCTCGTCGTGCGACTTCAAGGCGGTGTGCCGCTTCGACTGGCAGGTCAACGACTATCGCTTCCTCGACGCCAAGGGCAAGCTCGACGTGATCGGAGGGCCGGTGACATCATGACGGGCGAGAAGAAGATCCAATGGACGGACCAGCAGCGGCAGGCGATCTCGGCCCACGGCGCCAACGTGCTGGTCACGGCGTCGGCGGGCACGGGCAAGACGGCGGTGCTTTCGGGCCGGTGCGTGCAGATTGTCTCCGATGCCGCAATCTGTCCGCACGTGCTGAACGTGCTCGTGCTGACGTTCACCGAGGCGGCGGCCGAGCAGATGCGCTCGCGGATCGGCCGACGGCTCCGGGAGGAATACGAGCGGACGCGGGACGGCCGGCTGGCCCGCCAGCTCGTGCTGCTCCAGGGCGCTGATATCAGCACGATCCACGCGTTCTGCAAGCGGGTCCTCAGCGAGAACTTCCACGAGGTCGCCCTCGATCCGGCGTTTCGTGTGATCGACGCCGACGAGGCCATGCTGCTCAAGGCCGAGGTGCTGGATGAGACGGTGGCGTGGGCATGGACGCAGCCGCACCTGGCTACCGATCTCGAATCGTTGCTTCGCCGTCGCGACGTGCGCGACGGCGGCGGCTTCCTGTCGAGCGTGGTCTGGCTGCACGGCTTCCTCGACGGCGTCGCCTCGCGTAACGCCTGGTGCGAGCGGGCGCGGCTCCTGGCCGAGGCGACGGACCCGCGCGCCGGCGACTTGGGCACGGCGCAGAAGGAGATCGTCGCCGAGACGCTGGAATCGATCCTGACCCGCCTTCGCGCGGCGCAGCGGATCTATGAAAGAGAAGCGGCCGGCGGCAAGTGGGGCGCTGCGCTCGAAGCGGATGTGATCGCGCCCATCGCCGCCTGTCGCGACCGGCTGGCCGGCGGCGATTGGGACGGTTGCACCGAGGCGATTCGCACCTTCGCCAAGCCGCGAGCGCCGGCACTGAAAGGTTTCGACGATGTCCTCGGCGATTTCATCAAGACCCTGCGAACCAGGGCGATGGACGACTTCGTGGCGCTGCGCAATCTGGCGATGGTCCATCCCGACTATATGGACGTGGTGGGCCGGGCCGCGGGGGTGCAGACGACGGCGCTGATCGAGCTGGTCCGCCGGTTCGATGCGCTCTACACCCAACGCAAGAGGGCGCTCAATGGCCTGGACTTTGCCGATCTGGAGCACTACGCCCTCCGCGTGCTGACGAAGCCGGCCGAGTCGGGCGATGGCGCTGCGCCGTCCGAGACGGCCCTGGGCCTGCGCGACCGCTACAAGCACATCTTCGTCGATGAATACCAGGACATCAACCCCATCCAGCAGGCGATCCTCGACGCCCTCAGTTCCGGCGACAACGTCTTTGTCGTCGGCGACGTCAAGCAGAGCATCTACGCCTTTCGCGGGGCCGAGCCGACGATCTTCCTGCAACGGTTGCGGGCCTCGGCGTCGAGCGAGACGGCGCGCGGGCTTCGCGTGGACCTGAACTACAACTTCCGGTCGGCCAAGGGGATTCTCGATTTCGTCAATCTCGTTTTCGGTCGGATCATGACGGCCGAACTGGCAAACATCGACTACGACGAGGCGGCCCGCCTGCGGCCGGGCCCCGAGGCCGCCGATTCGACCGAGGCGCCGCTCGTTGAACTGCACATCCTCGACGAGAAGGCCGAAGAGGCGAATGCGAATCAGGACGACGACAACGGCGAGGCCGGCAGCACCGAGGTGGTGCGGCCCCGCCAGCGACAGGCGGCGCTGATCGCCCAGCGGATTCGGCAGATCATCGGCGCCGAGCCGGGGCAGTCGGCGATGCAGATCTTCGACAAGGACGCCGGCGGTCCGCGCGACGTCGAATGCCGTGACATCGTCGTGCTGATGCGCTCGCTGGCGGTCAAGGCCAACGATTATATCGAGGTCCTCCGCCTGGCGGGCATCCCCGTCAGTTGCGACGCGACCGCCGGCTACTTCGAGACGACGGAGATCGCCGACGTACTCTGCCTGCTCAAGGTGCTCGACAATCCGCAGCGGGACATCGAGCTGGCCGCCGTGCTGCGGGGGCCGTTCTTTCGATTTACCGACAGCGAGCTGGCGACGATCCGCATCGCTGCCCGCGAGACGGTGCCGTCCGCCGATTTCCATGCCTCGGCGATCCGGTATAGTGAAGATGGCGCCGACGCGGCGCTGGCCGAGAAGCTGCGGCAGGCCTTGGCGACGCTCGAACGCTGGCGCCGGATGGCCCGGCGGGGCCAGTTGGCCGACCTGCTCTGGCGGATCTATCGCGAGGCGCAGTTGATCGCCTTCGTCTGCGCCCTGCCCAACGGCCAGGCCCGCAAGGCCAACCTGCTCGAACTGCACGACCGGGCGATCCAGTTCGAGGGCTTTGCCAGCAGCGCGGGCGTGCCGTCGCTGACGCGGTTCGTCGCGTTCGTCGAGAAACTCCAGGAGGTCGGGCAGGACTGGACACCGTCGGAGCCGGCCGGAGCGGGCAACGTCGTTCGCATCCTCAGCGTGCACAAGAGCAAGGGGCTCGAATTCCCCATCGTGTTTCTGGCCGAGTTGGACAGCGAGTTCAACCTGCGCGATGTGCGGAGCGATCTGGTGGCCGATGCCGATTACACGCTCGGGCTGCGCGTGATCGACGCCCGCTCGAACGCCAAGCTGCCGACGCTGGCCCATCAGGTGATCGCCGAGAAGAAGCGGGCCGTGACGCTGGCCGAGGAGATGCGGATTCTCTACGTCGCGATGACGCGGGCGAAGGACCGGCTGATCGTCACCGCCTCGCAGAAGCGGACCGATTGCGGCAGGGCGCTGGCGAAGGGCCTGCTGCTGAGCGATCCGGCCGTGCCGTCGTGGCTGCTCAAGAGTGCGCGGAGCCCAATGGAGTGGCTGCTGTATGGACTGGCCGATCAGCGGGCGCTGCACGAGGCGTTCGAAACGCACCTGACGCCGCCGGCCGACGACGCAGCCCTGTTCGAATTGCACGTACATCGCGCCGACGCGATGGGGCAGTTGACGCAGCAGGTCCGGGCCCTTCGCGACCGCAAGCGGGCGGTCGCCGCAAAGCCGAAGGCCAAGGTTTGTCCTGATGTGCAGAACCGGGAATTGCTGGACGAGTTGAAGGACCGGCTGGACTGGCGGTATCCGTTCGCCTGGGCCGCGCGCGAGGCGGCCAAGCAGTCGGTCACCGCGCTGACGCACCACGATGACGAGTTCGCTCGCCTGGACTGCTCTCGCGTGCTGGACCGTCGGCCGCTGGCGCCGGTCGCGTCCGATCCGGCCGCTGTGCCACCGGGCTCGGCTCGGCAGATCGGTGCGGCCGTGCATCTGGTGATCTCCAGCGTCGATCTGGCGCAGCCGGTGACGCGTCAGTCCCTCGAACGCACCCGCGATCGGCTCGTCGAGACCGATGCGATCGTGTCGGATGTCGCCGCCGCGATCGATCTCGATGCGATCCTGTCTTTCTTCGAGAGCGAGCTTGGCGCGCTGGCGCTGGATGGGGACAATGCCGTCCATCGCGAGTGGCCCTTCACGTTCGGCTTGCGGGTCGGCCAGCCGGAGGCGAGCGAGCTGGTCGTCGTGCAGGGGATCATCGACATGCTGGTGCAGACGCCCGACGGCCTCGTCGTGATCGACTTCAAGAGCGACCGCGTCGCGGGCGAGCAGATCGCGCAGCGGGCCGAGGCCTATCGCGGGCAGTTGGACCTGTACGGCCGGGCGGCGAGTGACATCCTCCAATGTCCCGTCCGGCAGAAGTGGCTCTATTTCCTGACGCCACGGACGGCCTTGGCGGTATCGACATGATGCAACTCTCGAAATTCGGTCGGCAGATCGCGGTTCAGTCGGGCATCGGGCAGCTCATGGACGATCTCGGCGCCGCGCCGTCGCAGCCGGGGCCGGTCTACATGCTCGGCGGCGGCAATCCCGCGCAGATCCCGGAGGTCGAACGCGGCTTTCGCGCCGGCACCACGGCGCTGCTCGCCGATGGGCGGCGTTTCGAGCGGGCGGTGGGGCAGTACGATCCGCCGGAAGGCGACCGCGAATTCATCGCGGCCCTGGCCGATCTGCTGCGAGAGCAGTTCGGCTGGGACATCGGCCCGCGCCACATCGCGCTGACCAACGGAAGCCAGTTGGCATTCTTCATCCTGTTCAATCTCTTCGCGGGCGAGCAGGATGACGGGACAGTGAAGAAGGTGCTGTTCCCCCTGACGCCCGAATACATCGGCTACTGCGACGTGATGCTGGCGCCGAACGCGTTTGTCGCGATTCGGCCCCGGATCGAGATGCTCGACGAGCACCTGTTCAAGTACCATATCGACTTCGACCGGCTCGATGTGGCCGACGACGTCGGCGCGATCTGCGTTTCGCGGCCGACGAATCCGAGCGGCAACGTGCTAACCGGCGACGAGCTGCGCCGGCTGGGCGACCTGGCCCGCGACAGGGGCATCCCGCTGATCGTGGACAACGCCTACGGCCTGCCGTTTCCGCACATCGTCTTCGGCGAGGCCGAGCCCGTCTGGAACGAGCACACGGTCGTGTGCATGAGCCTCTCGAAGCTGGGCCTGCCGGCGGTGCGGACGGGGATCGTCATCGCGCGCGGGGAGGTCGTCGAGGCGGTCGCGCGGGCCAACGCCGTGATGAGCCTGGCGCCGGGCGGCCTGGGCACGGCGATCGTCACCGACCTGGTCCGCTCGGGCGAGATCCTTCGCCTGAGCCGTGAGGTGATCGCGCCGTTCTACGAGCGTAAGGCCCGCCGGGCCGTCGAGCATCTCGCCCGCCGTCTCGATGGAATTGACTATCGCCTGCACCGCCCGGAAGGGGCGTTCTTCCTGTGGCTGTGGCTGCCGGGTCTGCCGATCTCCTGTCGGCAGCTCTACGAGCGGCTCAAGGCCCGAAACGTGATCGTCGTGCCCGGCCACTATTTCTTCCCCGGCCTGGCCGAGCCCTGGTCCCACGCCGACGAGTGCCTCCGCATCAGCTACGCCCAGGACGACGCCACCGTCGCCGCCGGCCTCGACCGCATCGCCGAAGAAGTCCGCCGCGCATACACCGGCGCTTGATGCACGCCGTCTCCGCCCCACATAGGTCCTATTGGTTCTATAGGTCGTATGGGACCTATGGCGTCCAGCGAGTCGTGATGGGCTTGTCGAGGATCTTGCCTTTGTCAGTGACCCATTCGTTCTTTGTGTAGTCGAAGGGAATGGCGATGATGCGGTCCGGCGTGATGCGGAAGACGGTGACTTCGTCGGGCGAGTTCGGGGCGGGGCTGGGCAGTTGGACGAAATCGATCTCGCGGTAGCGGGTCACCTTGGCCTTGTGGTAATGGCCGCCGAGGATGCAGAGCACGTTGGCGTCGTCGAGGGCATCCACCAATTCGTCGTGGTTGGTAATCGCGTCGAAGCACAGGTGCGTTGCCACAATGACGGGTTTGCCTTTGGGCACGTCTGCCAGCGTCTCGCGGAGGTAGTCCAGCGCGTCTTTGGAGATCGGCTGGGCAGGGCTGTTGAGACTCTCGTCGTACTCGCTGAACAGCGCGATGAACAGCACGCCGCTTTCCTCGAACGTGTAGCGCAGCGCGCCATGGCGGGCAATAAGCCAGTCGAGTACGGTTGGCACGGGCGAGTTGCCGCCGATGTCGTGGTTGCCGGCGACGTCGTAGCTTGGGAACCTCAGCCGGGTGGTGATGAGCCTTTCGTACGTCTCCTTGGCGGCCTGGCTGGGCCACTCGGTGATGTCGCCCAGTCCGAACACGAACGTCGGCTCGGCGACGGCGCCGCCGACAGATTCGGGCCAGGCCCGACCGGGCAGGGCGTTCATCGCGTCGATGGCGGGGATCAGGTGATCGCCACTACCATCGACCTGCACGTGTTGGTCCGACCAGCCGAAGAACGTCAACGCTGCGCCGGCGGCACCGGGCCAACTCGTGCAGGCCAGCAGAGCGTCGTACTCGGCCCGGCTGATGGCGATCATGCAGCCGTGACGGACCTTGGGCGGCAGGCTGTACTTGTCCCAATCGCTGAAGAAGGTATAGCCGGAGATCTGGTGCCACGGCCCGTCCAGGTCGGTCGCCACCGACAAGCCGTAGGAGACGCCCGGATACTGCTCGTAGTAGAGGTACCAGACTTTGCCGTCGGGCGATGGGATCAGCGTCGGGGCCTCGCGGAAGTTGGGACTGATCGGTGCCGACGGCTCGCTATATGGCCCGAGCAGCGCCGGCGATGAACTGACGCGAACGGTCTTGCCGGTCGGCCAGTCGAGCGTGGGGTATCGCTCGTCCTTGACGATGGCGTAGTAGCGATCCGCCTGCTTGCGGATGATCACGTCGATCGTCGCCATGTCCCAGTCGAACAGCCGTCGCGGCGGATCGGAGAAGGTCCGTAAGTCCATCGACGTCAGATACAGCGTCCGCTGGCTGGCCCAGTAGCGTTCGGGGTCCTCGGGCGTGCCGTGCTGGTGCGGTGTGTGCCAGGTCAGGACGTACTGCGACGAATCGGCGTCGTAGAAGCGCTTGGGCGCGCCGATGCGCGGCAACGCCTGCGCATAGCCGGGTGTGCGCGGCAGGTCGGGCGTCACGTCGCTGTAGCGTTCCCAGCGGATCAGGTCTTCGGACACCCAGAAGTTGATGTCGGGCGCCGAGTCATTGCGATTGCCCACGAGGTAATACCGCCCATCGTGGCCCTTGCAGATGTCCGGATGCCCGCGATAGTCGTCGCAGACGCGCCGGCCCTCGTTCAAGGCGGTCCAATGCAGGCCGTCGAGGCTGACCGAGTAGTACAGCCGCCCGTAGTCGTCATGCACCATGTGGGCGAACAGATAGGCCTGATGAACCGGCTCCGTCCCTATCGCCTGTCCCGGCGGGTTCGGCTGCTGCGCACCGGCCGCAGCGACCCACAACAGGACCATCGCCATCACAACGCCAACATGCCAATGTCTCATCGATCTTCTCCGTATCTCTTCAGCCGGTCCCTCGGTCGCCGGCGTCACGGCAGGGGCGGCGGGCCGTCGAAGAGGCCCTTGAGTTCCTTGACGTGCTCGGCGGCGACCCAGCCGGCCATGCCTTTGCGCCAGACGAGCGTTTGCGGCGTGAGCCGGCCGCTCTCGATGTGCTGCTGCATCGCTGCGAGGTCGAACGGGCCGGCCTGCTGGCCTTCGAACGCCGCGTAGAAGGGGCCCGACTGCGGCAGCGGCGGGGGAGCGGCGCCCTGGTCCGCCATCGCCTGGCCCATCTGGTTGGCCATCGCGAACCCCATGCCCATGCCCATGCCTCCGCCGGCCATGCCGCCGGGGTTCTTGGCCGCCTCCTCCATCGCGTTGGCCGCCTGGAACTGCGTGTACTTGTGCAGGTCGCCAATCGCGCCCATGCTCGTTCGCTTGTCGAGCGCCTCTTCGACCGTCGGCGGCAGCGAGATGTTCTCGACCAGCATGGTGGTCAGTTCGAGCCCGTAGTTGGCGAACTCCTGCTTGATCCGCTCGGTGACGAACTGCCCCAGTTCCTCATAGTTGGCCGCCAGGTCGAGCACGGGGATCTTGCTCTCGGCGAGGACGTCGGCGAAGCGCGAGACGATCAGGTTGCGGAGCTGATCGGTGATCTCGCCGGTGGTGAAGTGCCCGTCGGTGCCGACGATCTCGCGGAGGAGCACCTGCGG
>CAZSXM010000024.1:0-68095 GCA_964610435.1 uncultured Pirellulales bacterium | reverse complement strand
CGCCCCATGGCCGCCTAGAATCTACCTACAAACGTGCAGTGCACCCTCTGTGCGAGGCGTCGGCCCCCTGCGCACGCCGTGGGTTTCTTTCGGCCGCGGGCTTTCCAGGTCGCCTGTGATAGCCGACAATAGTGTCGGCTTCGGCGCTCGACAGGCCCCCGGTTGGGATGCAAGCCGGCAATACATTCAGGAAAGGACGTATCGGTATGAAGGCCTCTGTGCTTCTGGGGTCGACGACGACCCCAGACGGTAGGAAGATGGTTGTTTCCCGCCACGATGGTGACTTCTTCATCACGGTGGACGGCCGGCAACTGATGACCAGCCGGGAGCATGAATCGGAGTTGGAACTGGCCCGATTGGGATGTGATAGGGTCAAACAGAGGCGGTGCCCCACGATCTTGATCGGAGGGCTGGGCATGGGCTACACGTTGCGCCGTACCCTTGATCTGCTGTCAGCCGAGGCGCGAGTCGTCGTGGCCGAACTGATGCACGAGGTCGTTCAGTGGAATCGGGAGTTTCTGGGCGATCTCACGGACCATCCCTTGCGGGACAGTAGGGTCAGTGTCGAGTCGTGTGACGTCGCGCAGGTGATTCGTCGGTCTGAGGCGGCTTTCGACGCCATCCTGCTCGACGTGGACAACGGCCCCGGCGCGATGACTTACGCCGGCAACGATGGACTCTACGGACCGACAGGCATCGGCGCGGCGATGCGGGCTCTGCGCGAGGGCGGCTGTCTGGCCATCTGGTCGGTCGACGCCGATGCGCGGTTTGAACGGCGCATTCGTCATGAGGGTCTCAAGGTTCGCTGCTTCCGCGTTCGCGCGTACAGGGGGGCCAAGGCTTGCTCGCGGTGCATCTGGGCGATCGCGCGACAGGTTCGTGCGTTGCCGCATGACGATGCTGCCGATCGCTGAATCGACGGGGTGTCACTGCCGCGACAGAAGATGGAGGAGGCGTTCTCGTCTGACAGGCGTTTTGGGGTTGGAAAGAACAAACACCCGGTCGCCCCGTAGGCTACCGTATGGGATACATGTCCGCCGGCAGGACGGCCCAGCCCGGATTTCAGAAGGGAGGCGACAATGAAGGTGGCGGTCGCATACGACCATCGAGGTCGTGAGAAAGCGGACTGTGTGAAACACACCATCGAAGAGCAGGGGCACGCGTATGTCGATCTTGGCTCGGCGGGAGAAGGCACCGTCGATTATCCGGATTTTGCGCATGCGGCCGCGCTGAAGGTCGCCGAGGAGGACGTGGATACGGCTATTCTTCTCAGCGCGACGGGGATGGAGATGGACATATCCGCCAACAAGCTCAAGGGGATTCGCGCCGCACGCTGCAATGACGAGCTTGATGCCCATGCCGCGAGGTCGCAGTTCAATGCGAACGTCCTGTGCCTGCCGGGGGAATTGCTCAACGAGACCGTCCTCAAGCGAATCGTTGAGGTGTGGCTGGAAACCGGTTTCGAGCATCGCGAGCGATCGCAGCGGCGGATTCGCAAGATTGAGGCCCTTGAAGACGGGGCGGATCCCAAGCGGGTGCCGGGTGCGCCTGACTGACGGCGATCAGTCGGTTGCCTGTTTGTGGCATGCGACGAAATCGCCGGCCGCGCGTTGACTTGTGGGCCCGCCGGTCGTATCCTGAATCGCAGTGGCCGACTGCTATCGTTCGATCGACTTTGTCGTGGGCGACATTCGGCGTATGGGAAGGGCTCGAGCCGACGGTTGCTCGGTCTGCAAACGTGAAGGCTATCATGTTCGCGCGACGAAGGCACTTCTTGTGGGTGGGTCGCTTTCTGTTTGGCACGGTCGTGATATGCGCCGGGGTCGCGTCGGTTTGCGAAGGGGCCGACCGTGTTGCGGAGGTCTACTTCGGCATTGTCGAGCCGCCGGTTGTCGCACAGAGGGACATCACCATCTCTGCGCCCGTTTCCTCCCAGCAGACGGAAGAGAAGCCCTTGGAGTGCAGCGGCATGGCCTGGGCGGACGGCCGTTTGATCCTGGCCAGCGATCGCCATGGGTTGGCTCTCTTTACCTGTCCGATTGATCTTCGGTACATGGTGATTGGTATGCCGACGGCCCATACGGTGATCGGAAACGAGCAGGAATTGCTCGATGATGCCGAATCTCTCACGGTGCGGGTCGACCGTCGTGGCGAGCCGATTGTGTACGTGCTGTGCTCACTGAGCAACGACCCCGATGAACTGCCTCTGCCGAAACGGCGGCACATGCTGCGGATGGCCCTGCGCGATCTCGATCCCGCCAGGGTCGCACGGCCGGTGGTCCTCAGTGCGGGGAAGGTCCGCGATCTTATCAACGTGCATTTCGAGGCCGTCGGCATCGAGGCCTATCGCACGTTTCACGCGGAGTTCTCCGGAGGCGACAAGAACACCTATCGCTGGGGCAACGTCGAGGGCATGTGTTTCATGCCGGATGGGCGACGTGTGCTTATGGGAATGCGAAACCCGTTGCTGGGCTCGCATGCGCTGATGGCGGTCGTCGAGGGTGTAGACGAGGCGTTCGATGCCCGCGATCCGAGCCGGTTCCGTCTGGCGGATCTCTTTGCGATCGATCTGGGGGACCGGGGTGTGAGCGATCTTGCCTGGGACCCCTTGACCAAAGGCTATCTGATCGCCGCCGGCAAGAGCGCCGGGCCCAAGCGGAGCAAGGACCAGGCGTTCCCGCCCAATACGCTCGACAGCGTCCTGTTCTGGTGGAGCGGGCACAAGCAGGACCGCCCCATTCTTTTCGCTCGATTCCCTGATATGAAGATCGAGGCGGTGTGTCGGTTGGGCCCGACGCGGTTCATCGCCGTCGGATCGGACGAAGGAGACGTCAGTGAAGGGCGGCCGCAGCAACAGCAGAGCGTGATTACGATTCTCGACTTCACCGGCGTCGACGTTGGCCATCGGGACAGATAGATGACAGCAAGAGATGAGCGAGGCGTCATGGACGATGCCCAATTCGAGGCGAGTCTCGTGGCTGGCGAGACGGAGATCGTCGAGCCCCAGGCGACGAAGGCAGACGCGCCGTCCGGATTGCCACAGCAACCGCCCTGGGCGGGCAAAGTGCTCGGGCATTTCAAGCTGCTTCGATTGATCGGTGAAGGCAAGATGGGTCGGGTCATCCAGGCCCGTGATATCAACCTTCAGCGCATCGTCGCGCTGAAAGTGCTGGGCAAGCGCCTGCCGGGGATCGACGCCGCCAAGCGCGTCGATCAGTTCTTCCGTGAGGCCCGCTCAGCCGCCCAGATCGATCATCCGAACGTGGTGCACGTCTACGAGATCAACCAGCACGACGGTTGGTGGTACATCGCGATGGAGATGCTCGAAGGCGGCAATCTCGCCCAGGCGATCAAAGCGGCCGGTCCGCTGCCGGCCCCGAAGGCTTGCGCCTTTCTTGCCGATGCCGCTGCGGCGCTGGCGGTGGCCCACGAGATGGGGATTCTCCACCGGGACGTCAAACCGACCAACCTGATGCTCACGCGGCAAGGCCGGTGCAAGGTCACGGATTTCGGACTGGTTCACGTGGACGATCCCAACGATCCGTTCCATTTTACGCACAGCGCGGTGGGGTCTCCTCTGTTCATGGCCCCTGAGATGGTCCTCCGGCGGGAGCAGACGCCTGCTGTCGACGTCTACAGTCTGGGTACGACGCTGTTTAGCGCGCTGACCGGCCGGGCGCCGTACACCGGCAAGACCCTTGAAGAGGTCCTCAAGCAGCACGTCAAGTCTCCGGTCCCGGATCTGCGAACCTACCTGCCGGACTGTTCGCAGAGTCTGGCGACGCTGGTGGCGCGGACTCTGGCCAAGTCTCCGGCCGACCGACCCTCGGCCGGGGAGATGAGTTCCGCACTTCGGGCGGAAGCCATCTCCGGCTCGGTGGCGGAGTCGGGAATGCTGGGATCGGGCGCCTCCAGTCTGCTTCGCGAACTGATGGGCTCCGGCGTGGCCGACTCGGCTATCGGTGCGCAAATCGCCGCTGCATTGGAGGCACGGCCACAGAAGACGCCCTCCACGCAGAGCCGGCGACTCGCGATCGGCGCTGGAATTGGCGTTGTAGCGCTGATCCTGCTTCTGGCCGGCCTCTATGGTCTGACGAGGAGGTGGAGCGGCCAGGCAGTGCCCGATCCCGCGAGCTTGGCGAGGCGCTTTCCCGATGCGCCGGAGAACCTCGGCGTCCTTCCGGCGTCGTCCGTTCCTACGCACGTCCAGCCGGACTGGGATGATCCTCCGGCGTTCAGTTGGGTCCGACAGATCGACCCGGGCGACGCGCGGTTCGTCGCCAGCAGGCGGGGACGGTACTTCTATCCCATCGACGCGCCGCAGGCCATCCTGATTCGCGCGGAAGACTTCGTCGGGTACCGCACCGTTGACGCCGCTCTGGCCAATGGCAAGACCCCTGCGCCGTGATCTGCACGACCTACAACGCCCTACGCTACTTGCCGGGCTTGACGATCGCCCGGTTCTCCAGGAAATCGGCGTGGGCCTTGCCGGCATTGGCGCTGTCGGGATAGATGCCGCTGCGCCAGGTCTTCGAGACGATGTCGATGTCCCCGTCCCCGTCGACGTCGCCGATCCAGGCCTCGTGTCCGCCGAGGTTGATGTCGAGAATCACGTGCTCGGTCCAGACACCGGTGGTGTCTTCCCAGATGAACCAGCGGGGCGGCGGCATCGGGCCCTCGTCTCGGCAGTCCTCCTGCTCGATGGCCAGGATGTCCAGCCGGCCGTCCAGGTTGAAATCCGCCACGCGCAGGCTGTGCAGCGAGCCCCGTCGGCCCGGCGCAGTCTGCGGCAGCAGGACCTTGCGCCAGGATCTGCCTTTGCCGTCTTCGTTATAGAGGACGGCGACCACGCAATCAGGCACGTCGCACTCAGCGATGACGATGTCGTTGTGCCCGTCGCCGTCCATGTCACGGATGACGCTTCGAGTCGCCAGGATGGCGGGGCCGCCCCAGGTCGGCACGGTCCAGCGTCCGAAGGGCAGCGGGTGGAACGCCCAGGAGGCGCCGCCGTCGATGTTCTCGGCCCACCGGTTGCCCAGAACGATGTCGTTGTCGCCGTCGCCGTCGAGATCGCCGATGCCTTCGGGGCCGAAGCTGCCGTGGGGGCAGTTCTCGGCGGGGATGATCTGCCTTTCTGTCCAGAGCCCGTGAATCGACGCGGGCTCCGGCTGCTCATACCAGTAGCAGCCGTGGTCTTCGGACAGGGTGATGATGTCGAGGCGGCCGTCTCCATTGATATCCGCCACCGCCACATCGTGAAAGCCGGCGTCGAGGTTCCGGTAGCGATGGGCGGCGAACCGCTTGTTCTTCGGATCGCCCGAGTTCCTGTACCAGTGGTTGCCCGAGATGATGTCCGGCCATCCGTCGCCGTCGACGTCCATAATCGCCGCCGCCTGCTGCGTTTCGCCCATCGATCCAACCAGGTGCTCGACCCAGTCGTCGGGTCCACGATACTGGTACCAGTAGAAGTTGTTCTCGACGCGTTGGGGCTTGCGGGCTGAGGCGATGGCGAAGTCCAGGTCGCCATCTCTGTCGAGATCGGCCAGGATCACCGAGTGGAACCAGTCGTCGGTCGGCATCTCCGCGCGAATGAAGTGGTGCTTGAATTCGAACATCGGCCGGCCGGGTGAACCGGCGCTGAGCCAGTGGTCCCAGCCGGAGAATCGACTGCCTGCTGAGACGGCAATGACGGTCGCTCGCACCTTCATGGGCAAATATTTGTGCCGGTTCGCCCAGATATGGGGATTGGGGTTCCACGTGCTGATGTAGCCGAGAGGTTCGCTGGACCAGACGACGATGCCGCAATGCAGGAAGTCGCCGGCACGCGAGAAATCGACGGGGTAGTTGGGGTCGAGTTCCCACCATGTATTGGGTGATGCATGGTGCGTGACGACGCCGGGCCCGTGCAACTCGCAGTGGGGGCTCATCGTCTCCCGCTTGCCGTCGTCCTGCCAGATGCCGAATTGCAGCTTGCTGGCCGCATCCGTTGGCTGGCTGAGAATCTCGAAGCGGGTATACACCTGCCCGTTCTCATAGTCGTCCGGGCTCGTCCAGTCTCTCGGCGCATTCGCCGGCGGCATGAACCACTTAAACCCGTTCAGCGTCTCATCGAACGTGAACACTTCGTCAAAGATCAGAAACTCACCGCCGCACGCAACTGCAGCGGACAGGACTCCGAGCAGCACAACGAGAGGACAGACCACTGCTCTGCGATGGGCCATCAGGAGTCCCTCATCGGTCATGCGCCGCAGGCAGACGCCTGTGGTCTCCAATGTCAGTTCTGGTTGTCGATCTTCAGGTTGTCGAGGTAGAAGACGGTCTTGGTCGTCGCGTTGCTGACGAAGCCCAGCCAGGTCAACTGCTCGAAGCTCCTGTTGCCGTTGGCGAGTTTCTCGAACCGTCTGGGCTCCTGGCCGGGCAGGGTGACGACGAGGTCCCACGTGCCGCTGTTGTCGGTGCCGAGGTCGGCAGAGATGTCGAAATGCACCCACTGCCCGACGGGGAGATCCAGCAGGTCGTTGCCGCCCACGCGGAGCTTGGCGTCCTCGATCCGCAGGCTCGGACCGACGCTATAGAGGGTCGACCGCCAATCTCGCCACTCGTGCTGGAACAAGACTCCTGGTTCGATTCGCAGGTGGAACGAACAGCGGGTGGTTCCCTTGCTGTGGTTGGGCGAATACACCAGGTGCGGATTGTAAGCGTACCGCAGCCCCTCGGCATCGGTGAACTTGAGGCTGTGTTTGCCGGATGCGGCGGTCTCGTCGGTCACGAGGATGGAGTCGCCCCTTCCCTCGACATGGACCTGATCGGCCCGGGGCGGCTGTCCGACCTCGGTCTGCTCGAATGTATCGTGGACGAGAACGGGCGGGGGGTCCGGAGGGATCTCCAGCGGCGGATACGTCACCTCGTTGGCTTTCTTGATCCAGGCGGGGTCGCCGTAGACGCCGGCCCGCGTGTAGTCGAATGGTTTGAAGCCGATCTTCAGGGCGGGCGAGTCGGGTTTCAGACGGAAGTCGTGGTTCTCGGGATCGACGAACAGTGGATCGGCAACAATCGAGTTGCGGTCGTGGCCGTGCTCCTGTTGCCATTTCTCCATCGGGAGGCCGACGAAGTCGATGCGGTTGCCGGCGGCGTTCCAGTAGCAGTTCTTGTCCATCTCGATGCTGATCTTCGTCCACGGTCCGGCCAGCAGCGGTCCGGTCTTCCAATAGACAATGTTGTTGGCGAACGTGAACGACTGGTGCTCCTCGACCCGCGTGGCCTGCACCTGATGGAGCATGCTGTCGACCAGGATGTTGTTGCGGATGACATTTTCCTTGCCGTAGTGCTGGTGGAAGCTGCCGGTCTTGGTGTTGTAGACGAGGTTGTTCTCCATGACGATGCCGGTGCTGCCCTCGTCGGTGTAGAGTCCCCAGCCGCCGTAGGAGTAGGCATAGATGTCATGGAAGACGTTGTCGCTGACCACCGTACCCTCCGACGGTCCGAGTGTGTAAATGCCGCCCATGTCGCTGAGCACCCACCAGCCGATGTGGCGGATGCGGTTGAACCGCAGGACGTTTCGCTTGGCCAGGCTGTCGGAATAGCCCCATCGCCACCCGACGGACAGGCCGGTGTAGTAGAAGTCGGCGATTTCGTTGTGTGTGATGGTGTTGTCGCCGCTCTGGCCGATCCAGACACCGACGGCCGAGGTGTAGATGCGGCCGCCCGAGCGGATGATGTTGTTGTCGGCGGTGATGTGGCTGGTCCGGAGGTTCTCCTCGCTGCGGATCCGACCTTCACCGATACGCAGGCCACCGGCGCCGAGATCGTGGATGTACGAGCGTTCGATCCGACTATCGCGGCAGCCCCGGCGGAACCACACGCCGTAGGTGGCGACATGGCCGACTTCGCAGTCCTGGAGAATCACGTTGCGAGCGCCGTCGAGCATGACCGCCGCCTCGGTGACATATGCCGCCTGGAAGGGCGCGTAGCCGAAGGAAGGCAGAAGCTCCTGATTGTGGTGGAACGTCAGCCCCTTGAGCGTGATATGCTCGACGAACTCGCCTGACCGGGGCCGGCCCTGGAAAACCACGAGCTTCGGCGCATAGGGCGCAACCACTTCGGCCTTCGTCATGTCCTCGCCAGGCAGCGGTTTGTAATAGAGCATGCCGTCGCGGGCCAGAAACCATTCGCCAGGCGCATCGAGCGCAGCCTTGAAGTTTTCCAGATGGAACCGCGTGTTGGCCGGCCAGCCCGAATAGCTCTTCAGTTGCTCTCCGGTGGTGACGATCAGATTGTTCTCAGCGTCGATGGCGGTGAGGAATCGCCGTGTGATGCACCACTTGTGATAGGCGACCAGGGTCACGTCGCGGATCTCGGCCAGACTCAGTTGCGCCAGCGGTTCCAGCGCGTCGCTGTGGACCTGGGTGGCGCGCAGGTGCTGGTCCGCCTCGTCATCGAGAGGGGTCTCGGAGGTTTCACCCATATAGTGATACCACTTGTTCGGTGTCCGAGCCCGGACGGCGCGGCGTCCGTTGACGAACAGTTGCTCGAAGTACCATTGTCCGTTCGCCACGTCGTCGATGCGCACCGACCAGAGACCATCGCTGTCGGGCTTGAAGCCCGTGATGGTCCGGCCCCCGCTGAAGATGGGCCGGGCGCCCGGTGCGGCCTCATAGCTGATCGGGTAGTCCTTCGTACCGCTGTCCTCGGGCGTCAGGACGAACGGTTCGCTCAGCGTGTAACGGCCGTCGGCCACGATCACACGAACGGGTTCCCTGAGGCCCTCGGTCGCTCTCTGCTGCCGAATGACGTCGCGCGCCTGCGCCAGTGTCCTGATCGGCCCATCGGGCGAGACGCGGACCGTTACAGCCAGAGTTGGTCCTGCCGTTACAGCCAGGACGGCCATTCCCCAGGCGGCCAACACCTCCATGAAACGCCGAGTACTCATGTGTCTTTCCTTATTGCGTCGTTGCGGTCCTGATATAGCGGGAGCCGGATCATTGACGATCCCAGCTCCCTCCCCATTTTGATCGATCGTTGTCATTTCGTGCCACGTCGTTAGGCGAGCATCTCCCAGCGAATCGGGATTCGCCGGAGGGCGTAGGCGACTTCGCGTGTATAGTCCCCATAGCATGTCATCCAATGGAACCCGCGCAGCCGCTCGGCGAACGCCTGGCTGTCGATCTCGTACTTGACCTCGATCTGCGAGCGGCAGATCGGCAGGAACGGGTTCTCCACGATCTCGCTGCGAAGCCCCTGCCAGTATTCGCCGGCGAAGTCGGGGATGATGCTGGTCAGTTGCTGGCCCTTGCGCATCTCGACCTTCGGGGCCGCGCCGTAGTCCGACTCAAAATGCGTCAGGATGCGCGCCGGCTCGAGGTTCTTGCCGTCCATCCTTCGCGGGGCGGTGCAGTGGGCCAGGGTGATAATCTGCTTGTGGGGCCAGGTGGGATTGTGCAGGAAGACCGGCTTGCCGCAGATGCCGGCCAGCAGCACCCCGGAGGGGATCACCACGAAATCCGACTCGCAGAAGGCGAGATATCCATCGTCGTTCAGCGTAGTCAGTGTCAGGCAGGCGGCCGTCTCTGAAACCTCCATGATCGTGCCCATGCAGTGGTGAATCGTGATGGCGCTGCACCCGGCCTCGCGCATCAACGTGCGGAAGATCTGGTCGAGCAGGAAACAGTTGTCCACGAATTCCCGTTTCGTCTCCAGCGTGGTCCCTGGGAGTTTGAGATATTCGTCGGCACGGCGGCGAGCCAGCGCGACCGTCGCCCGGTCGTCGCGGGCCTGGCGGATCAACTTGCCCAGTTCGTCGTAGGAGACCGTCTGGATATCGAGTCGCCATTGGCGCACGACGCGCTCGGTGACGGCTTGGATTGGCTGCGACCACGCGCCTGGACCGCCGACGGCCAGCATCTTCGTCCCCAGAGCATTGTGCAATCCGCAAAGGGCTCGAAGCCGCCAGAGGATCTCGTCTTGGTCGTCCACGACGACGTCGAGTTCGTCGATGCCTTTGGTCTGCAACCCGTCGGTGTGCTGACGGAGGTAGCGGGGGCTGACGATCTCATACCAGAGGTAATGCGGACCGGACTTGCTGCGAACGAAGAAGAGGATGTCTTTGCCCGTCTGGGTCAGGGCGTCGAAAGTGTTCTGCGGCCCGCATGCGGCGTAGAGCAGGATCGTATCGGCTTCGGCCAGATCATTGATGCCGGCCAGATCCCCCGGCCCGCGAATCGCCGAGACCGGTAGGAATTCGACGGGGAAATCGGCTTTGTTCCTGAGCGTGTTGAGTTCTCCCTGGATGCGCCCGACCTCAGCCCGGGCCGCCTCGTCCGAGTGGACGGCGCCCCACGGACGCCAGCTTGCTTGCGGTCGAAAACTGTAGACGCCGTATTGCAGGATGGGTTTGACCCGCAGCGCCCGCCGCGGCGGCGCGGTCCCCACCGGCGGCTGTCCGACCGCGAGACTCGACCACGTCAACCCACTCAGCGCCGCGCCGAACACCGTTGTGCCGCCAACTCCCTGGAGAAAGGTCCGACGGCTGATGCCGTCATTGCCATGCTCGTGTCCGCAGCCGCAGGGACAGCAGCTCGCTTGCATCACATGTCGTGCCGTATCGTCGCTCGCCATCGGTGAATCCCTTTCATAGAGTTTCGCAAACCGGCCGTTATGTCGTGTTTCGCGTGCACCGGGCGGCCCGGTGATCGACGGTGAAACCACATGTGCAGACTCTGCCGTTCGATGCCATGCCGGCAATATACCGCAACGATCCGCCGACAACAAGACCCCAAATCCGACGGCGGTCCTGATTGTGTGCATCGCAACGCTCCAACGGATCGATTCCACGTCAACGGCGTAGGTTTTCGTGCGACCTTGACGATAGGGCGCACCGGCCATAGAATGGCGGACCTTGATTGGGTCCCCCGATGCCGAGAGAGGGCCGGGGATGTGTTGGAGTCGTATCTCCCAGGGGTCAGCAGAAAGACGAAAGGAACCATGATTCACATCAACGAGAACTTCCTGAAGCTCCGCGCCGGATACCTCTTTCCCGAGATCGGACGGCGCGTTCGCACGTTCAGAGAGCAGAACCCGAGCGCCAAGGTCATCAGCATGGGCATCGGCGACGTGACGCAGCCGTTGGCGTCCGCGGTGATCGAAGCCATGCACCGGGCGGTCGATGAGATGGGTCGGCCCGAGACCTTCAAGGGCTACGATGACGGCGGCGTCGGCTACGAGTTCCTCCGCAAGGCCATCGTCGAGAATGACTACAAAGCCCGTGGCGCCGACGTCGATATCGACGAGGTGTTTGTCAGCGACGGCGCCAAGCCGGACACGGGCAACATGCAGGAGGTCTTCGGCGTCGATAACGTGGTGGCCGTCGCCGACCCGGTCTATCCGGTCTACGTCGATACGAACGTAATGGCGGGCCGGACGGGACAGGCCAACGAGATCGGGCAGTATGAGGGCGTGGTCTACATGCCCGCCACTGCCGAAAACGGTTTCGTCCCGGAGCCTCCGAGCCGGCCGGCGGATATGATCTATCTGTGCTTTCCCAACAATCCCACCGGCTCGGTCGCCACGAAGGAGCAACTGGCCGCATGGGTGGCCTACGCCCGCGAGAATAAGGCGGTGATCCTGTTCGACGCCGCTTATGAGGCCTTCATCTCCGATCCCGAGATCCCCCATTCGATCTATGAGATCGAGGGAGCCAGGGACGTGGCGATCGAGTTCCGCAGCTTCTCCAAGACCGCAGGTTTCACCGGGGTCCGCTGCGCGTACACCATCGTGCCGAAATCGCTGAAGGCGTACAAGAAGGACGGCCAGCCCGTCGAGGTCAATCCGATCTGGAAGCGGAGACACTGCACCAAGTTCAACGGCGTCTCCTACGTTACCCAGGCCGGTGCGGCGGCCGTCTATACGCCGCAGGGCCGTGAACAGATCGCTCGGACGATCGACGTCTACATGACCAACGCCAGGGTGATCCGCGAGCGGCTCACCGAGCTGGGCTATCAGGTCTACGGCGGTGTCAACGCGCCGTACATCTGGCTCAAGACGCCCGACGGGCTCGGCTCGTGGGCGTTCTTCGACCGGCTGCTCAACGAGGCCCATGTCGTAGGCACGCCCGGCGTCGGGTTCGGGCCGGCCGGCGAGGGGTACTTCCGCCTGACCGCGTTTGGCACGCTGGCCAACGTCAAGGAGGCGTTGGATCGCATTGCTTCGCTGTGACGGCCGTTCGAGGACTTCGGAGGATTGACATGAATTTGGCGAGAGGCTCTGCAATCGTGTTCTTCGCCGCGGTGCTCTTGATGCAAGGGCCTGTATTCGCGGCGTCAATCGAGTCGGGGGCCGAACTGGCCGTCGATCTGCCGAGGCAGTGGCTCGAAGACTGGCGCGAGCCGCCCGTTCGGTTGCGTCCGCTCCAGATCGTACACGGAGTGCCGACGCAGCAGGCCACAGTCGAAGGCATGACGGCCCTGAAGGACCTCGGTCTCGGCGGGATCGTCTGCAACGTGGCGTTCGGCGAGTATCTACGGTCCGAAGAGAACTGGCGGACGCTGGTTCGGGCGGTTGAAGCCTGCCAAGAAGTTGGACTTCGCGTCTGGATCTACGACGAGGACGGCTACCCCAGCGGCGCCGCCGGCGGCCTCGTGCTCGAAGAGAATCCCGAATTCGAGGCGCTGGCCCTGGCCTACGATCCGTCTCAGGCCGAGCCTTTCATCCTACGTCCGGCCTACGAGCACACCCACGCCTCGAACAATTACTACGCCGCACGCCGCTACCCGAATCTGCTCGATCCGGCGGCGGTTGAGAGCTTCATTCGGTTGACGCACGACGCCTACTACCAGCGCCTGGAGCCCTTCTTCGGTACGACGATCGAGGCGCTGTTCACCGATGAACCCTCGTTGATGGCCGTGAACATCGGTCCTTTGCCCGATGACGTGCGTCTGAAAGTCCGCGTGGTCGATCCGCTTGACCCAAACGTACAGCCGCTGCCGTCAGTCCCGTGGGTGGCCGACCTGCCCGAGTTGTACCGGCGCTGCTACGGGCAAGAGCTTCTGGCGGCGCGCAGGAGCCTTTTCGAAGGTGATAGCGAGCAGGACAGGCGGGTCCGGCAGCAATACTGGGCCCTGGTGGCCGACTTGCTGACCGAGCGGTACTACGGGCGCATTCAGCGGTGGGCCCACGCGCATCGCGTCGCGTCCTCGGGCCACATTCTGTGGGAGGAGACCCTCGAGCACCATCCAGCCCTCGAAGGCAACACGCTCAAGGTGCTGGGACGAATGGACATCCCCGGCCTGGACATGCTCTCGTCGAACCCGGAAGTGGTGATCCACACCGGGTGGATGACGGCGGTGCTGCCCGCTTCGGCGGCCCTGCTCAACGGCGGTCGGCGGGTGATGACCGAGGTGAGCGATTTCTCCGAGACGATGGCCGGTAGAGGCCCGGCGTCGGTGACCGAAATGTGCGCGACTGCCGCGTGGCAGGCGGCCTTTGGCGTTACGGAATTCACGCTGTATTATGATCGCTGGCAGCGCAGCGCCGACGAGTACCGCGCCTATGGGGACTTCGTCGGTCGGCTCAACGCGTTGCTCCGCAATGCCCGGCCGGCGCCGCGCGTGCTGCTGTACTATCCGATTGCGGATATGTGGGCCGAATACAAGCCGGTGGCCGAGAAGCTCACGAAGCAGACGCAATCGGCCAGGATGCGGCGGATCATCGATTCCTTCATGGACCTCGGCCGGCGCATGACACGAACGCAGATCTCCTTCGCTCTGGCCGATCATGAGGTGCTCGCCGCCGCCCGCGTCCAAGGCCGGCAGATCTGCGTGGACGGCCGGTGCTTCGACGCCCTTCTCCTGCCGGCCGATGTGGACCTTCCGGCGCCGGCGATGGCGAACGTCCGACGGTTCGAGGCCGGTGGGGGTCGCATCCTGCGCGACGTACCCGGAGAGACAATCAGTCTGGGTTCTCTGGCGGCCCTCTACGACAGCGGCCTGACCGGCGGTCCACAGGAGCGGATTGTGGTTGGGCGGTTCACCAGAGACGATCGGGACCTTGTGCTGGTTGTGAACGTCGGCACGGAGCCCTGTGACTTCGATCTCTCCGCGTCGCAGGCGGCGAGTTGGATGGTCGCCGATCCTGCGACGGGTACGATAGAGCCCGTTTCAGCCGACCGACCCAGGTGGATCTCCCTGTCGTTGGCGCCCCGCGCGACGCAGATCCTCATCGGTCCGGCCCGCGACTGAGACAATGCCGCGCTTCCGGGGATGGCCGGTCGTGCGGAAGGATGCTGGGGCAAGGGACGCCGCGAAGCGGGCTTCTTTCTGAGAGGTGGAACGAATGGCCGAACGGACGGCAGCATACATCGGATTGGGCAGCAACCTGGGGGACCGGCGGCGCAGCATCCGAGAGGCCCTGGCTGCCTTGGAGCGCCGCCCGGACATCGAGGTGACGCGGGTCAGTGACGTCAAAGAGACGCCGCCGCTGGGACAGGCGTCCGAGCCGGGTTATCTCAACGGGGTCGCCGAGATTCACACGACACTGACGCCCGAGGGGCTGCTGGGCGTCCTGATGGCGACCGAAGACGCGCTTGGACGGACGCGTCATAGCCGATGGGGGCCTCGGACGATCGATCTGGACCTGCTGCTTTTCGGCCGGCAGGTTGTCCACCTGCCCCATCTGATCGTGCCGCATCCCCAGATGCATCTGCGGTCCTTTGTGCTCGACGGGCTCTGTCAGTTGGACGGACGGATCGTTCACCCGCTGCTCAACGAGACGATCGGCGAACTGGCCCGTCGCTTGGGCGGGCGCGATTTCGTCCTCGATTCAGTTGGCCCGCAACTCGTCAGCATCGGTGGGTCGATCGGCGTGGGCAAGACCACGCTCGCCAAGCGGCTTGCAGCAGCCTTGGACGGCCAGGTTCTTCTGGAGCCGTATGATACGAATCCGTTTCTGGCGAAGGTGTACGCCGGCCACAAGGATCTGGCCCTGGACAGCCAGTTGTACTTCTTGCTCCACCGTGCCGAGCAGCTTCGTGCCGAGACACTGTCGCAGGAACGTGTGTCGTTGACCGATTACGTCTTCCCCAAGGAACTGATCTATGCGCGCCGGCTGTTGGACGCCGAGCAACTAGCCCTCTACGAGCGCATCTACCATGTCTTCGCCCGAACCGTGAAGGCCCCGGCCCTGGTGATCTACCTCACCGACTCGCCGGAGCGATGCCTCGAACGCATCCATCGCCGGAACCGGCCCTACGAGCAGCAGATCGCGCTGGGTTTTCTTGAGGCATTGCATGAGGATTACGAGCGGCTTGTCGACGGCTGGCGCGCCTGCCCGCTGATCCGTCTGCCTGCGGCGAAGGTCGGCACCGACGATGAGGCGGCGATCCAGCACGTTGCGCTGCAAGTCAAGGCGTACATCACCGAACCAGAGCATGTGACGGCTTCCTGAAGCCGGATCGGAGGGCTTCGCCAGGATGCGAGTGACGGGAACGATCGACGAAATCCGGCAATGGACGGCCCAGGCCCGGGCGGCGGGCAAGCGAATCGGCCTGGTGCCGACAATGGGGGCCCTGCACGTCGGGCACATCTCGCTGATCGAGGCGGCCGCCGCACAGTGCGATTTCGTGGTGGTGAGTCTCTTCGTCAATCCCGCACAGTTCGGACCGGGAGAGGATTTCGGCAACTATCCGAGACCCTTCGAGCGGGATCTTGCGATTTGCGGGCAGCATGGGGTGGATGTGGTCTTTACACCGGACCCGTTGGAAATGTACCCGCGAGAGAACCTCACTTGGGTACATGTGGAAGGCATCACGAAGAACCTGTGCGGTCGATCTCGACCAGGCCATTTTCGGGGGGTGACAACCGTTTGCACGAAGTTGTTCAACATCGTGTGGCCCGATGCGGCCTTTTTCGGGCAGAAGGACGCCCAGCAGGCCATTGTGATCCGGCGGATGGTGGCCGATCTGAATATGCCGCTGGAGATTGTGGTCTGCCCAACGGTGCGCGAGGGCGACGGTCTGGCGGTCAGCAGCCGCAACCAGTACCTCAGCGAGCAGCAGCGAAGCGAAGCACCGGTCGTCTATGAGGCGCTGCAAGAGGGCCGCCGGATGATCGAGAGCGGAGCGACCGACCCCGGCCAGGTGCGTGCCCGGATTGAGGCGGTGATCGGGCGCGTGCCGGCCATGCAGATCGAATACGTCAGCCTCGTCGATCCGGAGACCCTCGAGAACGTGGAACGTATTGCCGGCACCGTGCTGATCGCTGTGGCGGTCCGTTTCGGCCTGGCCCGGCTCATCGACAACGTCATGGTGGACAGCGGCAGGCCGTAAGGTATAATACAGCTTTTGTCCACGCGATACGCAAGATACGGAAAAGAACGCGGATGTTATTGAAGGTTCTCAAGAGCAAATTGCATCGGGCCAGGATCACCGAGACGAGGCTGCATTACCCCGGCAGCATCGAGATCGACTCGGCCCTGATGGAGGCGGCCGGGATTCTGTCCTACGAGGCGGTCCTGGTGGCCAATCTCAACAACGGCAGTCGGCTGGAAACCTATGCGGTGCCGGGCGAGGCCGGATCCGGATGCGTTGTGATTCTCGGTGCGGCTGCGCAACTGGCCGAGCCGGGCGACATCGTCATCATCATGGCGTTCGGCCTTTGCACGCCCGAGGAGGCCGCCGCGATCAAACCCAAGGTCGTGGTGCTCGACGAGAAGAACAACATTACCGGGCCGTAACGAAAAGGATGTCGGAACTCACGATGGAAATGGAGCCGCACAGAGTGATTCCTGTCGCCGCCGGCGCATTTGGTCCGACGAGGTACCGCTGAATGTACCCCGAACTCTTCGAGATTCCCGTCATCCACGTGACCGTCAAGAGTTACGGACTGATGATGGTTCTGGGCTTTCTTGCAGCGGTCACGCTGATCCGCTACCTGAGCCGCAGCTTCACGACAGACCCTCAGCACATCACCAACGCGGCGCTCTATTCGCTCATTGCCGGCGTCGTTGGCGCCCGCGTCTTTTTTGTGATCCACTACTTCGATAGCTTCCGCGACGATCCTCTCGCCGTCTTCGCGATCTGGAGAGGCGGTCTCGAACTGCTCGGCGGAGTCCTGTTGGCGGTTGCGGTGATCCTTCTGTATATTCGCTATCATAAGCTGCCGCTACGCCACTATCTCGATGCGCTGGCCGTCGGGTTGATGCTGGCTTTGGTCTTCGGGCGGATCGGGTGTTTCCTGAACGGTTGCTGCTACGGCAAGCCCACCGAGTTGCCTTGGGGCGTTCGCTTTCCCTATGGCTCGTTCGCCTGTCGCAGCCAGGTCCAGGCCGACCCCGAACGAGGCCGGTCCGAGCCCCACCTGCATCTGCCGCCGGACTACTTTGGCTATTTCGACGACGACGGCAATTACCGGCCGGGCCTGAAGCCCTGGGAGGCGCTGACGCCGCAGCAACGAGAGCAGGTGACCAGCGGGCCGTACCGCTGCCTGCCCGTGCATCCGACGCAGTTGTACACGTCCGCCTCGGCCGGCTTGCTGTGCCTGGTTCTCTACGGGTTCTGGAGACGTTCGAGAAACGCCGAGCACGCGGGCAGGTACCCCTTCGCAACCAAGCCGGGATCGGTTTTCGCCGTGATGTTCATCGTCTATGGCGTGATGCGATTGCTCATGGAGTTGCTGCGCGATGACAACCCGTTCGAGATCGGCCGCCTGACGATTTCCCAACTGCTCGGCATTGGTCTGGTGATTCTGGGCGGGGGGCTGCTGGTCTTCCTCGCCCTTGCCCGGCCCGAGAAACTCCCGTCGGCGAATGCCAAGGCCGCCAAACGCGCAAAATAGCTTCGGGGTTTGGCTTCCGCAGGCATTGGACGACGGCCAGCGCCGCTATTTCTCTCGGAATTTCGCAATGCTCCTTGTGGACCCGTCGGCGGGCCGGTATATTCGTGTCAACGTGATCCAATGAACCGATGGATGGTGAGTCCTGGGAGTGGAATCAATGCTGGCCGCCCTCGTCAAGAACCTTTGTCTTGGGTCCCTCTCCTCTTCGCGGATTCTGTCAGAATAACTCGAATGAGGCCGTCATTGGCACTCTATGGCAGTTCGCAGCGTATTGTGGAACCCCGCTTATGGAAGCGTGCCGTTGCCACAATCTAAACGCGTCGCAACGCGACGCATATGGAGAGTCACATCATGAACATCTACGTAGGGAACCTTGCTCACGAGGCGACGGAAGACGACTTGCGCGAGCTGTTCTCGGCCCATGGCGAGGTGGAATCGGCGAGCATCATCACAGACCGATTCAGCGGCGAGTCGCGTGGGTTCGGCTTTGTGGAGATGCCGAACAAGACCGAGGCGGCCGAGGCCATCGAAGCGCTCAACGGCCACGATCTCAAGGGCCGCAGCATCACCGTGAACGAAGCCAAGCCCAAGGCCCCGAAGCGTGGGGGCGGTGGTTACGGTGGCGGCGGTGGCCGGGGACGCGGCGGCGGTGGCGGCTATGGTGGTGGTGGTGGCGGCGGCGGCCGAGGCCGCAGCGGCGGTCGCCGGTTCTAACCGTCGGCGCCGATCTTGGGCGCGCAGCACCATCTCGCGTCGCAGGCGTCTGCCAATGGCACGAGAGGGCCCGGGGCCGTCTGGATGCATCACCCCGATGAATGGTGGGCGTTCAGGTGGCCTCTGGCATTTTGGAGCCTCTCAAGGAATTCGCCTTTCCTGAAATCAGAGGTCCACTTCTTGATGGTTAACCATCCGCCGAAGCGAATCACGCGCTTCTCCCAGCGGCGATGCCATCGGTTCCAGCCCAGTCGCAGGTTGTGCAGTGAGAACAGCAGGGCGGGGAAGGCCAGGACGCTGGCGCCCACCAGGAACAGGTGTTGAAAGCGGTAGAACCTCCCCATGATCTTCTTGGCGGCGTTCTGCATTTCGCTCGCGGTCATAGGCGCGTCCGGCTCGAAGAGCGGGAAGTTGCCATCGTAGTATTCCCAGCCCAGATCCTGCGGCGCATAGACCCGATGCTGTCGTTCGAGTCTTTGCCGTAGACGGGTGCCGGGCAGCGGCACGGGCAGCAGGACTTGAACGGTGTCGATCCGGGCTCTGCGAATGAACCGCCGGAAGCGCCGGACCCGCTCGGCGGCGGGCATGGCGAACGGGGTCTCGGCGGCCGTCGGATAGCCGAAGATGAACATGCCGTGGACCCAGAACCCGAACTGGCGGAAGACTTTGACCAGCGACAGCATCTCTTCGGAGCGGACCTGCTTGTTCATGGCTCGCAGTTCCTCGTCGATCGGCGATTCGAAGCCGATCGCGACGTGCCGGATTCCCGCCTGCCGCATCGCGCCGAGCAGTTCGGGGTCCTTGGCCCGGTCGAGTCGAATCTGTGCGGTCAGGACCAGTTGTCGGCCGATCTGCTGCTGATAGGCAGCGAGCAGGTGACAGAATCGCAGGGCCTCGGCTCGCTGCTGGCCGAAGAGATCGTCCACGATGAAGAAGTGGCCGGCGTTGCGCGTCTCGACGAGATAGCTGATGTTGTCGAGCAGACGCTCGGCCGAGGCGCATCGCGGCGTGCCCTTGACCGTGCAGAATTCGCAGTTCATGCAGCAACCGCGGATCCTTTCCACCGGATAGAGCGTGATTCGGGCATAGCGGACCAGCGAGAAATCGGGAAAGGCGAAGCGGTCGAAGTCGGTCAGTGGGTCGCGCGGGCACGTGCGAAAGACCGCCCCGTCCTTCAAGTACGCGATGCCTCTGACCGTCTCGACGTCGACGCCACTCTGCAACGCCTGCAGCAGTTCGCGCATGGTCTCTTCAGCTTCTCCGAAGACGACGTAGTCGATGCCGTTGGAGAGGGCTTCATCGACGTTCTCATCGGCGAAGTGCTGCCCGCCGGCGACGGTGACGATTCCCTGCCGGCGATACCACTGTGCCAGTTCATAGAGCCGGGGGATGGTGCTGGTCAGCCCGCCGTAGAATCCGACCACGTCCGTCGGACGCTGGTTCTGTATCGTGCGATGATCGGCGGCGCCGCAGGCGTTTCTGGGGCCGTAGCGGCCCAGGTTGTTCTCGTCGATGACCTCCGCGTCCCACCGGTCCATCCTGCTGGCGGCGGTGGCTACGCAGACCGGGCCCAGCGCCGTGGTCCTTCGGGCGATACGAGAGTAGATGTTGAACGTGGGGTACGCCGGCACCACGATTCGAAATAGATGCCTTTTCATGGTTCGCCTCAGTCGTGTCCTGTGAAAGCCGCGTTGCCTGGTACTGCCGCGGCTTCATCCAACAAGACCGTACCTCTGCCGGCCTTGGGACACAAGGACAATCCGGAGTGATTCCACGGAAACGACGCGGGCGAATCCATCACCAGATCAGCCTACAGCACCTTGTTGCCCTCGCCCTTCTGAATTAGCGGGACGTAGTCTTCGAGTTCGCGCAGGACGCGGGCATCGGTCAGGTCGATCACATGGCGTTTCTCGTGCGACATGTAGGCGGCCAGGATCAGCATGGTGATCGTCTTGCCGTATTCGAGACTGAGCTTGGCGTCCTTGCCCTGCTCGAACGCCGTCAGCGCATCGATCCATTCGGCGACATAGCCATACAGGTCCGCCTCGTTGGGTTGGAGGATCAAGGAGCCACGAGAGGCCTGGGATTTCTCCAGGGCCAGTTCGCTGTCCACGACGGCCGTGGCCGCTGCGTCACTGATGAACATGCCCGACGGCGATTGCAGTGAGTTGACGGTATATGAGTAGCCCGGCCCGAAGGTTTCCATCAGCAAACGCAGGCCGGGGGCGTCATAGATCCAGGAATTGATAGCCTGCACGATGCAGCGATGACCGGTCTGCGGGTCCTGCAACTCCAGTGTAACGCTGGAGTAGTCTTCGGCAGGGGTCTTGGAATAGTCGACGCCGCGCTCCTTGAGGCGGCTCAGCCACGGCTCCTTGCCCCACTTGAGCAGGCTCATGGTGGCGTTGATCGAGACGGGCTTGAGATAGTTCAGAGGCTGGCCGAGCGGGGTGAGCATGAACATGCCGCAGGCGATGCTGTGGCAGCCCATGTCGCAGCAGACGCCGCCGCCCTGCGTGGTCGGGTCCCAGAACCACGGCTCGTGCGGACCGCCGTGCTCCTCGGCGCTGCGCGCCAGGTGGGCCGGGCCCATCGCCTTTTCGACGCTTGCGAGCTGGTGGCGCGCCTGGACGATCGACGGCATGTGGATCTGGTTCTCGAAGTACGCAGTCGGGATGCCCATGGCCTTGGCGATTCGCACCAGGGTGTCGGCCTCTTTGACGGTGCGCGCCAGGGGCTTTTCGACGATGATCCCTTTCAGTTTCGCGCCGCCTTCGACCGCCTGGGCGATCTGACGCATGATCTCGACGCGGGCGAAGTTCGGGGCGAAGACGCAGACAACATCGACGGCCTTGGCCAGATCGGCGACCGTCGCATAGACCTGGGTGTCTCCGAGTTGGTTCTCGCGTGCCACCTTGGCCAGTGCCTCAGCGCCCTTGGGGGCGCAGACGCCCGCGAATTCGCCGATTCGCACGGACCGCAGGGCTCGCTCGTGAAATCCTGCTACAAAACCGGCGCCAATCATCCCGATCTTCAACATCGTCGCTCTCCTTCAAACAGGCCGAACCATTGTGCTTGTGTCCCTTTCCGAGGCGAATGTCCCATGCTGCGACTCGGTGCGGCTGCCGTTTCTACGGCGTCCGGGTACCTCTCGGGACCGTCACGCAAGTCCTTTGTCTACCGGGAGTCGGACGCGCACGCAAGGAAAAAAGCACGGCGCCTACCGGCCGAGGTGTGCCCAGCGGGTCGGTCGCCGGCGGAGGATGGCGGACCGGCGTCCGCGTCCAGACGCGTCGATAAAGGACCGGTCATTTCCGGGCCTTCAGAGCCTGTTTGTGGTAGAATCCTGTTGACAATCGAGGCGGTTCGATATAAGATTTTATTGATTTCTGACGGAGTGCGTTCTTCACCCCCTCAGGAGCAATGCCCTCCGACGGAATCGGTGCGTACCATTCCAGTGGCAGAGAGGGACGAAGGAGCAGTATCGTGAGCACAGGTAAGGTAAAGTGGTTTGATGCCAAGAAGGGGTTCGGCTTCATTACGCCGGACGATGGAGGCGAAGACCTGTTCGTGCATTTCTCGAATATCGAGGCCGACGGGTTCAAATCGCTCCTTGAAGGTCAGGGTGTGGAGTATGTGGTAGGCGAAGGCAGGAAGGGGCCGCAGGCGACGAGTGTTCGTCCCGGATAACGGCACGGCAGAAAGCCAGGGGCACAAGCGAACAGAGGCCTCGCCGAAGCGGCGGGGCCTTTTTTCTTGGTCGTACCAGGAGGCCAATGCGGCGAATCTACAGCGGCTCGCAGGTGTAAATCGCATTTGATATTCCGGGGGGGGGGGGGGGGTCAGCGGTGCTGGCCCTGCGTCTGCCGTCCCGTGGCCTGACGCGCCTTGCTTACATCGAGTTGCTTGTTGCAGCGGGGGCACTGGACCGAGTCGCCCGTGAAGTTCGGCGGGATCTTGAAACTGAGCCCGCAGGTACAGGCCATGAACGCGAAGCCGTTGACTTTTCGCATGATGTCGCCGATCTGGTGGAGCTGCTTCTGCGTCTTCTCCTCCTTGGTCGGCTGGGGCCCGCCGTCGCGGAGGCCGACCTCCTCGCTTCGCAGGGCGGACGCCGGAACGATGTTCTTGGTGTGCGTCACCTGGGTGAAGGCTTCGGCATAGTCCTTGTACGAAGCGCCGCCCGACATGTTGCGCAGGATGCGAACGCGTTCGGAGATCGCCGGGTGCGTGCTGCTCAGATCGGACAGTCTCCGCTGGCCCTTCTTCTTGAAGGGGTTGATGATGTACATCGGCGCGGTGGCCTTGTTGGCTGGGCCCAGTTGCGGGGCCGGATCGCTGGCGATCTTCTCGAGGGCACTGGCGAGCCCCTCGGGGTAGCGCGTCAGTCGGGCCGCTCCGGCGTCGGCCAGGTACTCGCGACGGCGCGACAGGGCGAAATAGAGCAGATACGCCATGATCGGGGCGAGCACCGCAACGAGGACGGCGATCAGCATCAGGACGATCTGGGCCTGGCCGCCGCCCTGGCCGCCACGTGAATAGCGTCGTCTCGATCCCATCGAGCTGTAAAACATCCCGCGCAGAAAGACCTGGGACATGAGCACGATGCCGCCGAGCATGATCCCGGCCAGGGTTACATACAGAATGTCGCGATGGAGGATATGGCTGATCTCATGCGCGATGACACCCTGCAGTTCGTCGCGATTGAGGCGGGCCAGCAGGCCGGCCGTGACGGCCACGGATGCCGTCTCGGGGCTGCGGCCGGTGGCGAAGGCGTTCGGGGCCGGGTCGTTGATGATGTAGACCTTCGGCATGGCCGGCAGCCCGGCGGCGATCTTCATCTCCTCGACGATGTTGAACAACTGCGGATGGACGTCGTGGGTGACCGGCTGGGCGCGACTGGCCGCCAGGAGGATCTGATCGCCCGACGAGAAACTGACCGCTGCCAGCACCAGCCAGATTACGGTGGCGATGCCCAACCCGATCCAGCCGCCGTCAGGACCAAATACCGCCAGACCGATGACACCGCCGACCAGCAGCAGGACAAAGGCCATCGTCGCCATCAGGAAGATCGAATGTCTCTTGTTCGCCCGAATCAGTTCCCACATGGTCCATCCTTACGTTAGCTTGTCTTGTCTGTCGGTTGGTCATGGGCATAATACCAGCGCTGTCCCCCCGATCCGGTGCATGCACCGGGCATGGCAGGAGCACGGAACCGCACGACTACGAGAAGCTGACCTTGGGCGCCCGGCGTTCCGCTTCGCTCTCGACCTCGAAGAAGTCGCGTTTTGCGAAGCTGAACATCCCGGCGATGATGTTCGACGGGAACATCTGGATCTTGTTGTTGTAGAACAAGACCTGATCGTTGTAGTTCTGTCGGGAGAAGGCGATCTTGTTCTCCGTGCTGGTCAGCTCCTCCTGGAGAGCCAGGAAGTTCTGATTGGCTTTCAGGTCGGGATAGTTCTCGACGACGAGCATGAACTTGCTCAGCGCGTCGGCGAGCTGGCCCTCGGCCTTGGCCGTCTCCGAGACGCTCTGGGCGCCCATCGCCTGGCTGCGGGCCTGGGTGATGGCCTCGAACGTCTCGCGCTCGTGCTTCATGTAGCCTTTGGCCGTCTCGACGAGGTTTGGGATCAGGTCGTGGCGGCGTTTGAGCTGCACGTCGATCTGCGACCACGCGTTGTCCACCTGGTTGCGCAGGCGGATCAAGGCATTGTAGATGCCGATCACGACCACCGCCAAGAGGACGAGAAGGCCAACGAAAACCACTAATACGATCAGTGCTCCTGCCATGTGTTCTCCCTTCGTTGCGGCGGAAGGCTTCCGCCGGGGTTACGACGACTTCTTCTTCATGACCAATGCCACGACAATCAATACAGCAGCGACGCCCACGAGGATCAACGTTGTGCTACTCATGCTGGACCCTTTCAAACACGTGCTACGGCAGAAACATGTTGGCCATGTGAATACGCCGAATCAAGGTCTATACGCCTCGCCGGTGAGCCAGGACGGCTCGAATCGGGCGAGGAGGATTCGCTCATATGGATTCGTCATGCCGCCCTCGAACAGGCATGCGATTTCGCCATCGGGCAGGACCGCCAGGCACGAGTATGCGGCCGGTCCGGGCCAGAGCAGTCGCTCGACCGGCCAGGTCTGGCCCCCGTCTCGACTGAGGCGGACGGTCATGTCCCGCCGCACGCCCGTCTGGCCGTGTGCGGGATTGGAGAACAGCAGCCAATCCTGCCCGCTTTCGGACCATGAATTGTATCGTACGAGGCTCGCCTGGCAGATGGGCTCGACGAGGACCGGATCGTGTGAGACCTGCGACCAGGTCATCCCGCCGTCGCGGCTTGTCGCGACGGCCCGCGTGTTCTTGGTGCGGTCGTAGTTTCGCATGTTCATCAGGAGTGTCCCGTCGGCCAGTTCCACGACCTGGCATTCGTTGACGGCCGGGCGGATGACGCCGCCGAGCTGCCAGCTCTTCCCGCTGTCGTCGCTGAAGATGACGTGCGAGTTGTAGCCGGTGGGGTCCTCCGGCGTAACGACGCTGTGGTCGCAGGGGATCAGCAGACGCCCTCGCCAGGGCCTGTGTTTCAACTGAATGCCGACGCCCGGTCCCGTGGCGTACCAGCGCCACTCAGGGCGTTTCGTGGTTTCGGTGATCTCGCGGGGCTCGGCCCACGTCCGTCCGTCGTCGTCGCTGTGCGTGACGAATACCCGCCGTGTGTCCTCGCCTGCGTTCTGCATGATCTGGCGTTCCGTATCCTGCCCGTGGTTCCAGGTCATGGTCAGCCAGATGGTCCCCGTCCGCTCGTCCACGACGGGGCAGGGGTTGCCGCAGGTGTTGGCGCCGTCGTCCCAAACGATTTGCTGGCGACTCCAGGTCGCGCCGCTGTCCTCGGACCGCTTGACGAGCAGGTCGATATCGCCCGAATCGCCTCGACCACCCTTGCGTCCCTCGCAGAAGGCCAGAAGCGTTCCCTTCTGCGTCACGAGAAGAGAAGGGATGCGATAGGTGTGATACCCGTCCTCGCCGCTGACATAGAGGTCGGTCACGGCTGGTTTGAGCCGGGCGGCCCGGGCATCCAGTTCGGAGAGCTTCAGGCGAACGCTGACGATGTACGGCGGCTCGCCTTCAGTCCAGTGCCCGTACGTGGTTGTGATGAAGGTGCCGTCGGGGAGGATTTCGAGGCCCGGATAGGCACAGTCGAAAGCCCTGGTGTTGTCCATCAGGCGGATGCGGTATTGACCTTCGCGGCCCGCGACGATGTCGTCATAGGTGCCCACCCAGCCGACCCAGTCGCCTTTCGTCGGACTGACGTGTGTGGTGTCCCGGAAGGTGATGAAGAGGCGTCCGTCGGGAGCGTACTTGCCGACGTGCCTGTCGCCGGTCAGTGCAGCCGGCAGCTCTTGTGGTTCGGTCCAGGTCCGCCCCTCGTCGTTGCTGAAGATGGCGAACGAGTTGAACTTGCGGCTGTTCTCCCGCAGAAGGACCGCCATCTGGCGCCCGTCGGGCGAGCGAATCAAACCAGGCTCGCACAGGTGGGCCTGGGGGTGCTCGGCGATGACCGTCGGCTGGCCCCAGGTCAGGCCGCCGTCCTGCGAGATCGTCTTGAAGACCTGAAACCGCGTCGCCTTGCCCTCGTTGCGGAGGAACCGGCCGTCGTCGTGGAACAGGGCCATGTAGTCGCCGTTCGCCAGACGTTCGACCGAGGCCATCGCAACGATCCCCCCGAAATCCCCGATCGGCTCCAAAGGAGTCCAGTTCTGGCCGTCGTCCTCGGACACCGCCATTCGGATCGGGTACAGGCCCGAGAAGACGATCAGCCTCTTACGGTCTTCGCCGTCGATCACGCGGTGGATGGTCGGTGTCTCCTGGGATGTGGCCCAGTTCTCAGGGGTGGGCAGACGGTCGGACCAGGTCGAACCTGCGTCCGTGCTGCGCTTTAGTACGATCGAACCGCGGCCGTGCCCCTTCGGATAGACGGCCAGCATCGTCCGATTGTCTTCCAGCAGCACCGTGGTGGGGTGGCCCAGGTACTGGCCGGCCTCCCGGTCGACCACGGTCTGACGCTGCGTTTCACCCGCCAGATCCACGACCGGGATGGAATAGCTCTTGGGCTGGGGCGGTACCGCCTCGCTCGGGTTGGCCCAGGCCAGCACAAGAACCACGATAGCAGGGATGTGGAGCGCGGTCTTCCTCATTACGGCACCTCATTTCTGCTTCGAGTCGTCGTGAGCGAACATCTCGGCCAGCAGTTTCTGGATGTTGCTGGTCTCATCGAGTTGTCCACGGTCGAGGATGTCCTCTAACTCTCCCCGGTCGAACCAGAGCCCATCGCCGCGACGGCACTTGTCGATCAGCAAAGGGGGTCTGGCTTGACCGACGACGATTTTAGCCATCTTCTTGTCGCAGATGGGACACTTGCGGGGTTTCTCGGCGACGGAGGGGTCTTCCCGGAAAGAGGCCAGCAACTGCGAGGCCTTCTCCCGGTCATCCATGAGCAGCTCCAACTCGCCCGCGTCGAGCCAGATGCCGCCGCAGCCGACGCAATGGTCGATTTCGACGTCCGCCAGTTCCAGCGTAATCATCGCGTTTCCGCATGCAGGACAGTCCATTCGTGATCTCCGGATCCCCAATTCTGTTTGAGAGCAGGCCATCGCGGTGGCAGATCGTCTGTCTTGTCTGTCGGTACAGACGCCTGGATCGGCCCGATATTCAATGCAAAGCGTTCGCACGGACCGTCTTCCGTATCGCGGCCGGCGATTTGACCGGTGGTCAGCACCATCGCCAGTCTCTGCACGCGGCATGGTATCGCACCGTTTGACGGCCGTCAAGGCCCACGCCGGCCCCGCTGCGGTATTGGATACGGTCCACGTGAACAGCCTTGGACGAACGCGAATTGCACCTTTTGTTGTCTCGGTCCTTCTGACTTCTTGGCGCGGCGATACGAGTCTCTGTAGAATGGGCGGGCGAGGCCGTAGGTCGCGCGTGCGCGGCGGCTGGTTCGAGACGCCAATTGGAATGAAGGAGGCTGATTGATGGCAACCGATCCGTTCAGACCGATAGATCGACGTGGTTTTCTGGAGAACCTGGGCCGGCTCTCGCTGGGAGCGGCAGCGGTGACGAGTTTTTCGACCGGTGCCGCCGCAAGCCGCCAGCAGTCTGCCGAGAAGACTTGGGAGCCGGTCTCGGATCGCAAGGTGCGCGTCGGCATCGTCGGTTACGGCGTCTGCCGGTTCGGGGCCGACTTTGGCTTCCAGGACCATCCCAACGTCGAGATCGTGGCGGTCAGCGACCTGATTCCCGAGCGGCGCGAAGGGCTGATGCAGGCATGCCGGTGCGAGAGATCGTACGAATCGCTCGAAGTGCTGGTCAAGGACCCGAAGATCGAGGCGGTCTTCGTGGCCACCGATGCGCCGAACCACGCCAGGCATTGCATCGAGGCGCTCAATCACGGCAAGCACGTGATGACGGCGGTGCCGGCGGTGTGGGGCTCGATCGAGGAGGCCGAGCAACTGCTGGAAACGGTGCGGAAGACCGGCCTGAAGTACATGATGGCCGAGACGAGCTGCTATCGGCCCGACTGCTACGCCATGCGTCAGATCTACCGGGCCGGAGGCTTCGGCAAACTCGTGTACTCCGAAGGGGAGTACTTCCATTTCAGTCCCACGCCTATCCCGTCGTTCAAGGGCTGGCGCATCGGCATGCCCCCTCTGTGGTATCCCACGCACTCGACCGCCTACTATGTCGGTGTCACCGGCGGGCGGTATACCTCCGTCTCCTGCGGCGGGTTCGATGCGGGGCTGCCGGCCAACAAACCCGGCGCCAACCCGTACGACAACCCGTACAGCGATGAGATCGCCCTGTTTCAGACCAGCGAGGGCGGCGCCTCCCGCATGCTCATGTGCAAGGGCGTGCAGGGCGTGATCGTCGAGACCGGCCGTGTCTATGGCCAGCGAGGGTGGATGCAGGATACCAACTACCGCGGGCTGCTGAAGGAGCTGCCCGATATCACACGTCCGCCGCTGCCTCCCGGCATGCCCGCCGGTGGACACGGCGGCTCGCACGGGCCGCTGACGAACGAGTTCATCACGGCGATTCTCGAAGACCGCGAACCGCTCGTGAATGTCTACGAGGCACTGGCGATGACCGTGCCGGGGATTGTCGCACACCAGTCGGCCCTCAAGGATGGCGAGACACTCCCCGTCCCACAGTATGACAGGGCATAGAGTGTCCCGACCTACATCAGGCGATCCAAACACGCACTTGACGTCGATGCCGGCTTTCGTTATCAGGTGATGCCTCTGAATGGGCTGAACTTCCGAGGAAAGAACGGAGCCGATGGGAAAAGCCAGGAAGAAGGCCGCTGCGTCGAAGACCGGAGCGGTTCATACGAAGCAGAAGAAGGCCGCAGCGAAGGCCGTCAAGAAGACGGCGAAGAGAACCGCGAAGAAGGCCGTGCGCAAGAGCAAGAAGGCGCCGACCGAAGCGGTCCCGCTGCCGTTGCCGGAATTGCAGGTCCCGAGCGACGAGCGACGAGCGACGAAGCAACCGGTCCGGCATGCGACCGCTGAGGACATGGCGCGGGGGCAGCGCGAGATCTCAGTGGCCGAGTTCTTCACCAAGAACCGCCACTTGCTTGGCTTCGACAACCCGCGAAAGGCGCTGCTGACGACGATCAAGGAGGGCGTGGACAACTCGCTCGACGCCTGTGAGGAGGCGGGCATCCTGCCGGAAGTCAAGGTGGCGGTCGCTCCCGGCTCGGAAGAGGACCGCTTTCGCGTGACGGTCGAGGACAACGGGCCGGGGATCATCAAGGCCCAGATCCCGAAGATTTTTGCGAAGCTGCTCTACGGCTCGAAGTTCCACCGGCTCAAGATGTCCCGGGGCCAGCAGGGGATCGGCATCTCGGCGGCCGGGATGTATGGCCAGCTTACCACGGGCAAACCCGTTTCCATCACGTCGAAGACCAGTCGAAGCAAGCCGGCCCATCACTACGAGCTGGAGATCGACACGAAGAAGAACGACCCTCGGATCATTGTCGACGAGACGATCGATTGGCCCGTCCAGCGGGGCACGAAGGTTGAGATTGAACTGGAGGCCAAATACCAGAAGGGCCGCCAGTCGGTGGAAGAGTACCTCGAACAGACCGCCATCGCCAATCCACACGTCTCGCTCCAGTTCGTCACGCCGGACGGCCAGGTGAAGGACTACAGGCGGGCGACGGACCAGTTACCGGCCGAGGCGCGGGAGATCAAGCCCCACCCGTATGGCGTCGAACTGGGCGTGCTCATCAAGATGCTCCACGACACCAAGGCCAAGACGCTGCAGTCGTTTCTGCACACGGATTTCTCCCGCGTCAGCATGCGGGTGGCCAAAGAGATCTGCGATGGGGCCAAGCTCTACGAGCGGGCCCGACCGACGCGCATCGCCCGCCAGGAGGCCGACAACCTTTTCAAGGCGATCAACCGCACAAAGCTCATGAACCCGCCGACCGACTGCCTCAGCCCGATCGGCGAAGCGTTGATCCTGGCGGGCCTCAAGACGCAGATCGGGGCCGATTTCTACACCGCCGTGACGCGTCCGCCGGCCGTCTATCGCGGCAATCCCTTTCAGATCGAGGCCGGCTTGGCCTACGGCGGCTCGCTCGGGGCCGAGGGGCCCGCGCGCGTGCTGCGCTATGCCAACCGTGTGCCGCTGCTGTACCAGCAGTCGGCCTGCGCGATGACCAAGTCGGTGATCTCGACGGATTGGCGCAACTATGCGGTTCAGCAGTCCAACGGCGCGCTGCCCTCGGGCCCGCTGATCGTCCTGGTGCATATGGCGTCGGTCTGGGTGCCGTTCACCTCCGAGAGCAAGGAGGCGGTGGCGCATTATCCGGAGATTATCAAAGAGGTCCGGCTCGCGCTTCAGGAGTGCGGCCGACGGCTGGCCGTGTTCATCCGTCGGCGGCGCAAGGCGGCCGAATCTCAGAAGAAGAAAGCCTACATCCAGAAATATATCCCCCACGTTGCCATCGCCCTGCGCGAGATGCTGAATCTCTCCGAACGTCAGGAGCAGACCCTTGTGGCGCAGTTGACCGACGTGCTCGAAAGGAGCCGAGCGTGAGCGCGATTGCCAATCGGATCAAGGACACTGCGAGCGGCGTTCGCGACAAGATCCAGCGCAAGGGCAAGCCCACGCTGTCGTTTCCGTTGCGCTCGCTGAGCAACGTGAGGTATCTGCCGAAGACGGGCTTTCTCCAACTTCGCGGCAAGAAGAAGACCCGCACGCTGACCGTCGCGACGGTCAAGACGTTTGCCCAGACGCTTCGCATGATGTCCACCGCCAAGACGCTCGTCGAGGACGACGAGATCATGACCAAGCGAGAGGCGTACTACGTTTCGAAAAACTGGGACGACGCCCGGTTCGACGAGCAGCCGGAATCGGACACGGTGCTCGACGACATCGAGGCGCTGTTCGAGGTCAATCGCGAGCAGCTCGGGTTCATCCCGGAAGAGAAGGGGGGCGAGATCGCGGGTCAGCTCATCGTGGTGGACCGGCAGCCCGATACGGGCAAGCCCCTGCGGATCGACTGCACGCAGTTCGGCTCCGGCGCCTATTCGATCCCCATCTCGGTCGAGCACCTGAAATTCGAGACGAAGGCGAAGTTCATCCTGGCGATCGAGACGGCGGGCATGTTCCAGCGGCTGGTCAAGCACAGCTACTGGCGCAAGGCCAACTGCATTCTCGTCTCGATGGGGGGCGTGCCGACGCGGGCGTGTCGTCGCTTCATCCGGCGGCTGGCCGACGAGTTGAAATTGCCGGTCTACGCCTTCGTGGACTGCGATCCGTACGGAATGTTCAACATCTATCGCACGCTCAAGGTCGGCTCGGGCAACGCCGCACACATCAACCGCTACTTCTGCGTGCCCAACGCGAGATTTCTCGGCGTGACACCTCAGGATATCGTCGACTACAAGCTGCCCACGCATCCGCTCAAGGAAGTGGACATCAAGCGGGCCAAGGACGCGCTGAAAAATGACCCGTTCGTTCAGCACTACAAGCCCTGGCAGCAAGCGATTCAGCAGTTGCTCGACATGGGGGTCAGAGCCGAGCAGCAGGCCTTCGCGGTCCACGACCTCAACTATGTGATCGAGCACTACCTGCCCGAGAAGCTGGCGGCTGCCAAGTCCTTTCTGCCGTAAGAGTTAGCATGATATCGGACGCTTTGGCCTGTCCTCGGGCCGCCCGGGCGGCGCGGAAGGGGCCCCCAAGGCGTCCGGTGTGCCTGTGCAATTCACCGAAATATGCCTGTTTCGGGCTCGCTCGCGGGGGAAAAGGCGGGTAAAATGTGGTGCCGCAGGGAAAGGACTTCCGATATTACCATGCGACTGTCTTCTCAATAGGTCTGTGTGTGGAAAGGTCAACGTGAGTCCTTGTTCAGGAGGTAAGCCATGAAATGCTCTCAATTGTCGATGTTCGGCGCGGGTTTGTTGCTCGTGTCGCTGCTGTCGCTGCCGGTTGCGGGATTCGATCAACCGGCGGTCAATCTCGGTGTCACCAGTTTCATGGACGGCGGTCCACCGGCCGGACCCGGCTTCTATTTTGCCCAGTATCTTCAGTACTACACGGCCAACAAACTGGTCGATCATCCCATCTCGCCCAAGGCCGATGTCGATGTCTGGATCAGCCTGAGCCAGTTGATCTACCAGTCCGATCAGGCGATCCTGTTCGGTGGCAAATGGGGCCTTGATGTGATCGTTCCGGTTCTCAGCATTGACGCCAGTGACAAGAACCGCGTCGTGACCGACAACGGAACCGGTCTCGGTGACGTCCTGGTCGGCCCGTTTCTCCAGTGGGACCCGATCATGGGTCCGAACGGCCCGAAGTTCATGCACCGTGTCGAGTTTCAGATGATTCTGCCGACGGGCAAGTACGATGATGACAAGGCCCTCAATCCCAGCAGCAACTTCTTCTCGTTCAATCCCTACTGGGCGGGCACCTACTTCCTTACGCCCAAGCTTACGACCTCATGGCGTCTGCATTACCTCTGGAATGCCAAGAACAAAGACCCGTTCGCGCCCCTGGAAGCCGATGACGCCCAGGCGGGCCAGGCGGTCCACTGCAACTTCGCCGCGTCCTATGAGTTGGTTCCCAACAGGCTGCGGGCCGGTCTCAACGGCTATTACTTCAAGCAGGTGACCGATTCCGAAGTGGATGGAACCAAGGTCTCCGGCCGAGAGCAGGTCCTGGGCATCGGCCCCGGCGCGATGTACAGCTTCTCGCAGAACGACCACTTGTTCTTCAACGCCTATTTCGAGACCAGCGTCAAGAACCGGCCCGAAGGCCAGCGCTTCCAGGTCCGCTGGGTGCATCACTTCTAAACCGATTGCCTTGATTCGGGGGACATCCGCCCCTCTCTCGCTTGCCCCCGGCGGCCGCGAGCGAGGGACGCGATGTCCCCTTCTTGTTTCGGCTCCGATCTCGAAGACGCATCGGTTTGCAGTCGAATCTCTTGGAAGGGCACACGTCATGAGCGCCGCCGACAAGGGGCACGCGATCTCACGTCGCACGTTTCTGCGGATAACCGTCGGGGGAGCGGCGGGTTGCTCTGCGGCTGTTTGGGGCCGATCGATCGGTCACGGCCCCAGGACCAAGCCCAACATCGTCTTCATCCTGGCCGACGATATGGGCTGGGCCGATGTCGGCTATCACGGCTCGGCCATCCGCACGCCGAACATCGACCGTTTGGCGCGAGAAGGGGTCTGCTTCGACCGGCATTACGCGATGCCCACGTGCACCCCGACCCGCGTCGGGTTCATCACCGGCCGCTATCCGAGCCGGTTCGGCGTGACCTCGCCCGCCTACGGCAAGATCTTCGACGACGACACGATCACGCTGGCCCAGGCCCTTCGCGACAGCGGCTACGCCACGTCCATCGTGGGCAAGTGGCACATGGGCTCGCCGTCCGATTACACGCCGCTGAAGTACGGCTTCGACACCTCGTATGGGTATTTTCACGGCCAGATCGACCCGTACACGCACCATTACAAGACGGGCGTTCCCTCCTGGCATCGCAATGATGAGTATCTCCAGGAGGAGGGGCACGCGACCGACCTGATCACCGACGAGGCCATCCGCATCGTCAAGTCGAAGCACGACAGACCGTTCTTCCTCTACCTCAACTACAGCGTGCCGCACTATCCGCTCGATGAGCCGGCCGAGTGGACGTCGATGTATGAGGATACGATCGCCGAGCCGTCGCGCCGGCTCTTCGCGGCCAGCATCACCCACATGGACCACGGGATCGGCCACATCGTCGAGGCCCTTGATGAGAACGGGCTTCGCGAGAATACGCTGATCGTCTTTGTCAGCGACAACGGCGGCCAGCAGAGCTGGCGCAGCGACACCGAATACAAGGGCCGCTATGCCGACAGACCGCACACGGTGCTTGGCGACAACCGCCCGCTGCGAGGCTGGAAGGGGCAGGTTTACGAAGGCGGCATTCGCGTGCCGGCCCTGGCCAACTGGCCCGGCGTCCTGAAGCCCGGCCGTTCGGATGTGCTCGTTCACATCGTCGATTGGATGCCCATGCTCTGCGGGCTGGTCGGATACAAGCCGCCGAGAGACCTGCGATGGGACGGTCGTGACGTCTGGCCTGCAATCCGCGGCGATGCGGAGCCGCCCGAACGGCGGCTGCTGTATTGGAAGACCCCGAACACCTCGGCCGTGCGGTCGGGCGACTGGAAGCTCATCCTGGCCAACGACGGCCGTAACGCCCAGCTCTACGACCTGGTGTCCGATCCACATGAGACGAACGACCTGGCCGCCCGGCACCCCGACCGCGTCGCCGACCTCCGCCTCGCCTGGACCAAACTCGCTGCTGCTGATCGATAGTCATTTGTTGCTTCTGCGGCGGTATGCTAACCGGCGGTATTCAAGGGGTGGGTGGGATTTCCCTTGGTGTCCATCAGGTGGGAGAAGCCGGCGGCGGCGAGCATGGTGCGGCAGTCGGCGGTGGTGATTTCGTTGCTTTGGCGCCACAGGGCGGTGGTGAAGCCCTCCGACCCGTTGGCCTGGTCCGGCGGGCGATTCTCAGATTGCGGCTCGCCGGCTTCGGGAAAGAACGCATTGGCGCCGCTGAACAGACCCACGACGTTGGACACGTTCACTGCGATGCTGGTCGTCTCTTTCTTGTGGGCGGTGGCCAGCGTGACGACCGCGACGATCTGGCTGAGCCGCGCCAGCGAGATCTGTCCGTGGCCATAGAGCGGCGAGCCGGGGACGGGGAACCGCTGCATCGCTCCATGCTGTCGGCAGGGCAGCTCGACGCCGAGCCAGATCTGCTCGGCCAGCTCTTCAGCGGTGTGTTCCGGCCCGATCGGCTCGCACAGGTTGTACCACGCCATGCCCGACTCGATGATCCGCTCGATTGTCGCCCGCCGCTGCGCCGCCGGCATGCACGAGTCGACGCCTTCGCGCAGCCGGCAGACGTGATAGGCGCCGGCCACACCGACGTCGTGCAGCTCGCGCAGTTGCGACTGATTCACATCGCCGACGTTGGCGAGGATCTCCAGTTGGGCCGGGATCGAACGACGTAACGTCGCGCACAGGTCGCGGAACCACTCGAACCCGAATCGGTGCATCGTCATCAGGAACACGCCCTGCGCGCCGCCGGCGGCGAACCGCTCGCAGCGCGCGATCACCTCCTCGGTCGGCAGGACCGACGCCTGGATGCTCGTGTGCGATTTGGCGAAGAAGCAGAAGGCGCAATCGCCATCGCACGGCTCCATGTCCACGCCGATCTGGCCGAGCAGCAGGCCGCGATTGCCGAAGCGCCGGCGCGACACCACGTTCGCAGTCGACCGCAGCAGCGCCGCTTCGAGCGAGTCTTCCGGCAGCGCCAGGAGCATTCGGGCCTCTGCTCTGGTTATTGCATGTCCACAGGCTGCCTCTCTCAGCAGTCCTTCGATTCGCTCATCTACTGACATCGCGTTTCTCCAGGCGACACAGGGTCGATCGTATGCACCGTTTTGCTTGCAGCGCCAGTGTTGTTGCCGATGTGGCTCAACAGGTCGTCGAGCATTCTGCGATACTCGGTCAGGCTCTCGAACCCCCAATCAGACGACTCACTGCGATTTTTTGATGGCGTAGAGGTTCTCGTCGCTGCGGAGGATGAGCATGCCGTTGTGGACGATGGGGCTGGCGT
Organism: uncultured Pirellulales bacterium; assembly: GCA_964610435.1. Lineage (GTDB taxonomy): Bacteria > Planctomycetota > Phycisphaerae > Sedimentisphaerales > Anaerobacaceae > Anaerobaca. The sequence goes on along the minus strand of CAZSXM010000024.1, from coordinate 32,364 downwards.
TGAAGGTGCTGCGGTCGGCCAGGCGATTGCGGGCCCGTTGTTGGAATTCCGGCCGGGCCGCGAGAACGAACGTCTCGCCGTTGCGGGCCACATAGTAGAGTCGGCCATCGGCCAGCAAGGCCGAGGCATAGACCTGTCGGGCACCCTCCAGCCGCCGTTCGTACACCAGTTCGCCGGTCGCGGCTATGGCGCAGAATGCGACCCCTCGCTGCTCGTGCATCCAGTACAGATGGCCGTCGTGAACGACAGGCGATGACACGTTGGATCCGCTGGTGCTGGTCCAGAGGCGGTGCGTCGCAGTCACGTCGCCGCTGCCGCCCATACGAACGGCCAGCGCTGCAACGCCGGACCGTCCTCCCAGACAGTATACGACTCCGTCGGCTGCGACCATGCTCGGCGCGATATACCAACTGATGTTCGTATCGCACGACCAGAGCGCCCGGCCGGTGTCCGGAGTGAACGCCAGGACCTTGCCCCGCACGGCGACGATCAGTTCGCGCCGGCCGGACTCGGCCGCAGCGATCAATGGCGTGTTCCACGACTCGCGAATGCCGCCGGCCCGCCAGACCTCTTTGCCCGTCTCTTTGTCCAGCGCGACGAGCGACTCGCTCTCGACGCTGGCGTTGATGATGACCAGATTCTCGTACAGCACCGGCGAGGTGCCCGATCCCCAGCCGTGGATGCCGGTACCGACGCTGGTCCGCCAAAGTTGCCGGCCGTCGAGGTCGAATTTGAACACACCGCTCTTACCGAAGAAGACGTACAGGTGCTCGCCATCCGTCGCCGGCGTGGCAGCCGCGTATCCGTGGTCGCGCACGCGCGGCGATTCCGGCAGCGTCGGTTCGATCTGTCGATCCCACAGGATCGCCCCATTCTCGCCGTCGACGCAGACCACGTGCAGCGTCAGGTCCTCCATCACCTGGTCTCGCTCGGTGCCGTAGCCGCTGTGGCAGGTCACGTACAGCCGGCCGGCCAAGGCGATGGGGCTCGATGCCCCGTAGCCGGGCAGGGGGGTCTTCCAGGCGACGTTCTCCGTCTCGCTCCAGGTGATCGGAAGGTTCTCGGCCTGCGAGACGCCCAGCCCACCGGGGCCGCGAAACTGAGGCCAGCCCGCCGCGTGCACGGCGGCCGGCAAAGACAGGATCAGATACAACGACAATGTGCGACCAGCGCCAGACTGAAGCATTGGATACCTTTCAAGCGGTTCCAGAACCGTTCGGACAATCGGTCACCCCCACGGATCGTTGCGATCGGGCGCGGATGTTCACCCTTCCGGGGGCCCCAAGCATGATTATGGCACACGAGCAACCGATTCTCAAGGCCCAGGAGCGGTTTGGATAGAGATCGGGTCGTCCCTCTGGCATGTGTGTCCTTTTTTTGTGGGAAAGGTATTGCCAGGGACAGCGTATCAGCTATAATGGAAGTCAGGAAAAAGGCGGGCCAGGGAACGCGCTTATATTCCGTCTGCCATCATAATTGTTGTACCTCATTTCATAGCGGCCCTGCCTTCGAATGCGAATTCGGTTCGAGCATTAGGAGAGCACCAGCAGGGATCTCATTCGGTTGACCGTTCAGGCCGTCGCCTCGCTGCGCGCCGAGGGAGCCGGCGGTTGCCACATCGGTGGTTCGAGGCAAAGCGTATGCCTTGCTTGTTATTATACCATCATTCACAACAGGAGGACACGGACATGACACGACAGGAAATCCCAGTGACGTGGGGTGCGACAATCGCGCCGGAGAAGCAGCGGGATGGCGGCCACAGGGCCTTGGCGGCGCTATGGCGGCGGTGCATCCTCATCGTATGCCTGATGGGTACGTGGGCGGCGGGGGACTCCGGGTTCGAGCGGTACTACGAGCCGCATGAGGTCGAGATCGAGCCGAACGCGCCGGGCTATGCCCTGCCTCTGGATATCGAGCGGATCGTCAATTTCGACGATATGATGCGCCTCGCCAATGTGACGGCGATGTCGGACCTGATCAGGCGGAACGGCTTTGCCGTCACGCCGGCCGAGACGACGACCTGGAGGAGCGACACTTACGACGACATGGTCGATGCGTGCCGGTATATCAATGAGGCGAACGTCCCTCTCTTCGTCACGACGGATACCGTCCTACACTTATACCATATCCAGTTCGGCGAGACGCTGAAGGACGCCGAAGAGAGCCACTTCATTCCCGATATCGAGGCGATGACCGAGGCCATGCTGGCGACGATGGAGGGCCTGTACGGGCAATTCGAGGGCGAGTTGCAGGAGGCGGCCCGCCGCAATATCGCGTTTCTCAGCGTTGCGAAGAAACTGCTGGCGCCCGAGGCTGCCGTGGCGGAGATGGTGGCCGGGGCGGTGGCGGGCGAACTGGCGCGGATCGACGCGCACCAGGGCTTCGAGGCCAGCGACATCTTCATCTACGAGGAAGACTATTCCCAATACGTGCCGCGCGGTCACTACACCCGCAGCGAGGCGTTGGAACGCTACTTCAAGGCGATGATGTGGTACGGGCGCATAAGCTTCCTTCTGAAAGGCTCGGAGCCCTGGGGCCCGCGAAGCGAGGCGTTGATCAGCCCGGCCGATGCGCGGATTCAGACGCTTCAGGCCGTGCTGCTGGTGCGGGCCTTGTACAGCGAGGTCGACGAGCGGACGGCGCTAGAGGTGTGGGACCGCATCTACACCATTACCGCGTTCTACGTCGGCACCGCCGACGACCTGACGCCATACGACTATATGGGGGCCCTGGAGGCGGTGGTGGGGACCGATTGGATGCAGCGGCTGGCCGACCTGACCGACGAGGCGACCTATCTCGAGCTGAAGACGCAACTGGCGTTGCTGCCTTCGCCCCGGATCTTCGGCGGCACGGGCAACATCATCGTGGACGGGCCGATCACCGACGAGATGCTGAATGAGGTGCTGGACAAGACCAAAGGCATGCGGCTGATGGGCCAGCGGTTCATTCCCGACTCCTACATGTTCCAGAACCTGGTCTATCCATCGGTCGGTCAGCACGCAGGCGATCCGGACCACTGGCCCTTCACCAAGTCGGTCGATGGCGTCCGGGGCTATCCGCGTGGGCTCGACGTCATGGCCCTGTTGGGGTCGCGGCAGGCCCTGCATATCCTGATCGACGAAGGCGATACGGACTACGTGAACTACTGGCGCCGTTTCGGGCAGTTGAAGGACGAGTTCGACGCCCTCAGCGCCGCCGACTGGAACGCCAATCTCTACTGGTCGTGGCTCTACAGCCTCCGGGCGCTGCTTGGCGATCTGCCCGAGGGCTATCCGAACTTCATGCGGACCGATGCGTGGCGGCGGCGCAGTCTCAACGCGGCGCTGGCCTCGTGGACGGAACTGCGGCACGACACGATTCTCTACGCCAAGCAGAGCTATACCGTCGGTCGTTCGGCCCAACCCAAAACGCCGCCGCCGGGGTACGTCGAGCCGGTCCCGGAGTTCTACGCGCGCCTGCTGACGCTGGCCCGCATGACACGAGCCGGACTCAGTGACATGCAGGTGCTCAGCGAGCCGGCCATCGCGCGTCTGACCGGCCTGGAGAACCTGCTGGAGCGCCTGACTGCGATCGCTTCGAAACAGCTTCTGAACCAGCCCCTGTCGCAAGACGACGCCGCGTACATCCTGACCCTGGCGAGTTCGCTGGAGGCGTTGGTGACGGGCGTGGAGAACACGGGACTGAAGACTACGCTGGTGGCTGACGTCCACACCGAGGGCTTCGAGGCCATGGTGCTCGAAGAAGGCGTCGGGAAGGTGGACATCATTGTCGTCGCGTGCCCGGCGGCCGACGGTTCGGTCTTTCTGGCGGCCGGACCGGTGCTGAGCTACTATGAGTTCAAGCATCCCATGAGCGATCGGCTCACCGACGAGGCCTGGCGCGACCTGCTCGATTCGCCCGAGCCGCCGGACCGCCCGGCGTGGTATCAACCGCTGCTGCGTGCAACGGAGGTCCCTGTAACGTCAGGGGAAGGTGCTCGTTGACGAACGTGTCCTGTTTGGCAGAGGGACACCTGGGCGGGCACTTGTGGCGACGAGCACCCAGTTTGCGTCGGGTTCGTTGATGTGCGGATTGAAGAACGGGACCTCGTGGCTCTGCACGGAGGCAAACACGGCGGTCATTGCGTCGAGGAACTCGGCGGGTGGTTTCCATGCCGACCACAGGGCGAAGACGCCGCCCGGCCGCAGGCTCTCAGCCAGAGCCTGCAATCCGGCTACGCTGTAGAACCCTGCGTGCCCGGCGTCGAGCAGAGAATCGGGCGAGTGGTCGATGTCCAGCAGGATCGCGTCGTAGCGCTGTCCGCCCAATCGCGACGTCCACAACGAGAAGAAATCGTCCTCGACGAGCGCGCATCGGGGATCGTCGATCAGCGTCTCGGCCATGGGCACGAGGCGATTGCGATGCCAAGCGATCACCGGGGCCAGCAGCTCGACGACGACCAGCCGGCGTACGCTCGGCGATTCCAGCGAGGCGGCGGCCGTGTAGCCCAGACCCAGCCCGCCGACGAGCACGTCGCGGGGCGGCGAAACCATCGCATCGAATGCCAGGGTCGCCAGCGCCCGCTCGCTGACGTTGATCGTGCTGGACATGAGCATCTCGTGGTCGAGCGTGACCTCGTAGACCCAGTCATCCGCCACGGACGGCGACCGGCGGCGTCGCAGGACCAGTTCGCCCAGCGGGGTCTTCCGATAGTCCAGCTCTTCGAGTGTATGTGCCATGGCGGTCCTCGCCTACCCGATGGACAACGCAGCGGAGTCGCGGTCGCGATGCACGTCGGGATCGGCAGTGAAGGGCTGGTCGCTGACCTGCACGTGGCGGTTGCGGTCCTGGAAATAGCGCATTTGCCAGTCGTCGACGCACAGCAGCACGGGGTTGCCCTGGGCATCGGCCGCCAGGCAGGCCCCGCTGGGGACCAGCAGGTTCTCTCGCGGCGCCGCCGGATCGAGCCAGCGGGTCACCGTCCAGGGGGCGTTGCGAACCTGGGAGGCGACGCCGTACTCGCTTTCGAGCCGGTACTTGACGATCTCGAACTGAAGTGGCCCGACCGCCCCCAGCAGCGGCGCCCGACGGCCGGCCTCGGCCAGCTCGAACGACTGGATCACGCCTTCCTGGAGCAACTGAGCCAGCCCTTTGGCGAACCGCTTGAAGTCGGAGGTGACCGGATTTTCCAAATAGGCAAAACACTCCGGGGCGAATCGCGGGATCTCGTCGTAGACGATGGCCGGGTCTTCGGTCAGGGTGTCGCCGATCGCGAAGTGGGCGTTGCCGACGATGCCGACGACGTCGCCGGGCCAAGCCTCTTCGATGATCTCCCGTTCGCGTCCGAAGAGCTTGGCGGCGTTGGCCAGGCGTACGGCCTTGCCGGTCCGCACGTGGGTCACGGTCATGTCGCGTTCGAATTTGCCGGAGACCACGCGGACGAAGGCGATGCGGTCGCGGTGCCTGGGGTCCATATTGGCCTGGATCTTGAACACGAAGCCGGAGAACGGCCGATGCGTCGGCGCGATCGGGCCGGCCTGGGTCATACGCGGTCCGGGAGCCGCCGAATGCTCCAGGAATCCATCGAGCAGGAGCTGCACGCCGAAATTGTTGATCGCACTTCCGAAGTATACCGGCGTGGTCCGCCCGGCGAGCACCTCGGCCGGGTCGAAGGCGGCGCCGGCGCCTTCGAGCATCGCGATCTCCTCGCACGTGGTGAGGTGGACGTCGTCGTCGCTGAGGCGGTCCCGCACGACCGGGTCCGACAGGCCCGTCGTCAGCACGGGCGCGCGATAGGCCCCGCCGCCCGTGCGTTCGTAGAGGTGGGCCATCCGCGTACGCCGGTCCCAGACGCCTTTGAATCCGACGCCGGTTCCGAGTGGCCAGTTCATCGGGTAAGCCGCGATGCCCAGCACGCTTTCCAGTTCGTCCAGCAGCGTCAGCGGGTCGAGCGTCGGGCGGTCCAGCTTGTTCATAAACGTGAAGATCGGCACGCCCCGGCGTCGGCAGACCTCGAAGAGCTTTCGGGTCTGGCTCTCGATGCCTTTGCCCGCGTCGATGACCATGACCGCCGCATCGACCGCCGTCAGGACGCGGTAGGTGTCCTCGGAGAAGTCCTTGTGGCCCGGCGTGTCGAGCAGGTTGATCCGGTAGCCGCGATAGTCGAACTGGAGCACGGTCGAGCTGATCGAGATGCCGCGCTGCTTCTCCAGCTCCATCCAGTCGCTGGTGGTGGCGCGGAGGTTCTTCCTGGCGGTGACCGAGCCGGCCAGTTGCAGCGCCCCGCCGTAGAGCAGGAACTTCTCGGTCAGCGTGGTCTTGCCCGCGTCCGGGTGGGAAACGATGGCGAAGGTTCGGCGTCGGGCGATCTGGTCGCGTCCGAGACGGTCGGTTGTCACAACAGCGGCATTGTCCATGAAAAAGGTCCTGACAGGTGAATCCTCGTTGTTCGGATCGTCGGCAGGCAACGCGTCCGCCGGAGGCGGATCGGGGCGGTTGGAGATCAGGGTGGAGTCAGCCCGCAACCGAGCCGGATCGCCTCGGAGGGGCCGTTCAATCCTGATGGTGTCGCAGTCAGCATCCAGGCACCTTAGCAGATCTCGTGCACGAGGTCAACCCCGAATCCACCCAGACCGAGGCGGGCGAGAAATCACCGAAAACAGACGCACTGGTAACAAATCGGTAACGCACCGGCGGCATATTACGCTTGTGCGAAATGAACTGTCACTGCTAATTTGGTTCTTTTGAAAGGAGTGGAGCCATGAGAAGAAAGCCGTTCACCATCGTGTTGCTGGTGCTCGTCGGACTGGTCGGCGCGATCGCCCTGGCCAAGTCGGCGTCGGTCCTGCTGCGCGAGGGCCTGTACGCCGAGGAGGTCGAAGGCGATCTCGACGCCGCCATCGGCGTGTACCGGCAGATCGTCGCCGACGCCTCGGCACCGCGCGAGCAGGTGGCGCAGGCCCTGTATCGTCTGGGCATGTGCCACATGAAGCGGAAGGACGAGCTGGCGGCCAAGGCGGCGTTCAGCAAGTTGGCGGCCGACTACGCCGATCAGACCCAGCTCATCGAGAGGGTCCGGCCTTTGCTGGAGGAACTGGGCAACGCCGATCCGGCGGCCCTGATGCCTCCCGGGACCGTGGCCTACGTCGAGATCGGCAGTCCGGGCAAGCAGATCGAGACCATTTTGAACATGCTCAAAGACACGCCGTTCGAGAACCCGCTGGCCATGATCGGGCACGGTTCGTCCGGCGAATCGATGGGGCCGCAGCAGATCATCAGCTCGCTCCTGAACCCCAGCATGATGGCTGAGTTCAAGAAGATTCGCGGCATGGGCATCGGCATCGCCGAGATCGCCCAAAACAACCCGCCGACGATCGTCGTCCTGTACCCCGGCAAGAGCGACGCCCTGCGCGGGATCATTCAGATGGCGTTGGGCTTCGTCGGCCGGCCGGCCCAGGCGATCGAAGGGATGACAACGTTGTCGTTCGGAGACAGCGGAGGCGCCGCCTACGACGACACCGTGATCATCGTGACCAGCCCGAGCCCGAAGGGCGCCGAGCTGCTTCAATGGTCGGTCAAGCAGTACAAGGGCCTCATCAAGGAGCCGTCGCTGGCCTCCAGCAACAAGTCTTTCGCGAGGATCAGCAAGAAGGCCCGGCAGGACAACGTGCTGACCGTCTGGGTCAACGCCGACGAGGCCTACCAGGCCCTGCAGAAGATCCTCCCGGCCGACGCGATGCCGGCGCAGTTTCGCATGGCTGACGGCATGGCCGACTTCAAGAACATCGACGACCTCATCGCGTCGTTGTCGATCCGCCCGACGGGCCTGGCGCTGGACGCCAACGTCCATCTCAAGGAAGGGCACAACTGCCTGGCGTACAACCTGATTCGCACGCCCCATCTCAACGTCGCGGCACTGAACGCCGTGCCGTCGGACGCGATCGCGCTGTTCAGCGTGGCTCTGGGCGGGTCGGACACGCCGCAGGCCGCCGCGGCAAGCGAGCAAATCAAGAATGCGATGGGGCTGGACATTGGCCCTCAACTGTTCGACAACATCGAGCAGATCACGCTGTTCGCCGTGCCGTTCCGCAGGCCCACCGAGCAGCTCAGCGAGGACATCCCGCCTCAGGTCAAGTCCTTCGGCCTGGCGATTACCAGCGTCGACCCGCAGCAGACCCACCAGATCCTCAGCTCGGCATTGCGTGCGATCAACGTCGTCATCGACGAGACGCAGCCGGCCGGCGGGCGATTCGATTTCACCCTGCCCAACTACCAGAAGTTCTTCGGGTATATGGACGAGGCGAGCAAGACCACGGTCCTGTCGCTCGATTCCGGTCTCGTCGAGACGTCCGTCGCGGCGATGAAGCAGCCCGGCGGTGCGGTCAAGGGCGGGCCGCTGCAGGGCGTGCTGGAGACGCTGCCCGCCGCGACGAGCAAGCTGGTGGCGATCAACGTGGCCGGAGCGGTGCAGTTCGCCGCCGAGAACATGGAACTGCCTGAAGGCGAGGTCGCCGACCGGGTCCGCGAGGCGCTCGCGCAACTGGCACAGGCCAGCGCCAAGACCACGGTGCGTTTGCAGACCAGCGAAGAGGCCAATAGCTTCGGCGTCCGCCTGAGCATCGACGATCTGCCGCCGATCCCGCAGCTCATCGGCCCGATCTCCCAGATCGCCGACACCATGTCGCAGATCCACGGGCGACACGACCAGTGGAGCATGCAACCCATGCTCTCAGCGGGCATCGCGCCGACCGACCGCGCGCCGGTCATCGACGGCAAGATCGACGAGGCGTGGGCCAAGGCCCAGGCCCACAAGCTGGAACACAGTCTCTATGACCCGGTCTCGGGCAACAGCGATTGCTCGGCCTGGTTCAAGACCCTCTACGACAAGGACCATCTCTACGTCCTGGTCGAGGTCGCCGACGACGACCTGCGCAGCGATTCGGCCGAGTTCTGGCTCGACGACGGCGTGGAGATCTTCCTCAGCGCCGACAACAGCCGATCGGGGGCCTATGACGACAACGACTATCAGTACTATTTCAAATGGCACCAGACCTCGCCGGTCATGGGCGAGTCGAAGCATGGGAAGACCGATGGTGTGGAGTTCGCCTTCGCCGGGACCGACGCCGGCTACCGCCTGGAGGTCCGGTTCCCCTGGGCCACGCTGGGCGCGATCCCGTCGCCCGGCACGACCATAGGGTTCGACGTCCAGGTCAACGATGACGACGGCGGCGGTGACCGCAACTCGAAGATCGCCTGGAACGCCGTGCAGGACGACGCCTGGCAGAACACCCGGGCCTTCGGTGTCGCTCAGCCGCTCGGACTGGTCGCCTGGTGGAAGCTCGACGAAAGTTCCGGCGACGAGGCGCGCGACGCCTCGGGCAACGGCCGTACGGGCAAGCTCGTTGGCGGTCCCACCTGGCAGCCGGCCGGCGGCAAGATCGGCGGCGCGCTGATGTTCGACGGACAGGATGACTACGTGGACACAGGCTACAACACCGATTCACCCACGTGGACCATCGCGGCCTGGGTTAAGAGTCCTTCGGCCCCCTCCAACACCAAGCAGACCGGACCGGTCCATCGTGAGAGAAACTACCAGATCAACTGGGACCATATGACTGAGGCGTTCCGCGGCGCCGCCGGGGTCTGTGTCAACGGTCAATGGCATGCCGCCGGCTTCGGGAGTCTTCAGGACGACACGTGGTACCATCTGACAGCCACGTACGACGGCGAGAATCTCCGAGCCTACAGGAACGGCGCCCTCACTGCCGACAACCGGGACCCGTCCGGCCCTCCGGACACCGAAGGACAGACCCTCAAGCTGGGCCGACATGCGGCACAGTCGGACTATTTCCGTGGGACGATTGACGAGGTCCGCCTCTACAACTACGCCCTCGACGCCGGGGAGATTGCGAGGTTGGCAGGCCAATGACGACGGGTTTGAATGAACGAGGGCGCCTGTGCCCAAACGCCTGAAGCTCAACGCAGATTCCGGCCAGTATCGGTGGGCGGTATCGCTGCTTGCGGTGGCAGTGGTGCTGCCCACCGTCTGTCTGCTCTGGTTCATGAAAGAAGCGATCGACAACGAACGCTTCGTGATCCGCCAGAAGCTCGTTCTGTTCCATACGGACCAGCTCGAAAAGGCTCGGCGCAAGGCCGATGACGACTGGGCCCGGCGCTGCCGACGGCTCGAGGACGACGACGCCCATCCGTATCGTCGTCTGGCGGAGATCGTCGCCCAGGGCGGCTGCGACGCCCTGCTGATGTACGATTCATCGGGCCGGCGTCGCTATCCCGTGCTTTCGACGGAAGCCGACCGCACAGGCGGCCCATCCGATGTCCTGGCCGACGCCTGGCAATTGGAGTTCGTCGATCGCGACTACGCCGGGGCCGCCGAGCGCTACGAACAGCACGCGCTGTCGGCGAGCGGGTATCGCCGGCGTCTGGCCGAATGGGTCGGCAAGGCCCCGCCTCTGGACGATCGTGGCCTGCTCGACGCCCTGATCGGACAGGCCCGCTGTCTGGCCAGGCTCGACCGGACGGTTGAGGCCATCGACGTGTGCCGGCAGGTCGCCTTCAGTCCGCTGGCCGACGGTGCCGACGTCGGGGTCCTTTCGCGGATCGCCAACGCCCGGCTGCTCATGCTCGGCTGGATGCGCGACCGGAGGCAATACGACGAACTGCTCGAAGCGACGTTCGTCGGGCTCCTCGAAATGCTCTATCAACCGAACCCGGCGGGTGTGTCGCTACCGACCGATCAGAATCTCTTCCTCGCACGCAAGGCAATGGATATCGCCGGCCAGAGCCTGCGGCTCCAATCGCACCGGCTGCGGATCGGCGGCGTGCCGCTGGAGAGACTGGTCGAATTCGAGGCACGATCTCTGGCGCTGGCCGACCGCTTTGCGGCGTCGAGCGACCTGGACGCATGGGAACCGGGCCGATTGCAGCCGCTGGAAGCGGCGGACAACGACGCCTACGGCCTTCTTCACAGTTCCGAGCGTTCCGTCTGCTTTGCCCTGTTTTCAGGGCAGACGGTGCATGCGGCGTTGGGCGAATTCATCGGCAGCTTTCGGACGGACGCCATCGAATGCCGCATCACGGACGACGCCGGCCGGCTGATCGTCGGACCGGACGAACCTCGGACCGAGCCGTTTGTCGGTGGACCGATCGGCGCGCACCTGCCCAACTGGCGGATCGAGCTGTTCTTCCGCGAAGGCGACGTGCTCGACCGGGCCGCCGGCGAGCGTATCGCGGTCTATACCTGGACGGGCACGCTCGTGATCGTGCTGATCCTTCTGTCAGGCGCCGTTGCCGCCCGGGCCATCGGCAAGCAGGTCAAACTCAACCGGCTCAAGAACGATTTCATCGCCACCGTGACCCACGAGCTCAAAACGCCCCTGGCCTCGATGCGCGTCCTCGTCGATACGCTGCTGGAGGGCCACTATCGGGACCCGCAGCAGGTGACGGACTATCTGCAACTGATCTCGAAGGAGAACGGCCGACTCAGCCGGCTGATCGACAACTTCCTGACCTTCTCGCGAATGGAGCGCAACAAGCAGGCGTTCCAGATGCGTCGGGTTTCTCCGGCTGTCATCGCGCATAACGCTGTCGAGGCGGTCCACACCAAGTTCGACAGGCCTTCCTGTCGCTTCGAGACGGAGATCGCCAAAGGCCTTCCCGATGTGACGGCCGATCCGGATGCGATGGTCACGGTTCTGGTCAACCTGCTGGACAACGCGTACAAATACTCTCGTGACGAAAAGCACATCGTGCTGCGCGTCACGAGCGAGAACGGGTCGGTCCGCTTCGCCGTCGCAGACAACGGCGTGGGCATCCCGCGCCGGGCTCTCAAGCGGATCTTCACACGGTTCTATCAGGCCGACCGCACGCTGTCGCGCTGCGCTGAGGGCTGCGGCTTAGGCCTGAGCATCGCCCGGTTCATCATCGACGCCCACGGCGGAACGATCCGCGTCGAGAGCCGGCCGGGCCACGGAAGCACGTTCACCGTCACCCTGCCTGCGAAAGAGTGAACCGATGGAAACCATTTTGATCGTGGAAGACGACCCCACGATGTTGCGGGGTCTCAAGGACAACTTCGAGTTTCACAACTACCGCGTTCTGACGGCCGAGGACGGCGAGGCCGGTCTGAACGCGGCGCTGGATGCGCGGCCCGATCTGATCCTGCTGGACCTGATGCTGCCGAAGATCAACGGCTATGAGGTCTGCCGGCTGATCCGCAAGGAGAAGCTCGATATGGCCATCATCATGCTGACGGCCAAGGGCGAGGAGTCCGACATCGTTCTGGGCCTGAACCTCGGGGCCGACGACTACGTCACCAAGCCGTTCAGCATCAAAGAGTTGCTGGCTCGCGTCGAGGCATTACTGCGGCGGACGCGCTCAACCGAGCCGGAGGTCTATCGGTTCGGCGACTGTACGCTGGACATCGCCGCTCGCAAGCTGACCCGTGGATCGCAGGAGATCAAGCTGTCGCCCAAGGAGTTCCGCCTGCTGGAGCTGTTCGTCAGAAAGCCCGGCCGGGCGCTGAGCCGCGATGAGATCCTCAACCTCGTCTGGGGCTACGATTCGATCTCTGGCCCGCGCACGATCGACCGCTTCGTCACCACCCTGCGCAACAAGATAGAGCCCGATCCGCACAACCCGGTTTACATCCACACCCTCCGCGAAATCGGCTACAAATTCGACCCACCCGCGTAGCCCATTGTGGATTGCGGATTGCGGATTGGCGATTCGATCCGAATCCGCAATCTGAAATGCTCAATCCTCAATCGTCACAGGCGGCGACCTGTTTGACGGCTTCGATGCAGTCGGGCAGATCGACCTGTGCGTGGCGGCGTTTCGTGGCGGCCGCGACGAGTCCGACGAACATCGGGCTGGGCCTCAGCGGGCGGCTGGTCAGGCATGGATGGGCCTGGGTCCCCATGAAGAACGGATGGTCGGGCAGTTCGAGGATCTGCATGATCGGCTGGTCGGGGGCCTTGCCGGAGAAGACCAGGCCGCCGGCTTCGAGCGCCTCGATGTACTTCGGGTCCACTTCGTAACGATGCCGGAACCGCATCCGGACCGAATCCTTGCGGCCGAAGAGATTCCAGGTCGCCGTGTCCGGTTTGATCTCGACGTCACGGCCGCCCAGACGCATGTTGCCGCCCAGGCCTTCGATTCTCTTCTGCTCGGGCAGGATGTCGATCACCGGCTCGGCGCATTTCGGGTCCAGCTCGGTGCTGCCGGCGCCCTTGAGTTTGCAGACGTTGCGGGCGAAATCGATGACGGCCATCTGGAAACCCAAGCACAGGCCCAGATAGGGAAGGTCGTTCTCGCGGGCGCAGCGGACGCAGGCGATCTTGCCCTCGGCGCCGCGCGAGCCGAACCCGCCGGGCACGATGATGCCGTCGACGCTCGCCAGACGCTCGGCCGCGTTCTTGTCGGTGATGTCCGTGGTGTCGATCCACTCGATGCCCACATCGCAGCCCAGCGCGATCCCCGCATGCTCCAGGGCGTTGATGATCGAGGCGTAGCTGTCGCGGACGGAGGTGTACTTGCCCGTGATGCCGATGGTGGTCTTGTACCGGGCGGTGCCAATCTTGTCGGTGAAGTCGCACCACCTGGCCCAGGCCTTTCGCTCGTGCCGCAGGTTGATGCGGTCCTCGATCTTGAGCAGGCGCAGCACCTCGAAGTCCAGCCCGTGCTCGCGAAGCATCGACGGGATCATGTAGATGCTGGCCGAGTCGTGCAGGCTGACGACCCGCTCGAAGGGGACGTTGCTGTAGATGCTGATCTTCTGTCGGGCCTTCTCGTTGACCGGGTTCGTCGCGCGGCACGCGATGATGTCCGGCTGGATGCCGAGCTGCATCACCTGCTTGATCCCGAGCTGAGCGGCTTTGGATTTCTGCTCGCCCAACGCCGGCGGCTCCAGGATGTACGTCAGCGCGACGAAGCAACTGCTGTGGGGCCCCTCCTCATAGGCCAGCTCGCGCATCGCTTCGAGGTAGTAGGCGTTTTCCAGGTCGCCGACGGTGCCGCCGATCTCGACGAAGACGACATCGGCTTTGCTCTCGGCGGCGAGCTGTCGCAGCTTGAGCTTCACCTCGCCGGTGACGTGCGGGATCATCTGGACGTCGCGGCCGAGGTAGTCGCCGTGACGCTCCTTGTTCAGCACACTGCTGAAGATCTGGCCGCTCGTGGCGAAGTTCGCCCGGCTCAGGTCCAGGTCGAGCATTCGCTCGTACGTGCCCAGGTCCATATCGGTCTCCATCCCGTCGTCGAGGACGAAGACCTCGCCGTGCCGGAACGGGTTCAGCGTGCCCGAGTCGATGTTGAGATAGCCCTCCAGCTTGATCGGCGCGACCTTCAGCCCCTTGTCCTGGAGCAGCTTGGCCAGGCACGAGGAGAAGATCCCCTTGCCCAGACCGCTCATCACCGTGCCCATCACGAACACGTATTTGGTCCTGCCCTTCTTGTAGCCGGTCGGGATCGGCGAGAAGTACTCGCTGTCCGTCGAGGCGTCACTGAGGTTCGTCAGCAGTTCTTTGCTGTCAGCCATTGGAATCCTGTCCTTGGGATGCTGGGGCGTTGCGGAATAGGTCGTTTGCGTCTTGCCTGCGATATCGTTGGACGAAGGCGGCGTATTGCCGGGGGGTGTCGATGCCCTCGGCGGTGTGCTCGACGGTGCCGACGAGGATGGCGTGGCCATTCTCGATAACGCGGAGCTGTTCGAGCCTTTCGAGTTTCTCCAGAGGCGTCTGCAGGAGGGTCGCCAGTTGGAGCAGGAAGTCTTTGCGATAGGCGTAGATGCCGATGTGCCGCAGGTAGTTGGCGGCCGGACCGATGCCCCCTTGGTCGCGGTCATAAGGGATGGGACTGCGAGAAAAGTAGATCGCCCTGCCTCGCCTGTCTACGACCGCTTTGACGACGTTGGGATCGGCGACCTGTTCGGCCTGCCGCAGCGGCGCCGCAAGTGTAGCCATGGGAACGCCGGGGTTCTCGACGAGGAGCCGGGCGAGGAGGTCGATGTGGTCCGGGTCGATTTCGGGCTCGTCGCCCTGGACATTGACGACGATGTCGGCGTCCAGATCGGCGACCGCCTCGGCGATGCGGTCGGTCCCGCTCTGGTGGGCCGGGTCGGTCATCACGCACTCGGCGCCGAAGGTCCTGGCAGCCTCGACGATTTGCTCGTCGTCGGCGGCAATGATGACCCTCTGGGGCAGACTGGCCTTGCAGGCCCGCTCATAGGTGTGCTGGATGAGGTATTTGCCGGTGTCTTTGGCGAGAACTTTCCCGGGGAACCTGGTCGAATCGTACCGTGCGGGAATACAGACTACGATTTTCACCGTTGCTCGAACCCGTCCATGCAGACAGTCATCTGGCCTTGATGGCTGTTCGTACGGAAAAAAGAAAGACCCCGTTGCGGCCACACGCCCCAACCCGGATAGCCAACGGGGCCGTATCTTAGTCGAATCGGGGCCTGCTGTCAACGATTGATGACTTGAAATCCGAGACCGGCCCCCTATACTTCACTCGCGGGTCCAGCAAGAAGACATCGAACCAAGGCGAACAGGAGAAAGGAACGCCATGCTCAAGAACGTCCCACCGGTGATCGGTCCGGAGTTGATGAAGGTCCTGATGGAGATGGGCCACGGCGACGAGATCGTGCTGGCCGACGGCAATTTTCCAGCCGCCGGCATCGCACAACGACTGCTCCGCTGCGACGGACACGATGTGCCTCCGCTGCTGGAGGCGATCCTCAAGTTTTTCCCGCTGGACATCTACATCGAGCGGCCGGTGGCCCTGATGGCGGTCGTCCCGGGCGACAAGACCCAGCCGACGATCTGGGAACAGTACCGCCAAATCGTGGTCGCCAGTGGGGAGAAGTTCTCGGATTTCGAGTTCGTCGAACGATTCGCCTTCTACGAAAGGGCCAGGCAGGCCTACGCGGTCGTCGCGACGAGCGAAGAAGCCCTCTACGCCAATATCATCCTGAAAAAGGGCGTCTTATAGCGCGAATCCCTGTGCCGACGGCCTACCCCGATTTCATGGGCAGTCTGCACAGCCTGCGTGGACGGGGGGTGGTACCGATGGCGGCTCTGGGGCAATCTGCGTCCCCTGGTGGGACTCCGCCACCATGTCTTGTCCCATAAAATGGCCCCTGGGTTCTTGACACAATCGCAATATGGTGGTAAGATTGACGTGTTCTGGCGGTTTTGGCCTCTTCGCGTCTTGGTGAATCGAGTTGGACTGGAGGTGGGTTCTTCGGCACTGTGGCGGATAATCCACTCCGCACGAGCAAGGGAAGACGGAACAGGCAGGGGCGTTGGCGCATCGGGTAGTGTAGTTGGCATGGGCCTTCGAGCCCTGCGGCGGTGGGGCCGGTGCAGGGTCCGCACAATCTGCAGACGCTGCATCCTCTTGCAGATGCCAGCATATTCTTGTGGGTGTCTCAACAGGCAAGAAAAAATGAGGAAAAGCATGATGGGTAAACGACGGCAGGGTTTTACACTGATCGAGCTTCTCGTTGTCATCGCGATCATCGCGTTGCTGATGGGTATTCTGATGCCGGCCTTGAGCCGTGTCAGGCGGCAGGCCAGAAGGGTCACGTGTCTGGCCCATCTGAAACAGTGGGGCCTGATGTTCGCCTTGTACTGTGAGGACAACGACGGCAATTTCTTCACGGGCGAGGTCAATGGAACGCGCAACGATGTGGGCTCCGGCGCCTTCTGGCGGCTGACGATGGCGCCGTACTCCAAGGATGAGAAGATGTGGCTCTGCCCCCAGGCGACGAAACCGCGTCCCACGGGCGGAATTCCCGCAGGCGGATGGTCGTATACCGCGTGGGAGGTTCCCGCGGACAACCATGTCGGCAGCTATGGCCTCAACGGCTGGATCCTGAACATCCGGGACTCGGTCAATCCGGGCAATCGGACGAACGGATGGGGTCGTGCGGATAACGATTCTCTCGGCCGGCCTCGCCACTGGGGCAGGCCGCCCAGCAGGAACGCCAACGATGTGCCGATCTTCACCGGAAGCTGGTGGGTCGATTCGTGGCCGCTCGAGACGGACCAGCCTCCGGAGACGGACGCTGGGCCGGACGACAGGCCGGGAACCAACGAGATGAATCGCGTCTGCGTCGATCGGCACGACGGCTTCGTCAACTCCCTCTTCGCCGACTTCACCGTTCGCTCGGTGGGTCTCAAGGAACTCTGGACGCTGAAGTGGCACCAGCAGTACAACGTCAGCGGCCCGTGGACCAGGGCTGGCAACGTCGACCCGAGCGCATGGCCTCAGTGGATGCGCAAGTACAGAGACTATTAGACAAATGTCCCCGTTGGACAGCGGGCAGAGATCGAACGCCGTTGCCGCAGTTGCACCGATGCACGGAAGGTGGCACATGTTAACACGAGGTCCCTGTCTGAAGACAGGGACCTCTTTCCATTCTGGGGTTCGCGAGGGACGGGGCAGGCAGAGACTCAGAGGTTCTGTCGTCTCTTGCGGTAGCTCAGCGGGACCACCAGGACGGCGCAGTCGGCCTTGCGGACGACCTTCTCCGTGACGTTGCCGAAGAGGGCTTTCTCGATTGCGCTGTGGCCCTGGCGACCCATGACGATCAGGTCGATCTGTCGGTCGCGGGCGAAGGCGAGGATTTCCTGGTGGTCTTTGCCGACGCGAATCTCGACGTTGAGTTCGAGTCCCATGGGCAGTCTCGAGCGGTAGGTTTCGATCCGCTCATCCACGTCGTGCCGGGCCTTGGCGTCGACATCGTCCACCTCGTAGATGTACGTCTTCCAGAACTGGGCCTCGGATTCAGGGATCACGTGGAGCAGGTGGAGCCCGCATCCCGGGCGCCGGCTGGCGGCATCGACCGCAAAAGAGAAGGCAAAATCGGCGTTCTCCGAGAAATCCGTACAGAAGAGGATCTGCGAGAACGTCGTTTCGTCGTTTCGGTCAGGGTCCATCGTCGGTCGCCTCCTGGACACGCTTCAAGGCGCGCCGTCCTCTATTTGACCAGATTGGGCAGAAACAGGCACAGTTGCGGGAAGGCGATCAGAACAACCGCCGCAAAGATCAGAGCCGCCAGGAACGGCAAGGCCCCGCGGAACACTGTCTGCAAGGGCACGTCGCGCGCGATCCCGCTGACCACGTAGACGCACACCCCTACAGGCGGACTGATCACGCCCATCTGGGTGACCACCACGATAATAACGCCAAACCAGATCGGATCGTATCCGAGTTGGAGGACCACGGGGTAGAAGATGGGGATGGTCAGGAGAATCAGCCCCAGGGCATCGACAAAGCAGCCGGCCAGCAGATAGAACAGGATGATCAGCCCCATGACGCTCCAGCCGGGCAGCGGCAGGTTGGCCAGCGAGGAGGCCAGCTCGAACGGGATCCGCGTCACCGCCAGGAACTTGCCGAAAATGACGGCCCCGGCCACGATGATCATGACCATGCACGAGGTGCGGACGGTCTCCTGGAGAGAGCGGGCCACCCTGCGAATCGTCAACTGTTTCTTGACCAGGGCGATCACCAGCGTTCCAGCCGCACCGATGGCCGCGGCCTCGGTGGGAGTGAAGAACCCGCCGAACATCCCACCCATAACGACCACGAAGAGCACCAGAGTCTCGATGACGCCCGTCAGCGAGGCGAACCGGGCGGCCCAGCGTGTCGGCGGGGCGGCGGGGCCGAGATGTGGACGCCGCCGGCAACTTATGTAGATCGCCAGGCAGAACAGCAACGCGATCAGCAGGCCGGGGACGATCCCTGCGATGAACAGCTTGCCCACGGATTGCTCGGTCATGATCCCGTAGACGATGAAGACCACACTGGGTGGGATGAGCATGCCCAGGCTGCCCCCGGCGGCGACGGCCCCGCAGCCGAGTTCCATGCTGTACTTGTATCGCTTCATCTCGGGCAGGGCCACCGAGGCCATCGTCGCGGCGGTGGCTGGACCCGACCCGCAGATCGCACCGAAGGCGGTACAGGCGCCCACCGTGGCCATCGCCAGGCCGCCCGGCAGGGCGCCGAGCCAGTGATAGGCGGCGTTGAACAGCCGTCGGCTGATCCCGGCGTGAAAGGCCACCTGTCCCATGAGCACGAACAGCGGGATCACCGTCAGGCCGTACGAACTGAACGTGTCGTATAGGTCCATCGTAATCATGCTCATCGCGGCCTGGGGTGTACGGACCACCGCGAACCCGACGAACCCGACGACGGCCATGGCGAACGCCACGGGCAGGCTGGCCGCCAGCAAGACGAGCAGACAGAGGCAACCGAGAATGCCAATCTGGATCGGCGTCATGGCTTGATCATCTCCCGGTCCGGATGGGTGAGGCTGTGCGCAACCACCAGAACGACGATCGCACAACAGAAACCGATGACGTACGGGACCCAGAAGACCGGCAACTGGAGGGTCTGGCTGACCTGCCCGGTCCGGCGAAAATCGAGCCCATAGAGGACGCTGCGCCAGGCGAGAAAGGCGAACAAGACCATTGTCAGAAGCCGCATCACACTGTCGACCACGATCCGCCCGCGGCGGTTGAGTTTGTGAAAGAAGTACTCGATCGCCACGTGGCCTTTGACGGCCGTGGTGTAGGGCAGCGACGTCGCCAGACTCAGCGCCCCGAGAATCTTGACGATGTCGTAGGCCCCGATGAACGGGCGGTTGATCCACCTCAGACGCAGGATCACGTCGGCGCACGTCACCAGCATGATCGCCAGCACGCCGGCGCCGGAAACGGTCAGCAGCGCGTACACAGTGACGCGGACCACCCTGTTGTAGGTCGCCGAGACCGCCTTCCAGGACGATAGGAACCCCTTCGAATCGACCATCTATTGCCCGGCTGCCTCAGAATGCTCGGCAACCAGACGACGCAGGTCGTCGAGAAACTCCCGGCCGGGCAGGCCCTTCTCGGTTGCAGCCGTAACGTATTCGTCAAGCACCGGCTGGACGGCCGTCTGCCAGCGCTGCTGCTCGGCCGCGTCCAGCGTGATGATCTGGCGCTGAAGTTCCTGGACGTAGGCCAATCCTTCCCGATCCGCCTGGTCCCACGCCTCGCCGTGCTTTGCGACCCACTGATCGCTGACCTCGGCGAAGACTTTCTGGACCTCGGGGCTGAGGCGGTTCCAGGCGTCCTTGTTCATCACCACGAACATGGCCGTTGTATAGCCGATGACCGAGGTCTCGGTCACGTGGTTGATGACCTCGGCCTGCTTCCAGCCTTTGAGCGTCTCGATAGGACAGAATGTGGCGTCGACCACGCCTTTCTGGAGGGCCTCATACGTCTCGCCCTGGCTCATCGCGATGGGCGTTCCACCCAAGCTCTGGACGATCTTGGACGACAGGCCGGTGGCCCGCACCTTCAGATCGGCCAGGTCCTCCAACTGGCGGACCGGCCTGCGCGACGCGAGGATCCCCGGTCCGTGCGCGTGGACGTACAGCACGTGCACGTCGTTGACTTCCGCCGGCTGGTATTGGCGCGTCATCTCTGTCGCCACCTTCGTGGCCACCATGCCGTTGGGGTAGCCCAGGGGCAGGTCGAGCCCTTCGAGCAGCGGGAAGCGTCCCCGCGTGTAGGCGAAGCAGCTCATGCCGATGTCGGAGACGCCGCTGACGACGCCCTCATAGCACTGCGGGGCATTGGTCAGCGTGCCGCCGGGATAGACGGTGATCTTGACCCGTCCGTTCGTCCGCTTGCCGATCTCTTCGGCCCAGGCCTCGGCCGTCTGGCACTGAATGTGCGTCGGCGGGAAGAACACACTGTAGGACAGTTCCGTTACCTCCCGATCGGGCGATCGACCGCAACCCGACAGGGCCGTCAGCACGATTCCCACGGCCACGAACGACGCCAAGACGTTGCACCATCTCATAGCAATACCTCCCAGCAGCCTACCTTTTGAAATCGCCAGCGGCCTTGACATCGCCAGGGCACGCATTCACACGCCGCAATCGCACGCCATAGTACGAAGTCAGCCACCCGGTTGCAAGAAATCCGTCCTTTTTGGATCGGGCTCCGGTATGCTTGTTCTGAGAACGGCCGACGCATATAATGGGCGCCGACGAAACACCGTATGGACCCGACCGCACACAGGGGGATAGGATTTGGCGACCGAACGTATGCAAAACCCGCAGGTGACGCCCTTGCGTCGGAACCTCCAGAGCGTCATTCTCGGCAAGAGCGACAGCATCGACGTGATGATCGTTGCCCTGTTGGCGGGGGGGTCGGTCCTGATCGAAGACGTGCCGGGCGTGGGCAAGACCACGCTGGCCAAGGCGCTGGCCCAGAGCATCGACGCCAAGTACCGGCGGATTCAATTCACGCCCGACTTGCTGCCGGCCGACATCCTTGGCTCGTCCATCTATAATCCCGTCAGCGGCGATTTCCGATTCGATCCGGGCCCGATCTTCTGCAACATTCTGCTGGCCGACGAGATCAATCGCGCCTCGCCGCGAAC
Organism: uncultured Pirellulales bacterium; assembly: GCA_964610435.1. Lineage (GTDB taxonomy): Bacteria > Planctomycetota > Phycisphaerae > Sedimentisphaerales > Anaerobacaceae > Anaerobaca. The sequence goes on along the minus strand of CAZSXM010000024.1, from coordinate 10,929 downwards.
GCAGTCGGCCCTGCTGGAGGCGATGAACGAGAACCAGACGACTATCGAAGGTCAGCGGCGCCCGCTGGCCAAGCCGTTCATGGTCATCGCCACGGAGAACCCCATCGAGTTCCACGGGACCTATCCGTTGCCCGAGGCCCAGTTGGACCGTTTTCTGGTCCGGCTGGCGATTGGCTATCCGTCGGCCGAGGCGGAGGTCGATATTCTCCGGTCGCACGCGAACCACGAGCCGCTCGAAAGTGTCGAGGCCGTCCTCGACCTGGACCAGGTCCGTCACATCCAGAAGGAGGTGGCCAAGGTGCACGTTGATGACGCGATCCTCGAATACATCGTCGAGATCGTACATGCGACGCGCCATGACAACCGGCTCGAGTTGGGCGTCAGCACGCGCGGGACCCTGATGCTATCGCGTGCCGCCCGAGCCAGGGCCTACGCCCTGAATCGCGATTACGTCCTTCCCGACGACGTATCGTGGGTGATTCCGCACGTGCTGCCGCATCGTGTTCTGCTGGCGGCCAAGACGCAGCACAGCGGCGTGACGGCCCAGCAGGTTGTTGCCGAGATCGTCGGCCGGATCAAGGTTCCCGTGTGAGGTGTCCGGTATGGCTGCAACCCGTGCGAGAATGCGTCTTGGTCCGACCGAGCCCGGACGGATGCTGCTGCTGGGAACGATCTTCTTCGGTCTGGCTGCGCAGGTGGTCCCGGCATTCGGAGTCCTCTCGGCACTGGTCGTCGTCGTGCTCACGGTTCTGATCGTTGGCTTTCTTCTCCGACCCCGAATCGAGCTGTCCGGCCGTCTTCCCGATCATGTCGTGGCCGGTCAGGACGTGCCGTTCCGCTACACGCTCAAGAACGTCGCACGGGTCCCTGTCTATGATCTGTCCATTCGGCTGGCAGATCTGCCGGCGGCCGTCGAACAGGTGGCCGGCCTCGAGACGATCTCCCGGCTGGCGCCCGGCGAATCGACGCAGGTCGTCGCCACGATACACGCACGACGCCGGGGCAACCATCGGGTCCCGTTGCCGATCTGCGAATCCAGCTTTCCCTTCAACCTGCTCCGATTCAGTTCGGTTCGCAAGGACCGCCAGACGCTCACGGTCTTGCCGGTGTTCTACCGATTGCAGCTCGGCTTCTTACGCTGGACGGCCGAAAGCCGGCATGGCCACTCTGCGTCGGCCGCCCGGGCCGAGGTGTCTCCGGAGTATGCGGGCAACCGTCCCTTCCTGCCCGGCGACTCGCCTCGACGCATCGATACCCGCGCCTGGGCCCGCCTGTCCGTCCCGGCCACCAAGCAATACCACAATGACAGCGACAGCCATGTCGGCCTCGTGCTGGATACCCGCATCGCGCCCGAGAGGGCCGCCCCCAAGGGCGAGGAAATTCCGGAATTCGAAGCGGCGGTGTCTCTCTGCGCCTCCATCGCATTCACCGTTCAACGTGAGTGTCTGATCGACTGGTTGCTGGCCGGTCCGGAGTTAAGCGCCTTTACGAACTGGCCGAGAACGGTGCGCGTCGACAGGCTCCACGAAGTGCTGGCGACTGTCGAATCGGCCGAAAGCTACGATCTAAACGCGATGACCGACGCACTGGCGAGCCGGTTTCGTCGTATGTCTCAAGTGATCTTCGTTGTGTTGAGATGGGATCAGACGTACTCGGAGCTTATGGAACTGGCCGTTGCGGCCCATTGCCGTTGCACGGCGTACCTGGTGGTTGCCTCCGCGTCGGAGCCGAGCGGGGGCCAGACAATACGGAGTGGCCGCTCGACCGTAATGTCGGTCGGGCCGCCCGAGGAGATCCTGGCCGGTCGTCTGGGACCCTTATGAAACCACAGAAAATCGTTGCCGTCATCATGGTTCTGGCTAGCGCGTCGGTGACCGCCTGGGTCTCGGTGGACATCGCCTATCCGGCGATTCTCTGCATGTTGGGTCTGTTGGGCTTGTCCCGGCGGTTCACGTGGAATTTTAAGCCGGAGAAGCGCATCATCACCTCGCTGCTCATGCTGGTCCTGGCGATCTTCTTTGCCCTTCACTACAGCCACACCCGCCCGCACGGCTGGCTTGCCCACGAGGAAGCGATGAGTCTTGCCTGGCAGACGGTGGCCCGGTATTTTTTCGCCGCGATGATCCTGATGCTCTTCCTTGGATCGCCTCGGCAACTCCCCGCCTCGCTCGGGCTCTTTCACCTCGCCAGCATCGTCTGCGCCGGTCAGGTCTTGCTGCTGGACGACAGATTCATTGCCTTTCGCGTGCTGGAGTTGTTCTCGGTCGTTCTTGTGATTCTGTATGCCGCGACCACACGAAGCCCGGACCCGATCCCAATGCCCACGGGGCCTGGGCCGTTTGCCCTATCGGGCGGTTCCGCCTCGCCGCGGTGGGTCGCCTGCGGGCTGATCCTGGTCGGGGCCGCCAACGTCGGGTGGGCTGTCAGTTCGGCTCTCTATCGGCATGTCGAGCTGCTTGACTATCTGCCGGCCTGGTTGGGAAAGCAGGTGGTCAACATGGATCGGGGCGCCGGCGAAGCGTCGCGGATCGCCTTCTCCACCAGCGGCCGCCTGTCCAGCCTGGCGTCGGCGCTCGAGGAGCAGGATGTTACGCCTGCATTGACCATTGAAAGCGAAGAAACGCCCGGCTACCTGCGAGGGAGGGTTTTCGAAATCTATCGTCACTCACAATGGCACGATCTGTCGTACCAGGAGGCGGTCTATCCACAGCAGGGCGGTCTGTCCTTTGGCGTCAGGACGAATCTCTTTCATCTGAAGAACCAGGACAAATCGGACGCTCGGTCCATGGTGATTCGACACGAATTCCAGTTCGACGACGCTGCATTTGCGCCTCTGGGGCTGTCCACCGTCGAGGCGTCTTTCAAGCTGCTGCTCCGCGACGACGACGACGTCATTTATGCCCCAGGACTGCCCAGTGGCCGGAAGTACCGGGTCACATACCATCCATTCGCCCAGCAGACGCCGCCGCAGGATGTACAGCGTCGCCGGTCGCTGGACGTGCCGTCGTCCCTCGACCCGCGGGTGGAAGCGCTTGCGGCGAAGGTCTTCGCCGGTTCCGACAGCACCGCCGAGAAGATCGATGCCGTCGTCCGGCACTTCCGGACGAACTACGCCTACGCATACGACCCCGAGATTCCACCCGGTCGTGATAAACTGACCCATTTCCTGCTCGAAGGCTCCCAGGGCTATTGCGAGTACTTCGCTTCCGGCGCGGCGATCCTGCTGCGCCTGGCGGGCGTGCCTGCGCGGTATGTCGTCGGGTTCCTCGTCACCGAACGAGACGTTCGCGGCGATGGGTGGGTCGCCCGAAACATGGATGCCCACGCCTGGGTCGAGGCCTGGGACGCGCAGCAGGGGCGCTGGGTGACGGTCGAGGCGACGGCGCAGAGCGACGATGCTATGGCGGCTGCCGAGGAGTACGCCCGCGTCGATGCCGACGGGATCAACATTGCGCTCGCGCAATTTCTCAACGCGCTGTATGAGTACGGCCTGCTGGGAGCGTTGGGCTGGCTGTTGATGTCTCGCGGCGGCACGATCGCGCTGCTGACCCTGGTGGCGCTGCTGGTCCTTGCGTCGTGGTGGGGCCTGTCGCGGCGCCGCCGACGAAGGGCCGAACGGCAGGTCGCGTCTCGGTGGCGAGCCGATCCGACGATCGCGGCTCTGCATCGGATGCTGGCCCGAATGGATCGCAAGCTCCGGGCGGCCGGCATGCAGCGGTCGTTGTCGGAGACGCTGCACGCCTTCGCCGGGCGGCTCCGCGCCGCAGACGCCGGCGACGGACGTTGGGCCCGAATATCAGACTGGTACGTCGAATACGCCAATCTGCGATACGACAGAACGATCCGCATCGAGCGTCTGGAAACACTTCGACAGCGCGCCGACAACCTGAGGGGATGGTAACAGACATCGATGCGCCGTTTTCGGCGTTGGAGCCAACGATCCGACGACGACTCCATGGCCGTCCGTCCGAACCCTCGGACCGAGGATCGCCCGCGAAAACACGTTTGCCCAACGACCGAAGGGTCGGCTATACTCCGTGCATGGTATCGGAAAACGTCGGTATCGCTCTGGGCTTGACGTTGCTGGCCGGTCTTTCGACCGGGATCGGCAGCGCGATCGCCTATTTCATCAGGCGGCCCAAGATCGTCTATCTCGCCTTCGCGCTGGGCCTCTCGGGCGGCGTGATGATCTACATCTCGTTCATGGAGATGCTCCCCGAGGCGATCGAGACGATGGGCGAGGCAGGAGCGCTTGTGGTGTTTTTTCTCGGCATCGGGGCCATGGCCCTGATCGATCTGCTGATCCCGGAGCCGGAAAACCCGCATAACTTCGACGATATGGACACACCGAGGGTCGCCCACGGCAGTCACAAGCTCATGCGCACCGGCGTGTTTACCGCGCTGGCGATCGCCATACACAACTTCCCCGAAGGACTGGCGACGTTTGCCGCGACGCTCAGCGACGTGAAGCTGGGCGCGTTCATCGCCATCGCCATTGCAATCCACAACATTCCCGAAGGGATTGCCGTGTCGGTGCCGATCTTCTATGCGACCGGCAGCCGAAAGAAGGCCTTTCTCTATTCGTTTCTCTCCGGCGCCTCCGAGCCGGTCGGCGCGATCATCGGCTACGTCGTGCTCATGCCGTTCCTGTCCCCGGCGGTCCTGGCCGGCACCCTGGCCTTCGTCGCGGGCATCATGATCTACATCGCGCTCGATGAGCTGCTGCCGACCGCCCACCGCTACGGCCACGGCCACCTCGTCATCGGCGGCGTCGTCCTGGGCATGCTCATCATGGCCGTCAGCCTTCTGATGATCTGACGAACCAAATCAAATATCAAAGGTCAAGAATCAGACTTGCGGAATTCGCCTGCGGCCGATGACTTTGACATTCCTGCATTTTGATCTTTGCGCTTTGATTTGCTCCTATTCGTACTTGTATCCACAGTTGTCGCAGAACCTGGCATCCGGGTCGTTCGCTTCGGCGCATTGCGGACATGGCTTGCTCTTGCCCAAGGCCTGGCCGCACCGGCTGCAGAACTTGGCGCCCTCGGGAACCAGGGCATTGCACTTGTGACAGCGCACCATCGTCTGCGAGCCGACGCCGAATCCGCCCTCGCGCAGCCCCTGTCCGAGGGCCGAAGCCATGCTCTTGACGCCCTCGCGGGTGCCCTCAGCCATGTAGTTAAACGTGTCCTTCATGGGCGGTGCGGTCTCCCCCGCCATGTACCGGAAGATCTTACCGAGGTAGGCCAGCTTCGTCAGAAACCCACCTGTTGCCAGAAGAGGCATCCCGACAAATACACACCAAAAATACCTCGGCGGTCCGGAGCCCCCAAAGGCGCGAAAGAAGTCCACCAACCCGAATATCGTGAGGCCCAAACCGACCAGCGCAATCAACGGTCCAACAATCCGCAGGGCGTTTCGCACGTTCGAATGGCCCGGGTTGATCCGTTCTTCGTCCATGCTTCTGTTCCTCCCGCGGTTACAGCCGGTCTAACTCGTCGCTCCGGTCGTCTTGAGGACGGCGGAGGCCGTTTTGATCACGCCGGCGATGTCGGCCAGGTTTGACGGGATGATCATCGTGTTGTTGGCCTTGGCCAGCTTGCCGAATTCATCGAGGTACTGCTCGGCAATCCGCAGGTTCACCGCATCGGCGCCGCCTTTCTCATTGATGGCCAGGGCGATCTTGCGAATGCCCTCGGCCGTCGCCTCGGCGACGCGCTGGATCTCCACCGCGCGGCCTTCGGCCTCGTTGATCCGCCGCTGCTTCTCGCCTTCGGATCGGGCGATCATCTCCTGTCGGTCGCCTTCGGCCCGGTTGATCTTGGCCTGCCGGTCCCCCTCGGACTCGGCGATGGTCGCGCGTTTCTCTCGCTCGGCTCGCATCTGCTTTTCCATCGCGTCCTTGATGCTCTGGGGCGGCATGATGTTCTTGACCTCGTATCGCGTGACCTTGACGCCCCAGGGATCGGAGGCCTTGTCCACCGCCTCGACAATGGCGCTGTTGATCACGTCCCGCTCCTCGAACGTCTTGTCGAGATCGAGCTTGCCCATGACGCTTCGCATGGTCGTCTGAGCCAGTTGTGTGGCGGCGAAGCGGTAATTGTCGATCCCGTAGGAGGCCTTCTTGGCGTCGACCACCTGCATGTAGAGAATGCCGTCGACCTCGACGGCGATGTTGTCCTTCGTGATGCACTGCTGTGGGGGCACGTCCACGGCCTGCTCCTTGAGCGTGTGCCGATAGGAGACGCGATCCACCAGCGGCAGCAGGACGTGAAAGCCCGCCTCGAGCGTTGTCGCGTATTTGCCCAGACGTTCGATGATGAAGGCCTTCTTCTGCGGCACGATGCGAATCGTCGTGATAAAGACGATGACCGCGAAGACGAGGACGCCGATCAGGACCACAGTCAATGGATTGATGGATTGCGCCAGCATGGTTTGTTCCTCTCATCAAGGTGTTGCATTTTGGGGTTGTCGATCCGGCCTATACCCGTTTGACCGTCAGTATCGCACCGCTTTTTTCGGTGATCTCCACGGCTGTGCCCGGGGCGATCTCCTCGTCCGCCTGGGCGGTCCAGTGCGTCCCGTGGAATTCCACCCGCCCGGCGAGCTTGGGCGTGATCTCGTTTGTGACGACGGCGCGCTGCCCGATATACTCGTTCAGATCGACGTTGGCGTTCTGTTTGTCGGTGGCGAACCCCGCGAACAGGCCCTTAACCCACCGCCGCACCCCCACGAGCAGCACGACCGAGGAGGCGATGAAGACGCCCAACTGCGCGTTCAACGACAGCGGCGTGATCAGGCAGACCACGGCGACGATCCAGGCGCCGACCGCGAAGAAGGCGATAATCAGGCCCGGCACGATGAACTCGGCCACCAGCAGCACCAGGCCCACCACGAACCAGATCAACTCCGGTCTGAGAAAGTCTTTGAGCCAATCCATATCCGATCCTTTCAAGGACTATTCGACGACGACTGCTGTACCGTAGACCAGAATCTCGGCGGCGCTGGTCATGACCTCCGACGTTGCGAACCGCAGCCCGACGATCGCGTTGGCGCCAAGTCCCTGGGCCTCTTCGATCATGCGGTCGATCGCCTGCTCGCGTGATTCGCCCATCAGCTTGGTGTAGTCGGTGATCTCGCCGCCGACCACGTTGCGCAATTGGGCGATGATGTCCCGCCCGATGTGCCGGCCGCGAATTGTGTTACCGCGCACCAAGCCGAGATGCCGGACGACAGTCTTGCCGCAGATCGTCTCCGTCGTTGCCAGAAGCATGGGTCTATCTCCTTACGTCTCGATATCGGTCTTTGCTCCAGAAATAGATTCGCTCCCGCACGACGGAGACGAACAGGATCGCCAGACCCGCCAGCAGAGCCAGCAGGGCGGCCTTCAGGAGGATGCCGACGGTTGGGTCCTTGATGAGACTCTCGATGGCCGTGAAGCCGCCGTAGATCAGCAGCAGGATGCCGGCCACCGAAAACACCACCCATCCGATTCCGCGCTCGATGCGATTGTACAGCCGGCCCCAGTATTGCTGCCACAGGCGATCCTCCGGCTCGACCAGCTTCACGTCGTCGGTGATCCGCTTGAGTCTCGTGAATGCCTCGATCTCCTTGCGGCACTCCGGACAGCCGGACAGGTGCGACTCGAACGCCCGCTTCTGCGCCTCATCGAGTTCGTTGTCCAGGTAGCCCATCATGAAGTCTTTGTAGTCCTGGCAGGTCATACCCTCTGACCTCCTTTCCGGGGCCCGCCGGCGCCATCGTCAGTCTCAGGCGAACCCTCCAATATCTCTTTCAGGCGTTTGCGGGCGTAGTACAAGCGGCTGGTCACCGTCCCCCGATTGCAGAACAGCACCCGCGCCATCTCCTCGTACGAGAGCTGGCGAAAGTGCCGCAAAACGATGACTTCACGGTGCTTCTCCTCCAGCCGGCTGATGGCGCGCCAGACGCGGTCTTTGGACTCGTTTCTCTCGGCCACCATTTCCGGATCGAACGCGTCGGACCATTCGAGCTGCCGCGGCTCGCCGTCCGCGTCGTTGAGGCTCTCCGTCCGCCGCAACCGGCGCTTTCGCAGGTGACTGAAACACAGATTCCGCAGGATCTGATAGAACCACGGGAAGAACTTCTCCTGGCTGTTGAGCTGATCGAAGTGTTTATACGCCCGATAAAACGCCTCTTGCGACAATTCCAGCGCGTCTTCACGATTGCCGACAAGGCCCAGCGCGATGAAATAGGCATCCTTCATGTGCGTCTTAACGACCGCCTCGAACGCCTCGCGCGGGCTCCGGTACGAGCCCCATGCCACAGCGGTGTTCTCTTGACACAAACCGTCCAACGTACGACCACTCCCGGCCCCCCAAAATCCACGTATGACCGTGACTCTGGTCTCTGCCCATATTGACCTCACAAGAGGCCCTTTTCTTCAAGCAAAATATCGGAAAATCGCCGTCTTCGGCCATGTCGTCTTGTTGCCTCCGTCGGGCAAAGGCTTCACAGGGGCCCGATATGGCGGTACGATGGCCCAGTACACGATCGCCTGCGTGACCTCGGATGGTCGTGCAGGCCAAGCGGCGGCACAGCAGGGAAGGGAATGGACAGGTGAACGATGCTTGCGATGGTTCAAGACACGACCTTTTATGAAACCGCCATGATTCTGAGCCTGGCGGCGGTGCTTGGCATCATCGGCCAGAAGCTCCGTCAGCCTCTGGTCATCATGTTCCTGGTGACCGGAATTCTGGCAGGCCCGGCCGGCCTCGGGGTGATTCACAGCTACGAGCAGATCGAACTGCTCGCGCACATGGGGATCGCCCTGCTGCTGTTCATCGTCGGGCTCAAGCTTGATCTGAGCGTCCTGCGCACCACAGGGCCTGTGGCGCTGGCCACGGGAATTGGACAGATCGTCTTCACGATCACCTTCGGCTTCATCATCGCGCTGGCGGTGGGCATGTCTGTCGTCACATCAGCGTATGTGGCGGTAGCCCTGACGTTCTCCAGTACGATCATCATCGTCAAACTCCTGTCGGACAAGGGAGAGGTCGATTCTCTCCACGGACAGATTGCGGTCGGGCTGTCGATCGTGCAGAGTATCGCGGCTATCCTGGCTCTCGTGGCCCTGACGACTTTCTTCAGCCCACACGACAGTGATGCCAGTCCCACTATGGGAACCTCTGTCCTGATTGCGGTAAAAGGCCTCGGATTGCTCGGAGTGGTCTGGCTGCTCATGCGCTACGTTCTGCCCCGCATGCTGCATCGCTTGGCCGGTTCAGTCGAAATGCTGCTATTGTTCGCGATTGCTTGGGCCGTGCTCCTGGGAACGACAAGTGAGTTGCTCGGATTCAACAAGGAGATCGGGGCCTTTCTGGCGGGCGTCTCGCTGGCATCCACCACCTACCGCGACGCCATTGCCGCAAGACTGACCAGTCTCCGGGACTTCCTGCTGCTGTTCTTCTTCATTGATCTTGGGGCGCGCATTGATTGGTCCACCGTGGGGACACAGGTTCCTTTGGCCATCGGATTCTCAATCTTCGTGCTTCTGGGCAACCCCTTCAGCGTGATGGTGGTCATGGCCGTGATGGGGTATCGACGGCGCACGGGTTTTCTGGCCGGGCTCACAGTCGCTCAGATCAGCGAGTTCAGCCTCATCGTGGTGGCGCTGGGGCTTCGTCTCGGCCATATTGGCCCGGACATCATGGGACTGATCACACTTGTGGCAGTCATAACGATCTTTGCCTCGACCTATATGATCCTGTACTCCGAGACGCTGTACCGGCTTCTCTCGGGGCCCCTCAAGATATTTGAACGCCGCGTTGCCCACCGGGAAGCGACCATCGATGCCGCACAGAAAATGGCCTCGGTGGACGTTATCCTGGTGGGTCTGGGCAACTATGGCAGTGGCCTGGCCGCGCACCTGCTCGAGCGCAGGAAGACCATCATCGGCGTGGACTTCGATCCGGCAGCTCTCCAGAAGTGGCGTTCGCGGCAGATCTCCGTTCTGTATGGCGACATGGCCGACCCCGAGATTCACGAGCAATTGCCGTTGGACAAGGCGAACTGGGTGGCCAGCACGGTGCGCGCCAGGGATTTGAATCTGTCTCTGCTGCGCCTTCTCAAGGGCGGAGGGTATCACGGCAAGGTAGCGCTGACGGCGGTTAGCGAAGAGGAGGCGGCGCTCTACCGAGAAGCAGGTGCCCACGTGGTTCTGCGTCCGTTCCGAGACGCCGCTGAACAGGCTGTCGATGCCCTGACAGATGCAATGGACGTTCTGCCCAAGGACGTCGATTGGCCCATTGGCTTTCGCCAGATTCGCATCAAGGCCGGCTCGGTGTTCGCCGGCCAGGCCCTTCGCGAGATCCCCTTGCGCTCACTGACGGGTGTGTCAATTCTGGCGGTCAGCCGAGCGGGACGGGCGTACTATGAGCCGGCGTCGGACTTCCGCGTCTATCCGGGCGACCGCATCGTCCTGATGGGCTCACCTGGCGTGCTCAAGCAGGCCGAGAGCCTCATCAACCAGATGGAGACCCTCGAATCGACCGACCGGCCCGAACGGTTCGAAATCGTCGAGGTCCCGCTGGACGCCGACTCGGCATGGCTGAACAAGACGCTGGCCGAGCTGCAATTCCGACAGCGCTACGGAGTCACTGTCGTCGGCATCTGTCGCGGCGATGAACGACTCACCTCGCCGAGCCCCAACGAGCGGCTGCTCGACGGCGACCGGCTGATCGTCATCGGCACCGCTGACAAGATCGCCCCGTTGAGGCGAACCGAGACGCCGTTGGTCGATCCTATCTGAGAACGGGCAGTTCGACTTGCCCTGCGTCCCGATTCCATGGGGAGGCTGGACAAGATTGGGCGTCCGTTCTTTCGTCTGAGGGTGGGTGCACTGCACGTTTGTAGGTAGATTCTAGGCGGCCATGGGGCGGTTCTGCC